>JASFYT010000040.1:0-63083 GCA_045047085.1 Rhizobiaceae bacterium | reverse complement strand
GGAAATATTCCCCGGCACGTCCTCGCGCCAAACCGTTTGAACATTGCCGCTATAATTCAGATAGAGCTTGCCCTTCACGACGGTAAACTTATCTGGCTCCACCGACGAGGTAGCACCCCTCGAAACCGCAAAAGCGCAAAACCCGCCATAGGCAGGCAGATATTTTGCAGGGCTAGCTTCAAACATTTTCTTATTTTCCGTCGAGGAGAAATAGTATTTCGCCCCCTCATGCATCACCGACATCTTTGCAGATCCCATAACCGCAGCATTCTGAGTAAAATAAGCAACAGGATCATGTCCCTCGATCGCCAAACCGTCAGCATCAAGATTGAGCGCACCGGCAAACAAATTGCCAACCGACAACAAACCAACAGCAAAGGCCAACAAAGCCATCCGAACAAATTTCAAAATCATAAAAGCCTCCAAAGCAGATGAGACCATAAACTTACTCATCAAAGCCATAACACGCATCACAATTTCCCGTGATTCACCCTTGCTCAAATCTCGCGTTCAGGGCAGCGAAGAGCTGCCCGGCGCTAATGCGCCGCGCCTCGCAGGCCCAAGCAAAGCTTGGTGCCGTGAGAGAAAACAAAGCTTGCCCACAGGGCTAGCGAAGCCCCGCGAACTAATTTAATGCCAGCCGGCCTGTAAGCCGGGTTCTGTACGGCCCGAACCGGGCAAGCCCAATTCAGACGCGGTGATTATTCATCTGGGATGACTGTTACCAGCCACCTCACGCTACCTACCCGGATAGCTGGTCTGGAAACCAACAAAAGCATTTCTGCTTCGCGCTATCCCTATTCGGTATTGCTCCCGATGGGGTTTACCATGCCACGGCCATTACTGGCACGCGCGGTGGGCTCTTACCCCACCATTTCACCCTTACCGTAAACGGCGGTATATTTTCTGCGGCACTTTCCCTTGAGTTGGCTAAAGCCTTCCCAGCCGGGCGTTACCCGGCATCGTGTTTCCATGGAGCCCGGACTTTCCTCCATTGCTTTCTTTCGAAAATCGCAACAGCAATCACCCAGCCAGCTGGCTAAATTTTAATAGGGTTTAGATTGAACCGGGTCAATGCTATACTTAACCTGAAATTAACGGCCACTTCCTACAATTAACGCCAATAATTGAACCAGATGCGAGGCTCAAAATGCCTACACGCCGACACTTCATTCAATCCTCCGCCCTCGTTGCAGGCTCCGCCCTTCTCCCGTTCGGCGTAGCAGATGAAGCCTTTGCCGCTAAACGCAGCGTAAGCTATGGCGCAAACAGGCTGGATATATTCCCGACAAACAGGCCTTCCGCACCAATATTAATCTATGTTCACGGCGGCGCATGGTTGGCTGGCAGCAAAGATACCGTGGGATCAAAGGCTGCGTATTTCACCCAACTCGGCTATATTTTCATCTCGGTAGGCTACACGCTCTACCCCCGTGCCAACGCCCAGACCCAATCTCTGCAAATCGGGCAAGCCGTAAACTGGGTAAGAAAAAACGCATCCCGCATAGGCGGAGATTCAAACAGAATTGCATTAATGGGCCATTCCGCCGGGTGCCATCTGGCCGCATTAGCAGCTCTTACCGGATCGACTGGCACAATCAACGCGCTAATTTGCAATGATACGAGAGCTTATGATTTGCCGTTCCTGGCGAAAATAAACAACGGCCGTTTGCCGCTTCTTTATGCAAAACCATTCTCCAAGCGAAAATTCTGGTCCAGCTGGTCGCCCATTTCCTACGCAGGATTAAAGGAGCACCCGCCTATTTTGGTAGCGTGGTCAGGCGGCAAAAATCGCGACAAGATATCAATAAACTTTGCCAACGCGCTTAAGCGTGAAGGCAGCAATGTTACCCATTTTGACGGCTCTCGGAATTACAATCACTTCACAATCAACACAAAAATGGGCTCAGAAAAAAACCGCAACAGTGTGACTGCCGCGGTTTCAAGCTTCTTAAAAAAGCATATTGGGTAACCGTTAGTCACCCAAAATCGGTTAAGCTCTCAGGATGCTTTTGATTTTGCCACAATAGCTGGCGCTAACTTTATTCATCCGCTTGGCACCATGGCCTGCGTTGTAACGCAAGATCGTACCGCACATATTGCCTCCTGCAAGTTTGCGCGCTTTGCCAAGATATTTCATACCCCATTTCAGGTTCACAGAAGGGTTGTAAAGGTTTTTGGCGCTGCCACGATAGCCCATTAAGCGGGCGGTCTGCAGCCTGATTTGCATCAGTCCGATCTCGCCCACACTTCCCCTCGCATTCACCCGGTAATTGCTTTCCACTTTGATAACCGCATGAGCCAGTGCCACAGGCACGCCCTCGGCTCTTGCATATCGGGCGATCTGCCCATGAAGCTTGCCGCGACCTGCAACAGCTTTATTTTTCTTGCCGCTCTTCACAGAGCTTGCACGACCGCGCTTATGGCTGCTTTTCACTAATTTTTTTGAAGACTTCACCGAAGCCTTGTTTTTCTCTACATACTTGCTCAATGACGCAGAACTCAACCAATCAAGTCCACCATGAGACGATGATCCGCTCTGAAACTTACAACCCGTCAGTCCAAACGATACGATTAGAACCAACGCAACAAAACTACATACTCTCATTACCAATACACCCCTGACCGCCATCATGTCGGTCACACAATTAAAATTTACTGGGGATAAATAACCAAACTAATTGACAATCGAAATACAATAAATATTTCAAATTGTTACGATTCGTTAACCATGTTTGGTAATCAAGTCAGTGCAGCCAAGAGACGGTGCAGAGTGGTGATGGTTGAAACATCCGCAATTCCGTCAACTTTTCCTGCACGGAAATGGCGTTGAAACGCAGCGACAACATCGCGGGTTTTTTCATCATAAACGCCCGATATTGCAATACCATAACCATAGAGCGCCAGCATCGATTGCAGTGCTTCAATGGGTTCACCATCATCGCCAAGCTGGAAAAATCGCCCTCCACCAATCGGCTCCGGCTCAATGTAGTGGCCAATTCCTGCTTCATGAAGGCGCGCCCACGGAAATAGTTCACCAGGATCTGTTTTACGTCCCGGCGCGATATCTGAATGGGCCAAAACATTTTCCGAACGAATTCCATTGCGCTCGATGATATAAAGAGACAGCGCCATCACCGCCAAAATTTGCGCATCGGGGAATTCGCAATACCCAAATTCGTGGCCGGGATTAACAATTTCAATACCGACAGAACACGAATTTATATCACTTTCCCCGCGCCAAAACGATTCGCCCGCATGCCATGCGCGATGTTTTTCAGGTACCATTTGCACGGTTTTTCCGTCTTCAAATACAAAATAATGACAGGAGACACCGCTCTCTTCCCGACAAAGCCAGTCCAGCGCCGCATCACCACTTTCCATTCCAGTGTAATGCATGATCAGCAAATCAATAGCTTTGCCATCGGCACGGGGGCCAAAATTTGTGGCCGGGCGAATATCGCATGAACAGACCGTATCTGTTGAAAAGTTCAAATGCCTCGCTCCCGCTTGATCACATCCCATGCTCGGTTAATTCCAGCAAGACGGTCATTGGCAATCGCTAAAAATTCCTTCGGCACACCTTGCGCCATAAGCTTATCAGGGTGATTCTCAACCACCAAATTGCGATAGTGGCGCTTGAGCTGGTCCTTATCCCATTCCTTTGATGCACCCAGTTGAAGATAGGGATCCCCCTCTTCCGGCTCCAAATGGCGTGACTTGATGCTTTCATATGCGCGATCCGGAAGGTCAAATATCCCTGCCACATCATCAAGAAACAACATCTCATTATTATGAATGAGACCATCAGCTTTAGCGATATGGAATAACCCATCCATGACATTGACCAAAATCACATTATCATCGGGAAACAGTCTTTTTACCCGATCCGCATATGAGTGATATCCCGCCACATCCTGCTTGGCCAAGTTAAAGAGACGCGCAACGTTCTTGGCCTCATCATCAGGAATGGCAAACAGCTCCCGAAAAGCATCAACCTCGTCCTGCGTAACGACACCATCGGCCTTTGCCATCTTTGCCGACAGTGCAATCATCGCGATGGAAAAACCTACCTGGCGCCGCGTCTCTGGGTCACCGGCAAATACAGTACGCACCCCGTCCATCACCGAGGAAAAAGCCTCCGTGGTAACCTGAGATAAAAACTCTCCAATGCGAACCCAAATTGACATAGCTTTCCTTTATGCGAGTCCTTCCTAGAGCACAATCTGAAAAGCAGCGGGCCAGTTTTCAAATTACCTCTAAATGAGAAGGTCCCTTATTTGCAACAGCGGAAAAATGGGTGATACCACCACATTATGAAACAAAATATATTAGCCTCGCCAAATCTCCCATTGACCGTATCAGCGCTGAGGTTAATTGAAACCATTGACGCAGCAACTATTGCAACAGCAATTGTGGCTTTGACGCGGAAGCATTAAGATACAATCCCAACAAGCAAAAGGCCTGATCACCAGACCGGGCCTTTTTTATTAGCAAATCCGAAAAATCAGCAACTACCAGGAACGAATAGCGCGAACGATAACACCATCAGTATCGGTATCACTGGCTGCCAGAACAAAGTCTGATTCATTTGCATAATATTCAATTTGGAGTCCCAGCCCTTCAATGGGTGCCCAAACTACGCCAACAGCCAAATGCGTGGTATCGATATAAGTTGTGCTCGACCCAATCGCTTCCGCTGCTGAATAGAGAACATAGCCAGTAATGTCGTCACTTAAGGCTCCATCAAGCACAACGCCCCATTGGTAATCAACGAGCGCAGCTGTGGCACCATAACCACCGGTAACATAGCTGGAAGCATCATCACCATCGCTCATATACCAGGCACCAAAATTCCAGCCAGAATCACCAATATTTTCAAGTCTTGTGGAAGCTTTCCAGGCACCTGCACCTGTAGCCAGACCCGTACTGAAATCTACGCCATTTTGATCATAGATATAAGTTGCTGCGACCCAGCCCCAATCGCCGGTATATTTTCCGCCGACATATAAATCAGGGTTTTCAGAATCATTCACAGTTCCGGTTGAATCCTGGACACCAACAGTCAACGCAAAACCATCAACTGCATAGGTATAATCAAAGAAAATTGCCTGATCAGAATTATACATTCCGTCTTCAATCGCCAGGCTACCGACAGCACTGCCATGAGCCGTTTCCCAGTAAGTAAAGGAATAGCCAACACGGAAACCAGCAAAGCTGATCAAAGCACGATCAAGACCAACATTTGCGTCACCGCCACCTGGTGCACTGCCACCTTGAAGACGAAGCTCGGAACGAAGCGTTCCCCAATCCGTTTCATTGCGAACATCTATATTCAAACGACCACGATAGGTCCACGAAGCATGGTCTGGATCTTTGATACCACCGTTTGTGGTCGTGTTATGTTTGTAGGTTGAGCGGACATAGCCACTAAGTTTCATGCAGGTTTCAGTCCCTGGGAGAAAGAAAAAACCGCTACCATACGCATCGCAGACGCGTACATATTCCACTGGCTCCGGCTCGACGAGTATTGCGTCGGCTGCCTGTGCCGTTGATGCTGCAACAAATATCGCTGTGGAACCCAAAAGAAGGCTCTTCAAATTCATTGTGCTGACCTCCAGTCAAACAAGTTTTTAAATTGGACTACAAAACTCATGTTTAACGAAATCAGACAATATGACAACACCTATGCCCCGATAAATTCTCTATAAATCAGGTCAAAAACAAACTGTTGCAAAAACATCACTCGCGTCAGGTAACCTGAACGAATAGATAAAATGTACCTTCAGAGCGCACAACTACACTCCATCGAAATTTCGAAGGATTAATCGATGGGAATAGATCCCAACTGCATCTATAAATTACAAAGAACAGCTTCTTATAGGTGTGTAATCATTTTTTCGAGCGAAACGCATTAATCAAACCTCTGGCTCCCTGAAGAACTGGCTTTCCAGCATTGCTGTCTGCGGCCACAGGTTCATGTTCTGCCGACAAAGGGCGGTTCAGTCGCTCGCTTGCGGCCGTATTTGCCTCAATAGACTGGCTGGCCGCCACAGGTTGAGGCGGAGTTGACATTACTGGCGCCATGGACGGCATGTATTCCTCTGGAGCTTTCGGTGCAACATGCTCATTTTTCGGTACACCATGTTCATTTCCGCTCTGAATTCCACCATCTTCGACAGACCTGCGGGATTCATTGCGCATTTTTCGAATGACCGATGCAACTGAAATATCCCTACCGGATCTAACCGCCTCCTGCTGCTCATAAATGTGGGCCCCTGGAAGGTCTTTTGCTGCCATAGTTTCAAACGTCAGCCGCATAGGCGTGTGCAATGCCTCACCAAAGGCGATACACTCACGGTTTGCAATGGACGAAAGAAAACTGATGGTGCTTTTCGCGCCATTTGTCACCGCATCGCGAATAATTTCTTGGTCTTTCTGGTTACCCAGACGCATGGCGAAAATTGTATTGCACTGGGATAAAATTGTCGGATCAAGTTCACCGGGACGCTGGGTAATAATACCCAGATAAACGCCGTATTTCCGGCCTTCCTTGGCAATCCGTGCAATTGCTTGTCGCGTCGGCCAAAAGCCAGAACCACTGTCCGCAGGAATATAACGATGCGCTTCCTCGCAGACTACCAGCGTTTGTATCGCTCCATCACTGGAGAGCGCCAGATCAAAAGCCATGCGACACATAACCGACACCACCGAATTCAACACCTCTGATGGCAAGCCTGAAAGTTCAAACACGCATATTGGTTTACCGTTTTGAGGTACGCGGAAGATATTGGAGACAATTTCCTGAAGAGTATCCCCACCGTTGCCGTTCACATCAAACATAAATCTGAAACGTTGATCTTGAACAATCGACAATATTCTCGCTTGCAGTGCTTTCAGTATGGGTTTTTCAGCTCTTCCCTCCAAAAGACCAAGCCGATCATCAATCAACGACAACAAATCGACCATGCGATAAGGAATGGGCGTATCCGCCGAAATCGCACTTTTTTCAGTACCGCGCTTTACCAGCGACTTGTTGGCGTTATTTTTTTCTTCTTTATAGATTTCCTTTGCTTGCGGAATAATGTCCCGCAGCAGCTCATATTCTACTTCCAGACCCTGCTGACCACGAAAAATAACTTCCGCAAGTTCTTCCAGTTTAAACAACCAGAATGGCAAATCGAGATTCGACGAATCCATTGTTATGGAATTGTCCGGAAAAGCAGAGGAAAATTCATTATGAGGATCGAGCAGCAGCACCCGAATATCTGGACGGCTTTCAACGATTTTTCGCAGCATAAGCGTCACCGAGGTGGATTTACCCACACCGGTTGTTCCCACGACGGCAAAATGTCGGGACAATAATTTATCGACATCAATCTCGGCTGATACTTCCGCATCCTGCGTCAGATTACCGATTCTGATCAGGTTAGATGATTGGGTTTTATAAACCGTACTCAAGTCCTCAGAACGAATACGGTGTCCAGCACATCCCATTTGCGGGTAGCTGGCGATACCGGAATTAAAACTTGCCTCGCCGTTATCATCGACCTGAATTTCACCTACAAGTTCCACATGGATATGAACAAGGTTTCCACCACCCTTGGTCCAGTCATTTTTTGGCAAATCAACTTTGTGCGCCATACCGATTACACGGTTTTTTCCCACGCTTATCGATATAATCTGTCCGACAGTCCAGTAATTCTCCATATGCGCGATGCTTGGATCAATATAGGCAGCAAGAATCGCCTGCTCCCCGTCACATTTGATTACATGGCCTTCAGTACGATTGGTTACCTGATTTTCCGTATGTCTTCGTTCTTCCTCGGTATTACCCATATCCATCTGGTCAACCCTAATATACTCGCGAAATACTTTGTCCATTGTCTTCATGACTATGGCTCGGCTATACTATTATAGACGCCAACAAGTTAATGGTTGGTAAGCCAAAGTCAGTTTTTGCGTAAAACAGCAGACACATCTTGCACGTAGACAAAAACAAGTGCCAATTGAATATTCAAAGTTATTGGATATTCATATGACCAAACAAAAAAAATGGGATTTCTGGATTGACCGTGGCGGTACATTTACAGATATCGTCGGGCGTGACCCAGCCGGCAAACTGCATGCCCATAAACTACTTTCAGAAAACCATGAAGCCTATCGCGATGCAGCTGTTCAAGGGATACGTGACCTTTTGGAAGTGAAGGCCGGCGAAGCTGTTCCATCTGAAAAGATAGACACCGTAAAAATGGGTACAACCGTTGCCACCAATGCTTTGCTTGAACGCAAAGGCGAGGACACAGCCCTGATAATCACCAAAGGTTTTCGCGATGGCTTGCGCATTGGTTATCAATCAAGACCCGATATTTTCGCCAAGGAAATCATCCTGCCGCAACAGCTATATTCCAGTGTAACCGAAGTAGATGAGCGCATTTTGGTCGATGGAACTGTCGAAAAACACCTAGATGAAGCAACCCTTAAAGCGGCCATGCTTGAACTCCATAAGCGCGGCTATAATAGTATCGCGATTGCCTTCATGCACGCATGGAAATATCAGGACCATGAAAAAATTGCGGCAAAAATTGCACGGGAAATAGGCTTTTCGCAAGTCTCCGTCAGCCACGAAGTCTCCCCTTTGGTTAAGCTGGTCGGACGCGGTGACACCACCGTAGTAGACGCTTATCTCTCGCCGATATTGAGGCGTTATGTGGAGCAAATCGCTGATGAATTGGGCATAAATGAAGGCGGCGAAGGCCCAAAACTGATGTTTATGATGTCCTCTGGTGGCCTCACAGCCGCCAAACTGTTTCAGGGCAAGGATGCAATTTTGTCTGGTCCGGCAGGTGGCGTTGTCGGTGCGATAGAAACCGCACAACTGGCCGGATATGATAAAATGATCGGCTTTGACATGGGCGGCACATCTACTGATGTCTCTCACTTTTTTGGCGAACTTGAGCGCACCTTTGAAACCGAAGTTGCAGGCGTCAGAATGCGTGCACCCATGATGCGTATTCATACGGTGGCTGCCGGCGGCGGCTCTTTGCTGACTTATCATGACGGCCGCTTTCAGGCTGGTCCGGAAAGCGCCGGAGCCAACCCCGGACCTGCATGTTACAGACGCGGCGGTACACTTGCAGTAACCGATGCCAATGTCATGGTAGGTAAGCTGAAGCCTGAATTTTTTCCAGCAATCTTTGGACCAAATCAAGACGAAAAGCTCGACACAAACGTAGTAAAAGAACAATTTTTGACCATGGCCAATAAAATTGGCGAAACCACACCAGAAGATATCGCCGATGGTTTCTTAAAAATTGCTGTTGAAAACATGGCCAATGCCATCAAAAAAATCTCCGTCCAGCGCGGCTATGACGTAACCGAATACGTATTGAACTGTTTCGGCGGCGCCGGTGGTCAGCATGCTTGTGCCGTGGCAGATTCTCTAGGTATGGAAACCGTGCTTGTGCATCCGTTCTCCGGCATTCTATCAGCCTACGGAATGGGCCTTGCAAGAGTTCGCGCAAATCGCACCAAAGCTTTGATTATCAAATTATCCAATGACATTGAACCAACCCTTAAAAAAGTTGAGGCAGCACTCCAGCGAGAAGCTGAATCAGAACTTAAAGAACAAGACATAACCGATTCAGAAATAAGCACATTTTGCCGTGTTCATATTCGTTATGACGGCACAGACACACCCATATCCGTACCAATGGCATCGCGCCAATCCATGATTGATGCTTTCGAAGACGGGCACAAAAAACAATTCGGCTTTATCTTTGAAAACAAGACCCTGATCGTTGAAGCGATCGAAGTCGAAGCGGTTGGCGGTGGCGCAGATATTCCTGAGCCCGAAGCTGCTCTGGACGATCGGGAATTGCCAGCATCAGAAACCACACCAATTTTCTCTGTAGGAGAATGGCATGATGCCGGCATCCACATGCGTGACACCCTTTCGCCTGGAAACAGCATTACAGGCCCTGCCCTGATCATCGAACCCCACCAAACCATTGTGGTAGAACCGGGCTGGCGTGCTTCAATCAACGCTCGCAGCCACATCGTCATGGAACGCGCCTATGCTCTTGATCGCACAGCAGCGGTCGGCACCAAGGCAGATCCGGTAATGCTGGAAGTGTTCAACAATTTGTTCATGTCGATTGCTGAACAAATGGGCGTCACCCTGCAAAACACCGCCTATTCGGTCAATATCAAAGAGCGCCTCGATTTCTCCTGCGCGGTATTTTCAAGCGACGGATCCCTTGTCGCAAACGCCCCACACATGCCCGTGCATCTCGGCAGTATGGATCGCTCAGTCGAAACTATTGTCGCTTTGAACAAGGGAAATATCTTTCCCGGCGACGTATTCCTCCTCAATGCGCCCTATAATGGGGGCACCCATTTGCCCGATCTGACCGTAGTTACCCCAGTTTTTGACGATGCAGACGAAAAACTGCTGTTTTTCGTCGCCTCCCGCGGCCACCACGCAGATATTGGCGGCATGGCACCGGGCAGTGCTACCCCACGCGCCACCCATGTGGATGAAGAAGGTGTCCTCATCGATAATTTCAAGCTGGTCGATGCAGGCGTGTTTCAGGAAGAAGGCATGTTGGAACTTCTGACAAACCATCCATGGCCCGCCCGTAATCCAACGCAAAACATGGCTGATATCCGCGCCCAGGTTGCGGCAAACGAAAAAGGCATTGCCGAACTTCGAAGAATGGTCGACCATTTCAGCCTCGATACGGTCCACGCCTATATGGGCCACGTGCAGGATAACGCCGAAGAAAGCGTACGCCGCGTCATCGATGCACTGGAAGATTGCGAAGCAACCTATGAAACCGATACAGGTCAGGTGATCTGTGTAAAAATCAGCGTCGATAAGAAAAAACGCGAAGCAACCGTCGATTTTACCGGCACATCGAAAGCATGGAAAAACAATTTCAATGCGCCCGAACCGGTTTCCAGAGCAGCCGTTCTCTATGTTTTCCGCCTGATGGTAGAGGCCAATATCCCGATTAATGCAGGGTGTTTGAAACCCATCCACATCATCATACCGGAAGGCTCCATGCTGAAGCCGCAATACCCTTCAGCGGTAATCGCGGGTAATACCGAAACCAGCCAGCAAGTGACCAATTGCCTGCTTCAGGCCCTCGGCTCAATCGCTAATTGCCAAGGCACCATGAACAATCTCACCTATGGCAATGAGCGTTACCAGAACTATGAAACCATTTGCAGCGGCTCGCCCGCTGGCCAAATGAACAGTGGCGAGGGTTTTGCCGGCACCGACGCAGTGCATGTGCATATGACCAATACCAGAATGACTGATCCGGAAATTCTGGAGATGCGTTTCCCCATCGTGGTCGAAGAATTCTCGATCCGTGCAAATTCCGGCGGAATTGGAAAATTCAACGGCGGTGACGGCACCATACGCCGCTTGCGTTTTCTGGAGGAAATGGAATGCGCCATTCTATCCAGCCACCGCAAACGCGGCCCTGCCGGTATCAATGGTGGCGGTGCAGGCAAGGTCGGAAAAACAGAAATCCGCCGTAAGGACGGCACGCTCGAAGAACTTGAATTTTGCGATCAGACAACGGTTTACCCCGGCGAGGCTGTCATTGTAACAACTCCCGCCGGCGGTGCATTTGGAAAACTCTAATTAAAACGTGATTTAAGCGCTCTACGCTGACGTTTAAAGAAAGCGGTTACTTTCCCGATCACCCTTTTGCCTCGTCGGGTGAGATTACTAATATCAATCGTCCGGTTGGGCTTTGCCTTGCGAATACTGCCGGTATGAATGCGATCGATTTTTGACCTTTGCGCCCTAACCGCAGGCTGCGGTGCACTCACCCGAGGCGCTGCCAACAGATTAATTGGCGCAAAATCATTCGATGAAGCAATAATAGGAGGAGCTTGCAGCACTTGTTTCTCAACCAAAGGGCGCGCAGGAGCCACACTCGCAAATTGACTGAGATTGCTCGAAATTACGCTTTTACGATTATTGGCATTCGGGTCGACTTCGTCGATTTTCAGCAATCGCTTTTTGGGTTTTATCGGTGCCAGAGCCACCCTTGTAACCATCATCCGGTCAGCAAGTGCCTCCTTATCCCAAACCTCATCAGGGTCTTCGTCAATTTTCAACAAACGTTTTCGCGGTTTGGCCTGTGCAACGACCACAGGCGCAACCTTTGAAACTTTCCGCTCAACCAACAATGGTTCATCAGATACCCCAAGGGCTTCGCGCTCCACCCGATCAATTTCGCGGATGGCTGCCAGAACTCCGTGACGTACTTTTTTGGAATCATCCATTGTCGTATGAATTTGTCCAAACACATAGACGTTCTTGGCCTTTGGATGGGTCTTTGCGTTGGTTAGTTTGCCGTATACGGGAAAAATGGAAAAATAATTCTCAGCCCATTCAACATTTTTTCCAGCCGTTCCAATTGGTCCTGGAATATCAATCGTCCCCACATAGGCTACCCGAATGCCCAATTCTTTCATCCGTTTGGCCATATTCATGGATGCAAGAGCGCCCATGGAATGGCCAACAAAGGCAACACTTTGAGGTTTGCGGGCACGAATGCTGCGCAATGCGTCTGCGGTAGCACCAAAACGGCGCACCTCGGCATGAATGCCCTCCTTGTTCAAGGCATCTGCCATGCGTTCAAGGCCACGGGAAAAATGCAGATCCTTATTAATAAACGAAAAATCACCCGCCCCTTTGAAGAAATAAACCTCAACAGACGCCGCCGGACCTGTAAAAAACAATCCTGCGAAAAAGGCAATAAACATAAACTGTGCAAATGGAGTAAATACGCGAAACATCTTTTTCTCCTTAACCGCTATCAGCAGTGCATGAGTTCTAAAAGGCAACAACGCCTTCAATCTCAGAAATTTTAAGTGAAAGTGGTTTATGAAACATTGAAGATTGAAACTTTAATGGTAACCAATCTTTAACCAACATCTCAGATGAATGTCCTGGACGCCTTGATTGTTCAAACTAGTATAGTAGAAAAGTAGCATGCAAAATCCAAAACCAAGACTTACCCAATTTAATGAACTGCAAAAACTTGTAGCCGAGTTAGAGCAAAGCGGCCTCGAAGGGGTCAGCTTATATTTGCGTTTAACCAAAATTGGACTGATTGATCTGGACGTACTTCATAAGGTAATGGAAAATAAGACCTTGGAAAATCGGGCCTAAGCCGGATATTCCAATCTTATATTGAAGCTGCCTGCACCCTCATGCTGCTGCCGCCTGATCCCATAATCAACACCCAGTAATAGGTATATCGCGGGTTTTTACCTGATGTATTACGCTTCAAAGCAATACCACCTACCGAAAATTTACGCTTGAGCATGATTTTGCGATGCTTGGGTGAATTCATCCAACCAGTAATTGCTGCATCAATGCTGCGATATCCCACACCAATATTTTCCCCAGCAGATTGTTTAAAGCCCACATCAAATATACGCTTTTTAAAGCGCGTGGATGGCCCGAATTCGTGCCCAAACTTCCCCGTACGTCCGAGGTATTTTGCGTGATTATTGGCAGCTTTCATCAAGCGGGGGTCCGCTGAAATCGCGCCAAGGCCGTGACGTGACCGAACTCCAGAAATTTTCCGCAGGGCATCACTCACGTTGAGGCGAACAGTAACAATTGATGCATCAGCTTTTACAGTTTTGCTGCCCGACAACAAATCTACGGTCGTGCAACCATGCAGCAATGCCAAAACGCCAGCACTCAGAAGAACTTTCCGTGCAAGAATTAAAATC
The DNA here is from genome assembly GCA_045047085.1 of Rhizobiaceae bacterium. Classification (GTDB taxonomy): domain Bacteria; phylum Pseudomonadota; class Alphaproteobacteria; order Rhizobiales; family Rhizobiaceae. The sequence goes on along the minus strand of JASFYT010000040.1, from coordinate 49,313 downwards.
GTATTCATTTTTAACATCCAAACTATCTTCGTCCACAACACAACGAATATATCCATTACTTGTTAAGTAATATGCAAATTAAGTAATATGCAGAACGGCTATAAATACGGCAAATTCTGGGCAAACGGAACATAAACCCGATCTCGATAGCGGTATTTTCATTGTTAAGGTAAACACTTAACAGTAGATCGTATTGCATCTGACCAGAAAATTAGCCAAAATATCATATGCTTATCAATATGAGAGCTCAACAGCGCCAAGTTGCTGCAACGCAGCATCAACTTTATACTTGCACCATCGAAAATATATATTAGAATACCTTACGTAAGCAGATGAAGTATGCGCTTGAGGAGGCCCACATGGACATCTTACGAACCACAAACTACATAATTGCGTGCGCCGCTTTTATATTTGTAATGGCGATAGTCTTTGGTTGGATCGGATAAAATTCCGCTCTGCGGCCCGAGCTTGCCCGAGCTTGCCCGAGCTTGCTTGCCCGGGTTAGGCTTTGATAGGTATTGCCTTCTTCAAGGCATTAGGCTGGCTGTGGATATTTTTCAGTCAGCCCGACACCTTTTTCTACGCGGCTTTGGATGCACGCTCTTCCTCTGCACGCATACCAAGCTGACGGCAGATAGCATAAACCAGATCAGCCTGATTCATTGTATAAAAATGAAAATCAGATACCCCGCGATTAACCAAATCCATCACCTGTTCAGACGCAACGGCGCACCCAACCAGATTGCTGGTTGTTCTATCGTTTTCCAGACCTTCAAAGCGCTCAGCCAGCCAATCCGGCACGCTGGCACCACACCGCCCAGCAATACTCTCAAGCTTTGTGAAGTTATGAAATGGTAAAATACCGGGAATGATCGGAATAAAAATACCCGCGCTGCGAACACGCTCCACATAGGCTTCATAAACGTCATTATCAAAAAAGAACTGGGTAATGGCGCGTGTTGCACCATTATCAACCTTGCGTTTGAGCAATTCGATATCAACCGCAAAATCAGGGCTCATTGGATGTTTTTCCGGGTAGGCCGAAACCGTAATATCAAAATCACCAAAAGCTTTCAGCCCGGCAACGAGCTCGGCGCCATTTTGATAACCATCAGAATTAGCCTGAAATCCCGTTTGGGGCCCTTTTGAGTTGTCATGCTGACTATCACCGCGCAAAGCCACAAAATGCTTCACACCGGCATTCCAGTAGTCACGAACAACGCTGTCCACTTCATCTTTGCTTGCATCAACACATGTCAAATGGGCCGCTACTTTCAGATCAGTCTCTTTAATAAGTTTCAAAATAGTTTTGTGGGTGCGTTCCCGCGTTGACCCGCCAGCACCATAAGTGATGGAAACGAAGCTCGGACTTAGGCTTTCAAGCCTACGAACGGATTTCCAAAGGCTGGTCTCGGCCGCATCAGACGATGTCGGGAAAAATTCAAATGACACGTTAAAATCGACATCCTTCAAAGTGCTGCGCGAAATGGAAGATTTGAGTGGTCTTGTGTGGGTCATCGAGATTATCCCTTTGGTGCAAATGTTGCAGGTTGATTGTCGCCCGTTTGCAGGCGTTGGTCGCGGGCAAGCCAAAGGCTCACAGTCAGATTTTTTACAGTATGATCAGCATCCGAAGAAACAGCATTCAATTGCCGGGTCTCGATCACGTCCAACCCAGCCTCTTCCATCCATGAGCAAATTTGCTCATCTGAAAAACCAAGCCGCAAATGTGCATGTTCATCGCGCAATATATCGAGATCATGCGGTGCAAAATCCACGATCAGCATTTGTCCGGAAGGCGCAAGCGCTTTCGATGCTTCACGGATAGCAGCTGCCGGGTCATTGAGATAATGCAGCACCTGATGAATGGTAACCAGATTGAACCGGCCTCCCGCCATTGGCAGCATATAAACATCGCCCTGACGGGTCTGAACCCGTGACAGCCCTGCTTTATCGAGATTTGCCCGCGCCACAGCCAGCATATCCCGGCTACCATCGAGGCCAACACCATGGGCATAGTGCGGTGCAAATAGTTCGAGAATTCTGCCTGTGCCAGTACCAATATCAAGCATATTTTGAATAGGTGCACCGCCAACCATATCAAGCATAGTGGCTTCCACTTGCGCGTCATCCACATGGAACGAGCGAATTTGATCCCAGCTATCTGCGTTACTGGAAAAATAGTCTGCCGCACGGGCTGCACGACGCGCCCGCAGCTCTTCCAGCCGTTCGCTATCACGCAAAACCTGCAGATCATTGCCGTCCATACGGGAAATAAGTTCATTTACCAGCGCTGCTGCAGGCCCACTATCAGTCGCCCGAAAATAGGCCCAGGCCCCTTCCTGATAACGTTCCAACAGACCAGCCTCAGTCAATAGTTTTAAATGACGCGAAATTCGCGGTTGGGATTGACCCAGAATATCAATCAGTTCTGAAACCGTAAGGTCGCCATTTGACAGAAGCACCAACAACCGCAATCGAGTCTGTTCACCAGCTGCGCGCAACAGACTAACAGTCTCGTCTAGTTTTAGTCGGGTTATATCAAGCAATTGCTCACCTCGTTTTTCATATAAAGATATCTTTATATCCTTTAAGAACTATAAACAACCGATAAATTATAAAAATTCCATCAAAAAAACGGATAAACTGACCCGTTGCATCTTGGCAAAGCCATATTAATTCATAAGTGAACTAATTGAACTGACCGCACATCAAACAAAAGGTTTCACGATGACCGATATTTCAAATTTCGAAATTACTAAAAAATGGCCTGCGAAAAATCCGGACCTTATCCAGCTCTATTCACTACCCACACCAAACGGCGTCAAAGTCTCCGCCATGCTCGAAGAAATCAACCTGCCTTACGAAGCCCATCTCGTGAGCTTTGGCACGGACGACCAAAAATCTCCCGAGTTTGAATCGCTCAATCCAAACGGGAAAATCCCGGCAATCCTTGACCCCAATGGCCCCGGCGGCAAACCCGTCGGCTTGTTTGAGACCGGCGCCATTGTGATCTACCTCGCCGAGAAAACAGGGAAGCTGCTCCCCAGTGATCCGGCCACCAAATACGAAACCCTGCAATGGCTGATGTGGCAAATGGGTGGCCTTGGTCCGATGTTCGGTCAGTTCGGATTTTTCCATAAATTCGTTGGTGATAAATGCGACCATCCATTCCCAGCTGAACGTTACAGGGATGAATCAATCCGATTACTTGGCGTACTAGACGGCCATTTGAAATCTCGCAAATATATGGTAGCCGATGAATACTCCATCGCTGATATCGCGATTTGGCCATGGATCAGCACCATGACGGACTTTTATGATGCCGCCGATATTGTTGGAATGGATAATTTCAAAGCTGTCAACGATTGGCACGCCAGATGTCTTGATCGTCCAGCGTCACAAGCTGCACCAAATATTCCACCACGCGACTAGGAATTAAAAACAATGGACGCAGACAATAATCTGCCCGAACAGTCAGATTACAAAGTCTGCGTTCAAGTTTGCACCTTGTGCATGGAAACAGCCAGCCGTGAACTCTACGAAAAATTGTGCGAAGCCAGCGCGGACTTGCCTGACATTAAAATCGAGCCGGTCGAATGCATGGCCGTTTGCGACGATCCCACCACCATCGCCTTCCGCGCTCCGGGAAAATGGAGCTACGTGATAGGCGGAGTCGGTGCAAATGATGGTGTAGAAGATGTGATTCAAGCAGCACAGGCAGTCGCCAATTCCCCCTTAGGCATTCCTCAAATGAACGAACGCCCGCCCTTTTTCCGCAATGGAGTGATCTGTCGCCTACCTCCCCACAGCGGGAGCTAAGATCAGGGCTATGGCGTGATGCCGTTCTTCGTCGCGCGAACACACTTCATTCCGGGTGCATTGCTGGCAATCCAGTTTCTGCGAAGCGGTCATATCGATCTTCGCACGGTTCTTGATTGGCAGAAAGATTCCGGTTTCGAGTCCCCCAATTTTATGTAACATCACATTAGGAAACACATCACAGAAAGTTCCAAATGTCGGATATCACGCCCAGTGAAAAACGCGTTGCAGAGGCCCTCGCCGCAGAAAACCATACCGGCCAGATCACCTATCACGACATACCCACCAAAACCGCAGAACAAGCAGCAGAGGCCGTTGGATGCGATGTGGCTCAGATCGTAAAATCACTGATTTTTGAGGGTGCTGAAACCGGCGAACCTTGGCTCATTCTGGTTTCCGGTGCCAATCGCGTACATGAAAAACGCGTTGGCCGATTGATCGGCGAAAAGTTAAAGCGCTGTGGCGCGGATTATGTGAGGGCTAAAACCGGCTTTGCCATTGGCGGCGTATCACCAATGGGTTCAATTACACCAATCAGAACGGCCATTGATGAAAAGCTATTCGAATCCGGCGAAATATGGTGCGCCGCAGGCAGCCCAAGATCAGTTTTCCCCATCACGGCTCAAGCGTTGATGGCCATGACAAAAGCACAAAAAATCTGCGTCACCTAAAACACTTTTCAGATTGTGGTCTGAAGTGCGTTCATTCGTAAATCCACTGCTCCCAAACGCGCACGGTAAAATCTTCACCCGGTTTGATAACACCTTCGCGCTCCACCCATGCCACCAAGCCGCGTTTCATTTTCGCTGCATCCTTGAAGCTTAATGCCATATCGGTAGCAGTCGCATCATCCCCGTCCTCAACCACGCCCGCATGGGTTGCAATCGCGCCGCCAGCAATGCGACAAGGCGCATTATATCCATCCACTCGCAAGGTCACACCTCCCTCAAAGAACAGCAGGCTGCGAGGCGGCAAGTAACTCAATTTCGGAACACCTTCCAGAACCAGATTGGCACCAATCCATTCCGGCTTTAATTCATCAAGCCCCATAGCCGGCGCAATCTCGTCGAGCTCTTCAACACTCAATATTGAAATCTGCCGTTCATTCCGCATCTCTGTGCCGCGTTGATACCACGGCTCGCGCGCACCCGATACACGGGTGAGGCCAGCATGGAAGTCACCCTCAACGCCTTTGTAGTTCAAAACAAGTTCATCCACGGCCTCGGAAACGAAATTGGTCCCTTTTGCCGCAAGCACATTTGCAACCTTGCCTTTGAGTTTTTTAGGTGGAATAGTTTTGATCATGGGAAGCTCCAAAGTGGTGGACGAGAAAAAAACATATCCGATTCTCTAGCCCGATGCCGCTTAAATATTATTACAAAAAAACTGGAATTTGCAACAATGTCAAAAAAACCAATCGTCGCCCTCGACATGCCGAAATCAGAGGAAGCGCTCACCGAACGGCAGGAAAAATATCTGGCTGTATGCGACGAGAAACTAGGTTTTGTACCCAACGTTTTGCAAGCCTATGCATGGCACTCCACGAAATTTGAAGCCTTCACCGCTTTCTATAATGATCTAATGCTCGGGGATTCCGGCCTCTCCAAATTGGAACGAGAAATGATCGCAGTCGTCGTCTCCTCTGCCAATCATTGCTATTATTGCCTCACAGCACATGGTGCAGCCGTGCGCAAAATGTCAGGCAACCCGATTTTAGGCGAACAATTGGTAATGAATTACCGCACAGCTGAGCTAGACAAAAAACAACGCGCCATGCTCGATTTTTCCCATGCCCTCACCGTGCGCCCGGCAGAAATTGACGATCCAGATCGCCAATTGTTACGCGAAGCAGGATGGAGCGACCGCGAAATATGGGACATTGCAGCGGTCGCCAGTTTCTACAACATGTCAAACCGTATGAGTGCTGCGACCGATAAACAGCCGAATGATGAATATCATTCAATGGCACGTTAAATCTGCACAACGAACAATCTCCAGACGAAAAATAGTCTGGAGATACACACTTAAGAATTGGTTTAGCGCGCGTTTTCCATCCAAATACGCGCAAACACAGTTGCAAATGCTATCTCGGTGGCAACGGCCAGAAAAATACCAATTCCAGCAAATCCACGTACAAATTCAAATATACCAACAATGGCTAATCCAGCCATGCAGGCCGCCATGCCCATGCATACCGCCTGCCTCAGTACAGAATGTGGAGCATCTCTACCAAGATAGCTGATAGTAGCCAGACCAAGGAAAAGCATCGCTGCGCGCCGAGACATAAGACGCGCTACCTCTCCACCTTCAATACCAAAAATGAAGAAAATTAGATCTGGTAAAAACAAAAGACATAAAAACAGTGCGCTACTCACAGCAGCAGCGGCCAAGCTTACATTTTTAAAACTAATCATCTTCGTGCCTCAAATTCGGCAAACCCGTTACCGCGTCAAACGCTTATAGGTCACCCGTTTTGGATTAACTGAATCAGGCCCCAAACGCCGGATTTTATCCTGCTCATAATCCTCAAAGTTACCTTCAAACCATTCCACATGACTGTCCCCTTCAAAGGCTAGGATGTGGGTCGCAAGCCGATCGAGAAACATGCGATCATGCGAGATGATAACAGCGCAACCAGCAAAACTTTCCAGCGCATCTTCGAGCGCGCCGAGAGTTTCAGTATCCAAATCATTGGTTGGTTCATCGAGCAAAAGAACGTTGCTGCTTGATTTCAGCATTTTTGCCAGATGCACGCGGTTACGCTGACCGCCGGAAAGAGTTCCAACCGGTTGTTGTTGGTCCCCGCCCTTAAAGTTGAAAGTCGAACAATAAGCACGGCTGTTCATCTCATGGACACCGAGTTTGATAATTTCAGCACCTTCAGAAATTTCTTCCCACACGGATTTCTTCGGATCAAGACTATCACGGCTTTGATCCACATAGCCCATATGTACAGTATCGCCGATACGGATTTCTCCACTGTCAGGCTGTTCCTGACCGGTGATCATACGAAACAATGTCGTTTTACCGGCACCGTTCGGCCCAATAACACCAACAATACCACCAGGTGGCAGTTTGAAGCTCAAATCATCGATCAACAGGCGGTCGCCATATGACTTTGAAATATTTTCAGCATCAATCACCACATTACCAAGACGCTCACCAACGGGAATGATGATTTGCGAATTAGCCGGAGTTCGATCAGCGGCCGCTTTCACCAACTCATCATAGGCCTTAATACGTGCTTTTGATTTTGTCTGACGTGCCTGAGGAGATGAAGCAATCCATTCGCTTTCGCGCGAAATTGCTTTTTGCCGCGCAGCATCTTCACGGCCTTCCTGTTTCAACCGTTTGGCTTTGGCTTCAAGATAAGCCGAATAATTGCCCTCGTAAGGGATCCCGCGTCCACGGTCGAGTTCCAAAATCCAACCGGTAACATTATCAAGGAAGTAGCGATCATGCGTGATCATCAATACGGAACCTGGATATTCGCGCAGATGCTTTTCAAGCCAGACAATGGTTTCCGCATCCAAATGGTTGGTAGGTTCATCGAGCAGCAGCAAATCAGGCTGTGACAACAGTAATTGGCAAAGCGCAACGCGGCGCATTTCACCGCCGGAAAGATTGGTAACGGCGCTATCGCCCGGAGGACAACGCAGCGCCTCCATAGCCATTTCGACCTGACTTTCCAGATCCCATAAATTCTGTGCGTCAATCTCATCCTGAAGTTTCGCGCCTTCTTCTGCAGTCTCTTCGGAATAATTCATCATCAATTCATTGTAACGATCAAGGATGGCCTGCTTTTCAGAAACCCCTTCCATCACATTTTCCATGACGCTCTTGTTCTCGTCGAGCTTTGGTTCCTGAGGCAAATATCCGCAAGTCGCACCGTCAGCCAGCCATGCCTCGCCTGTGAACTCCTTATCGAGGCCTGCCATGATGCGCAGAACCGTAGATTTACCGGCACCGTTTGGCCCCAAAATACCGATTTTCGCATCCGGGTAGAATTGCAGATGGATGTCCTCAAGCACCTTTTTGGTGCCATAGGTTTTCGAAAGTCCGGCCATGTAGTAAATAAATTGTCGCGCCATGAAAGCATCCTCAACAAAAGAAATCTCGTTTGCGCGTGTTTAGGCGAATTGTGCGCCATGAGCAACGCCCAACATGATTTAGCCAGCCACTCATTGTGGGATTTATGCGGATAAAAGGAGGTTGTTCTCAGACTTTTTCACTATCAGATACAATAAGCATACCGCCGCAAGCATCATCGCGGCACCCAACGCCAAAGAAAAATGCGCAAAGAGCAAATGATTATAACACGGAAGCAGCCATACGACAGCCAACAAAGGCGTCAGCACTGTCGTAGAATAGCGACTGCAAATAATCGCAATTGCCGCACCCAACCCAACCATATCATAGGTATAGCCGTAGGGCGTCGCCAACAAAACCAGCGCACTGGTAAGGCATACCCGGTCTACATGTTCAATTGCGTTTGCCGGTCGCCACAACCAGATCGCGCAGACAATACCGACGAGGGAAAAAAGGGCTTGCACGCCATAAGCCACAATCAAATTTCCACCCAACATACGCAAAAAAACAAATACCGTCACAGCATTGCTCTGATAGGTTTGCGGGTAAGCAGCATTCATGATGTCGCTCATCATCGGCTGCGTATATTGCAAAAACTGACCCCACGCGTCAAAGCCGAATGCAACCCCCGTGATCAGGAATAATGCAACAGACGTAACAGAAGCCGAAACAAAGGCCATCCAATTGCGACTGGCGATAAAACAAAACGGAATTAAAATTCCAAGATGAGGTTTGATGGTCATCAGGCCAATTAACACACCCGCAATGATGGGTCGTTTGGGCGCCAACATCAATCCACCTAACATGAGGGCCGCAAAAAACGTACCATTTTGCCCAAACATTGCATTCAGGAAAACAAACGGTGAAAACAATGTGATGAGATGCACCCATAGACGTAGTTTAAAGGCACGAAGCGCAATATGAAGCAAAATTATCGTACCTATGGTCCAAACCCAATAGGCCCAGAATATGGGTAGCAATGCCAGAGGCACACCAATTAGCAACATGCTCGGAGGATAGCTCCACTCCTGATCAGGTACGTCTTGCCCCAAAAGTCGGTCCATTTGAGATCGATAGATCTCCATATCAAACAACCCGTTGATGTTGCCTTCAAGCACCAAACGTCCACCCGTCCATAGATTATTAAAATCCCAATAGACCGTAGTGTGTGAAACTATCGAATAGCCATCAGCACCCAGCATCCATAATTTAATATGTAAGCTCAAGCCATATAAGATACTGGGAATGCCAATAAACATTATTGCACCGACAAACTCTTTTGGCGGTGCAAGTGATGAAGTAAAACTTGGCATAAGGATCCCCTGTTCTTCCGCTATGGCAGCCAAATTTGTTTAACTCGGGAAAGTAAATTTCAGCTTAACCATGTTCTAAATGGCATCTAACAGATATGCTGGAGCAACATCGAATCTTCCAACCTTTGCACTTAACGGGAAAACATATGCAAAAACGCAACTCAGATTATCTGGCCGCCGCTCTTTTTGTCATCGGCTTAATCGTTGTGTATCTTTTCCCCAATATCAGCCCTTGGCTATCCAATTTGGGCAAAATAGCCATTTTGTTGGGAATGGTGATATTCTTGGTACGCGTCCATCGAACGGTTCGGGCATTCTTAGACCAACCACAAACTGATGAAATAAAACAAGGCGAGATAGAGATGCGCCTGCTCATTCAAGTCATGGGCATCATTGCGCGTGCAGACGGAAAAATCGAAGCCATCGAAATTGATACAATTTGTGAAATTCACGCAAGAATGTTCGGCATCAATATGAGCAAAGAAGAGGTTGAAAAGATTCTTTCCGAGCTAAACAGCCCGATAGAAATTCTTGGCTCTCTGGGCCAAAACAAAAGCAAGATTTCCCCTTTAATGAAGCAGAAGATCATTCAGGCCTGCCACCTCGTGGTAATCAGCGACCTTGATATCGACGACAAAGAAAGCGCACAAATTGGGGCCATCGGCCTTGCGCTGGGCTTTTCCGAAACAGAGATCAAGGAAATGGTCGCATTGGCCGAGATTTAGGGCACAAAAGGCAATTCAATGTTCAAACCGGAAAAGATCACCTCCTCAACGGGCGCAATTCTAAATCTTTACGTGGCTCGGACAAAAAGAGAGGCAAAGGGCATTGTCCAGATTAGTCACGGCATGGCTGAACATGGCGCACGTTACGAACGCTTTTGTACTTTTCTCAACGAACACGGCTATCATGCCTATGTACATGACCAACGGGGCCATGGTCACACCAAGATTGCGGATGCCCCTTTAGGCGCTTTTGCCAGACACGACGGTTGGCAAAAAGTGCTTGAGGATGTGAACTTCGTCAACGCCCACATCCGCCGGCAACATGAGGGGCTCCCGGTCATTTGTTTCGGCCATTCCATGGGAGCAACAATTGCTCTGGCCTATGCCCAGTCCTATCCAGATACAATTGACGGGCTCGCAGTCTGGAACGGCTCTGAAACAGGTTTTATGCCCGGATTTCTGCGCCAATTACTAAAGGTAGAACGCATGTTCAAAGGCTCCGATGTCCCCAGCATCGTGGCACAAAAGCTGACATTCGAAGACTGGAACAAAAAATTCAAACCAAATCGCACGGATTTCGACTGGCTCTCCCATGATGAGACAGAAGTCGATAAATATGTGGCTGACCCCTTATGTGGGTTTCCTGTAACCGTTGGATTGTGGATCGACCTGCTGGACGGACTGGCAGGGACCGCTGCGCCGGAGGCAGTTGCAAAAATCCCGGCAGACCTCCCAATAAACCTTCGCGGCGGCGGAGATGACCCTTGTTCATCAATGGGAAAAGCCGCCACAAATCTGGAAGTAATTCTACAGAATTCAGGGCATACCAATATCAATGCGAAAATCTATTCCAACACCCGCCATGAGTGCCTGAACGAAATCAATCGAGATGAAGTCATGAAAGACTTTACAAACTGGCTTTATGAGAACTTCGGTTAGCTCTCTTTTCGGCCCCCCCCATCGCCATCAATTTTTTCTGGTAGCGACTTTGCACCACATCAACAACGATAAGAATGATGAGAACGAAGTAGAAAGTAGATTTGGACATCTGCTCCACTGGATTTCCAGCCAGTTTAATATGCGCCAGATGGCCACCTTCCGACACCAACATAATACCAACGATAAATAGTACGAATAAGCCAAGCACCTCATACATCCGGTTCTTCTCAAGAAACGCCGATACCCGATCTGCCATCACCAGCATCCCCAACCCGGACAATATAATGGCCGCAGCCATGACCAAGAAGACATCCGTTAGCGCCAGCGCTGACAGGATTGAATCGAATGAAAACACCAAATTCATGATCACAATCCACATGATGACCGAAAATGCGGTGCGCCCGTTGCCCCCGCCCTCATGCTCAAGATCATGCACTGAGAGCAAATGGGTAATTTCTTTCAGCGCGGTGTAGATAATAAACCCGCCACCAAACAGCACGATCAATGAATGACCGTTAAACACTCCCTTGAACAAATAACCGAGGTCCAGCGTGAACAGCTCTTCCTGAAAAAATTCAATTGCGTTGACAATAACAAACAACAAAACAATCCGCATACCGATGGCAATCAAAATACCCCAGCGACGCACGAATTTTTGCCTGTCTGCAGGTGCACGTTTCGATTCAATCGAAATGTAGAGTAAATTGTCGAAGCCCAGAACCAGTTGCAGCAATAACAACATTGCCAGCGTAAAAAAATTTTCAAGAGTAAAAAGTTCAGCCATCACGTCCACCGCCAAATTGAGAAACCTGGAGCACTATTCAACTTGTCCTCCAGTGTCAGGACTTAACTCTCTAGCGGATTCGCCTGCTGATTTGAAGTGGTGAAAATAACAGTTTAAATAGTCAACATACTGGTAATTATATATTTACCACCCGCCTTGATACCCGCGCATATTTCCAATTTTATACAAATTCCACCCAAGCTTCGGCCAAAACCTAAACTTCCTCCAAGTAGTTTGGCGAGAACTGAATTCGCGATGGGGAATACGGATGAGTGGAAAACTAATCCTTATGGGTGGTCTGGCAGTAGCCTTTGGTGCCACTTCATATTACGCCGGAAATGATTATCTCGACACGCAAACGCAAGCGCGTCTGAGCGCCATCGAGAGTAACAGACCGTCAGAACCCAAGATGGAAATGAAAACCATCGTGGTGGCAAGCAAACAGCTAAAATTCGGCGAACCTCTCAAAGCATCTATGCTTAAAGAAATTCCATGGCCTGCAGAACATCGTCCTGCGGGAAGTTTTTCAAGCACCAAAGAGCTTACTGGCGACAAGGTGCGCAGAATTCTTGCGACAATTGAGCCCGGCGAGCCGGTTCTTGCCTCAAAACTCAGCGGCAAAGGTGGCCGTGGCGGTTTGGCAGGTCTTATTTCAGAGGGTATGCGCGCAGTCACTATCCCCGTCAATATGGTTGATGGTGTTGGCGGTTTTATCCAGCCCGGCGATCGTGTGGATATCATTTTTACCCGAGAGGACCGTAAAACAGACCAACCTTCTGCCAGTATTATTATGGCTAATGTAAAGGTTCTGACGGTTGATCAGAAAGCTAACCAGCGTAGCGAACTTGCGCAAGTTGCAAAATCTGTAACTCTGGAAACAGACACTAATGGTGCCCAGCGCTTGGCGCTTGCAAGAACTCTGGGTTCTCTATCCTTGCTGCTAAGAAGTACCGGAGACGCCCTGTCTGCAAAGACCAGCGAGATTACCGGAACAGATTTAAGCGGTAAACCAGCCAACAAATCCGAAAAACCAGCGGCTACGAATTTCTTGTCTTTCCTACAAGATGACGAAAAGAAAAGGACCAAAACCATCACAGTGATCAACAAGGTGGATGCAGAAGAAATTCAGGTTCTCATCGAAGAATCCAAACAAGATGAATCGAATTAGGGGCATAACAATGAACAAGCATCACACCAAAAAAATCCACCGTTCAAAATTTGCTAATTTGCTAGTGGCAACCGCCTTTATTTTGCCAACGCTTACCGTGGTGCCCATGTTGTCAACAACGGCACATGCAGGAAATATTGTACACCTCTCAGCTTCCACCAGCACAAAAACCATCCGCATAGCCAAGGCTCTGCCAAAGACAATTCGCACGGACGCGTCTTTTAGTGAGATTGTTGTGGGCGATCCTGAAATATTGGTGGTAAAGCCGCTGACCGACCGTTCTTTTTATCTGATCGGTTCAAAAGTTGGATCAACCGGCATAGCGCTTTATAATGAAGAAAAACAACTGGTTGGCATGATGGACGTTCAAGTCGGTGCCAATACAGAAAGCCTGAATCAAACGTTAAGGTCCGCATTGCCTAAATCAAGAATTCGGGCAAAAACAGCTAATGGTCGTGTTGTTTTAACAGGAAAAGCCAGCAGCTCCGTTGCGGCCGCAAAAGCCCGCAGAATTGCCAAACAATTCGACAAGGACATCATTGATTCAATCAGCGTAAAAGGTTCGCAACAGGTAAAGCTTGAAGTTCGCTTCATTGAAGCTCAACGATCAAGAGTAAAATCTATTGGTGTGGGCCTCAGAGGCAGCGATGGCAGAACAAATCTTTCTACCAATACAGGCGCATTGTTTTCATCTGCATCGGCCCTTGTTTCAGGTTCAGCTCCCTTTGGCAGATTAGTTGGAAACCTCATCGACCAAGGCATGAGTGTAGACATTCTTATCGATGCACTGGCAAGCCGCGGCGTTGCCCGCCGTTTGGCAGAACCAAACCTTGTAGCACTTTCCGGCGATACAGCTAGCTTCCTTGCTGGTGGCGAATTCCCTATCCCAATTTCCTCTGGTGATGGTGAAGTTACTGTTGAATTCAAAAAATTCGGTGTGGGGCTGGAATTCACACCAACCGTTCTTGATAACGGTTTGATACACTTAAAAATTGCCCCAGAAGTGAGTGAGGTTGATCCAACCACCTCGGTAAAATTTGGTGGAATCGAAATCCCAGGTCTGGTCGTTCGTCGCGCAGAAACGACAGTAGAATTGCGTGATGGACAGAGTTTCGTTATCGCAGGTCTGCTGCAATCGACCTCCAATTATACCTTGCGTAAATACCCGTGGTTGGGCGATCTTCCGATCATTGGAGCGCTATTCAGAAGCTCATCCTTCCGTAAGAAACAGACCGATCTAGTAATTATTGTTACGCCACGACTGGTTAGGCCAATCGCTCCAGGCACACAAATTGCGACGCCTCTTTCTACAACTCTTCCAGCCAATGACGTGGATTTGTTTGTAAAAGGCAAGTTGGAAGTAAACCGCGCCCATTTGCGCAAACTCGCGGCTGCGGATTCTGGAACATTGCGTTCCGGCCACGTGATCAGTCTGGATTGAGCAAAGGAAAAATCATGGTAAATCGAATAAAAAATACCCCTCTGTTTTTGGCTGGAGTATTGCTCGCCAGCGTCACCACTTTAACCGGCTGCAATCCACAATATTTGTCTCGCGATGAAGGTATCACTTCATTTGCGGGAGAATCTCTTGCTGTCAATGAAGCAATCAGTGTTGTCGACACATGGCCGGATGGCTTCGACAATACAGACATTCCAACAAACGGAAAACGGCAGGCAGCTGTAATAAAAAGATACAGAAATCCAGTAATGGAATCCCAGGCGAGTTCCAATGGAAGCCAAACACAAGGCATCGTCAAATAGGATGTATATGAGTCAACCAATACAAATTAGATCCACACGGGGAAAATAACGATGTCAGATCGGGAAAAATCCGGCGAGATACGAAATCTGGCTATGATTTCGCATGACACGGAACTTGTCGCTCTCGCCAAGGGTGCCTTTTCAAATAATGAGCAGCAAAATTTCGTCTGCATAAATAAGACCATTGGTGAAATTGGTGCCGAGATTCGCGACATGGATTGTGACGCCATCATAGTGGATCTTGATGCCAGTCAGGTTGAGGACTTTGAAAGCCTGCAAAAAGTCAAACGCATGCTTGGTGCAAATACTGAAATCATCGTAATTTCGAGCGATTTCAGCCCTGCTGCAACACGCATTTTGATCCAGTTGAAAGTTGCAGATTTTCTGGCCAAACCGGTTCAAACCTCGGACCTTGTTCGTGCCTGTAACAATGCGTTGAAACAGTCTGGCGAAGACGCTCAGATGGAACCTCAATTTTTGGCCTTTATGCCCGCCTCAGGCGGCGTAGGCACCACAATGGCAGCCCTTGAAACCGCCGCCATTCTCAATCGTCATGGCAAACCGCTTGGCCGCACCACATGTGTGGTCGATTTAAATTTCCAGCACGGTTCATGCGCAGAATACCTGGACATCGAACCTCGTTTTGATATTACAGAAATCGAAAATGCACCTGAACGCCTGGATCGTCAATTGCTCGATGTCATGTTGTCCAAGCATGATAGCGGACTTTCAGTTATTTCCGCACCAAACCACCCAACCGAAATGCGCACTTTTAAGCCTGCCCTTGTGGTACGTTTACTCGATCTGGTTTCGGCATATTTCGATTACGTTGTAATCGATTTACCTCGCACCTGGTTTCCATGGACCGATACAGTCATCATGGGCTCCAACAAGCTGTTCATCGTTGCAGATATGACTGTACCGTCTATTCGCCATGCCAAGCGCTTGATTGACGCCGTCGAAGAAAAAATCGGCAATCAGGCTGATCCAAAAGTCATAGTCAATCGAATGGATAAGCGCAAAAACGAAAACGGCCTCAATTACACTGATGTGGAATCCACATTGGGTGAGTATCTCGCCGGCGGCATCCCAAACAACTATCTGCTGGTTCGTGATGCGGTTGATCGGGGCGTGCCGCTTTCAGCAATTGAAGAAAATAACAACGTCACGACGGCCCTTCGATCCATCATTTTAGAAAATGAAGCAGAAGACATTCAAAAAGACGAAAAATTATCCGGACTAATGTCCCTTGGTCGGCGCCTATTAACGCGCCGAGCCAGCTGAAAAACAAGGAAACCCAATGTCTAACAGATTTTCAGCATTCCTGAAGCTTGATGATGACTCGATTGTATTTGATGACGAACCAAACGGTTCTTCAGCCATTGCACCTGTAACAGAAACAAAAGACACGCCCACTCTCAAACCCGAAATTGTGCCGGAGAAGGTTCTCGACGAGCCAACTAAAGTATCAACAGCGCGCCAACGTATTTTGGACGCAAAGGTCGTTCTGCATCGAAAAATGCTGGAAGAATTCAACCTGATCGCATTGGAAAAATTACCCAGAGATGAACTGGTGAAGGAAATTCACAAATTCGTTTCAGATTATGTAGCCAACGAACGCCTTGCTTTGAATACCGCAGAACTGGATGAATTCGTTGGTACACTTGTGGATGAGATGACGGGCCTTGGTCCTCTTGAACCTCTCATGCGCAACCCGGATATTTCCGATATTTTGATCAACGGTCACCTAAATTGTTACATTGAAATCAACGGTGTTTTGGAACCAATTGATATCCCCTTCAAAGACGAAGCTCATCTGCTGCGCGTGGTCAATAAAATCGTTGCCAATGTGGGGCGACGCATTGATGAATCAAGCCCGACCTGCGATGCGCGAATGGCCGATGGCTCCAGATTCAACGCAGCAATCCGTCCTATCGCCGTTGACGGCCCTCTAGTTTCCATTCGTAAGTTCTCGGCCAATAAATTAGGTCTCGACAAACTGGTCGAATTTGGCGCACTCGCACCGCAAATGTCTCTATTGCTGGAACACGCTGTGGCATCCCGCATGACAACCATCATTTCAGGCGGTACCGGTACCGGTAAAACTACAATGTTGAACGCTTTATCCGCCTTCATCTCACCAAAAGAACGCGTCATAACCATTGAAGATGCCGCAGAACTGGCACTGCACATTCCCCATGTGGGACGTATGGAAACCAGACCTCCAAACAATGAAGGCGTCGGTGAAATCAAACAGCGCGACCTAGTGAAAAACGCCCTGCGCATGCGTCCAGACCGTGTAATACTGGGTGAGGTTCGCGGCGAAGAAGCCTTTGATATGCTCCAGGCAATGAATACCGGCCACGAAGGTTCCATGGCCACCATTCACGCCAATACACCGCGCGATTCGCTGTCGCGCCTCGAGCAAATGTTGGGAATGACCGGCATGCCGATGACGGTTTCATCCATCCGCAGCCAGATCTCCAACGCTATTCATATGGTTGTCCAGCTCACAAGGCTGTCCGACGGTCAACGTAAAGTCACTTCCATATCAGAAGTTACCGGCATGGAAGGCGACGTTATCCAGATGCAGGAAATATTCAAATACAAACGAACCGGCCTTGGACCAAATAACGAAATTGAAGGCCATTTTGAAGCAACGGGTGTACGCCCGCGCTTCCTGGAAGATTTGGTCGCCATGGGCATTGAACTACCCGGTAAAATGTTCGAACCGGGCATTGCGTTGGAGTAATTTGGACAAATGAGCCTATTTTCAGAATTTGGAATGATTCACGTATTTTTCCTTTCGGCAACGCTGATGACAGCGATGCTGGTGGAAATAGGCTTTGCTGTGTTTTCTTCAAGCACAAAAGACAGAAAACGCATCAACCGACGAATGGCATCCAATGAGAATGATGGCGTTAGTCAGAAAGATATCCTCATCCAACTTCGTAAAGAACGCGGTCTGGATCAGGATGGAAATCTAATTCTACCCATGAAATGGCTGAACACACTGTTTGTTCAGGCAGGCTTTACAATTGGGCTTAAGAAAGCCGGGTTCTACTATCTAATTTATTTGGTCATCGCCTTTTTGGCATTGGTTTTTTTCACCAAATCGATACTCTTCACCCTCATCGGCACCCCAATTCTCGCGTTTCTCTTTCCTGTACTCTGGCTGAAGCGTCGACGCTCCAAAAAGATGAGAGCATTTGCAGATCAATTGCCCGAAGCCGTTGATCTGATCACCCGTAGCCTGAAAGCCGGCCACCCGGTGCCAGTGGCAATCAGTACAGTTGCCCGTGAAATGCCCGATCCAATTGGCACAGAATTTGGTCTGGTATCCGACGAAATCACCTATGGTTCAGATTTAGTCACCGCACTCCTCGCTCTCTATGAAAGAGTCGGACACGATGATTTACCCCTTCTGGTTTCAGCCGTTTCCATTCAGTCCACCACTGGCGGTAATCTTCGCGAAATACTGGAAAGCCTTTCAGCTGTTATTCGCGATCGTCAGAAAATGAAACGCAAAGTACATGCTATTTCTGCCGAGGGTCGCATGTCAGCAATTTTTCTATCTGCCCTGCCCGTCATTCTGTTCATGGTATTGTTGGGATTAATGCCACATTACTACGAGGGAATTTGGGATATGCCAGCCACATGGGTTGCCTATGGCGGTCTTGGCTTCTGGCTGCTCATGGGCAATCTGTTGATCTTCAAAATGGTTAGTTTCAAGGTGTAAATGAGCATGGAATATATTTCTCAAATCAACCCCCTGCTGCTCATCAGCGTCCTTGGTTCGCTTTTGATATTCGGGATCATTTTTTACGCCGCCCAGTCTTTCACCAACACTCGCAATCGAGGTGAAATTCAAAAACGGCTCGACATTAAAAAGGAAAAGAAGCAAACTCGTGCTGATGAACGAAAACAGGCTTCTGGCAACGATACCATCGTCAAAAGCATTTCCAAAAAAACCTCGGATTTTTATTCTACGTCCGATCCAAAAGCAACGCGAAAACTACAGCTATCGCTTATTCAAGCAGGTTTTCTCAACCCAAGTGCTGTGACACGCTTTCTGGCAATCCGCTTTGGCATGGGCATAGCCGGTTTGGTCTTTGGTCTGGTCTTGATGATCACCGTCTATACCGAATACACCGTGGTCAAACAGATGATGTACGCTCTCGCATCCGGCGTTCTTGGCTATTTTCTGCCTTCCCTTTATCTGGGCAATCGTATCAAGGCAAAGGTATTGGAAAATCGCTCCGGCTTTCCTGATGTTATGGATTTAATGGTGGTTGCAGCCGAAGCTGGTCTAACAACCGAAGCATCGGTTGAACGCATTTCAAAAGAGATCACCCTGACTTACCCTAACCTCTCCATCCAGCTAAACATCGCAGCTCTGGAAATTCGAGCCGGCCGCCCAATGGATCAAGCTCTGCATTCATTGGGCGAGCGTTTAGGCCTTGATGAAGTACAAGGTTTTGCGACCATGATCCAGCAATCCAAAGAACTAGGCACCAGCGTTTCAGATGCATTGCGGGTATACTCAGATGAAATGCGCCACAAACGCATGATGAAGGCTGAAGAAAAGGCATACGCCCTTCCCGCCAAAATGTCAGTACCAGTTACACTCTTCATTCTACCAATTGTTATTGGGGTGGCCATTGTGCCAACGGTCGTGCGAATGATGGAAATGGATTTGTAATAGTTAACAAACCCTTCCTAGATCATGAAACTGCAACCAGCTTCGACAGCCTGTAATTAAGTTTTTGGCGTTACACTTGCCCAGACAAAACAACCCAATAGGGGCGAAATATGAAATCTATTCTGAAAACTGTATCCATATCACTTTTGGTACTTCTGCCATTGAGTGGCTGTAGCACAAGCGGCACGTCAACCCATGCAGGAAATTCAGTTACCAATTCCATGGATGACCGATATACTGGAAAAGCCAATTACGTCAGTCTGAAGGGCGACAAATCAAAGCGCCTGCTCGTGCAGGGACAGGAGTTTTTCTCCAATCAAAATTACGGATTGGCAGAAAAACATTTTCGCCAAGCTGTAGAGGTGCGCTCAGACAATGCCACCGCCTGGCTGGGTCTGGCAGCGTCTCTTGATCAACTTGGACGTTTTGAAACTGCTGATCGAGCCTATGCCCAACTCAAAGACCTCAAGGGGAACAACCCTCGCGTGTTAAACAATATGGGATACTCCTATCTATTACGTGGCAACTATCAAAAAGCCCGCCACTATTTAGATAAAGCCCAAAACCTTGATCCATCTCTGGAACAGGCACAGGGTAATCTGCATCTGTTGGAAAAAATCATCAGCTAAACTGTAGGCATTACAATACTAAATTGAAAACCGGGCGATCATATAATGTTCGGTTTTCTTGACCTGCATACGGTTACGCAGGTGGTATATTAACTCCTAAAAACTCGATCATTGATCACGTTATCTACCTTAACAAATTCTAAATGTTGAGGTGGAAAATGTATCTTTCGGTTTTCCAATATATTCATGAATTTGTTGTATTTTCTCATCAAGACTTCAAATTTAGCCGTGTGTCGGGAGAAACTCATGCGTAAAGTTATCAATTTTCTTAAAGACAGAAGTGGTAATATTGCCATCACTGCAACTATTGCATTGTTACCAATTATGGCTTCTGTAGCCGCCGCCACGGACTGGTCAGCATTTTCAAGGCAAAAAGGTTATGTTCAACAAAGTCTGGACGCCGCAGCCCTTGCAACAGCTAAAGAACTTTACTCGATCGGTGATGACAATGACGCAGCATTGGAAGTTTATGCCAAAAAATTCTTTGAAGGAAATGTAGAACAAAGAATAAATATAAACACTCTTACATTCAGCTTTAAGATCAATCATGGCGATACAAGTGTAGAACCCCCAGTCCCAACCACAATCGAGTTGGCAGCTATCCTCGACTATAAGACTGCTTTTGCCCCAGTACTGGGGATTGATGAGATTGAGGCTAATATTTCTTCAGAAATATCTGTTGGTAACAGAAGCGTAGAGATCGCTTTGGTAATGGATAATTCTGGCTCTATGAGTTCCAACAGCCGCCTTAGCATCATGCAGTCGACAACCAAAGGTTTGGTTGAAGCCATCTTTAAAGCCGGTAGTTTTAGCGAAATCGAGGATCCAGTAAAATTTTCGGTCGTTCCATTTGCAGGTATGGTCAACGTTGGCGCTGGTAACAGTTCTGCAAGCTGGATGGATACAAATGGTTGGTCTTCAATTCACCATGAAAATTTCAACTGGGATACCTATCAGACAAATAACAACACCGAGTACCAGTATCTGGACGGCACTCCAGCTACCGCGGTTACCGGATTCAAGGAACAAATAAGCGGAACTTGGGAATGGCTTACCAGGCTCGATGTTTACGACAAAGTAGGTGAGGATTGGAGCGGTTGCGTGGAAATGCGCCCTTGGCCTTATAATACTACAGATGACGTAGCATCATCGAACCTCACTTATAACACTTTACAAACATCCTTTGATAGCGTTGGTAATCCTGCATCTATTGGAAATGGTGCCGATGCGCTATTTGTACCAACCTTTGCACCAGACACTCCTGACCGCAGATATACTTACCAATCTGGCGGCAGTTATTATACCTCCGGTGACGACGATCGTTATCGGAATGATTACATCCGTGACTTCTACGTTGCTGGTGGCGTAAGATTTGGAACGAATAGCCCCCCCAACACCAGTAACTTTGTAAATTCCACTTTCGATCCAGATCAAAGAGGTTCAACTGATCAGATCAACCGCCAAAGCTGGATGTTTAAATATCAAAATGGTATGACCGAGAACGGTCTTGGTGAATGGAATGGTCCCAACAAATATTGCACCATTCCTGCCATCACCGAACTCACAACAACAGAAACCACAGTGGAAGCTGCCATTGATGCAATGCAAGCCAATGGCATAACCAATATCCAGCAGGGCCTGACTTGGGGTTGGAGAACACTTTCTGATAACGAGCCTTTCACGGGTGGTCGTGAAGACGGTAACGGGCGGAATATGAAATACATCATTCTGCTCACCGATGGTAACAACTACTATCCAACAGATGGTGATAGCACTCCAAATCTCACCGGTTATGGTGCATGGGCCTTCGCTCGCGCCGACCAAAATCGGTGGATTGAGGGGCTAGATCCGACTGATCTGGCTGGAACCATATATGAAAATACGACTTTCGATACAACACCAGAGAGCCGTAGTGATTCAGAAAAAATCATGAATGCCCATACATTGCAGTCTTGCAATAACGCAAAAGCTGACGGTATTTCGATCTTTACGATTGCCTTTGATGTTTCGGATGGTTCATCGGTTAAAAGTCTCCTCAACGCTTGTGCAGGCACAGGTGTCCAAGAAGGCATTGAAATCGTAAAGAATGGTGAGTTCTATTATGATGTCGATGGCAACGACTTGGATGAAGCAATGAGTGCCATTGCCGCGCAGATCGGTGACCTTCGGATCATCAGATAATCAAACAGGAGATTGGCCTTTGCTTAAAGGTCAATCTCCAATTTACCGCCAGCCTCTGCTGCGCGGGACTGGCAAAGAATGATACTGGATTTTTGTTGCGCCTTTGAAAGCACGAAATCACGATGTTCAACATCCCCCGAAATCAGGCCAACTTTGCAAACCCCGCAAAGGCCATCTGAACATTTCACATCCACATGAACCCCCGCTTCAGCCAGTGCATCTGTTGCCAGCTGGTCTGCACGTACCTCAATAGTTTTGCCCGATTTTGCAAGAAGCATTGAGAAATCATGATTTTCATATTCAGGAAGCTCTGGCACAGAGAAATATTCAAGATGAACGTTCTCTTCTTCCCAGCTTGTTTGTTCGCTCGCCTCCACAACAGCTTTCATGTAGCGGTCCGACCCACAAATATATAAATGCTTACCGCTTTCAGGCTTGCTCAGCAGTGTGGTCAAATCAACCCGTGAGCCTTCTGTACTAACATGTAAGAACACCCGGTCGCTCCATTCAAAAGATACCAGATCATCAAGATACCCAGCCTCTTCCCGGTTACTGACGGAATAATGCAGTTCAAAATATGCACTTTCTTTATGCAATGTATGAGCCATTGAAATAAGCGGCGTAACCCCAATCCCGCCACCCATCAAAATGGTGCGCTCAACCCCTTTTACCAACGGAAAATGATTGATTGGGCGGGAGATAAATATCTTGCGGCCCTTCTCAAATATTCGGTGCAGTAGCAGCGAGCCACCTTTGCCCTCATCCTCGCGCAATACACCAATTTGATATTTGCTGCGGTCAGAGGGATCACCCGACAACGAAAACTGACGCAAAAATTCCGGCGCGACCACAATATCGATATGCGCACCAGCAGTAACTTCCGGCAAAGGTGAACCATCAATCGAACAAAGTTCATATTTACAGATCGTATCGCTCATATTTTCGGCCAGTGAAATCTCCACCCGGATCACGGGCGCATCACCTTCCGGCGCTTTATAAACGTGCGCAGGAATTCCAGCGCCGCCAGCTTTCAGTTTCTCTTTGTAAACTTCAGCCGTAATCATTTCCTGATAGGCTTCGATACCCTTTTCCCGGTCCATCGGATCAGGAAAAGGGTAAGGATGTGGAGCCAAAGGAGCAGGGTAAACTGCAAGTGTCTGGTCCTCATATTTCAAATCCAACTCCGGCTGCAAACCGCGTGCATTGGGTTCATGTTCGGTAGGCTGATATCCACCATCCTCTTGCTGTTCAAGATCCCACCACCATTTTTTGGTCAAGTTAAGGTCGCCATTACCAACCATATCATCGAGCTTTGCCAGCGGTTTCGCCATTTGCGGCAGATGCATCGCCGCCCAGCGGAACGGCGCTTCAGCAAACAATCCTTCAAGGTTCCACGGACAGGTTTTCATACAGCGCCCACACATGGCTCCACCCGGGGTCGTTATGCGATAGGTCGCACACTTCTGACTGTCTGATTTCCAGATTTCATAACCATTGAACATCAGTTTTGGCCCGGCAGTAATCGCACCAGAAGGACATTCACGGGCACATTTGTTGCAGTTCTCGCAAAAATTTTGCAAACCAAAGTCAATCGGTTTGTCATGGACAAACGGCATATCCGTCGTCACCACCCCTGATTTCAATCGCGGTCCCAGATAAGGGTTGAGAATAACTTCGCCGATCCTGCTAACTTCACCAAGCCCTGAGAGCAATGCCAGAGGGGGTTGCAAAACCTCACCATCCATCACCGAATGTACCCGCGCAGAATAGCCCAGCGCCCTTATTTGATTTGCAATCACTCCTCCAAGCAAGGAAAATCGTAAATACGCCCGCATCGATTGCGCCACTGATATCCAATCGTCACCGGAAGCCCCCTCCATGGTCTCATGGCCTTGATCAAAAATCATCGAAATCGCATTTTTATGGTAGGGAATAATCTCTTCGCCCAACGCATTATGAGAATAATAAGCCCAGTCTGGACAACGCGACAGCCCAACTGCATCAACACCTAGAAAATAGCAGGTCGCCTTAATATTATCCGCATTGCGCTGATGATCGTCGAGGCCATCAGCAATTTCCGGTGCTTCTGGGGAATCTTGCAACAATACGAATGCACCCAGCGGGCGCCGTTGGGCAAGGCTAGGTGCCGCCTTGGAGGCGTATTTTCCCTTAATAGTTCCTGCTTGAATGGTCGGTCCCATATCGCCGAATTGTGCACGCGCAAACAAATCCGTCCGTTTGGGAACCCGCGCCACTCGCTCTTCGTCTATGAAGGTCGTTGGTTTCTCAACCCGCTTCAAACGCTCAAAGGGCTGCTCCCCATCAACAAACCGTCGCTTTGCATATGGCTCACGATTGAATGCGTTTTTGGCAAAACCCTTGCCCACCATCCATGCTGGTCCGTGAGTTTTAAATCTTGGCTGCTCACCCAGAGGCGCCAATGGCAAATCTGCAGTAAATTCAAAATTGGTGGTAACCGCGGCAAGCCCAAAACGCGACCCCACATAAGGATTTGCAACCTTCCCAAATTCAACAGTGGCGAGGCCTGAAGCTACGGCCATCTTATTCAAATCAACATTACTGGTGGCACCCGTATGCGCTCGCGCATCATAGCCTAGCAAGCGGATATAATTGGCAATAACAACTGCTGTTTCAGCACCGCGTAATCCCGCACGCTGGGCTTGAGCATCCATTATCCATTCACTACCGGGTTCATCGTCCTTCGGATCACGCGGGTATTCATAAAGAAAAATAATTGCATGGCTATGATGTTTCATGGTCGTTGGCGGAGCACGCATAGACTCTTTCAACTCAGCCATAATTACATCAATACCCGAAGCCAGGGTTTTGGTTTGACGGGTTTGCAATGCCTCCGCCAGCGCATCAATTCCAGGGTTTTTGTAGGACACATCCAGCATCATATCCTGCGAAAGATTGCAGCAGGCAACCATCGTCGCATCTGAGAAATAGCCGAAACTCTTCAGGTGATTTGCCCTCTCCGTCAAATCATCTGGACAACCGGCTTTGACTTTATTCACCATTCCATCACGAATGGCATCAAGCATAGCCTGATATTCAGCCATCGCATTGACGATGCTTCTGGGCGCATCAGGACAATCAAACGTGATTTGACTGTGCGCCGGAACGCCCTTGAGGCTCGGCATGATATCTGTTCGCTTCAATCGCTCAAGCGGGTATGGCCCCAGATGGACCGGTCGGTCTTTATATGAAAAAAATCGCAATTTCTGCCCCAATCACTTGTTTTTAAAAGGGTATGTGGAGAATTTGCTTCCTTCAAGCTTTTTCTGGAGAAATTTTCAGTGAATTTGCAATTTTTTGGTGCGAACAGGGTGTTGCAACCGACCGTAATGGCGTAATTAGTAACAGCCAATCCGCAGGAGATTTCAATGCTAGAAAACTATCAAATTTCGCCAATCGATCAGACTTTTCTTGACGAGGCGCAAGCCCAGATCGACATTAAAACAAAACCGCCCGGCTCCCTTGGTCGCATTGAGCGTCTGGCCCAACAAATGGCCGGAGCACAAGGCACTTTGCTTCCCGCAGCCGACCCAGCTAAGCTTATGCTATTTGCAGCAGATCATGGCATGGTCGCCGAAGGCATTTCTGCTTGGCCAAGCGAAGTCACCACCCAGATGGTAGCTAATTTTTTGAATGGCGGGGCTGCATCAAACGTCTTCGCCAAAACCAACGGCCTAGACATGGTGATCGTTGACGCAGGTATTATCGGCGATTTGCCCGACCACAAAAATCTCATTCGCGCCAATATCACCAAAGGCACAAACAATGCCATGCATGAAGATGCCATGACCAGCGAACAGACCATAGCAGCCCTGG
Source organism: Rhizobiaceae bacterium (assembly GCA_045047085.1). Lineage (GTDB taxonomy): Bacteria > Pseudomonadota > Alphaproteobacteria > Rhizobiales > Rhizobiaceae. Next base: position 23,345 of record JASFYT010000040.1, on the reverse strand, counting down.
AGTTCGGCGCGAACCTTGCAGCCACCGCAATAGAAAATGGCACCCGCGTCATCGCATTGGGCGAAATGGGCATCGGCAACACCTCCAGCGCCACCCTGCTCTGCCACGCAATCGAGGGTATAGATATCGACGTTCTGACCGGCCCCGGCGCCGGACTGGATGCAGAGGGCGTAACCCGCAAGGCGGCAATATTGAAAAAAATTGCCCAACGCCGCCCCGGTATTCTTGCGCCAATGGATGCATTATCCGCGTATGGAGGTTTGGAAATCGCCATGATGGCAGGTGCCCTAATCGGTACAGCCAGCAAAGGCGGCGTAACTTTGGTTGATGGTTTCATCGCATCCTCGGCCGCTTTGGTCGCACTCAAAGCCCGCCCGGAAGCGGCCGCCCACACAGTATTTGCTCATCGTTCAAAAGAACCCGGCCATCGCTTAATGCTTGAAGCCATAGGTGCCGAACCTTTGCTCGATCTCGACCTGCGCCTTGGCGAAGGAACCGGTGCCTTGCTCGCCTTCCCGCTTCTGCGCAACGCCTGCGCAATGCTGGCCGATATGGCGACCTTTGAAAGCGCCGGAGTTTCAGGTAAAGAGTAGGGATGGAGCGTTTCGCCTACCAGTTTGAAAAGCTAATGATAGCCCTGCAATTTTTCTCACGGATTCCATTACCAAAATCTGTGACAGAAAAAATCAGCGCCGAAAATAATTTGGCTGAATCTGCCCACCTGTTTTCGGTAGTTGGAATGCTGTTGGCGCTTATTCCCGCTTTCGTCTGGTACATCTCAGCCAGCTTTTTTGCGCCAGCAATTGCTGCAGGATTAGCAATTGCTATCGGTATGCTCATCACCGGTGGCTTGCACGAAGACGGCCTCGCCGATTGTGCCGACGGACTGGGCGGCGGTAATACCCGAGCCAGAATTCTAAAGATCATGAAAGATAGCCGCATCGGCACCTATGGCGCAGCGGCTTTGATCTTTTCTATTGGCATTCGCTGGGCAGCACTCGCAAGTCTCAGCCCTTACGCAGGCATATTCGCACTACTCATCGCCCATGCAACATCCCGCGCAACCATGACATTGGCTATCAAATATTCCACTTATGCGCGCTCTGAGGGCATAGGAAAATCCGTATCGTCTGGCATCCCCAGTGAGCAGTTCACGCTCACCCTGGCCATCGCCTTTATCATGGCATTGCTCCTCGGCGGCGGCTACGGTGTGTTCGCGGGCGTGATGGGCTTCATCGTTGCCGGCGCAATGCTGCTCTTTCTTGAAAAACGTCTCAACGGTTACACCGGCGACGGCCTTGGCGCTATGGAACAATTGTCTGAAATCACCATCCTCGTAATTCTCTCGGCCTGTTGGGCAGCCGCATGATATTCCTGCGCCACCCAACCCCCAATGTTGAGAAGGGTACGTGTTACGGCAGGCTCGATCTGGACATTGCAGAAATCGGCCACGAACAAATTACTCTTGCCCATAAAACCACGCCACAAGTAACGAAAATACTGGCAAGCCCGGCCCTGCGCTGCCGCAAGCTTGCTCATATGATCGCCGAGCGCGACGGTCTCGAAATCATTTTCGACGAACGCTTGTGGGAAATGGACATGGGACGTTGGGAAGGTGTGATGTGGAAAGACATTGATCGCAAGCTCAGTGAGCCATGGCTAAAAGACCCGTTCAATCTGCCAACACCTGATGGCGAAAGTTTTAAAGAAGTTCAGGCCCGTGTACTCGAAGCACTAGCAGAGGGCCACGCTGATACCGCCATCATCTGCCACGCAGGGCCAATACGAGCAATGCAAATGGCTTGGTTGGGCATGAGTTTTGCGGAAGTTTTCGCCGAGCAGCCAGCCTATGCAAAACCTATTATACTGCACCCGCCAGAATAACTAGTTCAGCACAACAATCGCCAGAACCAAGCCCCAAAACACGAAACAAGCAGCGCGGAAAAACTCGAGGCTCGTTTCGATATCCCGTGCTGATAACTCATGTTTGCCGCTACCATTGATAAAGGCCTGAGACACAGTCTCATGGGCATATTTACGAGGCCCACCAAGGGCAATATCCATTGCTCCAGCCATTGCAGCCTCCGGCCAACCGGCATTTGGAGAGCGGTGCAGTCCTGCATCGCGCAATACCACCGAAACAGCATTTTTTGCGGATACAATCCCCCCGACAAAAGTGGCACCTACAGCGATTATCCCAAATGACAACCGAGCAGGAAGCCAATTGGCCAGATCGTCAATTTGCGCTGCCAATTTGCCAAAATGAAGGTATTTCTCTGACCGATAGGCAATCATCGAATCAGCCGTATTAATCATTTTGTAGATAAACAATCCCGGCAAACCAAACACGCCAAACCAGAATGCAGGTGCCAACACGCCATCTGAAAAATTTTCCGCAAGGGTTTCGATTGATGCTCGGCAAATACCCTTTTCATCCAGCAATTCTGGATCACGCCCGACAATCAGTCCAACCGCTTCGCGTCCACCTTCAATCCCACTCCGGCGAAGCCCCTCGCTTACAGCCTGCACATGATCAAACAGACTGCGCTGGGCAAGCAAAACAAATACGGTGAGGCATTCAAACACCCAAGAAAATAAACCAAAATGGCCAATTATCCATTCCAAAATTATCGCAGCCAAATACGCAACCACCAGCAACATGCAAATGGCCAAAGCACCTTTCCTGTATTGAACTGCAGGCGCATCCATCGCGATGTTGAGCACCTTGTCTGCCAGACCAACAGCCTTGCCAAACAGAACAACAGGGTGAGGAACGCGTGACCAAATCTCTTGCGGCTCCCCAAGAAACCAGTCCAGAATCAGCGCTAACAGCAAAATAACAGCAAAATTATCCATCATTCACATCAATCAAATGCATGTAGGATCCCATCACCGAACCATCGCACAGCCCAGCACTCCCAAGGTTTGTCCCTAAAGCATCTTCAATTTTAAACAGCGCCTCCCCTTGCTCATGTAAAATCGAACTGTAGTGAAATTCATGGGCCATTATAGCCTCGCCCAACGGAAACCTCTCTCCCCGTGCACGTCGATATCCCAAATGCAATTTCCGTTTTTCAAAACTGGTTTCCAGCGCTAATAACCCCAACATCTCGTGATGCACACCCTTTGCGTCCACCAAACCGTGGCCCAGCGTCATATATCCACCGCACTCGCCGTAAATCAGCTTTCTGTCAGTGGCCAGTTTCTTCATTCCACCACGAAAAATATTGGCTGTCGCCAATGCTTCCCCATACAATTCAGGATAACCACCAGGCAAATATACCGCATCCGCTCGGGGATCAGGTGCTTCGTCACGCAAAGGCGAGAAGAAGGAAAGTTCGGCCCCCGCCCCGCGCCAATCGTTCAGCAAATGCGGATAGCAAAAGGAAAACGCCTCATCCCGCGCAACCGCGATGCGCTGGCCCAATGGAGGAATTCGTATAGACGATTGATCTGGAGAGGCGGAAACCTCCCCCCCAACCTTCTGCAAAGCATCCAAATCGCAATTTTCAGCAATAATTTGCGCTGCACTTTCACAAAAAGTCTCAAAGCCTTCCAATTCACCTGCCTGCACCAACCCAAGATGGCGTTCTGGTATATGCAAATTCTTGTTTCGCGGAATTGCCCCCAACACCGGGACGGTGATACCATCAAGAGCATTTCGCAATAGTTTTTCGTGCCTGCAACTGCCAATTTTATTTAGGATTACACCCGCGATAACAATATCTTGTCGAAATTCCTTGAATCCTTTTACTAACGCAGCAATCGAATGAGATTGCCTTGTGCAATCAAGCACGAGCACGACAGGTAGCTGCAAAATTCTTGCTAAATCTGCAGCAGAACCAGAACCATCCGCTGCACCATCGAACAACCCCATCATAGCTTCGACAATCAACAGTTCCCCATCCAGAGCCCCCGCCAATTCACAAATACGCTCAGATTTCATTGCCCACGGATCAAGATTGATCGATGGACGCCCAAGCGCCTTCTCGTGAAACCTCGGATCAATAAAATCAGGACCGGCCTTTGCCGCACAAACGTTGACGCCTCTATTTTTGAGTGCACGCAACAATGCCAATGTCACCAACGTCTTACCACTTCCAGATTGTGGAGCGCTGATTTGCAAACCTTTCATGATACAGCATCAAGCCAGTTCAATTTGGCGCGCAACCGCACGGCTTCCCCGACCACAACAATCGCAGGCGGTTCAATATCACTTGATTCAAGATCTGCAACACTATTGCCAAGGGTCGTTTCCAACACCTTTTGCTCCTTGGTCGTCGCGTTACAAATGAATGCCACCAGCTCATCTTCGGAGCGGCCATAACCAACCAAACGATCGCGAATTGTAGGCCAGTGCTTCATCGCCATATACATTATAATCACCGGCGATCCTTTGGCCACATGCTCCCAATTAATTGTTTCAGGCACAATTCCCCCAGCATCATGACCAGTGAGAAACGTCACGTTTTGATTGATATCACGGTGAGTAGCAGGAATTCCCGCATAGGCCAAACCACCAATACCAGCGGTAATTCCCGGCACGATGCGAAATGGAATATGATTTTCAACCAGCGTTAGCGCTTCTTCACCACCACGCCCGAACACAAATGGATCTCCACCTTTAAGGCGCAAAACACGTTTGTTTTCACCGGCAAGTTCAACCAAACGCAGTGAAATATCTCCCTGCTTTGGCGAAGGCTTGCCACCACGTTTCCCCGCATAAATGAGTTCGACATCAGCCTTAGCCAAATTAAGAATGGCTTCATTCACCAGCGCATCATAAACGATCACATCAGCCTGTTGAATGGCGTTAGCCGCATGCAATGTCAGCAACCCGGGATCACCCGGGCCAGCCCCAACCAGCCATACCCAACCCGGTTCAAAATCCGGTAATTCAGAAACAAATCGCTTCATGAAACATACTCCATGTGTTGGACAGTAAGGTATTCCTTTTTCATCGTCTTCCTATCCCCTATAAGATATTTATGAGCGAGAATGAACCGATCAATATTGAGGTTGAAAAACCCGCGCGAGAATTGCGAGGCGGCTGGACCACTGGCGCTTGCGCAACCGCTGCCACCAAATCCGCGCTTCACGCCTTGGTCAAAGGTGATTTTCTCGACCCCGTAGAAATCACTCTGCCAAAAGGTGACAAACCATCCTTTGCACTTACCAAAGAAGAAACTGGTAATGGTTACGCCTCGGCAAGCATTATCAAAGACGCGGGCGACGACCCCGACGTGACCCATCTTGCGATCATTACTTCTACTGTGCGTCGCAGTGAGAGCGGCATCATTTTCCGCGCAGGCAAAGGAGTCGGCACCGTCACCAAAGCAGGACTGCCCATCAATGTCGGCCAAGCGGCAATCAATCCTGTTCCCCGAAAACTGATGACAGAAGTCATTGAGGCCTTCTGCCGTGAAAACAATATTCTCGCCAACTTCGAAATCACCATCTCGGTGCCCGGCGGCGAGAAGCTTGCAAAAAAAACATGGAACCCGCGCCTCGGAATCCTCGGCGGTATTTCCATTCTCGGGACAACCGGCGTGGTCCATCCCTTTTCTTGCTCCGCTTGGATACACTCGATCCATAGAGGTATCGATGTTAGCCGTGCCAACAATATCAATCATGTGCTCGGTGCCACGGGTTCCACCTCGGAAAAAGTCGCGCAAAACCTGTACAATTTTCCCGATGAAGCCATGCTCGATATGGGGGACTTCGCTGGCGGCCTGCTCAAATATCTGCGCGCTAACCCGATTGATAAACTGACTTTGGCTGGCGGCTTTGCCAAATTCACCAAACTCGCCCAAGGCGCAATGGATTTGCATTCCGGGCGCTCTCAGATCGATATGGATTGGCTGGCCGAACAGGCCATCGAAATCGGCGCGGATATGAAAATTGCGAACGAGATACGATCTGCCAACACCGCACTGGAAGCCTTGCAAATTGCGGAGAAAGCCAAACTCCCCCTGCCATCCCACATTGCCCTGCGAGCGCGCAACACCGTAAAAACTGTCCTGCGAACGGCCCCTGTCAGCGTAGAGATCCTGATCATTTCCCGCACTGGAGAGATCCTTGCTCGTACCGATTGGAGCGAATGACATGCCGCGAGATATTCTGATTTTGGGCGGCACCCACGAAGCTTTGAAGATAGCAGAACTGCTCTGCAAGGTAGACGGATTGCGGGTTATTACCTCACTGGCAGGTCGGGTCAAAAACCCCAAAATGCCAGCAGGAGAATTGCGCAAAGGCGGGTTTGGTGGTGTCGCTGGCCTCGTTGAATATTTGAGAAAGGAAACAATTGGCCTGCTGATCGACGCAACCCACCCATTTGCAGAAAACATCAGCAAAAACGCGGCTGCAGCCTGTGAACAAACAAACATCACCAGATTGCATTTCTTACGCCCCGAATGGAATGCCGAACCGGAAGACCATTGGCTTTCAGTGTCCGATCTTAACAACGCAGTGGACGCGCTGCCCGAAAACGCCACTGTATTCTTGGCCCTTGGAAGCCAACATCTGGCTTCATTCTCCAAACTCAGAAACACTCGTTTCATCGCTCGCATGATTGAACCGCCTGCATCCAAATTCCCCGGTCTGGATATCTTGATTGCAAAACCTTCAAACAATCTCGATACAGAAATCGAGTTGCTAAAAACCAAAAAAATCACCCACATCGTATGCCGCAACTCCGGTGGAACCGGCGCATGGCAGAAATTACTGGCAGCAAGAAAACTCCAACTGTCCGTCATCATGATCGAGCGCCCAGCCGCACTAGCGGGCAAAACATTTTCAAGCGTGGAGGCCCTAATTGCCAGCATCACTGGCAGCTAGTTTCTTCGCAGTAATCTTGTTGCGCAGCACGTGAGCAAACTGGGAATTATACAAATCGGAATCGCGATATTCAGCCTGCCCGAACACTGGCCCAACCATGATCAATGCCGTGCGCGTTAACTTCGCCTTGCGCACCTCGTCTTTCATCCCAGCAAGGGTCGTGTGAATGTATAATTCATCCGGCCAGGTGGCGCGATAGGCAATAACCACCGGACAATCATCCCCATAATGCGGTTCCAGCGCCTTGCGTATATAGGCAAGATTACGAATGGAAAGATGGATCGCCAACGTCGCCCCTGAAGCACCAAGAATTTCCAGCGTTTCGCGCTCAGGCATGGAGGACGCCTTCATATCCGTACGCGTAATGATGATCGTTTGGGCGATTTCAGGAAGGGTCAATTCAGTTGCAATTTTCGCTGCTGCCCCGGCGAATGCTGGCACACCCGGAACCACTTCATAATTAATACCGAGCGCATCAAGCCGTCGCATTTGCTCCGCCACGGCCCCATAAATAGATGGATCACCAGAGTGGACACGAGCCACGTCTTCGCCCCGATCATGGGCCTCTTTCATCGCTTCGATAATCTCGTCCAGATGCATCGGTGCAGTATCGCGAACAATCGCATCATCGGGCGCTGCGGCCACAATTTCCTCCGGCACCAATGAACCAGCATAAAGGCATACAGAACAGGCTTCGATCAACTTTAGGCCACGCACAGTGATTAAGTCTGGCGCACCGGGGCCTGCTCCGATAAAATATACAGTCATGCTTTTTCCACTATCTGAGGGTTAATATTAGTGCCTGATTTTGCCGAATATCCGCGCGGTGTATAAACCCAATTTCGACCATCGCCAGTCTTCACACATCGAGTTTCCGACGAACCAACGATCACCACCGTGAGCATATCCACATCATCGATCAACAGATCGCTAAGAGGAACAATGCGTAATTTCTCCTGATCACGACCAAGGTTACTGGCAAGAATTACCGGCGTATCCGCAGGCCGATGCTTCAACAAAATTTCCTTGGCATAAGCAAGCTGAGTGCGCCGCCGTTTTGATACCGGATTATAGAAGGCAATCACAAAATCACCTTCCGCAGCTCCCTTGAGACGCATCTGTATGGCTTCCCAAGGGGTCAATAAATCCGACAATGAGATAGTACAAAAATCATGGCCCAATGGAGCACCCGCACGCGCCGCTGCTGCCTGCAAGGCAGATATTCCCGGCGAAACTTCGATGGCGATACGGTTGGCACCGTCGCTCAGCCCCCCATGAGCCAGCAATTCAAACACCAAAGTTGCCATGGCATAAATTCCGGCATCACCTGAGCAAACTAAAGCAACATCCTTGCCGGTTCCAGCCAACTCCATGGCATGGCGCACCCGGTCTTCCTCTTTGCCCAGATCAAAATCATGACGAATTTTTCCTGCACTGATCGAAGTAATCAAATCAAGATAGAGAGAATATCCAACCAAATCGGTAGCGTCTCCAATCATCCGGGTAACCTCAGGCGAACGCCAAGCATCTTGCCCCGGCCCGATGCCAACCACAAACAACCGTCCTCTGGAACGGCCAATCTCTTCGGGGCTAAGTATGCTTTGCGAGCGGGCAATTGCAGCCGTTGCTCGTTTGGATTTTATCTTGGGAACAATCATTTCTCCGCCGGAACCGCTCGCTGCAAGAGCAGCACCTTCACTCACCCCGTGGCATCCAACTTCAGAAAAAACGATATCGGATGGATTTTCCAACCGATCACTTTCCGCTTCAAGGACCTCTGCTGGAAAAAACCTTGCTTCAACACCAAAGTGGTTCGCAGCAAGATGAAGGGCAGTTTCATCCGCCTTCAAATCGATGGATGCAACACAGGCAATTGCCTTTGGCGAAAGCCCATTCAACGCCTGCTCAGCAAGGGCAATCACTTCATCACCATCTGCATTTCGTTCACAACCCAAACCCAGAACCAGCGTCCTGGGATGATAAATCAATTCCAGATCGCTCGGTTCACGTGCTTCATCAGTGACGGTCAATTTCACATTTCCGGCAGTATCAAATGGAATATCTGAATTGGTTAGCCACTCGGATTCACCTTCAAGTATTGCCGAACCACCCGCGACCAGAGCCGCCATCACTGCTTTGGCGTCCTGCCAGTTTGCCAGCACCAAACCTTCAGTCGGCTGATCAAGTGCTATGCCGAATTTCAAATCTCCTGCGGTGGTAATCGCCGCTGTCGTTTGCAGCTTGGCGGCAATCTTGCGTGCAAGTTTATTGGCACCATGATGTCCACCAAGCAGAGGCACAACACTGGACCCGTCTTCAGCAATGGCAATAACCGGCGGTTCATTGTGCTTGTCATCAAGCAGAGGGGCAAGAATTCGAATGAGCGCACCACTGGCCATGATTGCGATGATCGGCGTACCGGCACGAAACAGTTTCTGGATATGAGATTTCACATCATCAAAAGAGGAATCAGCTTTTGTGGTCCGTTTTGAATAGCCATGGACCGTCCCCTCGATTTCCGATTTAATCGACGAGGCTAGCTCAAATGTCTGATCCGACAAAATTAGAACATGCGGTTGTGTCATTGCTTTTGAATTCCCATGCCAAGGTCGGAAATCCAATTCTCCGCTCCCTTGTAAATCAAGATTATTGAAAAATATGGTGCCCGGTCATTGTCCACATCGCTAAGTGGCATGACTTTTTGATTGTCCAGTGTCACCCGCTCCAGATAACCCGATGATGCCGTAAGGCCAGCATCTTCAATCAAATTCCTCACCCGCTCAAAATGCCGCCCAAGCTTGATAAAGGCTATCGCATCGCTGTTTGCTAGTTTGCTTGTAATCTCATCATCATCCAAGGGTGCCGGAATAACCGTCAAAATATCATTTCGGGCCGCAAGTGGCCGGCCGAGCGCCGCCGCCGAGGCCATCAGCGATGAAACACCGGGTACGATTTCAATTTCATAACTCCCGGCTAGGCGTTCAAACAGATACATGAATGAGCCATAAAAAAACGGATCGCCCTCACAAAGAACGGCCACATCCCGCCCATTATCCAGATGAGCCGAAATTTCTTTAGCTGCTGCATCATAAACGGATTTCGCAGGAAATCGCTCTACACGCATAGGAATGATGATTGGAATTTCGATTTGCCGCTCATCAATAAATTCAGCAACAATTGAGCGCGCAAAACTTGGCCCGTCATCGGGTGCCGGATATGCCACCACCGGGCTTGCCTGCAACAACCGCAGCGATTTCAGCGTCAGGAGTTCTGGGTCACCGGGGCCAAGGCCAAGGCCATATAGTTTTCCGGTCATGTGCCAGCCTTATGAGATTTCGTCACCTGCCATTGGGTCACCTGCATCAGCGGTTTCCAAGCGTGTAGGCCGCCAATAGGACCAAGTCGCGAGACTGCAATACGAACAAGCTCGCCGCCATGCGCCTTTTGAAGATCATGCAATCTCGCTTCACCTTCAATTGTCACAACATTAGCAACCATGCGCCCACCTGCACGAAGCACTTCCCACGCATTGTCAAATACAACACCGTTTGCAATGCCCCCACCGATAAACACGGCATCAGGTGATGCATCAGGCAAAACCTGCGGTGCCTCACCATGAATAATCCTGATGTCAGACACGCCAAATTTTTCGGCATTTTGGGCAATCATCGTCACACGTTTATCGGAAGATTCAATTGCAATGGCCCGCGCGTTTTTTGCCGACCGCATCCACTCAATCGCGACAGAACCGCAACCAGCACCAATATCCCAAAGCAATGCACCGGGATATGGGCATAACGCAGCGAGGGTCGCCGTACGAACTTCGCGTTTCGTAAGCTGCCCGTCATGAATATATTCATCGTCGGGCAGGCCCGGAATTTGCGCCTGCCAGTTTGCATTTTCACTGGCAACACACTGAACGGCGATGGTGTTCAAATCCGCAACATCATCGAAAGCAAAGTCGGCCGCCAAACAAGTACGGATACGTTGGCGTTCACCGCCCAAATGTTCCAACACCGTAATTTCACTACTCCCAAAGCTTCGCTCGCAAAGCCAATTTGCCACAGCCGACGGCGTTTCACCATTTTCCGACAAAATCATCCAGTTTGCATTGGGAAATAAATGACGTGCGAGATTTGAAAGAGGCCTGCCGTGAAGCGTGATGGTTTCAGTCCTGTCCAACGACCAGCCCATATGAGCAGCCGCCATCGAAAACGCAGAAAGCGCCGGAACGATCATCATCTCATCCGCATTGAAGGTTCGACCAAGCGTAACACCAATGCCAAACCACATGGGATCACCCGTTGCAAGAACACAAACACGCTTACCTCGATAGCTGGCAATATCCGCAATCGTGTCGCTCAACGGCGTGCACCATGTGAGTTTTTTGCCGGAAAATTCCTGAACCATTTCCAGATGACGTTTTCCACCGATCAGAATTTCAGCCGTTTCAATCAACTTGCGCGACGAACCTGAAAGTCCCGGCAGACCATCTTCGCCAATACCAATCACCGAGAGCCAAGAGGTCATATGCCAGCCCCTTCCGCTATGCCATTGGCCAAGCCATTTAGCGCGGCCGATGCTATCGCGCTGCCACCAATTCGACCTTTAAGAGTTATGAACTCGCAACCGCGAGAATTGGTTGCCAGCTCCTCCTTGGATTCCGCAGCTCCCACAAACCCGACAGGAAAGCCCAAAATCAACGCAGGTTTTGGCGCACCATCATCAAGCAACTCTAACAGGCGAAAGAGTGCCGTCGGTGCATTCCCGATTACCACAATAGAACCGGCCAGAGCTTCATCCCAAAGATCGACCCCGGCAGCTGACCGAGTATTGCCGATCTTCCTTGCCAGGACAGGTGTTTTCGGATCATTCAATGTGCAGATGGTTTCTACATTTTCCGGCAAATGCCGTGTAATAATTCCTGCCTTCACCATTTCCACATCTGTAAAAATCTTGCAGCCATCGCCCAAGGCCTTACGCCCCGCGATCACTGCCATTTCAGACCAGACCAGACCATCCACCGCATCAACCATGCCGCACGCATGAACAATGCGAATGGCAATCGAGCGCATTTCCGTTGGCAAATTATCCAACGAAGCCTCTTGTTCAACAATGGCAAAAGAGCGTCGATAGATTTCTTGTGGTTCGCGAATATATTCCACTGGTTTAGTTTTTTTTCATCGAATTTGGCCCCAATGGATGGTCCGCATGAGGATAAGGATGGTGATGATGTCCATCGTCGTGCGAGTGCCCGTGTTCATGGTCGTGGCTATGGCTATGCCCGTGATCGTGGCTATGCTCATGTAATGGCGTCCACGGAAGTCCATGCTTTTCGCAAAACTCCTGCTCCCGGCATTTGGCATCGCAATCCCCTTCGCAAGGACAATCTTCCAGCCCGCCGCCAATACCTTCAACGTGATGATGATGGCTCTCCTGCACAATCCCCACCTGATCTTCAAAACCTAAAACTTGCTCACGATATTTACACATCTGACAGTTCATATTGGGGCTGCCATCATTGATTTCATTCACCCGTTCCTGAAATACATCGAGTACGAGAGGGTGATCATTGAGATAATCAGCATTAACAAATTCAATCTCAGGATGTCGCTCAGCAACCGCATCCGCATAGGCATAAATGCGTTTGATCAATACGCCGGTGAATAGGAAATACGGGAAAACCACGATCCGTTTATAACCAAGTTTTGCCGCATGTTCGAGGCCCGGCTCCACCAGCGGAAAAGTCACACCGGAATAACAAGTCTCCGCCCAACCAAAACCCATGCCCTCCCAGAGCATTCGACAAACCTTCGTCACATTGGAATTGGCATCCGGGTCAGAAGCACCACGACCTACCACCATCAGCAATGTTTCTTCCAGTGGAACATCGCTCTGACAGCGGTCAATCGCTGCCTGAATTCGTTCGCTTGCAGCCTTGATCATCTTCAAATCGACACCAAGATCGCGCCCATAGATAACTTCCATACCGGGATTTTGTGCGACATACGTATTGAGCACAGAAGGAATGTCATTCTTGGCGTGACCACCTGCAAACAACATGCCCGGCACGGCCAGAACTTTGGTCACCCCCTGATCGCGCAATTTATCGAGACCCGCATGAATAACCGGATTGCAAAATTCCAGATAACCGTATTCCACCGGTAAATGTGGAAAACGTTTTTTCAAACCGCCAGCCACCTTTGAAAATTCTTTCGCGGCATTCTGATTGCGGCTACCATGACCACACACCATAATTCCAAGTTTCTCATCCATATTATTTTCTCCAGATAGCGGATTAGGAAGGGCTGACTTCGCTGTCAGTTTCGCCCTCAGCAGCAGCTTCATCATCGTCCTGCTTGCCCTTGGTCTTCGTGCCAAGAACAGCAACAATCACACCGGCAGCAGCAACCATTCCCCAGCCAAGCCAATGGCTATGTCCGGCAAGATCACCCAAATGCCCACCATGAGCACGGGAAAACGTTGAACCTGCCAACACAAAAAAACCAGAAATCAGAACACGAATCATCTCAAGCCGCCTTTCGTTTTTTGAACGGAGACGGAGCCATCTATAAAAATATCTGAGAAACATCCAAAGCAACATCCTCTAACGACCATTACCCAGAACAGTCGTCACAGATTTCGCTAAATGACAGTAACGGACTTGGTCCCCGAAATGAGTCAACCGCACCGAAATGTATCTCAGCCTTACTTTTATAAGGCACCATCAAAGTAAAATTACACTAGAGCGCAAGCTCATCAACGTCAAATAGAATACGTCAACTTCAACTCAAAAATCAGCTAAAAACAATCATATTTTTTGAGAACTGGCGTTTACGACAAGTTCAGTTCGCTTCACGACCTGCCGTCAGAATATCCTCAGCAGCAAGGCCTAGAATAGCGGCTGTTTTGCGAATGAGTTCAATCTCGTTCACATCCAGATCATCATCGGATTTCGCGATTGAAAACATGTGCACAAGCAAAGCGCGTTTACGCTCGATATCGAGGCTTTGAAACATATTCGCAGCATCCTGCGGTGTTGTCTCATAGCCAAATTCCTTCAGATAACTGATTACACCTGCAACATCTTCATGGGGAATACCAAAAGCCCGATTACAAATACGTTTAAAGTTGTCGAGCTCTTCAGCCTTCAATTCCCCATCGGCCAGCATCATACGCACAAGCAATAGCAACTCCGATGTTAATTGAATATCACCAGCAACCATGCGCACAGATTTATCCTGATCCAGCCAATTTCTAATATTGTCAATAATACTCATAGTTGTGGCCTTTCACCCGGCGTTTCCAGTAATTCCGCCGCCCGCTCTATCAAATTTCGCTCATACTCATGCAATTCTCCATCGCAAAGAGCAAGGTGCCACATGGCCATGATAATATCCTGACGCTCATCCCCATCACACTGATGCATGATGATTGAGGTGAATGGAAACAGGCCAGCAGACTCCGAATGTTCGCTGATTGCCTGCGCAATAGTTTTTTCCAATGCCGGAGGATTAATATTAAATCGCGCTTCTAAAACATTACGCAAATGGGTCTTTTCCACATCACGCACAATGCCATCAATCGAAACCATCCGATAAAGCAAAGCAGCAATTGCTGTATTCTTTTCTTCATCAGAATAGGGCTGCACCTGCCCCGAAGCGAGATTTTCCAGATATTCCAGTACCCGACTAAACATACGCACTCCCCAAGCGCCCAAATTATATACATTGTCGTTCAGTACGGCTGATTCTGCAAGTGGATGATAAATTGAATCCCCTCAAATCCACTTACCTCTGCTTATGGATGGCCAGAAGCAAAATATATTTCATCTGTGAGGTGCATATAATGTATTCACCGGCTGGAGTTCCGTCATTTATATTTTCCGAGCAACAACATAACGGCTCATCGACGACGCAGGATAGCTACCGGATTCTAGAATCTCAAACCCTCCAGACATTATAATTCGTTCAAGCTCATTGGTTTTTAGAAAATTCACATATGGTGCCTTTCCGATTAGCTGCATCAACGGCAGAACCAGCTTCATAATTCGAAATTTAAAAGGCATCCCCGATTCCGGCTGACATACTGTTTTTGAAATGAAAATCCCATCAGGCTTCAACAGATTGTTGATCCGGGCTATTGCTGCCGGTATGTCCTCCAGAAGGTGTACTACGTTCAAAGCAAGGGCGGCATCATAAGGATCATCATCAAGAGTAATGTCAAAGAGGTCTGCGGCAACAAATTTCACGTTGGAAATATCTTGATCCGTTGCTTTTTTTCCTCCGATTCCAATCATGTTTTCCGAGAGGTCACTGGCTGTAATTTGCGCAACATCGCCAGCCAACAAAAGCGCCGTTGATCCCGTGCCACAACCAACTTCCAAAATACTATCGGTTGATGAAAGATAGCTACGCGTACGGTCCAGCGTCTGTTGGTAGGCTTTTTCATCTGCAATTGGGTGTTTAGCGTATTTTTCCGCCATACCATTCCAAAAATTAACGGCTTTTATCATATCTATTCTCCTTTCAGGCAGAGATACATAATCACATTTCAAATATAAATTGCGCAAATTCGTTGATCTGATATACAAAAATGCATGAATTGGCAATCTGTCTCATTTGACTGGAACCAGGCACGGGCCTTTTTCGCTACCGTCGAGGAAGGGTCACTATCTGCTGCGGCACGCGCCCTCGGCTTAACTCAGCCCACTCTTGGTCGACAGGTAGCAGCGCTGGAAGAACATCTCAACATCCTGTTGTTTGAGAGGGTCGGTAAATCTCTTGTTTTGACGAAATCTGGCATTGAACTTCTAGACCATGTTCGAACCATGTATGATGCGGCAAACCGGATTTCACTAGCCGCATCGGGGCAATCACAATCGATAGAAGGGTTGGTGCGTATCACTGCTTCTGATGTGATGGCTGCGCACATCCTTCCACAAGCACTGAAAGAACTGCGAGAAATCGCGCCATTGGTGGAAGTGGATATGAATGCGACCAATGATATCCGCAACTTACAACTTCGCGAAGCCGATATAGCGATCAGGCATGTACGCCCTGAGCAACCCGACCTCATCGCAAAGCTTATTACTGAGGCCACAGCCCATCTTTATGCATCCCAAAAATATCTCGATAAACACGGTCGTCCTCAGTCTTTCGAAGAAACGTCGAAACACGATTTCATTGGCTCAGGCGATCACGCCCGCCTGATCGAGATATTAAACCCGATAGGCCTTTCTTTAACATTGGATAATTTTCACCTGGGATCAGAAAGCGGCGTAGTTGCGTGGCAAATGGCACAAAATGACCTCGGAATAATTGTCATGGCAGACAGTGTGGCGGAAGTAACTCCCGGTGTTGAACGTGTTCTGCCGGATATGGAACCAATAGTCTTTCCCATATGGCTAATCGCACACAGGGAACTTCATACAAGTCGCCGCATACGGCTTGTATTCGATTTTCTGGCCGAATTTCTACGTAAAAATGAGCTCGCCCAAAATTAGATATTCGAAACTCATTCTGAGAACCATTTAACCTAAAACTCAATCCCAACCTGCGCCTTAACACCGGAGCGGAACGGGTGTTTTATCATTTCCATTTCGGTCACCAGATCAGCAAATTCTATCAACTCTTCCTTGGCATTACGACCTGTGATGATGACATGTTTCATTTCCGGCTTGGCTTTCAATGCCTCTATAATGTCAACCACAGCAAGATAATCATAACGCAGAACGATGTTTAATTCGTCGAACAAAACCATATCGAGGTCTTCGTCCATCATCATGGATTTTGCTTTTTCCCAAGCATCTTTTGCCGCTTGAATGTCGCGTTGACGATCCTGAGTTTCCCATGTGAAGCCTTCACCCATAGTGGCCATTTGCACTTGGTCACCAAATTTTTCCAGTACAACACGCTCACCAGTTCCCCATTTACCCTTTACGAACTGCACAATGCCAACCTTCATGCCATTTCCAAGTGCCCGGAAAACCATGCCGAATGCAGCAGTGGATTTCCCCTTGCCTTTGCCCGTATGGATAATCGTCAGGCCCTTCTCGATGGTCTTGGTGGCGATGATTTTATCGCGCGCGGCCTTCTTCTTTTTCATCTTGTCGGCATGACGGGCGTTGAGTTCTTCTTCGCTCATATTCTTCAGACGGTCAGATTTTTCGGCCATGTTATTTCCTCAGTTCGGTAAGAGCTTGTAATTGGAATTTCGCTGAATTCGAGCGCGGAGTCCATAAGCCCCGCTCCTCAGCTTCTAAAAAACGTTCCGCCATTTCAATAAGCGCATGAGGGTTTTTCTCTTTCAGAAAATCCAAAACATCTTCATCAGCCAGATAGGCTTCATAAACCAGTTCAAAATGATGGTTGCGCACAGCGCCGGTTGTCGCGGAAAAGGCAAACAGATAATCAAGCGTCGCCGCCATCTCAAACGCGCCCTTATAACCGTGGCGCATAACACCGGCAATCCATTTTGGATTGACAACACGGGCGCGAACCACCCGCGCGATTTCTTCTTCCAGCGCCCGAATCACTGGCTTTTCTGGTCGCGAATGATCATTGTGATAAACTTTGGGCATCGCGCCCGATACTTCTTCAATCGCGGCGGTCATTCCACCTTCAAACTGGTAATAATCATCAGAATCCAGCAAATCATGCTCGCGGTTATCCTGATTGTGAATAACCGCTTCCACACCAGCCAAGCGCTCTTTAAATACTTCGCGCTGCTCGCTACCCTCTTCTTTCGCGCCGTAAGCGTAACCACCCCAAGCAAGATAAGCATCGGCCAAATCACCACGGCGATCCCAACCTTTTTCATCAATCAAGGCTTGCAAGCCAGCGCCATAGGCACCGGGTTTTGAACCAAATATTCTAAACCCTGCGCGGCGTTCGGCTTCCTCTTCATCAAGCCCGTCGGCGATATGCGTCGACCTCGCCTCGTTCATCCGCAAAGCAATCGGGTTATCCTTCTCGGTCTCTTCCAATGCCCCCACGGCGCGAATTGCGCGATCATAGAGTTCAATTTGCGCAGGAAATGCATCACGAAAAAAGCCGGAGATACGCAGGGTTACATCCACGCGCGGTCTGCCAAGTTCAGCTAGTGTGATGATTTCGTAACCAGTCACCCGCCGCGAAGCATGATCCCAAACTGGCTTTGCCCCGATCAACGCCAACGCCTGAGCAATATCATCACCGCCCGTGCGCATGTTCGAGGTTCCCCAAGCAGAAAGCCCAAATGAGGTTGGCCATTCACCATTATCTTGCCGAAAGCGGGTCACCAGCAGCTCCGCAGATTTCTGCCCCAACTCCCAAGCTGCAGGCGTTGGCACGGAGCGGCTATCAACCGAATAAAAATTACGTCCGGTCGGCAACACATCAAGCCGCCCTCTTGTGGGCGCGCCAGAGGAACCGGGCGGCACAAACCTGCCACTGAGCCCCGTTGACAAGCCCTTTAACTCCAAATATCCGCAAGCTTCGACATCTGGCAGAAGCGTCTCGCGGATATAATCCAGCACGAGTTTGGTATTTTCCCATTCCGCTAGCAGGTCACATTCGCCTGCCACCAGCTTAACCGCAAGCAATTCAATGCGCTCAACTCCATCACCATTACTGCGCCAAATATCATCGCTGACCCCAAGCAACATTTCAGGCTTTGCCAACGCCCAAGGTTTTTCCATCTCACAATCGAGTGGATCAAAGGCGTCCTTGCCAAACAGATCTACTGAGATCGCCCGTTGCAGGCTTTGTTCGCTAGCTTCGCCAATTCCGCGTGGCACTCTGGTCAGCGCAACAATCAAATCGATCAACAACCGTCCCTGCGGTGCTTCTCCGAAGATATGGAGACCATCACGTATCTGCATTTCTTTCAAATCACAGAGATAGGCATCCAGTTTTTCAAACTTGCTATCGGTATTATCACCATCAGAAATACCGGCATCCTCATCGAGACCAATATCGGAAATCAGTTCCAGAATTTGTTTTTTCAAGAGCACCAACCGCCGTGGATCAACACCGCTGGCCTCATAATATTCATCCACCAACGCTTCCAGATCGCGCAACGGGCCATAGCTCTCGGCACGGGTCAAAGGCGGCGTCAAATGATCAATGATCACTGCTGATGTCCGCCGCTTAGCCTGCGTCCCCTCGCCCGGATCATTGACTATAAACGGATATAGGTGCGGCAATGGCCCCAAAACAGCTTCGGGAAAACAGGTTTCGCTCAGCGAAAGCGCCTTGCCGGGTAACCATTCCAGATTGCCGTGCTTACCCATGTGAATAAATGCTTGGGCACCAAATTCCCCACGCAACCAGCCGTAAAAGGCAAAATAGCCATGAGGCGGCACCAAATCTGGTGAGTGATAGGTCTCTTTCGGATCAACATTATAGCCACGCGCTGGCTGGATACCGACAGCCACATTGCCAAACCTCGCCAAGGGCAAAGCAAGCGCCTGCTCACCGGCCAAAAAGTAAGGATCACCTTCCGGTTCACCCCATTTTTCGGTGACCTGACTTTGAATCTCTTTGGGAAGAGATTGAAAGAACATCTTGTATTGATTCAAGGAAATCATTTCACGAATGACACGACCATCGGTCGCAGCATTGGTCGGGCCATCCTGCAAATAATTGATCAACGCATCGCCGTCCGGCGGATAATCACCCGTTTCATACCCCTGGTCCTTCAGGGAATTGAGCACATTCAGCGTTCCCGCAGGGGTATCAAGACCAACGCCATTGCCAAGCCGCCCATCACGGTTTGGGTAATTGGCCAGAATAATCGCAACTTTTCGCTCTTCTGGCTTGGAAACTCTCAAAGCAACCCATTTTGCGGCCAGTTCCGCAGCAAAATCTATCCGGCTTTGCTCCGGCTCATGAGCCACAAGACTGGCCTCCACATCGGAATTAAAAACACCAGCACTTTTAAAGGCAATTGCCCTCGCAAACACTCGCCCATCCACTTCAGGCAAAGCAATATTCATCGCCAGATCGCGTGAAGTCAGTCCTTGGGGGGATTCCTGCCAGGCTTCTTTTGAAGAACCCGATAGCACCACTTGCAAAACCACCCGCTCGTCTTCATCGAGTACAGTTCCACTATGCTCGCCATTCATGGAAGATACAGCAAAACCGGTTGCATTCAGCACCACAGAGGGAGAAGACTGGGAAAACAGTTCACGCAAAGTTGCAACAGAGACCGGGTCTTTCAAACTGGAAATAAACACTGGAAGCACGTTCATACCGCGTTTTTCCAACGCCTCAATGAGCGCCGTTATCGCACCAAGGCCGCCCGATTGGACTAAAGCCCGATAAAAGCTGATCGCCACCACAGGCCTGTCCGCCTGCCACGGCAAGTCTGACAGGCTACAAATTCCATTATCCGGCCACCAAACACCAGCTTTAAGCAAAGGAACAGGATCAGCAGGAATTTCGCCCTGCCCTAACAAATGATCCGCAAGGGCAAGGAAGCCGCGCGCATTTTGCGGGCCACCCTCTATCAGAAAGGCCCAGAACTGACAGACCATCTCCCCATCGATGGTATTAAAACGATCGAGCCCCGGATCGGGCTTATCATCGCCGGGTAAAACCACCAGCTTGATATCATTATCTAGCGCTGTTTCCAGCAGCTTCTCCAGCCCATAGGACCAGTAACTTTCACCGCCAAGCACCCGAACGACAATCAATTTGGCTTTGCAAAGTGTCTTTTCCGCATAAACATCCACAGACATGGGATGGGAAAGTTGCATCAAATTGGCAAGCCGTACACTTGGCGCTTGTCTTTCGCGCCCGTTACAGGCTTCAGCCACACTGGCAAGCTCCGTATCGGCTGCTGACAAAAACACAATATCACCGGGCGATTGGCCAAGATCAATCGCCTCATCGCCCTCATGAATCGCACCTTGTTGGGCAAGTAGCAGGTGCATGGCTTAACCGAACAGTCTCGAAATATCAGTCGATATCTTCGCTTGATCCAGCCCCTCAAGACCAATCACCACCAGACTGCTGGCTTTCGTTTCATCAGCCTTCCATTCGCGATCGAAATAATGATCAATTCGATTGCCCACTGCCTGAATAACCAGCCGCATGGGTTTGCCTTCCACATGCACAAAACCCTTAAGGCGCAATATATCATGAGCCTCAATCACTGGCTTCAAACCATCGAGAAGCGCCTTGATATCGCCAATTGAATTTCCAGCCACAACGAAATTCTCAAATTCATCATGGTCGTGCTCGTGATGATGAAAATCGCCCTCATCGCTGTGGTGTTCATCATGATGCATTTCATGACGAGATTTGCGATTTTGAATATCGCCCTCACTGGCGCTGGCAAGGCCAAGCAACACGTCAGCCCCAAGCGAACCATTGGCCGCACGCACCATTTTTACCGAGCGTGAAATTTGTTTACCCAGACTAGCCTGCAATTTTTCAAGATCACTCTCGTCAACCAGATCAGACTTATTCAAAACAATCATGTCAGCGCAAGAAATTTGGTCTTCGAATAGTTCCTCCAGCGGGCTTTCATGGTCCAGCGCATCGTCTTCCTTACGCTGGGCATCTACTTTAGCCACATCATGGGCAAAGCGTCCATCAGCAACGGCGCGACTATCAACAACGGTTACCACACCGTCAACAGTCACTTTCTCACGAATTTCCGGCCAGTTAAATGCACTCACCAGCGGTTGCGGTAAGGCCAACCCTGAAGTCTCAATAACAATATGATCAGGCGGGTTCTCGCGCTCAAGCAATTTAGTGATGGTTGGTACAAAATCATCAGCCACTGTGCAGCAGATGCAACCATTATTGAGCTCAACGATATCGTCCTCGGTGCAACTCTCAATGCCACAACCTTTCAACACTTCGCCGTCAACACCAAGATCACCAAACTCATTAATAATAAGCGCAATACGGCGACCATTCGCGGTCATCAACATATTGCGGATCAGCGTGGTTTTGCCAGCACCCAGAAACCCGGTAATTACGGTTGCAGGAATTTTCTGTGCGTCCATTATGTCATTTCCTATTTCATTTTCAGCGGCATGCCGGATGCCACAAAATATACTTCTGTTGCGGCATGAGCAACACGTTGGTTCACATCACCTGCCAAATCCATATAGCGCCGCGCCATGGCATTATCCGGGATAATGCCCATGCCCACCTCGTTGGAAACAAGCACCACTGGCACTTTAATCTCATTAAGAAGGGCAGCAAGTGCCGCAGATTCTTTTGCTACATTGGCTTCCGCCATCATTAAATTCGTTACCCAGAGCGAAAGGCAATCCACTAATATCACCCGACCTGAATAAGCGCTCGATTGCAACGCATCGACAAGCGCAAGCGGTTCTTCAACCGTTTCCCACTCAACCCCGCGCCGCTCCTGATGGATGGCGATGCGCTCGCTCATTTCTTCGTCAAGCGCACGACCAGTTGCTAGATAAATGGGTTTAAGCCCCGTTTTCAGAACAAGGTCTTCTGCAAATTTGCTTTTGCCGGAGCGCGCCCCGCCCAAAACAAAGGTAACATTGGAACCATGTTCTGATGCGGGGTTCATGCGATTGCCTTATCTTTTGTTTCAACAAGCAAAGCCCGTTGCAGGAAGTTACCCAAGACGCCACCAAGCAAAAGCCAGAACAGGCCGGAAGTAACAATCGTTGCTACGGCAAATTCCGCCGCAAGGCCAGCAGGCACCGCAGTTTCATGCGACCCAGGTAACGGTGCCCCGTAAACATGGGGAGCCGCAATCAGCAACGCACCAGCGATTAAAAGCGGTATCTTCTTGGAAAATGCAAATAGACCAAGCCCACCGGCAGTCGCCACAACCGTTGCAAGCCACCATGTCTGACGCTCACCCAATTCGGCGGCTGGCATGCCCGGAAGTTCCGGAGATAGACCGAAATTCGGCGCAAGCACAAAGACCACAAACCCTGCCAATCCCCAAACCAATCCGCTTTGCAGCGAAATTTGTTGACGGGCAAGCAATATCGCTGCGGTCAAAATTAGTGAGAATGCCACACCAACGAGAATGTTTGAGACCAGAGTGAAAAACAACCGCTCAACACCATCTTCCGGAGCCCATGCTTCAGCTTCCCCAGATACAGCCGCATCATGAGAATGTTCAGTATTTTCCGTAGTTTTCGCGGTATCCGCAGTTTCCCCAGTGTCAGTTGCCTCGTGAGCATGTTCGGCAGGCGCATGGCTATGACCCCCACCTTCATACTTCTCAGCTTCGAGAATAAGCGGATTGACGCGTACAGATTGGGCGGCTGTGGCGAAAGCACCAGCCAACACACCCGCTAGCATAGCTGCCAGCAAAACTCTTACAAGCATCAAAAAAGCTTAGTGACAGGGAGCTGTAATCGCGTGACGCGTATCGTGCGCCGCATTATGCAGAACGTCCGAATGCGCGAACGCTACGAAATATAGCAAGCACGAACCAAACAACGCTGCAAATGCAACGGTTGCGATCAACTTGTTATCAATAGCCGGAATGGCCTGAGAATTGGCCAAAGAACTGGC
>JASFYT010000039.1:0-6783 GCA_045047085.1 Rhizobiaceae bacterium | reverse complement strand
GTTTGCGTGCCCCGTGATGGCTGGATGCGCAAGCCTCCATGCTAACCAGACAGGGTGAAAGGTCTTTGAAAAAGGGCAGAAGCTGAACTCATCTCAAAGCGCGCTTGAAAATGACCTCGCCATCCTTGGTGACCCCATGAACTTGAAAAACGTGTTTGGCCAGATCGAGGCCAACCGTTGTAACTTGCATTGGGTCGCTCCTTTTCCTAGTGGTGAGTAACACCTGCATTATGGCGTATTGCGACGCCGATTTGGAGCAGGAGCTATCAACACCATCGGCTTTAGTGAGCTGGATGAAATGAAAGCGATCATCCGATCTCTTAGGGCTGGTTCGCGTAGCTCGCCCGTTCTTGATCCATGGCGGAACGCCAGCGTGCGCGTAAAGCTAGAGCATTTTCTGGTATCCGTTGCTCTAGAATATCCGCTGAAATCATATGATCCGTGCGAAAGTAACGAAAGCTGTTTCGAAGTTCACACCAAGCCGCGAGAATGCGGCCCGCGTCCCGATAGCCAAGCAGAATTGGCCAGATCACGCGCTCCGTGCGCGCTCCTGTACCATCTTCGTATACCAACGTTATCTTTCGGTGCGTACGGATGGCACTCCTAAGAAATGAGGAATTGACCACCTCAAAAGCCGGAACGACAGGCGCGATACTCGTAGCGGGTTCCAGCACGTGTCCCCGCAGGCGTTCTGGAACTACCGCTTCGATCTTGGCAAGTAAGTTAAGAGCGGCTTTTGCCAAATCTGGCTCGCCTCTACTTGCAACCCAATGCGCGCCCAAAACTGCGGCATCCAGTTCATCCGAGGTCAACATCAAAGGCGGCATATCAAATCCCTTTTCAAGGACGTACCCGACGCCAGCTTCTCCTCGGATGGGGACGTCTTGCGCCTTTAATGCCGCTATATCGCGATATACGGAACGTTTAGATGATCCCAACTCATTCGCGATACGCTGTGCAGAAATCGGTTCTCGCGCAAGGCGGAGAAGCTGGATAATTTCGAATAATCGCTCCGCTTTGCGCAAAAACCGTTCCTCGTGTTGAATGCTGCCATGATGCTGTCAGCATGCCATATTTATGTCGCCAAGCAAACGTGTCAGTAATGCCAAACAAACAAAAGGGAGAAGATTATGATAAAGGGAAGTTGCTGCTGCAAAGCCGTACAATTTGAGTTGACGAACGATCCGTCATTTGTTGGTACGTGTCACTGCTCAAGGTGTCGTAAGGTTGGCGCAAGCACCATCGCATTTGTGAAAAAGGAAGACCTCAGATGGATTTCAGGTAAGGACTGCGTTCAGGTTTTCGAACCGACCGCCCAATACATTTATGCGCGGTGCTTTTGTAGAGTCTGCGGAACATCACTCGGCGAGATACTATCCACCGAAAACAGTTTCCCAATCGCGGCAAATGCCCTTGATGGACATATCGGCCTCACGAACCACTCCCATGAGTTCGTTGGTGAAAAACCTTCATGGTATAACATCTGTGACGATGCGCCCCAAAACGATGGGCATCCAGAAGAAGCATAAGCGGACACTCAAACTGCTCTATCGGAGGGTCGGTTTGTCCACACAGCTAGTTACAAATGGGGAAGGCTAATCAGGGTGATGGGTTTAGTGGTGGAATCCACCAGCAATGACGTTGCGATTGCATCCGCGCGATTAGCGCATACGGTCCCTAACTGCCTCGATGTAATCGGGGTGGGTAGGGGATATCAAAACGGGGGTAGGTCGTGATTTTAGTTTGGTTAAGCATCATCCCATGGGTTGATCAGAGACACACCAGCCTCGGCAAAAGGCAATGTGTCACGGCTCACAACTGCAAACCCATGAGCCATAGCGATTCCTGCAATTTGCAAATCAGCTATGCCAAGGTTCACGCCACGGTTTTTAGTTTCTGCTGCAATTGTGGCTGTTGCCTCGGCTGCATGGCGTGTGAAGCTCAATTCGCGATCATCGAACAATTTAGCGAGCGTAAAATCCAAAACTTCCCTGAGGGCTTGTTTGCGCTTTCCCTCGGGTAACAAATGAACTGCGTAACGCAGCTCCATCAAATTTATGGTTGTGACATACAGTGACCGTAGGTTCTGCGCATCCAGCCAATTTGCAACGGCCTGTTCTGGGTGTTCCTTCATCATCTCCGAGACAACATTGGTATCAAGAATAATCATTCGAAAACCGGCGCTTCAATTTCATCGCGGGATCGTTCAAAATCTGGGAAGACAACGCCCTTTTCTTTAACAAATGCCGCAATCACCGCAGATGTTTTTTCAACTGGTCGTGTGGCTTCATCAAGCAACTGACGTGCCGCTTCTTCCGTGCTGACACCACGAATGGCTGCTTCTGATTTAACGCGACGATGGACGTCCTCGGCTGACAAGTCTTCATGTTCTTCAAGCGTCAAGATTACACCGCCGTAAAATGGGGTGGTGGTGACGATAATATCAAACCAATCTGGGGTTTCCTTCCCCTCAACCCGCCGTGATCCGTCTTGGTCTGCGACTGCGACCACAGGGCAAACCTGAATTTCCAATTCGGTGGCCTCATCAACTTCAATCGCACTGGACGCCAGTTCATATACTGGGCAATGTTTCGCATCAAAATCACTGTGCAATTCCCAGCTTCCTTTATCAACATCCCACGCGGCAAAAGCATCGGCCAAGATTTCGGGTGATCCACAAATTGAGCAAATCATATGTGTTCGGTTGCGCACATCATCAAACATTTCAGGCGTAAGAAATGCGCTGCGCTTCGGCTTCTGTTGCAACCGTTCCATCATTGAGGATCACCGAGCCATAACTGCTGTCGTCGTAGCTGATCAAGGTTTGACCAAACACCCGCAATCCTTTGTCGGACGTAAACCGCGCAATAAAGCCTGCTTGATCTGCGAGTTCAACAACATCAATAAGTCGTTCTGCGCTAATTTTGTTTGCACAGATTGTTGCTTTTTCTAGGGTCATTTTTCAAGTCCTTGTAAGTGATAGGGTAGGGGGTGAAAGCCCTTTAAAGGGGCTATCAACTGTCAATATTCAAACGAGAGCATGACGGTTAAAACGCGGCGTGTTTGCGTCATATCAAACGGGTTTTCGGAACCTGCGGTAAGCGTTGAATTGTAGAGGTCAATCTTCCAGAAAAGTTTTGTGCCTTGAAAATCAACGGCTCCAAAGTCGTGTTCCCCGTTCGGGTCATTGTTTTCAGAAAAGCAATTGAAAGCTGCAACTGTACCAATGATCAAAGGTTGGGCTTCGGCTCCAAGTGCAAAAATGCCTTGGGTGAAAACAGCTTCTCCTTCGATTCCTTGATCTTGCCGATCAAAGGCTGCGATTGGGTCAACAAATGCGCGGCGAAAAAGATCATTATCGGTGGCAATTGCTGCGGCTGTTTCTTGTTCGGTTGTCATATTTATCTCTCCGATGTGGTGAACCGTTGGGACTTTTTGCATCTTTTGGTGTCTGATTTTGAACAAAGCGCGAAAGCGCATAGTCTCTAAAATCTGATCCACTGGCGAAGTGCCGGAGAGGCAAAACGCAGGCAAATCGACGGGGTTTTAGTGCGGGTAGGAGGCATAGCCGACCACACGGTCTATTTGCCTTGCGTGCGCCAGAACCCAGCGGGTGCTTAGTAACGCCGTGTGGAGGCGTTCGGTTTAGCAAACCCCAAACGGACAATAAGCTGTTGAACATCAGATGACTTTGACCTTTACGTCAACAACTGACCCAAAAATGAGAAAAGTAAAAAAGCTGCCGTTAGTGCAAAACGTAGTGAAGGTCTCTAAAGAGCCCAGACTGTCAAATGCTGCGCCGGGCCTGAACTTCGGTTATGGATCGTAAAACAGGAGCTGGATCGGCTATTTATTTACGCGTTTTATCAAGGCCTTGCCGGTTTCTTTGCGCTCGGAATTCCCCAGACGGAATTATCGCGCCGTTTTTGGCATCCAAAACAGAAGCCCAGAACTACATATCACCTTCAGCTCAGAACCCGATTTGGCACTATTGGTAATCATCGCAAAAAGAGTTACTTTTCTCGCTTTGGGAAATAGTCGGGCCGCCAAGATAGGCCACCAAAGACGATTTTCAGTCTGTCCCGATTGCTTCTGCATTTCTTCAAATCGCTCCATATGTGACCAAACTCGATGAAGATAATCTTGATGGGATTATTGGTTTCGATGTTGCGGGTTAGGCCGTAGATCACCTTTTCATCCTCGCGCTCGAAAGTGCCGAACATCTTGTCCCAAATCATCAGTATTCCGCCATAATTCTTATCCAGATACTGCCGATTTGAGCCGTGGTGAACGCGGTGAACGGATGGTGTGTTAAAGACTTCATCCAACCACCCCAGTTTGCCGACGCGCTCCGTGTGAACCCAATGCTGGTACTGAGCGACAAGCACTAATGCGACAAGCGCCTGAAACGGATTGAAACCGATTAGGATCATCGGGATCAGGAAAGCCCATTCAAAGAAGCCTTCAACAAGGCTTAGACGAAAACCGACCGTCAGATTGTAGTCTTCTGAACTGTGATGAACGCTATGGCTAGCCCAGAGAATTCGATGTTGGTGTTCTAGTCGGTGCATCCAGTAATAGGTGAAATCTGCGGCCAGCAATGCCAAAACCCAAGTCCATGCAGTCATAGGAATGGGCAATGGCGCAATGATAAAAAACGGCAGCAAGGCCACGAACCCAAGGGACGCGAAGGCTGTTTTTTCAATCACTTGGCGGGTAAAGAAAATTGCACCATTTGCGAGGGTGTCTTTCCATCGCCGTTCTTTCTTTGTTAGCAGATCAAGAACGATTTCAAAGCCCGTAATACCAAGATTGAAGACAAACAGTGTCGCCACCACCATCATAATTTGGTGGGTCTCAAAAAGGGATGCTAAGTAGTCAATTATCATAAGAAAGCCTCTGATTCTGTGGATATCACTTCTCTTCCGCGTCTTTTTTGGTTTCTGGCGCGAAGTAGAAGAACCAGAGGAACCAGAGGACATTCAAAAAGTCAGACCAATGCCCAGCGCCATTGAGTGCCGCCCACAGTGTGGGAAACTTGTACAACCCAACCAGACCGAGGAATCCGAGATACCAGTGTTTTTGCATTTTCATTGTACAGTCCTATGTGATAGATGTTGATGAACGAACGATTGTTCATTATATGGATATTGACGGAATATTATACAAGATACGGGGTATAAAAACGAATGAGCGATCGAGAGAAGGCAAAGGCAGCACGGCGCGAGATCATTGTAACTGCGGCTATCGAGTGTTTTATCAGGAACGGCATTCACCAGACTGGCATCCGCGAAATCGCAGAGCAGGCGAACGTTAGCCTTGGAAATTTGTACAATCACTTTTCAAGCAAAGATGAACTTATCGCCGAAATTGCATTGCTGGACAGCGAGGGTCTTACGCGGTTTGCAAAAACGCTTGATGACAGTGAAAATCCGCGCGTTGCGATGCGCAAGTTTGTGGATGGTTACCTTGATCACGTATCCCAAACCGAGAATGCCATCCTGACAATCGATATCATTGCAGAGGCAGTGCGGAACCCTACTGTTGCTGAACATTTTGAATCAAATCGCCGCAAGATTTCTGATGCCCTTTCTGCCACGATTAAACGCGGCATATCTGTGGGGGATATGCGTAAGCAAATCAGCATTGATGAGACAGTTAAGCTGCTCTTGGATGCCATAGAAGGTCTGGGGATGCGTTCTGGTCTGGCACAGGCGAAGCCAACAGCAAACGCCCGCAAGGCGCTTCAAGAAATGATTTCCAGAATGCTATCACCAAGTCCTGAATGAACCCCACCTAATTTCAAAGTCACATAATCGGATATCTGAAATTTTTGCGGATATGCAATAGGTTCACAAGGCGATTGTACTGGGTGTGGTTTGGGACGACTAAACCAGTGTGCCTTTGTCGAGCAAATAAAAAGTTTTCGATGCGCTATTCCACAATCCATGATGGAGGTCGTCATTCTCCTTGATAAGAAGGAGGGGAGGCATGAACCTGCGCTTGGTCTTAATGTCCTTAATCGGTTGATCAGGCACGGTATCTAGAAGCCGTGTGTCGAGACCATCAGCAGAAAGCGCGCTTGTTGGTAAGAGTGGTTGCCCGACAGGATGTTCTGCGGGTCCTTAGCAACGCCGTGCAGTGGCGTTTGGCTCGCCCAAACTCCAAACGGCCATCAAAAATGAAGGCGGATTGCCAATCCGACGCAGCAAAAGGGATCGTCACCCGCAAGGGAAGATCAGCGCAGCGCAATGCGACCAAGTAGAAAAGCCCAGGGCGTGGCTCTGAAAGAGACAGGGCAAGGGGCTGGCCTCACTGCCAAATTGGGTGTCTCTGATGAGATTGACATCATACAAGGAACAATGGCTAAAGCCTTTGGTGTAATTGGGGGCTACATAACTGGACGTGGGAACCTGATTGATAGCGTTCGATCATATTCATCTGGGTTCATCTTCACGACTTGATTGCCACCGTCCACGATTGCTGCCTGTCTGCATAATGTAAAGCACTTCAAAGCCTCATCTGCTGAACGGGAAGCCTTACAAGACAAGACCCGCAGACTGCGAAGTTCGTTTTCTGAACATCACATTCCAGTAATGGACCAGAGTACCAGGCCTAATCGGCCCGAACGTGTGATTTCGGCCAACTTGAGGAATGTGTAGGGAACAAAGGCGTGAATGACCGCAACGAGCCTATTCCGTTGAAAAACTCGGCCCTGAATCTGTTATGATTTTGGATTTTCCTCAGAGCGTCGCTGGACCTTATGCCTGTTATGCCGCGAGG
>JASFYT010000038.1:0-32032 GCA_045047085.1 Rhizobiaceae bacterium | reverse complement strand
GTTTGTAACTAAAACTGTTGAGCTAATTTACTAAACTACTAATTTGCTTTTCCAGAAGCCTCGGTTTTACCGGGGCTTTTGGCTTTCTTGAGGGCAGATCAGAGGGTGGGCAGTTTAATACTATTTCAATCAAAATATGAGTTCTGCCACAATTCAATGCCTGTTGCATCTGAGTTTAGAACAATGCCGCCACCTCCTCTTGAACCTACCGTTGTGCTGATGATTGTATTGGATTGATCTGTTTTTACCAAGTGATCTTCCTGTATATCTAATCCACCATAAGTACAAAAAAATTTACATCACTTTTTAATTAAATGTTCCAACGAGAAGTAGCTGGAACTTCAGACGTATGCGCGATGATGTCCTTGGAAAGCGAGGCACCATGGTGCGAGGACTATTTAAATTATTGGCTGTATTTGCCATCTTTTTTCAGCTGACGGGGGCGTCATTGAGTGCGCCTGTAGTTTATACGGCTAAACAGATGCAAAGCTTGAACAGTGCTGTTGGTTCCCTGTTTCCTGCGCAGTTTTTCAAGGATGCATCGGCTCAAATGAACCGGATGTGCCTTGCTGTGGCGCTATATCACGAGGCTCGCGGTGAGCCGCTTGATGGCCAGATGGCTGTGGGTATCACCATTATGAATCGCGTTGAATCCCGTGCGTATCCCTCTACAATTTGTGGTGTAGTGTTTGAAAACGCTCACCGTTTGAACAAATGTCAGTTTTCTTTTGCCTGTGATAACCTCAATGATTTTCCTGCAAATGCGACAAAATTGTCGGAATTACTTGATGTTAGCGATGTCGTTTTGGGTGCTACGGGAACTGCTGGTGTAAATAAGAAAATTACCGCGAATGAGTTAGGGTTGTTCGCTGGCGATTACATGTTTGCAACCCATTACCACCGCCATGATGTTAATCCATCATGGTCAAAAAAGTTGACGCAATTGGCAAGAATTGGTGATCATGTGTTCTTTAGATCAGAGCGCGTCGTGCGCCGGATACCTGAAAATGTGCGCGATGAACGGTTGGCAGTTGTGTTGCAAAACAGCGCCTTTATTCAAAGTGCCAGATTTGCCGCGTTCTAGGATCAGGACGATAACTTTGCGGGCAGTTACCGTTTCGTAACCGGAATAATTTTAATAGCTCTACAGAAATCAAGTAATAATGCGGCAATCAATTTGCCGCATTATCTGTTTTGATGATCAAGTCTGCGTGTTCAAGTAGTAGGTTTGTTGATATGTTTTTGGAAATATAGGAGGTTCCCAGAATAGATCAAACGAAATTCATGTTAACTTTACTTGAGGAGAAATTTCATGAAACGAGTTATTCTGGGACTGTTCTTTGCCAGCCTGCTCTCAATTCAGGCGTCAGCTGATACCGGACTTATCACAGTTGAAAGCAAACACTCCGTGCAGATCACGCTGGATCGTTTGACGGAAATTATGACCTCAAAAGGGATCACAATTTTTGCCCGGGTCGACCATGCGGCGGGTGCCAAAAAAATTGGCACCAAGATGGCACCGACACAATTGCTGCTTTTTGGAAATCCAAAGCTGGGTACGCCCCTAATGATGAGCAGCCGGACAATTGGCATCGACCTACCACTCAAAGCGCTTGCGTGGCGTGATGACAATGGCAAAGTATGGGTGAGCTATAATGATCCGGCATTCCTCAAGTCTCGACATGAAATGTCTGACCGCGACCCGGTATTTGAAAAAATGAGGAACGTTCTTAAAGGTCTGATCGGGAAAGCTGTTTCCGAATAATTCGCCTATTAAAAGGTGTCGTGGTGCCCAGAAGAGGACTCGAACCTCCACATCCTTGCGAATACCAGCACCTGAAGCTGGCGCGTCTACCAATTCCGCCATCTGGGCACGGATACGCAAGGGGGACAATTAAGCGGGCAAGTGGCAGGTGTCAACGCGTTTTTATAGGAACGAGGTCGAATTTTCCTGAAAAATGGCACAGGATTCGCACATGCTTGTTGAAGGATGTATTGCGTGTCCTTTGTCGTGGGAGTAAACAGGCGATAACAACTATTCTCAATCGCTAATATTAAAACTTCGGAGCCGGATAAAATGCAGATACCCAGTTTGCCAAATGGCGCAGCGCCCAAACTTGTAACTGTGTTTGGTGGATCAGGTTTTGTTGGGCGATATGTGGTGCGGGCATTGGCCCAACGGGGGTATTTGGTTCGGGTCGCAGTACGCAGGCCCGATCTGGCTTTTCATTTGCAGCCACTGGGCAATTTGGGACAAATCAAAGCGGTGCAGGCAAATTTACGCTATCGCGATTCTGTGGATGCTGCCGTTAAAGGCGCTGATTACGTGGTCAATCTTGTGGGTGTGCTGCAGGAAGGTGGCAAACAGAAGTTCAATGCTGTGCACGAATTTGGTGCACGTGCTGTGGCTGAAGCGGCACGGGCTGCTGGTGCTAAACTTATCCATGTGAGTGCCATTGGTGCGGATGAGAACAGTCCTGCGGAATATGGAAAATCTAAGGCCAAGGGTGAGCAGGCCGTTTTCGAGACATTAAAAAGTGCGATTGTTATGCGCCCTTCCATTATATTTGGTCAGGAGGACGGGTTCTTTAACCGTTTTGCTTCAATGGCTTGTATTTCACCGGCTTTGCCGTTGATTGGTGGCGGGAAAACCAAATTTCAACCAGTTTATGTGGGCGATATTGCGGAAGCAATTGTGGCTGCCGTTGAAGGTAAAGCCAGCGATGGTAAAACCTACGAACTGGGCGGGCCGGAAATATTGTCTTTCCGTGAATGTATGGAGTTGATGCTGGAAGAAACCGGCAGGAAGCCGATGCTTGTTCATCTGCCTTGGTTTATGGCACGTATGATCGGCAAGCTAATTGGCTGGTTCCCCGGAGCGCCGATTACCAGTGATCAGGTTGCGATGCTCGAAATTGATAATGTGGTCTCAAAAGAGGCTATTCGGCGCAAGCACACATTGGCCGGGCTCGGTGTTCAGCCAACAACGCTGAAATCGATTTTGCCGTCTTATATGGTAACTTATCGGGCCCATGGGCAGTTTGTTCAGCGGGATGCCTAGATCGTGTCCGTCTTTGACGGAATCGATCTAGGTTGTTTGGTTCTCACGGGCGCATCCAAGCTTACTTTTTGCATATCTTCGATATGATGCTTGAGCCGTCCGTATGGGCGGGCGCAGCTAGCGCCGGGCGGCTCTTCTCCGCCCAAGCCAGGTCAACCTAAATCGGATTTTCTCTAGTGCTAACGGAAGCCTTAAGTCAGCGTGAGATTGATGCTCGGTATCCAATTGTAGAGCAAGGCGAATAGCAGCAATCCCAGTGCCAGGCGATAAATTACGAAAATCAGGAAGCTCATGCGTTTGACCAGTGCCATCAGGAAGGCGATGGCTGCGATGGCTGAGAAGAAGGTCAGGAATGCTGCCCACAGGGCGTCGGTTGGTACGGATTGGCCGGTTTCTACGAAATCCAATGTCGTGAGAATGCCTGCGCCTGCGATTGCCGGGATGCCCAGCAGAAACGAGAACCTTGCAGCTTCGGCACGTTCAAAGCCCAGAAACCTTGCCGCTGACATGGTAATGCCGCTGCGGCTTGTTCCGGGGATTAACGCCAGCGCCTGAGAAAATCCGATGATCAGTGCAGGGGAGATGGTCATGTCTTCCATGACCTTTGTTCGCTTGCCTACCCTATCGGCCACATAGAGCACAACGCCGAAAATGATGGCATTCCAAGCGATGATTTCAACGCTGCGTAAACTCGCCGTGATGCCCATTGATTTTAGATATAATCCGAAGACTACTGCCGGAATAGTTGCTACCAGAATGAACAAAGCCATCTTGCCGTGATCAGTGACTTTGAAACGCAGCAAATCCAGTCCGCCACCGATCAAATTCAGTACATCGCGCCAGAAATAAACGAGAACGGCCGCCAGAGAGCCAATATGGACCATCACATCGGTAATAAGGCCCTGATCCGGCCAGCCGGAAAACGCAGGAACCAATATCAAATGGCCTGATGAAGAAATGGGCAGAAACTCAGTTATTCCCTGCACAATTGCCAAAACGATTATCTGTTCCGGGCTCATATTCTCTCCATCATCTTGCTTGTGGTTTTATGGGTGTGTATCTATGTTCAGACTTTAAATAAACAGCTTCTATTCCTAGATTCGGAAAAATATACCGCACCGAATCGTATACTCGGCCTGAATTCAGCTCATGTTTCGACTTTACCATCACCCCATGTCAACAGCTTCCCGCTATATTCGTTTGATAATGGGTGAATATGCCCAATCCTGCGAATTTATTGAAGAAAAACCGTGGGTGCGCCGGGAAGAGTTTTTGCAGTTAAATCCTGCGGGTACGCTGCCAGTGATGGTGGTGTCGGAAGGGGATGCGATTGTCGGTGGTACGGTCGTTGGCGAATTTCTTGACGAAACCGTTGGCGCGATGATGCGGGAAAATCGGCTGATGCCGGAAAACCCGGAAAAGCGTGCCGAAGTGCGTCGTCTAGTGGACTGGTTTTTAAATAAGACCGAAGTGGAGGTGCATCGCTATCTTCTGGACGAACGGGTGTTCAAGCAAATGATGACCAAGGAAGAGGGCGGTGGTTCCCCTGATAGCGCGATTATTCGTGCTGGACGGATTAATCTCAAACAGCATTTGCAATATGTTGGTTGGCTTGCTGCCTCGCGCAACTGGATTGCGGGTACGCGGTTTTCCTATGCTGATCTGGCTGCGGCGGCTTCCCTTTCGGTGCTGGACTATTTAGGCGAAGTGCGGTGGGAAGATGAACCTGCTGCCAAGGACTGGTATGCACGGGTGAAATCGCGCCCGGCTTTCCGGCCATTGTTGTCGGATAAGGTGATGGGTCTGCCGCCGGTCTCGCACTATATTGATCTGGATTTTTGAGCCGGTGGGCGCGCTGTTACCAACTTTGAAATTGCGTGAGAAGATTGATCAGGAGGCGCACGAACTTGGGTTCGACGTTTGTCGGGTGACCAAGGCGGAATTGCCAGAGGAAATCGCATCCAGACTGAACGTCATGGTGGCAAAAAAACGCCATGGTACTATGGGCTGGCTGGAAACAACCGCGGCGCGGCGCGGCTCGCCTGAAGCTATGTGGAGCGGAGCAAAATCCGCCGTAATTCTTTGCATGAATTATGGGCCGGATACGGACCCGATGGAAACGCTGGGGCAGGCAGAAAAAGCAACCATTTCAGTATATGCGCGCAATCGAGATTACCATGATTTGGTGAAAGGCAAGCTCAAGCAACTTGCCGGTAGAATGGTAAAATGGTCCGGCGAAGAGGTGAAGGTTTTCGTTGATACTGCGCCGTTAATGGAGAAACCACTGGCGGCTCAAGCCGGGGTTGGCTGGCAGGGGAAGCACACCAATCTTGTTTCGAGAGAATTGGGTTCGTGGTTTTTTCTCGGAGTGATTTTGAGTGCAGCGGAACTGGAGCCCGATGAGAGCGAAAACGAGAGTTGCGGGTCTTGTAAAGCGTGCCTTGATATTTGCCCGACCAATGCATTTCCGGCGCCGTTTCAATTGGATGCGCGGCGTTGTATTTCCTATCTGACGATTGAACATGCGGGGCCGGTGCCGCTGGAATTTCGCCAACCCATGGGCAATCGGATTTACGGATGTGATGATTGTCTGGCGGTCTGCCCATGGAACAAATTTGCGAGTGCAGCCAATGAGGTGAAGTTGATTTCGCGGGAGGATTTGAAAGCTCCGGAAATTGCTGAATTATTGCTTTTGGATGATTGGGCTTTTCGTAAATTTTTCTCTGGTTCTCCAATCAAGCGTATCGGACGAAATCGCTTTATTCGTAACGTGCTGATTGCGGCTGGGAATTCGAAACTGGTGCATTTGGCTGATGTAGTGGCGGTTCATCTTGGTGATGAAAATGCAATTGTACGCGGTGCAGCTGTTTGGGCTTTGTCGCAACTCTGTTCGCAAGAAGAGTTCCGAAAATTGAAAGATAAGAATCTGTTATCAGAAGACGATGCAGATGTGCTGGAAGAATGGAACAGGGTATGAAAAATTTGTTTGTGTTTGGGCTTGGGTATTCAGGCAAAGCGATTGCTGAGCTTGCCGAGAGGGAATTTGAGACCATTGCCGGGACAAGTAGAGCTTCGTCAGAAGGGGAGGTTTCGGCGATAATATTTGACGGGGATTCTCTCTCAAATGAGGCGGCAGATGTGCTTAAACAATGCAGCCATTTACTGATTTCGATCGCGCCCAATGATATCGGTGATCCAGTTCTTAATGCTTGTGAAGATATTTTGAGACAGTGCGAAAATTTGCGCTGGATTGGTTATCTTTCCACGGTTGGTGTTTACGGTGATCATGATGGCAAATGGATTGATGAAGAGACGGTTTGCATCCCGGTTTCGAAACGTTCGAAGCAACGTTTGAAGGCGGAGATGGATTGGCAGTCCTTTGCCGATTCGTGCGACATTCCTCTGGCGATATTCCGTCTGGCTGGGATTTACGGGCCGGGACGAAATGCATTTATCAATATGGAAAAAGGCACAGCGCGTCGGCTGGTTAAGCAGGGTCAGGTGTTTAATCGGATTAATCGTGATGATATTGCCCATGCTGTCAATCTTGCCATGGCTGGTGATATCGCTGGAGTGTTCAACATTACCGATGATGAACCGGCCCCACCGCAAGATGTGGTTTCATTTGCTTATGAACTGGCTGGGAAAAACCCGCCACCGGAAATTGATTTCGAAACGGCCGATTTATCGCCGATGGCGCGTTCTTTTTACGGTGAAAACAAGCGGGTATCGAATGCAAAATCCAAAGCGATTTTGGCAATGGAGTATCGCTACCCGAATTATCGGGTAGCGCTTACCGCACTTTGGAAAGCTAAACAGTAACGGTGTGTTCGCGGTAGACGATCTGGATTTCGGCCAGCACTTCGTCGCTGAGTTTTACCTCTGCTGCACCAACGCTGTTTTTCACCTGTTCCATTTTGGTTGCACCGAAAATAACCGAGCCCATGAATGGGCGTGACAGACAAAATGCAACCGCCATCTGGCTTGGGTCTAACCCATGACGCTTTGCGATATCGACATATTTTTGGGTGACGATATCGATGTCGCCCTGATAGCGCCCACCGATATTTTCCACATGGGAACGGCGCGAACCCTCAGGGATTTTGTTGCCGATATATTTGCCTGATAAAATGCCTGCGGCTACGGGAGAATAGCAGAATAAGTCCACATCTTCGTGATGGCTTAGTTCAGCCAAATCGAGATCAAAAGTGCGATATAGCAGATTATATTCATTCTGGATGGTAGCAATGCGGGGCAGGTTATTCTCTTTGGCAATCTGCAAGAATTTCATGGTTCCCCAGCAGCTATCATTGGAAAGTCCGAGATAGCGGATTTTGCCTTCCTTTATAAACTGCTCGGCTGTCTCCAATACATCCAGAATGTGCCCCGGAGTCTCTTCAACACTCTGAGCAGTAGGATCAAATGTCCAGTATTTACGAAAATGAAATGAACCCCGATTTGGCCAATGCAATTGATACAGATCGATGGTCTCAGTCTTTAGCCGTTTGAGGCTGCTTTCCAAAGCTTCGCGCATGGTGGCTCCGGAAATTGGTGCGCCATCACGAAGTTTCATAAAGCCGCTGCCGGAAACCTTGGTCGCAAGCACCACATCATTGCGGCGGCCAGTTTTTTCAAACCAATCTCCGATCACTGCTTCGGAAGCGCCTTGGGTTTCCTTTGAAATC
The DNA here is from genome assembly GCA_045047085.1 of Rhizobiaceae bacterium. Classification (GTDB taxonomy): domain Bacteria; phylum Pseudomonadota; class Alphaproteobacteria; order Rhizobiales; family Rhizobiaceae. The sequence continues at coordinate 24,286 of JASFYT010000038.1, read as the reverse complement.
GGATTGACCGGGTACATTTCAGCCGTATCGATAAAGTTCACCCCATGAGCAAGCGCATAGTCAATCTGCTCATGTCCTTCCTCAGTGGTGTTCTGGGTGCCCCATGTCATGGAACCAAGGCAAAGGCGGCTGACATTGAGGTCGGTTCTTCCAAGTGTACGGTATTCCATGTGGGAGGTTCCAGTGCGGGAGGGAAAAATGCAGGTGTAAAGGAGTTTGGGGGGAGATGGTAGGGGGTGAATAATAATTTTGATGCCGACTTTTGTTCATCGATTTATTGGACAGCATATTTATACTGTTCAAGTATTTCCCCTGTGATATCAATTATGCATGAGGCAGCCGAAGATCATCACAACCTTGCAGGCTTATTCGTGGTCGCTGTTTGCTGCTGACCTGATGGCGGGACTAACAGTCGCGATGGTGGCACTGCCGTTGAGCATTGCTATCGCCATCGCGTCAGGGGCTGATCCCGCTCAGGGGTTGGTCACCGCTATTGTTGGTGGGATGTTTATTTCTTTGCTGGGTGGAAGCCGGGTACAGATTGGGGGACCTACCGGAGCCTTTATTGTTGTTGTTTTTGGTGTGATCGCCGACCATGGCTATGATGGTTTGGTGTTGGCAACTTTTATGGCTGGCATGATCTTGCTGGTGGCAGGGTATTTTCGTGCCGGTAGTCTGATTGCTTATGTGCCTGAAGCCGTGGTCAACGGGTTTACCATTGGTATTGCGGTGATTATTGCGACCAGTCAGTTGAAAGATTTTTTGGGGCTGGCAATAGATAACGTTCCAGCGGATTTTCTTGATAAAATTCCGGTGCTTTGGGAGGCCCGTGCCAGTTTTGATGGATTTGCTTTGGCAATTGCGGTTGTTACCGGAGTTCTCATTATAGGATTTCGCCGTGCCGCCCCCAAATTCCCCGGCCTCATTTTTGCGGTGGCGATTGGTTCGCTGATTGTGGTTTTTGCGAGTCTGCCCGTCGATACAATTAGCTCGCGTTTTGGCGAATTACCAAGTTGGTTACCGTGGCCAAATCTGCCCGATTTTTCTTTTGATCGCATGGTGGAATTGTTCCCATCGGCAATCGTTATTGCATTTCTGGCGGGGGTAGAATCGCTGTTATCTGCCATGGTCGCGGATCGGATGATTGAGGGCAGCCACCGACCCAATGCGGAAATCACCGCGCAAGGTTTTGCCAATGTGGCTTCGTCCCTGTTTGGTGGCATGCCCGTTACCGGAGCCATTGCGCGAACTGCAACGAATATTCGGGCGGGGGGAAAGACGCCGGTGGCGGGTATTGTCCATGCGTTGGTTATTCTGGTTGTGATGATGGTCGCGGCCCCAATGGCAGGCTATTTGGCCATGCCGGCGCTGGCGGCACTTCTCATCATCGTTGCGTGGAATATGAGTGAGCCACACAAATGGCATTCTTATATGCGCGAACCGGGCTCTGATCGGGTGCTTCTGCTGATAACGCTTGTTTTGACGGTGATTGTTGATCTCACAATTGCGATTGGAGTCGGGGTTGCAATCGGGCTGGCGCTGCGTCTGCGCCAACGCAAATTGCTGCCAGATGATATGACACCTCGAGAGGAATGAGGGCTAAGCTCTCGACAATTTGAGGTAATTCCACGAAATCTCATGCTATCTTACCTTATGTTAGAGGAGAGATATCATGACTAATAATCGACTTTTGAAGCGCGGTATCATTGGGACGGCTATTATGGCCCTGTGTTGCTTCACGCCCATTCTCGTGATCTTACTGAGTGCTGTTGGGCTGTCGGCAATAATTGGGTATTTGGATATTGTTCTCTTACCGGCGCTAGGCATCTTCATTGTGATAACGCTTTACGCACTGTTTAAAAGAATGAGGGCGGCATGATCCAATTACAATCTACACTTACTTGTCCTCAATGTGGGCACTCTGAAAAAGAAACCATGCCAACAGATGCCTGCCAGTGGGCTTATGACTGCAAGGGATGCGGTGTGGTGCTGAAACCTTTGCAGGGTGATTGCTGTGTCTTTTGTTCCTATGGAAACTATGCCTGTCCGCCTATTCAAGAGGGTAAGGCCTGTTGAAGTTCTCCTATCGGGTTTCTGCCTTCATTTTTGGAGTGTTGGCTCTATTTAATTGTTCTTTTGCGATGTCCGGGCAGAAATTCCATGAGGAACAAGTATCCTTTTTGGTAGACGGTCAAAGAGTCGTTGGAACTTTGACCAAGCCAGATGATATATCATCATCTCCCATCGTGCTGATTTTGCACGGGATGAGTGGCAACCGTCACGGGCCGCGAGGGCTGTTTACGCGTACTGCGAGATTATGGGCCCAAAATGGTGTTGCCAGTTTGCGGATTAGTACGCGAGGAAGGGGTGGTTCGGAAGGTTCCTTTCAGAATATGACGCTTGAGCGGCGTACACAGGAGGCATTGGCCGCAATTAATTGGATTCGGGTGCGAAATGATTTAGATCATATTAAAATCGGTATTCTTGGTCATAGCCAAGGTACAATCATTGCTGTTTCTGTGGCGAGCAGATTGATTCATGAAACCGGGGTTAAGTCGTTGATGTTATGGGCACCTCAATTGAATGCGCTTGCCACTTACCGGAGTAGTATGGGGCTGGCTACCTACAATAACGGTCTGAATGCAGGGCCGAGAGAGGTGGTCCGCTGGCGTGGGGCTGGCGGGGTAATTCGTGCGTTTAAAGCCGGTTTCTTTCGTGGTCTTTCCAAAGTGGATACACTGGCCGAGATAGCAAACTATCGCGGACGTCTGCTTGTGGTTACAGGCAGCCGGGACCGGTGGTCGCGTACTGCCAGTGCAAAAGTTTTAGCTAGGCATCACCGTGGGGATCACAGCTTTACCGAGTTTGATGTGGGGCACCGAATGGGCGCATCAGTTGGTCCAGAGAAAATTGATATGGTCGCCAAATATACGCTTGATTGGTTGACCGCAGAAAAGTGAAACCTTGCCTAACTCACCAATTCCTTGACCACGCGAAAGCCGATGTGATCTACCGGGGCTCCAGTGCCGCAACCGCCAGAATATACTTCATCTATGAAAAAGGGTACATGGGCGCGTTCATCGCCTTGAACGATACGGTTGGCGCATAGATTGGGATCACTTAATTGTTCTATTGTCCAGACTTTTGCGTTTTTTTCATCAGATGAAAACCAGCAGGTCATTGTCCATTCCCAGACAGCGCCAGTGGTGTCATAGATTGCCCAGTCATTTTTGCCACTGGCACCTACTTTGCGTGTCTTCCTGAATTTACTTATTGGGGCCGTTAGCAACATTTGCCGTTTATCTATGAGGTCATCGATGACATCTTTGGAGAAATCCTTGCCGGATTTTGCGATGTAACCCCATTCCTCTTCAGTGGGGAGCCGGTAGGAAGCGCCGGTTTCGCGGGATAACCACTTGGTGAACATTTGGGTGTCCAGCCATGAAACCCGGGTTACCGGATGGTTTCCCTTTTGGTAACGGCGCTGGATTGCCTTGTGAGAGCAGCCCCCGTCCTTAAAACAAATGTTCCATTGATCAACGGTTATTTCATGACGGCTAATCTGGAAAGAGTGATTGATGGCTACAGGCTTTGAATAATATTTTCTGCCTAGAGAATTAGGCACTAGAATTGTCAAATTGTAATTGCCGGGAGCAACATCAACCATTTCTAATCCCGGTAATTCCTTTTGAGGTGTCCAAAGGTTCGATATGATCGACCAGTTGAACACCACCAAGGCTGTTGCCACTGTAAGGGCAACTGTTGTGAGTACTAAAATACTCCGCATAACGTTTTATGCCATCCGTCCTATTTTAAAGATTTAAGGTAGGCGAGAATGTCTGATTTATCCTGTGCTGATTTGAGGCCCGGGAACCTTGCTGTGGTTCCTTTCAGGAAGCCTTCCGGATCTGCCAGAAATCCAACCAGATTTTTGTCGGACCATGTGAGGCCTGAAGCTTTAAGGGCTTTGGAATATTTAAATCCTTCGACTGAAGCTGCCGGTTTGCCGACTATGTCAAAAAGGTTTGGTCCAAAAATAACCTTGCCGCCTTTTTCAAATGTATGACAAACAGTGCAATGTCTTGCGGCAACTTTTATGCCATTTTCAACATCACCAACAGCGACCTGTTCACGACCTTCGCTTTGGAGGGTTTTGAAATAGGCCAGAAGATCTTCACGTTGATCCGCTTTTTTGAAGCCTCTAAAGCTCATTTTGGTGCCTTTAACGACCTTTTTGGGTTTGGTTATAAACTCGGTAAAGGTTGTGTCGTCCCATGTTAGGCCTGATTTTTTCATGGCTTTTGAGTATTTGTAGCCCTCGACAGAGCCAGCAGGGCTACCAAGTACATTAAACAGATTTGGCCCCAGACGGTTTTTGCCGCCTTCATTCAGGGTGTGACAGGCCTTGCATTTTTTTGCGAGTTTCTTGCCCTTGACGATATCTTCGCTCAGCGCAGGGGATGCCATCATGGTGATGGCAACTGCTGCACATAGGGAAACCAGTTTTAAAGTTTTCACTTCAATCTCCTCCTTCTTGACGCCCAGTTTCAGGCGCGGTGGGATGATATTTTGAATATTGATGATCATGGTGTGGCTACTTGATTGCCGTCGGTTTTTTGACCTGTTTCATCAGGTCGTCATTCCATTCACCATCAACCTCAAAGATTGCAGTTGCACCTTTCACAACCGCTTCAATCAAATTGTGATTGACGTAGGCATAAACGCCTGGTTGCTTGAATGTATAAAGGGCAGCACCTGCTACTCCACCGGCGATGAACCATGTTTCCAGTCCTGTTTGCGGGGCATCTGTAAAGGAGCCGGTTGACCAGACATAATCTCCGTGACCACCGATCAGATGGGGTCTGGTATCGCGGTTGGCTTGGGCATGGATAATCAGTACAGCTTCACCAACAGAGGCCTTCATTGAATTTTCGCCAGTAAGTGCACCAACAGCCCCATTGAACACGATATGACTTGGGGTCAATGTGGTCATAACGGCCAGTGAATCGGCATAATCCTCGCCTGCGGTATCATATTTTATGTACTCATCGTCTTCATCTTTGGCGAGATAGTAGTCCTGTTCGCCGACGAAATAAGCCCGATCATATTTGAGCCGTTCACCGTCTTTTCCCTTCAGGCCGTCGCGTGGCAGTACCATGATTGCACCATTCATGCCGTGAACCACGTGATAAGGGATCATTACGCCGCCGGGGGCGCAGTGATAAACAAAAGTGCCTGCTTTGGTGGCCTTGAAGCGCAATACGCACTCTTCGCCGGGGGAAACGTGGGTTAATCCACCGCCGCCAAGTGCGCCAGTAGAAGCGTGGAAATCGATGTTGTGTTCCATGACGTTGGTGTCAGGATTAACTAGCGTCAACTCAACGTAATCGCCCACATGAACAACAATCATTGGTCCTGGAACCGAACCATTAAATGTCAGCGCCCATATTTCAGCGTCGTCATCATCGAGGATCATTCTTTTTTCTTCGATGACAAAGCGTACTTCAACCACCTTTGGGCCACCTTTTGCGACTTGGTCATGCTTGGGTAGGAATGGCGGAGCTACCATTTCCTGTGTTACGCGCGGGAGAGCTGCAATTTGATCTTCGGTCATTGAGGCAGCTTCTGCTGTGTTTGATACCGCATCGACAACCAACAGGCCTGCGCCTATGGCGGCTGTTCCGGCTACTGCGGTACTAGAAAGAAAAGTTCTCCTAGAAACGCCAGAATTTTCTTGGTCCATCTTATTCATTTTCTATTCCCTAAATAGTGTTACCAGATTTTCTGCCCATTACGGGCTGTCGGCGTTCCTTTATGCTCACGCATCATTCATGCTGACTACGTCAGAGACATCCGACGTTGAGATTTATAAACAATCCGGCGAATGAGGCCTTGATCTTGATCAAGTTCTATTAGAAAGATTCCAGATTAAAAATTTCTCATTGTGATGCAGTTTGTTCTTTTCAAATCATTGTCCCGGAGATAGTTCTGTTTGGATGGATGAAACGCCAAACCAGTCTCCCCTTCCTGCAATTGGTTTTATGCTTGTAGCATCAGCATTGCTTGCTGGAACAAGCTTGCTGGCGAAGCTTTTGGGGCGCGATATGCTTGGCCTGGCACTGCATCCGTTGCAGATCAGCCATGGGCGCTTTCTTTTTGCATTTTCGGCGTTACTGATTGCTGCAATTATTATAAGACCACGCTTTGCGCAGATGCATTTGGGTATTCATATTCTGCGAACCAGTTGCGGTTGGGCCGGAATTTCGCTGATGTTTGCAGCAATTGCGTATATCCCGCTATCAGATGCCACAGCGATCAGCTTTCTAAATCCGGTTTTTGCGATGATGTTGGCGATTCCGCTTTTACGGGAAAAAGTTGGACCGGTGCGATGGTCAGCAGCAGGGGTGGCGCTAATCGGTGCGTTGATATTGTTGCGGCCAACGCCTGAGAGCTTTCAACCGGCAGCAATGATGGCGCTTGCTGCTGCAGTGATCATGGGGCTGGAAATTACCTTGATTAAATTGTTATCGGGGCGCCAAAAGCCGATGCAAATTCTGCTAACGAACAATGCTATTGGTCTTATTATAGCAACCATTGCGGTCTTGTTCGTTTGGGTGGCTCCGACCATCAATCAATGGTTTGGGCTGGCAGCTCTTGGTCTGACAATGGCGCTTGCACAAAGTTGCTTTATCCAATCCATGCGGCGCGCGGAGGCGAGTTTCATTGTACCGTTTTCATACGCCACGCTGATCTTTGCTGCATTCTATGACTATATGGTATTTGGTGCGTTACCTGATGCAACTAGTGCGTTAGGGGCTGGTGTTATTATCGCAGGTGCCGTGTTGTTGGCATGGCGTGAAGCGAAATTAAATCGGCAGAAATGATGACCAATACAACTCAAATAACCAGTGTCGCCAACCAATTGCCGGAAAACATGGATATTTTACGGCGGGAAGCACAGCAAGAGGGTTTTTGCTTTGTTGAATGTCTTATTACAGACTGGGAGAGCGGTGAAAACCGTTTCGAATACCCCGGAGAAGTGTTAATGGTTGCCTATGTCGATGGTGAGCTTGCGGGCATTGGCGGCATTACCGTTGATCCAACGGATTCTGACGCGCTACGCATGCGACGCTTTTATGTTCGGGCATCTTTCAGAAGGCAGGGGCTTGCCCGATTGCTAACCAATGCCTTGTTGGAATCTGCTGAAAAATCAGGAAAATTGATAACCGTCAACGCCGGAACCCCAGATGCGCCAGCATTCTGGGAAGCCATGAGTTTTGAACCGCACGATGAGGACGGGCATAGCCACATCCTTCCAAGCTCTGTCTCTTAATCGTCGCCCATCTTCAGCGCCTGAATGAAGGCTTCCTGCGGTATCTCCACCCTACCGAACTGGCGCATTTTCTTTTTGCCTTTTTTCTGCTTGTCGAGGAGTTTACGCTTTCTGGTGGCGTCGCCGCCGTAGCATTTTGCGGTCACGTCCTTGCGCATGGCGGAGATGGTTTCGCGTGCGATGACCTTGCCGCCAATGGCAGCCTGAATTGGAATTTTGAACAGGTGACGCGAGATCAGATGTTTTAGCTTTTCGCACATGGTGCGGCCACGTTTTTCGGCTTGTGATCGGTGTACCAGCATGGAAAGCGCATCCACCGGCTCTTCATTGACGAGGATAGAGAGTTTTACCAGATCGCCAATGCGGTGATCGGTAATTTGATAATCGAAACTGGCATAGCCCTTGGAGATTGATTTCAAACGGTCGTAGAAATCAAACACCACTTCATTGAGCGGCAGGTCATAGGAAAGCATAGCGCGTTTTCCTACATATGTAAGGTCGATTTGAACGCCACGGCGATCCTGACAGAGTTTCAGGATGGAACCTAGATATTCATCTGGTGTCAGGATGGTTGCGCGTATCCATGGCTCGCGAATTTCGGCAATTTTTACAACGTCCGGCATGTCTGCTGGGTTATGCAGGTGGATTTCACTGCCGTCATTCATCGACATTTCATAGACAACGCTTGGGGCCGTGGCGATGAGATCGAGATTGAATTCGCGCTCCAGGCGTTCCTGAATAATTTCCAGATGAAGAAGGCCAAGGAAACCACAACGGAAACCGAAGCCGAGGGCAGCACTGGTTTCCATCTCATAAGAGAAGCTGGCATCGTTCAGGCGCAGTTTGCCAACGGCACTGCGTAAGTCCTCAAAGTCTGCAGCATCTACCGGGAACAGGCCGCAGAAAACAACTGGCTGCGCTGGTTCGAAGCCGGGAAGGGCTTCTTTGGTGCGGTTCTTGTCTTCGGTGATGGTATCGCCAACTCTTGTGTCTGCGACTTCTTTGATTGAGGCAGTGAGAAAACCGATTTCGCCGGGGCCGAGGCTCTCCATATCAATCATTTTTGGAGTGAACACGCCAACCCGATCAATCAGGTATTTTGCATCAGTACCCATCATACGGATGGTCTGGCCTTTTTTGACTTTGCCATCGATGACGCGAACGAGCACGATAACGCCCAGATAGGTGTCGTACCAGCTATCCACCAACAGAGCTTTTAGCGGTGCGTCGATGTCGCCGGTGCTTGGCGGTGGAAGGTCGGTGACGATGGCTTCCAGCACCTCGGGGATACCGACACCGGTTTTTGCCGAAACTTCAATGGCACCCGATGCATCCAGTCCGATGACTTCCTCCACCTGCTGTTTGATGCGGTCGGGTTCCGCGGCGGGCAGATCGATTTTATTGAGGACAGTGACGATCTCATGGTCGTTGTCGATGGCCTGATAGACGTTGGCCAGAGTTTGGGCTTCCACCCCTTGTGACGCATCCACTACCAGCAGCGAACCTTCACAGGCTGATAGAGATCTGGAAACCTCATAGGCAAAATCCACGTGGCCGGGAGTGTCAATAAGATTGAGCACATAGTCTTCACCGTTCTTGGCCTTATAATTGAGGCGGACGGTCTGGGCTTTAATGGTGATACCGCGTTCGCGCTCGATATCCATATTATCGAGCACCTGCTCGGTCATCTCACGACTGGCCAATCCGCCTGTTTCTTGAATCAAACGGTCGGCAAGAGTCGATTTTCCATGGTCGATATGGGCGACAATGGAGAAGTTGCGAATGTGGTCGCGGCCTGGATATTCTGTGCTCATGGGATGCATGTAGCAGGCTTTGCAATGGATGCAAGGGGATTGCGGGATTTCTTGGGTGGTCGCGATGTTTCGAAAAAACAAAAGGCTCGGGAATTTGAGATAATTACCGAGCCCTTTCTTAGAACGGTTTATACACTGATTAACTGGCCATGAGTGCTTTGGCGTGCTTCTGTGTGGTTATCGATTTCATCAAGTCACATGAATATAGCTCGGACGAAGAGAGAGGTTTTGAGAAGTAGAACCCTTGCAATTCGTTACAGGCGCTCAGCTTTATCAGTTGCATTTGCTCCTTGGTCTCAATGCCTTCAACGGTAACGTTCATGCCAAGCGAGCTGCCCAAATCAATCATTTTGGTTACAAAATTGAAACTCTGTTGATCGTCATTGATATTATCAATAAAGGTCTTGTCGATTTTGATGCGGTCGAGCGGATATTCACGCAGATAGGACATAGAGGAAAATCCTGTACCAAAATCATCCAGTGCAAGGCTGACGCCAAGGGCGCGCAATTCCTGAAGAACGGTCATGGTGTTTTCTGTCGGGGAGATCAATATTCCCTCGGTGATTTCCAGTTCCAGACGGCTTGGCTCGAAGTCGGTTTCATCCAGAATGTTCTTGACCATATCTACAAATCCATCCTGCATGAATTGCATGGGGGAAACGTTGACCGCCAGTTTGATATTGCCAAGTGGTTTAATATCAATGCAAGCGCGGCGCAAAACAAATTCACCCAGTTGATTGATGACACAGATTTCTTCTGCCAGCGGTACGAATGTTGCTGGAGGAACCGGACCATGAACTGGATGGTCCCAGCGCACCAGAGCTTCTACGCCCTTGATTTCTCCAATATCTTGGTCGATCAGCGGTTGATAGTTCAGATAGAGATTTTCTTCCACAAGCGCTTCGCGCAGATCGGCTTCCATCTGGCTTTTTGATTTGATATTTTCAGCCATTTCCGGATCAAAAAAGACCATTTGATTGCGGCCCTTTTCTTTTGCGTAAAGGAGGGCGAAATCTGCCTGGCGTAGTGCTTCTGTCGCATTAATAGAACCCGGATCGATGATAGATATGCCAATTGATGCACCAACATAGAGGTTTTTTCTGCCATATGTGATGGGCGTTTTCATCTCTTCCAGGATACGGGATGAGAGACATTCGATATCAGAAACAGATTTGACATTGGTTACTACGGCAGCAAATTCATCTCCGGACAAACGGGCAATCATGTCTTCTGAGCGCAGGATTTTTTGAATGCGCTGACCAAATGTCTGGATGACCATGTCACCAGCCTGATGACCATGGCAGTCATTAATGACTTTGAAGCGATCAAGATCGAAGTACATTACAGCCACACGTTTTCCTGTGCGTTTACTGGTCTGCAATTCGGTTTCCAAAACCTTGTTGAAACTACGACGATTGGGAAGACCCGTCAGTTCATCGACGTAAGCCAATTCACGGGTGCGGGCCAAATCGCCCACGGTATGGGACAAAATCATAATAACCGCCGAAACGATCAATATGAAAGATCCAACCTGCAAGGACATTCTTATGGCGGGAACGGATATTTCGCTTATGCCGAATGCCGAAAAGTATGCAACCAGATCTGAAATCCGGGCAAACTGAAACCACAACGCGAAACAGGACGCGACAAGAATCACTAGGGATAAGCGAATAATTCGCGCATGTGCATTATCTTGATAGTTATACATTTTGGTATTTCTTCCAATCATTGGATGAGTGGAAGTTACCGGGAGAACGAGAAGTTTACGGAAAGAACAATGTTAAAGTTTTAGCTATCCGTAGATCACCTCTATACTTGTAGAACATGACTTAATGACATTTTCGCATAACACATTGATATATCGACGTTTTCAGAAAGGAATTTAACTTCCTAAGAACGTCGAAAAATGTAAAAAAAGTTCAAGTCACGGATGCATGATCAGACTGGGTTTTTAGACATCGAGATTGGCAACGTTCAGAGCGTTATTTTGAATGAACTCACGGCGGGGCTCTACCTCTTCGCCCATCAAGCGGGTGAACAGATCATCAGCCTCGGTTGCTTCGGTTACCCGAACTTGCAATAGGGTTCTGGCATCAGGATCGAGAGTGGTTTCCCACAATTGATCGGGGTTCATTTCACCAAGACCCTTATAGCGCTGCAGAGAAATGCCCTTGCGTCCGGAATCGAATACAGTATCCAGTAATAAAAGCGGGCCAGAGATATTTGTCGGAACTTCCTTCTTGTGGAAGATTGGCGGCTGGCCATAGACCTCCAGCAGATCTTGCGCATATTCATTTAGTCGAAGGGCCTCAGAAGAGGCGATCAGCGCCATATCAATCTGTGCTACTTCACGAACACCGCGTACAGTGCGTTCAAATATTAAGCCGCCATCATCATCAACGCTTCCTTGCCAACCGCGCTCGGTTTCTTCGGAAATCAAGTCGAGACGTTTGGCCACGTCATTGGCCATTTTTGTTGCTCCTGCATCATCATCCATCAGCTTGATATCAAGGGCGCCAGCGATAGCTGCCTGCTCCACGATATGGCGCGGATAACGTGTATGTAGGCTGTTAATCAGTGTCCGGATTTTTACCGATGTATCAATCACGGCACGTAAATCTGCACCGACGCGAATTTCGCCATTGCCCATTTCAAGACGGGAATCGTCCAATCCGCCGGTGATTAGGAACTCTTCCAGTTCGGACTCATCCTTGAGATATTGTGAAGATTTTCCGCGCGTTACCTTATATAGGGGCGGTTGTGCGATGTAGAGATGACCATGTTCGATCAGTTCCGGCATGTGGCGGAAGAAGAAGGTCAGCAACAGGGTACGAATATGCGCACCATCCACATCGGCATCGGTCATAATAATAACTTTGTGGTAGCGAAGTTTTTCGATGTTGAATTCTTCGCGGCCAATGCCTGTGCCAAGGGCAGTAATCAGCGTGCCTATTTCCTGACTGGACAGCATTTTATCAAAACGTGCTCGTTCTACGTTGAGGATTTTACCGCGCAAGGGCAATACAGCTTGGTTTTCGCGGTTACGGCCCTGTTTGGCAGAACCGCCAGCGCTGTCGCCCTCCACGAGAAACACTTCGGACTTGGCCGGATCGCGTTCTGCGCAATCTGACAATTTGCCGGGAAGGTGCGCGATATCGAGGGCACCTTTGCGGCGAGTCAATTCGCGGGCTTTTTTTGCCGCTTCACGGGCGGCGGCTGCTTCGACAACTTTCGCAACGATTGCTTTTGCTTCAACCGGGTTTTCTTCAAACCACTGGTTGAGGGTTTCATTGACCAGACTTTCAACCACTGGACGAACCTCGGAGGAAACCAGCTTGTCTTTTGTTTGGGATGAAAATTTGGGATCAGGAACTTTTACCGAGAGGACGCAAGTCAGACCTTCGCGGCAATCATCGCCGGTGGGGGAGACTTTTTCCTTTTTCAATACACCGGAGCGGTCAGCATAGCCGGTAACCTGACGGGTAAGCGCGCCGCGCAGGCCTGCAAGATGGGTGCCGCCATCGCGTTGGGGAATGTTGTTGGTGAAGCAAAGCACGTTTTCATGGTAGGAATCGTTCCACCACATGGCCACTTCAACGGTGATACCGTCTTTTTCCGACATCAGATAAATTGGTTCGGCGATTTGCGGTGTTTTGGTGCGATCGAGATATTTTACAAACGCTTCCAGCCCACCTTCATAATAGAGTTCCAGAGAGGTTTCTTCCGCATGACGATTGTCTGTCAGGATGATACGGGTGCCGGAATTCAGGAAAGCCAGTTGACGCAGCCGATGTTCCAGTGTGTTGAAATCGAATTCAACCATTGTGAAAGTTTCTTGTGATGGCGTGAAGGTGAGCTCGGTGCCTTTTTCGTCGCCGCAATCGCCGGTGACTCCCAAGGGAGCATCTGCGACACCGTGAGTAAAATTAATCTCGTGTATTTTGCCATTGCGGCGGATTTTGAGGTTTAGCGATACAGACAGAGCGTTTACAACTGAGACGCCCACACCGTGCAATCCGCCGGAAACTTTGTATGAATTCTGATCGAACTTTCCGCCCGCATGAAGCTGGGTCATGATGACCTCGGCGGCAGAAATACCTTCTTCTGAATGGATATCCACGGGAATACCGCGTCCATTATCAGTAACTGTAACGGAGCCATTGGCATTCAGCGTAACGGTGACGCGATCTGCGTGGCCTGCAAGCACTTCATCAATGCCATTATCAACCACTTCATAGACCATGTGGTGCAAACCTGAGCCATCATCGGTGTCACCGATATACATGCCGGGACGTTTTCGAACGGCGTCGAGCCCTTTGAGAACTTTGATGGAATCCGCACTATATTCGGCGCTGCTATCGTTTGTTGTTTCGCTCATAAATAACCTGAATTTGTGTATGTAATTGGAACCGTGCAGATTGTCTGCGAATCAATGGTTACACTCGGGTTCAATATAGGGTTTTTCTGCTCAAATACCAACAAATTCACCGGAAATTTGGTGGATATGGATCGATTGGCAATCAAATGATCATCGACGAAAATTGATGGGTATGTGATGGGAGGATGGGTGTATAAGTTTGGGCAAGAAATATTTATGGAATCAGCATGATTATTGAATATATAATTGAGAATTTTCTGCGCTCACGTGATATCGGCGCATTGCCAGAGCAGGTGCGGGCAACGCTGCGTGCGCGGGTTCGGGCCAATGAAGTGCTGGTTCGGATGTTGCAGCTTGGTATTCTGTTGTTCTTTGCATTTGTCTATTTTGTCTCGCCAAAAACCAGTCCTGATGAAGCGTTGGAAGTGGTGCCAATTGTTCTGGGGGTCTATTTCGTGCTGAGCGTGATTGGCCTTATATGGGCGATGCGTTCGGAACTACCAGACTGGGCGGTCTATTTTTCGGTTCTATTTGATTTTGCTTTGCTGTTTGGTTTGATGATCAGCTTTCATTTTCAATATATGCAGCCGGCTTCGTTCATTTTGAAAGCGCCAGCATTGCTCTATATTTTTATATTCATTGCCATTCGTGCCATACGACTGGAAGTACGGTTTGTGGTTGCCGCAGGTGTTGTTGCGGCACTCGGATGGATGGCGATGATTTTCTATGTCATCTGGATTGATCCCGGCGATAATATGCTGACCCGCTCTTATGTGGAGTATCTCACTTCGAACTCCATTTTGATTGGAGCTGAAGTCGATAAGATCATTTCGATTGTTGCGGTCACCGGAATTCTGGTTTTGGTGGTGAATGGGTCAAACAATCTTTTAATTTCTTCTGTGGCTGAAAGTTCAGCCGCGCATGAATTGTCGCGGTTTTTTGACGATAGTGTAGCCAAAGGCATCAGAAATAGTGCTGGTGCCTTGGTGGCGGGGGAAGGCGAACGGCGCACCACTACCATCATGAACATTGATATTCGTGCTTTTACCAAGCTTGCAGCGGAACTGGATGCATCCAAAGTGATGAGTGCGCTCTCAATCTATCAGGGACGTATTCTACCAATAATCAAGGCCCATGGCGGGGTGATTGATAAATTTATGGGTGACGGCATTATGGCGACGTTTGGTGTCGATCTCCCAGATAGCCATTGTGCTTCTATGGCGCTTAATGCAGCGGAAGCAATTATTCGCGACCAAACCAAATGGATGGATGAAGAGCCGCTACTTGCAGAAATTGGCCCTATCAATATCGGTATTGGTATGGCTTCAGGTGATGTTGCCTATGGGGCTGTCGGGAAGGGGGACAGGTTGGAATTCACTGTGATCGGTTCAGCGGTTAATCTTTCTGCCAAGCTGGAGAAACATAATAAAGTGCTTGGTTCCCAGTGCATTGCATCAAAGAGATGTTGGGATTTTGCTCTGGACGAGGGATATAAAGGTGGAATGGTTCCTATCCAGCAACAAGCAGATATTGACGGGGTGGACGGTTTATCTGAAATCGCTGAACTGCGTTTGAAAACTTAGACACCGTTGCGAAAAATGTTAAGCTGGTGGTCAGATTGAATTGTGCTTCACAAACAATCCAGTAGGCACTAGCTGCGTTTGCCGGTAAAGCTTTCTTCCAGTTGAATAACAGCCTGCTGCGCCTGGGTGTTTGCGGGATAGATTTCCAGCAATTTATACCAGGTTTCTAGTGCTTTTTTCTTGTTGCCCAATTGCTGTAATATCATGCCCAGACCTGCGAGTGCGCCAAAATGGCGTGGTTCATATAGTAAGGTCTGTTCGATATCGCGAATGGATTTTCCATATTGTTTCATCAGAAAATAAAGCGTTGCGCGGCGGTTCCAGCCTTCGGAATAATCTGGTGCCAAGGTAACCACCTGATCCAATAAATCTTCGGCCTCGGCAAATTTTCGCCTGTCCATGGATTGTTTGGAAAAATTCATCAATCCGTTGATTGTGGCTGAGCCGGAATCTGTCCAGTTTGTCCAGATACGTCGGACAAGAACTTTTGCTGTGCTGGGTTTGGTTTCTTTCGCCAATTGGGCAAACAGCTCATTAAGGATTTCTGCTTTTTCCAATGGTTTGTCGGAAGGGATAACCGGACTTGCCTGTTCGCTGCTGCTTTGGGCGCGGGCATCATTAGAAACACCGGAAAGGCCGATGATAGAAATAGCAGTCAATAAAACGCAAAAAATCCTCATGTGAGAATGGTAATCCGCTTCACATGAAGATCAAAGCAAAAATGCGTGATATAAACCGCTAATTGGCCAAGACTGGCCAATAATTAGCCTTGGCGAGCTTTAAAGCGCGGGTTTTCTTTGTTGATTATATAAACGCGGCCACGACGACGTACGATACGGTTTGCCCGGTGGCGACCCTTTAGGGATTTGAGAGAGTTCTTGATTTTCATATTCTTAAACCGCTGGTTTGTAAGGCTTTTGGGGCGATTTCGCCTTTGTCCTGCCTAAAATAAGAAAGCGCACCTTGAGATGCGCTCGACAATTGAGGTGATTTATAGGCGAAGGCTGGGAAAAGTCAACTCACATGCGGTAATCATGAGGCAATTTGGGTTTTGTCGCATATGGCATGGGCAGGGTCGCATAAAGTCGCAAGCGTACTTGGAAAACGGATGAGATTGGCTTAAGAATTCGAGGTGCAATGTTAGGACCGTATCATGCGAAAATTTTCTGGTTTTGCGATTGTCAGGGAAGCCATGCGTGCCCACAAAGGGTGGGCTGAACAATGGAATAATCCTGAACCGCGCAAGCAATATGATGTCATCATAGTGGGTGCCGGTGGGCACGGGCTGGCAACAGCTTATTATCTTGCCAAGGAACACGGCATTACCAATGTGGCGGTAATTGAAAAAGGCTGGCTTGGCGGTGGCAATACGGGCCGAAATACAACGATTATCCGCTCCAACTATCTTTATGACGAATCTGCCGGAATTTATGACCATGCGGTGAAGTTGTGGGAAGGGCTGAGTCAGGAACTCAATTATAACGTGATGTTTTCCCAGCGCGGCGTGTTGATGCTGGCCCATAATGTTCATGATGTGCAAGTGGGCAAACGGCACATTCACGCTAACCGGCTGAACGGTGTTGATAATGAATGGTTGACGCCACAGCAGGTAAAAGACTTTTGCCCGCCGATCAGTATTGCAAAATCTGCGCGTTATCCCATTGTTGGTGCCGCCTTGCAGCGTCGTGGCGGGGTTGCACGTCATGATGCGGTAGCATGGGGTTATGCCCGCGCCGCGGCTGATATGGGTGTGCATATTATTCAAAACTGTGAAGTGAAGGGCATTAATCGCGGTAGCGATGGTGCTGTCACTGGTGTTGAGACCACACGTGGCACGATCAACGCCAAAAAAGTGGGCGTGGTGGCTGCGGGGCATACGTCTGTGCTGATGGAGATGGCTGGCGTACAAATGCCGCTTGAGAGTTTCCCGCTACAAGCGCTGGTATCAGAACCTGTGAAGCCGATATTGCCTTGCGTGGTAATGTCGAGTTCGGTTCATGCTTATGTTTCGCAATCGGACAAAGGAGAATTGGTGATTGGTGCAGGCACGGACCAATATGCATCCTATTCTCAGACCGGGAGCATGCATATTTTAACTGATACTCTGGAAGCAATTTGTGAGGTATTTCCGATATTTAACCGCATGAAAATGATGCGCTCCTGGGGCGGTATTGTAGATGTGACGCCAGATCGCTCACCTATTTTGGCGAAGACGCCGGTATCGGGGCTTTATGTAAACTGTGGATGGGGCACTGGTGGCTTTAAGGCGACGCCGGGCTCGGGCAATGTTTTTGCCCATACGATTGCAAAAGATGAACCACACAAAATCAACGCAGGCTTTACGATGGAGCGGTTCAGGAATGGCCGTCTGATTGATGAAGCCGCAGCCGCAGCCGTGGCGCATTAGGGAGAACATCATGCTTTTAATTTATTGTCCTTATTGCGAAGAAGAACGCCCGGAACTGGAATTTCACGGTGCCGGGGAAGCGCACATTGCACGACCAAAAAATATGGCTGATATCTCACCCGAAGATTTCGAAAATTTCTTTTTCATTCGCGATAACCGAAAAGGTCTGGTGTTTGAACGCTGGCGGCACCTGCATGGATGCGGGCGATTTTTCAACGCGGCGAGGCATTCGGTGAGTGACAAATTTATTTGTACCTATAAGGCTGGTGAGCCGAGACCGAAATTGACCGATAAACAAATCGAGGCGGTTTTGCCTCCGGCCAAGGGGACGCCGGCCAATGAACCGATTATCGATAAAGGAGACGCGAAATGAGTGCTCCAAATCGTATTTCCGGTTATGGCAAGCTTAGCCCAACCAAACAGATCAGTTTTTCCTACGATGGTAAATCGTTGCAAGCGCTTGAGGGGGATACTCTTGCCTCAGCGTTATTGGCCAATGGCATTCATCTGATGGGGCGTTCGTTTAAATATCATCGTCCTCGCGGAATTTTGGCATCCGGTGCTGAAGAGCCGAATGCGTTAATGGATATTTCTCGTGATAATGCGCGGCGTCAGCCCAATGTGCGAGCTTCGGTGCAGGAGGTTTTCGATGGTATGAAGGCTGAAAGCCAGAACCGTTTTCCATCACTTGCCTTTGATGTGGGTGCGGTGAATGACGGGCTGGGCCGGTTTTTCCCGGCAGGCTTTTATTACAAGACATTCATGTGGCCGCGTAAGGCTTGGGATAAATTATACGAGCCGATTATTCGCAGCGCGGCGGGGCTTGGTAAAACGCCGGATGAAGCTGATCCGGATAAATATGCGAACCGATTCGCCCATGCGGATATTGTTATTATCGGCGCGGGAGCGGCTGGATTGCAGGCAGCGCTTACGGCTGCGAAATCTGGCTTGCAGGTGATGCTGGTGGATGAAAACGCTGAGCTTGGCGGCTCGCTGCTGAGTGATAGTGACGTGCGGATCGATCGAAAATCTGGTCGTGACTGGGTTGAGGCTGCTGAAGCTGAATTGCGGGGGATGGATAATGTTACCGTTCTCACACGCACAACAGCATTTGGATATTACGCGCAGAATATGATTGCGCTGGTTGAACGGGTTTCTGACCATCTGGCGCAACCGGATGCGGATACTATTCGCGAACGCATGTGGCAGGTTCGTGCTGGTCGGGTGATTTTAGCAACCGGTGCCATTGAGCGTCATCTGGTTTTTGCCGATAATGATCGTCCGGGCATTATGCTTGCCTCTGCTGGTCGTGAATTTCTGCATAAATATGGTGTTACTCCGGGACAGAATATTGGCGTTTATACGGCTTGTGATAGTGCCTATTATGCGGCGTTTGATTTGAAACGAGCTGGTATATCGATTGTTGCAATCATTGATTGTCGGGAGCAGGTTGATAGCGAATTGCTGAGCCGGGCCAATGATCTGGATATCACAGTGCGAACGGGGCAGGCAGTGACTAAAACTTCTGGTCGGCTGCGGGTAAAATCCATGAGCGTTTGCGCCATCAATTCCGGTGGTGTTGGTGTTGAAAAATACGAGATTGACTGCCTATTAATGTCTGGTGGCTGGACGCCTTCGGTGCATCTGTTTTCCCAATCGCGTGGCAAGCTTGCCTATGAAACGGACAAGGGACGCTTTGTGCCTGATATTTATATGGAAGATTGCGTCAGCATTGGTTCGTGCAATGGCACGGATGAAATGGCAGATGCTCTTCTTGAAGCGAAGAGTGCAGCGCTTGGGGCAGTTAAATTACTCGGAGGAAAAGCCACTAAGGGCAGAGCTATCTCGGTGGAGAATGCCTGCTCCATGGAAGGCTTTTTGACCGGGGCTGCTGATGGTGCCGGACCAGATGATTTCGTCAAAGCGTTTGTTGATTTTCAAAACGATGTGACGGCAAAAGATATCCGTTTGGCTGTGCGTGAGGGCTTCCGCTCGATCGAACATGTGAAACGTTATACTACCACAGGCATGGCAACCGATCAGGGTAAAATGTCCAACATGCATGGGCTGGCCATTGCCGCTGAAATGCTTGGCAAGGAAATTCCCGAAGTGGGGCTTACCACATTCCGCTCGCCTTATACGCCGGTAACGTTTGGTACAATTGTCAATCATGCGCGCGGTGAGCTCTTTGATGTTACCCGTCGCACTGCGATGCATGAAGGTGCAGTGGCGCGTGGCGCGGTGTTTGAAGATGTGGGTAATTGGAAACGTGCCTGGTATTTCCCGCAGGCTGACGAAGATATGTACGCCGCAGTAAATCGTGAATGCAAGATGACACGGCAAGTGGCTGGTTTGTTTGATGCTTCTACCCTCGGTAAGATTGAAATTATCGGGCCGGATGCGGTGAAATTCATGAATTTGATGTACACCAATCCATGGGACAAGCTTGGTGTTGGTCGCCTGCGCTACGGCATTATGTGCCGTGAGGACGGTTTCATTTACGATGATGGTGTGGTTGCTCGGATGGGCGAAAACCATTTCCATGTGACCACCACCACGGGCGGGGCAGCCCGTGTTCTCAATATGATGGAGGATTATTTGCAGACGGAATTTCCCGAGTGGAAAGTCTGGCTTACATCGATTTCAGAACAGTGGGCGGTGCTGGCCGTGAATGGTCCCAAGGCACGTGAGATTATAGAACCATTTGTGGAAGGCATTGACATGTCCAACGAGGCTTTTCCGCATATGAGTGTGCGGGAGGGCAAAATTTGCGGTGTGCCGGTGCGGCTCATGCGGATGTCATTTACCGGTGAAACCGGCTTTGAAATCAATGTACCTGCAAATTACGGACAGGCAGTTTGGGATGCTATTTGGGAGCGTGGTGCGCCATTGGGTATGACGACTTATGGCACCGAGGCCATGCATGTGATGCGGGCTGAAAAAGGCTATATTATTGTCGGGCAAGATACGGATGGTACTGTCACGCCGCAGGATGCTGGCTTGTCTTGGGCGGTCGGTAAAAAGAAGAAAGACTTCGTTGGCATTGGTGGCATGAGGCGACCTGACCTGGTCGCTGAAGGACGCCGACAATTGGTTGGGCTTCGCACGATGGACGCAAAAATTGTGCTCGAAGAAGGAGCGCAGATTGTGAACAATGCAGACGTGCCAATTCCTGTTCCTATGGTCGGATTTGTTACTTCATCTTATTGGTCGGAATGTCTCGGGCATTCGATTGCTCTGGCGCTTGTGGAAGACGGGGTCAACCGGATGGGCGAAACAGTTTTCATTCCTATGGAGGACCAGGTGATTGCAGCTGAAATTGTTTCACCGGTTTTTTATGACGAGCAGGGAGGGCGTGTAAATGGTTGATGCAATTCTTGAATATCCTTTGCAGTCTCGCGTGTTTGCGATTGATGGTATTTCACTCACTCCTGCCAAGCCGATGGAGCGGGTAGCTCTGCGCGCTGATAACTCGGCTATTACCGGTATCGAAAAGGCTTTAGGGTTGGTTTTGCCTAAATCGCCGAAGACCAGCGTTTCCAAAAATGGGAAAACTGCACTTTGGATTGGCCCGGATGAATGGCTTCTTTTAACCAATGACGGTGCATCATTAATGTCGGAATTTGCTAAACTGAAGTCAAAATTGTTTTCTGCCGTTGATGTTAGCCATCGCAATACGGCCATTCAAATCTCTGGTGATAGTGCGATAAACGTCCTGAATTCAGGCTGTCCCCAGAACTTTTCACTGGACGCTTTTCCAATTGGTGCATGCAGCCGAACGGTGTTTGGCAAGGCGGAAGTAGTCCTGTGGAGAACGGGTACGTCCGAAGTACATCTGGAATGCTGGCGTTCTTTTTCCGATTATGTATGGAAATTTTTGGTAGATTCAGCTAAAGCGGCATGAAAGTGATAAGGTGTCGTCTTTTTGCAAATAGTAAAATCCAGATTGGTACTAAATTTTCCGGGGTTTGAGCCAACTCCTGCTTTGGCCCAACTTGACCGGCTGCAGCACGGGGCGACGAAGACCGGAGAGCTGTGGGCTTTTGATTGTCATCGGGAAAATGTGGACCATGAGCAAGACCTCAATTATGCCATAGCTGATTTTGTCACCACGGGCCCAAACTGGCAGACCCGGACCCGGCTGGTGCAGTTTAGCTGGAATGATATTATTGCTGAATACGAGGAAACTGCATATCCGCGTAATCTGGTTTCGAATTTGCCAAAATACCTTGCATTTTTTGTCGATGGTTCTGTGTTTAAATACCTTAAGGCCAGTCCACGGTATTTTGGATTTACGATTTATCCCTTGTTGTTGATCGCTGTGTTTGCCTGGTTTTCATGGCTTGTAGCCTCTATTGTAGGCGGGCCGCTGTTTCTGACTTTGCCAATAGCGTTGGCGATATTGCTGGTAATTTTTCGCTGGCCGGGGGATCAACTTTATCTCAATTTGTCGATTAATGATTGGGCTTTCGCGCGGGATATGGTCAAGGGGGTAAATCCCAAAATCGAAGAACGCTATCAGGAATTTAGCGAGGTTCTTGCACGTGAAATTAGGCTTGGACAGCACGACGAGGTTTTGATTGTCGGCCATAGCTTTGGTGCTGTTTGGGCTGCGGTGGCTCTGGCAAAGGCGCTTGAGGAAAACGAAAAACTGTTAGAGAAAATACCCGTTACTTTTTTAGCGTTGGGTTCCAGCATTCCAAAAATTGGTTTGGTAAAAAAAGCAGACTTTATGAGAAAAGCAGTCTCGCGAATCATGGGTGAACAATATTTGTTTTGGCATGAAATTCAGACGAAAAACGATATTATCGCGTTTTATAAATCCGACCCGTTTGAGCAAATGGGGATTGCGGATATGGTTGCGCCCTATGCAATCGACAGGGTGAATTATAAGGAAGCGATGGATGAGGCGCGTTACAAGAAAATGAAGCGTTCATTTTATAAAACCCACCGCCAATATATATTGTATCAGGACAAGCGAGTGCATTTTGATTTTATGCTGCGCTGTTTTGGACCCTTGAGTTCCAGAGTGCTCGCGTTGAATAAGAACTTATGGGAAGCGATTGATAAAGACGGGGTTTTGAGGTTGGATGATGAGTGAGTTTGACTGGCAGCTATTTAGCAAGATTGTATGGCTTATCTACATTGTTGGATGGGGCATTATCCGATATCAGCCGAATAGGCGTGCGCGCAAAATAAAAGTTGAGAAAACCTCACGCACTTTGAAAGAACGGTTTTCCATGGGGATATCGTTTACGGGCCTTGGTATTTTGCCTGCAAGCTGGGTCATTGGAGATTTGTTCGGGGCGTTTGATTATTCTGCAAACCCGGTCATCATCGTTATTGGCGCAATCTTGATCATGGGAGCTTTGAGGTTGTTTCGCCTTACCCATAAGGCGCTCGGTGCGATGTGGTCTCACAGTCTTGATTTGCGCGAGGGGCATAAGCTTGTGAGTCATGGGATTTACGAAAAAGTACGTCATCCTATGTATTCTGCGTTCTGGTTGTGGGCGTTGGCACAGGCGTTTTTGATACCCAATTTGTTTGTTGGTTTTGCAGGCTTAGTAGGTTTTGGAACGCTGTATTTTCTGCGCGTTGGGCAGGAAGAGGCCATGATGATGGAAGAGTTTGGTGAGGAATATCGCCAATATTGCCAGAGAACAAAACGGATTATTCCTGGGATCTATTGATCCATCTTATATTTCGAAAAATGAAGCATTTCTGCAACACTTGATTTAGAAATTCATTTCTACCGGCTTTCTTGCGATTCCACGCTCTCGGACGCTTGGCAATTAACCGTTAATTAAGCATAACGAGGCTTATAGGGGCATAAAGTGCATGTTCGGCGCGTGCTGGTTATTACGTTGAGGGTAGTGGGTTTATGTCTTTTTTTAAGTATCTTGGATTGATTGGTTGTGTGTTTGGCGGTGTTGCACTGGCAGGTTGTTCCTCAACGGCTTCTTCAAGCAATAATTCTAACCCTGCTGGTTCGAAAAAAATTGCCACTTCAAGTATCAAACCCATGCGGACGGCCGCAGCAAAACAGCGTACAAGCGATATAAACCGTTCTACCAATGGAAAAATTTCACGTACGGGCGAGATTTACCTGTTGCGCGGGCTAGCCAATATTTTTTCTCGCGGCATGGATGTTATGGGCGAACGTATGGTTCGAAAAGGGCTTGATGCTCGCGTCTATAATCACAATGCTTGGCAAGGGCTTGCCAACAATATTGTGGCCCGCAACAAGGTTAAGCAGGTCTCCTATCCCATTATCATTATGGGCCATTCTCTGGGGGGCAACGCTTCCATGCAGATGGCTAAATATCTGGGTGATCGCGGCATAAAAGTGCGTTATGTGGTAGCGTTCGATCCCACCGTTACGACTTTTGTCGGGCGTAACGTTAGTCAGGTTACAAATTATTATCTGCCAAATGAGAAGCACACAAATGTTGTGCGCAAGGCGGCTGGGTTTTCCGGAAAATTGAAGAATGTTCGAGTGACCAATATTGGTGGTATTACCCACACAAATGTGGAAAAGAACCGTGGTCTGCAAAACAAATCAATTAGACATATTATGTCTCTGACAAAAAAACGCAAAGCTGGGCGCAAGCGGCGCGGTTGATTTCGTTTTTTTGATTCTTTGTTCTCACAGGCGTTTCCAAGCTTCGCTTGGGTCCTCCGTATGTGCGGCGCATTAGCGCCGGTCGCTCTGCGCTCCCCGCCGAAGGCAGAGGCTGATACGGATGGCATCGAGCAAGGGAAAATTACGGA
>JASFYT010000037.1:0-52108 GCA_045047085.1 Rhizobiaceae bacterium | reverse complement strand
GATGAAAATATTTTCATCGTCAAGCCCGATCAACTCAGTAGCAAAGATGAAAAATGGCTGGAAAGCTATTTCATCGATGAGGTTTTTCCGGTGCTAACTCCGTTGTCGATGGACCCAGCCCATCCGTTTCCATTCATTCCAAATCTTGGCCAGTCTCTGATGTTCGATTTGGTTCAGGAAAAGACCAATGAAAAAATGATTGCTCTTCTCCGTTTGCCGGAAGGGTTGCGCCGCTTCGTAAGTCTGCCTGCAAAAAACAATGAGCGCATCCAGTTCATTTCGATTGAAGATGTCATTGGCCTCTATATTGCAAAACTTTTTCCCGGGTATCGTAGCCGAGGTTCGGGCAATTTCCGGATTATTCGTGATTCAGACATCGAGCTTGCAGAAGAAGCGGAAGATTTGGTCCGCACTTACGAGTCCGCGTTGAAGCGTCGGCGCAGAGGTTCGGTTATTCAACTAGAAATTGATTCCGGCATGCCTGAAAACCTTCAGGATTTCGTTCTACTGGAACTTAATATTGACGTGAGCAGGCGTGTGTTTGTTGATGGCATGCTCGCCATGCACAATTTGACTGAAATTGTGAACGTGGAAAGGGCCGATCTCCAGTTCCCACCCTTCAATGCCCGATTTCCTGAACGCATCCGTGAGATGGATGGCGATTGTTTCGCTGCCATCCGTCAAAAAGAATTCATCGTTCACCATCCATACGAATCTTTCGATGTGGTGGTCAGCTTCCTACGACAGGCAGCTAATGACCCCAATGTGGTAGCGATCAAGCAAACCCTTTATCGCACTTCCAATGACAGCCCCATCGTTGCAGCGTTGATCTCAGCCGCTGAGGCCGGAAAATCCGTCACAGCAGTGGTCGAACTCAAAGCCCGTTTTGATGAAGAAGCCAATATCCGCTGGTCGCGTGACCTTGAACGGGCAGGCGTGCAAGTGGTATTTGGCTTCGTCGATTGGAAAACCCACGCAAAATTATCGCAGGTTGTACGACGCGAGGATGGCAAGCTGGAAAACTACGTCCATATTGGCACAGGCAATTATCACCCGATCACAGCAAGGGTTTATACCGACCTTTCATATTTTACCGCAAACCCGGTCATCGCCCATGATGTGGCCAAGGTTTTTAACTTTATCACTGGCTATGCGAAGCCGGAAAAACTGGAAAATTTTGCGATTTCTCCAATCGATTTGCGCCAGCGTATCCTTGAATATATTGACCGCGAAATCGCATTTGCCAAAGATGGTAAGCCCGCTCAAATCTGGGCCAAGATGAATTCTCTGGTAGATTCAGAGTTGATAGATAGATTCTACCGGGCCAGTCAGGCTGGTGTACAAATTGACCTGATCGTGCGAGGTATTTGCTGCCTGCGCCCAAATATACAGGGAATGTCGGAAAATATTCGCGTGAAGTCTATCGTCGGACGATTCCTTGAGCACAGCCGTATTCTATGTTTTGGCAATGGCGAATGGCTGCCGTCGAAAAAGGCAAATGTCTATATCGGCTCGCCAGATTTGATGCCGCGAAATCTTGATCGCAGGGTCGAAGTAATGGTCCGTCTTGATAATAAAACGGTGAAGAAGCAGGTACTTGATCAGATTATTCTGGCAAATTTGATGGATAATGAGCAAAGCTGGGAAATCCTGCCAAATGGCATGAGCAAAAGAATAGCCCCAAAAAGCGCGTCAGATGGATTTAGCGCCCAGCAATACTTTATGACCAATCCGAGCCTTTCAGGCCGAGGTGAATCCCTAAAAAATGACGCACCAAAAACCTTCATCAGACGAGACGATTAAGACTTCGCATCAAGCGCAGGGGCGTTTGCGCGAGCGCCAACCAATTGCGGTCATCGATATTGGTTCAAACTCTGTTCGTCAGGTTGTTTATGAGGGATTCACACGATCACCCTCAGTACTGTTTAACGAAAAAATTCTTTGTGGGCTGGGGCGTGGCGTGGCTGCCAGCGGGCGCATGGACGAAAATGCGGTCGAAGCCGCCCTGCGCGCCATATCCCGCTATTTTGCAATTGGAAAACAATTAGGCGTCGTCGATACCCACATCATTGCCACTGCCGCGGTTCGCGAGGCCAAAAACGGCCCTGCTTTCATCAAGCAGGTGGAAAAGGTTTATGACAAAAAACTTGTCCTCCTCTCAGGAAAAAAAGAGGCATTATATGCAGGATGGGGAATTGAGAGCGGTTTTTATCAGCCAGACGGCATCGTTGGTGATTTAGGCGGTGGTTCGCTTGAACTCATTAACGTCAAATCAGTAAAAACTTGTGAAAATGAGGGCGTCACCATGCCTCTTGGTGGTTTGCGTCTCACGGAAATGGCTGAAGGCAATTTCGAAAAAGCCAGAGAGATTGTCCACGAACACTTTTCCAAAATCAGCGACAGGGCTGACTTAAAGGGCCGGACATTCTATGCGGTCGGCGGCACGTGGCGTTCGCTTGCGAAACTCCACATGGCTCACATTGATTACCCGTTATTTGTCCTGCACGATTATACGGTCAACGCAAATACCTTCATCGAGTTCTGCGAATCCCTGATTGAGCCGGACCCGCAAACAATCGCGGGCATGGATATGGTCTCCAAGAATAGACGTAATTTGCTGCCGATTGGCGCGATTGTTTTGATTGAAGCGCTAAAATTCACTGGCGCAAAACAGGTTTCCATATCCTCACTGGGGGTTCGTGAAGGGTATCTCCACGCACTTCTGGACAAAAAGGAACAACAAAAAGACCCGTTGATTGAAGCAAGCAGGGAACTCGCAATCCTGCGAGCCCGCTCTCCCCACCACGCGGAAGAACTGGCCAACTGGACCAAAGATGCCTTTGCAATAATGGGCATAGAGGAAACTGCGAACGAGGCCCGTTACCGCACCGCGTCCTGCTACCTTGCCGATATTGCATGGCGGGCCCATTCCGATTATCAAGCCAAGCAAAGCCTCGGCATCATTTCCAATGCAGGCTTTGTCGGCATCAGCCACATGGGCCGCGCTTATCTGGCGATCTCAAATTACTGCCGATATTCTGGCCTCAGCACAAAAAACCCGTTGCCGGAAATCGTCACTTTGGCGGATGAACGCACCATCCAACGCGCCCGTGTTTTGGCAGCATTGTTCCGCTTGCTTTATCTCTATACTGCATCGATTGAGGGCATCATCCCGCAGCTTAAATTGAAACGCGGAGAAGACAGAAAATTACGATTCATTTTGCCTGGAAATTTATCTGATCTTGCAGGTGAAAGACCCGACAAACGAATGGAACAATTGGCCAGAGAAATAGGCGAACCTATCGAACTGACAATTGGAAATTAGAGCACAATCTGAAAAGTGGTAACCGGTTTTCAGATAAATTGTGCGTTAAAACAAACCGATAGGTGTTGCTATTCCGCAGCTGCCTGCGCACTTTCCACATCAATGACCTTGATCACCTTGTTCTGAATACCAAGCGCGATCTGGCCATTCTTTAATTTGATTGCCGTATCACCGAACAGTTCACGCCGCCAGCCTTTTAGCGCTGCCACATCGGCATTGTCGTCGGCTGCAATCTTTTCCAGATCATCAACGGTAGCAATAACCTTGGCCGCAACCCCATGCGCTTCGACGGTAACTTTAAGTAGAACTTTTAGCATTTCTGTTGCAGCACCAGAGCCTTCCGGGGTTTTTTTCATGCGTGGCATTGTAGGTAATTCTGACTTGGGCAGCTCCAACCCCACCTTCACAATGGCCAGCAGGCTTTCGCCATAACGATGGCGATCGAAGCCACGGGAGAGGCCGCGCATTTGCGAAATGTCTTGCATGGACTTTGGTGGGTGGCCGCAAATTTCGTAGATCGCATCATCCTTGACGACGCGCCCGCGTGGGACATTATTTTTCCTTGCCGTGGTTTCGCGCCATTCAGCAACCAGCATCATCATGGCAAAATCCCGTGGCTTGCGCACACGCATTTTCAAACGCCGCCAGGCATTTTCCACCGGCATATCATAGGTTTCCGGTGAGGTGAGAATTTCCATTTCCTCGTCTACCCAGTGAGAGCGATTTTGCTCCT
Source organism: Rhizobiaceae bacterium (assembly GCA_045047085.1). Lineage (GTDB taxonomy): Bacteria > Pseudomonadota > Alphaproteobacteria > Rhizobiales > Rhizobiaceae. The sequence continues at coordinate 48,050 of JASFYT010000037.1, read as the reverse complement.
CCAAATTAGCTTTGATCGATTGATAAACATCTCGTAAATGAGTCACATCAGCCAGCGCATAATCAAGCTGCTTGTCGCTCAATGGACGTCTGCGCCAATCGGTAAAGCGGGATGATTTATCAATCTGCTGCGAGGTGATTCTGAAGACTAGTTGGTCGTAGGAAATGCTGTCACCAAAGCCGCAAACCATGGCTGCAACCTGAGTATCAAATACCGGATGGGGGATCAGATTGCCTAAATTATAGATGATCTCAATATCCTGACGTGCGGCGTGAAAAACTTTCACAACGCTTTCGTCGCCCATCAGTTCAAAGAAGGGTGCCAGATCAATACCCTTGGCCAGCACATCGACAATGCAGCCATCATCGGGGGAGGCCATCTGGATCAGACACAATTCGGGCCAAAATGTTGACTCTCGCAGGAACTCCGTATCGACGGTAACATATTGATGTTGCGCCATTTGCTGGCAAATTTCGGCCAGATCAGCCGTTGTCGTAATAATTTTCATACGCACCTATAACGAATACAAATATGTTTGTCTCGGTGCCTGCAAATAAATTTTGGAAACTTCCTTACGCATTAATGCCGCACTTTGATCAATGCTGCCAGTTTCGTCGCCAACTTAGCGCTGCGCAGTCTCGCTGTCACTTGTTCCAGGGGGTCCGTGCTTGCCAATTGTTAAGTGCCGGAAGATCACTCCGATACACTGTTTACTGTCTCTTCCGGCCCTTCGAAAGTCAGTTCGGCACCTTCATCGGAAAAATCACGATTGGTTACATTGAGGCCCAATTCCGAAATTTGCACTTCAATCGCTGATATCGCATCAAATCCGCAATTAACGGTGCGCGAGACCCATTTATGCCAAATTGTTTTGTCAGCACCCTCAATCACATGTTTCGCAGCCTTCGAATAAGCCCGCGCCAATCCGCCTGTGCCAAGCTTTGTGCCGCCAAAATAACGAACCACGATGATGCCGCAATCGATCAGACTTTTGCCTTGCATTACCTTCAAAATCGGCATGCCGGATGTGCCAGCGGGTTCACCATCGTCTTTTGCACCTTCTTCAATACGACCATCCTCCATCATTCTACGAAATGCAGTCACATGATGGTTGGCTTTACGATGCCCCTTACGCAACTCATCCAGCCGTGCTTCAAAGTGGGAGGAGGGCACTATAAAGGCGATGAAACGCGACTTTTTTTCTTCGGTTTCAATCTGGAATTCCTGGGTAATTGTATAGAGGGCCATTGGCGTTTATGGGCATATTTTCCAAAAACTACAAACTTATGCTTTTTTGACAAGCCAAATCAGGACCGCAACCTTGACAAATCAGCCCATCTCATGGTTTGTCGCCCGAAGAAATCAATGATATTCGGCCTCGCTAATTCGGGCTGACAAAACAACTCCAGGATATAAAATGCACCGTTACCGCAGTCACTCATGTGAAGCCTTGCGCAAATCAGACATTGGCACAAAAGTCCGCCTTTCCGGCTGGGTCCATCGGGTCCGCGATCATGGGGGCGTTTTGTTCATCGATCTGCGTGATCATTATGGCCTGACCCAGATCGTCGCCGATCCGGATAGTCCGGCATTCGCTGCGGCGGAAGTAGTGCGCGGCGAGTGGGTACTTTGCATTGATGGCGATGTACGCGCCCGTGATGATGCGGCGGTTAACCCGAATATGCCAACTGGTGAAATCGAAATTTACGCGCAAAACATCGAAGTGCTTTCCAAATCGGAAGAATTACCGCTGCCGGTATTTGGTGAACCCGATTATCCAGAAGACATTCGCCTGAAATACCGCTTCCTGGATTTGCGCCGCGAGACTTTGCACGAAAACATCATGCAGCGTACACGCATCATCTCGACCATGCGCAAGGAAATGGCGAAGGCCGATTTCAACGAATTCTCAACACCTATCCTGACGGCTTCTTCACCGGAAGGCGCACGCGATTTCCTCGTGCCAAGCCGTATCCATCATGGGCAATTCTATGCGCTGCCACAGGCTCCGCAGCAATATAAACAGCTGATTATGATGTCGGGCTTCGATAAATACTTCCAGATCGCCCCATGTTTCCGCGATGAAGACCCGCGCGCTGATAGGCTTCCGGGCGAATTCTACCAGCTCGATCTTGAAATGAGTTTTGTAGAGCAGGAAGATATCCTCACAACAGTTGAACCGGTGATTCGCAAAATCTTCGAAGAATATGCCGAAGGCAAGCCGGTTACCCAGAGCTTTACGCGTATTCCTTATGACGTATCCATGCGCAAATACGGCACCGATAAGCCTGATTTACGCAATCCAATCGTCATGGAAGAAACAACAAAACATTTCGCAGGTTCCGGCTTTAAAGTTTTTGCCGGTATGATTGAACGTGATCCAAAAGTTGAGATCTGGGGCATTCCAGTAAAAACCGGCGGTAGCCGCGCATTCTGTGATCGCATGAACTCTTGGGCACAAAAGCAGGGCCAACCAGGTCTTGGTTATATCTTCTGGCGCGAAGAAGAAGGTAAAGTTACTGGTGCCGGACCGCTGGCCAAGAACATTGGCGAAGAACGCACAGCAGCCATTCTGGAGCAATTCGGGCTTGAAGCAGGCGACGCCTGTTTCTTCGTTGCAGGCGATCCAAAGAAATTCGCCAGCTTTGCCGGTGATGCGCGTACGCAAGCCGCTGAAGAACGCGATCTGATCGACAAAGACCGCTTCGACCTTTGCTGGGTAGTAGATTTTCCATTTTACGAATGGGACGAAGAAAACAAACGTGTTGAGTTTGCTCACAACCCGTTCTCCATGCCCCAGGGCGGCATGGAAGCGTTGGAAAACAAAGATCCGCTGACCCTCAAAGCCTATCAGTATGATTTGGTTTGCAACGGCTTCGAAATCGCTTCCGGCGGTATCCGAAACCATTTGCCTGAAACCATGATCAAGGCATTTGAAATTGCTGGTCTCGACAAGCAAACCGTTGAAGATCGCTTTGGCGGCCTTTATCGGGCGTTCCAATACGGCGCACCACCCCATGGCGGCATGGCTGCCGGTGTAGACCGTATCGTGATGCTGCTTTTGGGCGCAAAGAACTTGCGTGAAATCACCATGTTCCCAATGAATCAGCAAGCGGTCGATTTACTAATGGGCGCACCAAGCGATGTCCAGTCCGCCCAAATGCGTGATCTGGGATTGAGGTTGATTCCAGTAGCTAAGGACTGATATTTACCAAACAACATTTGGGGCAATAAAGATTCGGGAAAATGTGCATGCATAGTTTGAGTTTTAAAATTGCCTATAAACCGCTAGCCGTTCTGGCTGCGGTTTTAATGTTCGTCCTAATAGCCTCAACTGCATATGCTCAATCAAAAATCAGCCGTGGCGTTTCCATTGGCGGTGGATTGAAGGTCGATATTCATGCGCCAGAATCGAGTAAGAAGCGCGGCTTGTTCTCGGTGCGGCGCAAAGCACCTGTTCTGCTTTATGTACACGGTGGCGGATGGATCAAAGGCACCCGTGCCAAATCCTATCAGCTTGGCAAATTTACCAATAAGCGTAACTGGATGTTGGTCTCAACCGATTATCGTCCGGTGCCCCGCACGACGATTGACGGTCAGGTGAAGGATGTGGTTCGCGCAATCCGCTGGGTCAGAAACAACATCAAGCGCTATGGCGGCGACCCAAAGAAAATCGTCATCATGGGCCATTCTGCAGGTTCGCACCTCGTGGCGATGGTCGCAGCTAAAAAGGTCGGCGGAAAATTACGCGGCGTGATTTCAAATGATGTGCAGGCCTACGATATGGTTGCCTATGGTGGCATGCGTGGCAGTTTGCCCCGCGTTTACCAGATAGCTTTTGGCTCAAACCCAGCCAATTGGGTAAAATGGTCGCCGGTCACCCATGTAAAAAAGGGCGAGAAGGGCGGTTATCCACCCTATCTAATCATGTATTCCGGCTCAAACTATGAGCGACGCAAGGTGCTGGCCCATGGCTTCGCTCGGGAGTTGAAAAACAAGGGTGCCCGCGTTTCCATGTTTGATGGTCGCCGCTACACTCATGGTACAATTGCCTCAAGAATAGGTTCAAGCCCGGAAGTGACCCGGGTCGTTGAACGTTTCTTGCGCAGGGCGTTCAGGTAATTCCCTATTTGCCCTCATTGGCGCTCACCACCACGCCCAGCAAATCAATCAGCGTATGAGGCTGGGTTGAACCGGTAATCATGATTTCCGTGAAAGGGATGGAGCGCGAAGGGTTGGCGCTGATAGTAAAATCACCAGGCTGGTTGAGGAACTTGGCCACATTCCCGGCCAATGCACCAATGAATTTCGGATTTTGCAGCGGTGCCGCCACCATTGGTAGCATGGTTGGAAGCATTTTTATCAAATCCATCTTTTGCATGCCCATCTGCGCCGATTGAAGTTCAAGCACCCGGTCAACCAGGGTCGCGTCCTTATAAGAAACCTCAAGACTATCAAGAGATAATTGCGACAGCATCCCCAACAAGGCGATGTTCTTTTTCTGTATTTCTTTGGGGTTGGTGGTGGCTTGAAGTTCCGCTGAAAGCTTTCTGAATCGAATGGCCAACTCTTCTGTGTATCCCGACATTGCTCCCGACAGGTTCAAGCGTCCGGCATCTTTCACATCAAGGCTATACTTATCGATCACAACTTTACCTGAATTCATGTCCCAGCTACCCGATATCGCGATGGCCATCAGTAAATTTTCATATCCAAGGGCTTCTCTGCGGGTGTTGAATTCGGGGTTATCGCCCAGTTTCAGATTAACATCGATTTCATCGACAGCCAAAGCAACGGTTTGTTTCTTCGCGTCGATATCAAATACCACATCGGTGGAAATTGATTTTATCGTTATGGCATTTTTGCCACCAACTGAAACGCTTATATCCCTAATGTCATAGGTGTTTCTGGGGTAGTGGAAGAATGGCGCATCAACCTGTAACGGATCGGCAAAATAAACATCTTTGCCAATACCGCCAGCAATTGAAATGATGATTTCCTTGTTATCAGCTGTTTTGCTGACGAGAGAAATTCCTTCAAATTCAACTACATTTGCAGCGAAAGAATTGCCTGGTAATTCTTCTATGCCTTCAAGGCGAATTTTGGCAATTCTAGCCGGCGGGTTCGCCTTTGGCCCCTGAACAGTTACATCTTTCAAGATAAAGCCAGCTTCCCCAACAGGCTCCATTGAGCCAAAACGCAATGCTACTCCGCGCGCGCTCGCCATATTTTGTATCTTTGCAACGTATTCCGACGCATCAAAGGCAAAGGCCGTTGTGGAAAGAAATGCTGACAATATAAAAATTGAAAGAAACCGAGAAACTGTCGCGAAACCCATAAAAATATCCTTTTCTGCCCCAATCAGGTCATCAATCTGTAAGATATTGTCAAAATGATGGTGTAAGTCAACTTGCGGGGCATCACTTTGCAGCTAGTTCTTGCATAGGGGTTAATAGGGTTGTAACCCCACAACCATGGGACAAAACTTGATTCCTCCAAATTCTGGAGATGGCAATGATGGTATTGAAGGCGTCGATTTAAAATCAGCGCTCGAGGAACGCTATCTTGCATATGCACTTTCTACAATCATGGGCCGGGCACTTCCGGATGTACGCGACGGACTGAAGCCAGTTCACCGGCGGATATTGCACGCCATGCGCATTCTGAAGCTCGATCCCAATATGGGCTTCAAAAAATGCGCCCGTATTGTTGGTGATGTGATTGGTAAATTCCATCCGCACGGTGACCAGTCGGTTTATGATGCACTGGTGCGTCTGGCGCAGGATTTTGCTGTGCGCTATCCTTTGGTCGACGGTCAGGGCAATTTCGGCAATGTGGATGGCGATAATGCAGCCGCCATGCGTTACACAGAAGCGCGCATGACGGAAGTCGCCACTTTGTTAATGAATGGTATCCATGAAGATGCCGTCGATTTCCGTGAAACTTATGATGGCGAAGATCAAGAACCGATCGTTTTGCCCGGTGCGTTCCCAAACCTGTTGGCCAATGGCTCTACCGGTATCGCTGTGGGCATGGCGACGAGCATCCCGCCCCACAACGCTGCAGAGCTTTGCGAAGCGGCAATCCATTTGATCAAACATCCCAATGCCAGCATCGAGACGTTGGTGGGGATGGTGCTGGGCCCAGATTTCCCAACTGGCGGTACGATAATTGATAGCGAGGCATCCATCATTGAGGCCTATAAAACAGGCCGTGGTGGTTTTCGCGTTCGCGCTTATTGGGAAAAGGAAGAAACGGGTCGTGGCGGTTATCAAATCATTGTCACCGAAATTCCCTATCAGGTGCAAAAATCTAGATTGATCGAAAAAGTAGCCGATCTCCTGCACAATAAACGCCTGCCCTTACTTGGCGATATCCGTGACGAATCCGCGGAAGATATTCGACTCGTGCTCGAACCAAAATCCCGTGCGGTTGATCCTGAAATTCTGATGGAATCCATGTTCAAGCTGACTGATCTGGAAAATCGCATCTCGCTCAATATGAATGTACTTTCCCATGGAAAGATTCCTAAAGTCATGTCTTTACGCGATGTGTTGAAGGAATGGCTGGAACATCGCCGCGACGTGCTTCAGCGTCGTTCGCGTTTCCGTCTGGCACAGATTGAGCGCAGGCTTGAGATCCTTTGCGGCCTACTGATTGCCTATCTCAATATTGATGAAGTGATCCGCATCATCCGTTTTGAAGACGAGCCAAAACAAAAACTGATCGTGCGTTTTGATCTCACTGAAATTCAGGTCGAAGCCATTCTAAATATGCGTTTGCGGGCATTGGCCAAGCTTGAAGAAATCGAAATCCGCAAGGAAGACGAAAAGCTCTCGGAAGAAAAAGCCCAGATTGAAGAATTGCTGGGTTCTGAAGACAAACAATGGGCGACCATCAAATGGGAAGTTGGCGACGTCCGCAAGAAATTCGGCAAGGATACCGTGCTTGGTGCGAGACGCACCCGCTTTGGCGATGCACCGGAACACGATATTGAAGCGATCCAGAACGCCATGATTGAGAAAGAACCTGTCACAATAGTTCTTTCCAAACTTGGCTGGATCAGAGCCATGAAAGGTCATATGGCTGATTTCGATGCGCTAACGTTCAAAGAGGGCGACGCACTCAAAACTGCCTTCCATGCTGAAACCATCGACAAGGTCGTGCTGTTCACGACAGGCGGAAAATTCTTCACTCTCGGCGCTGATAAATTGCCCGGCGGTCGTGGTCACGGAGAACCGGTTCGCGTGCTGATGGATATGGACAACGACGTGGATATCATTGACGCTTTCAAACACGATCCAAAACGAAAATTACTGATTGCTTCAACCATCGGCAACGGTTTTGTCGTACCAGAGGCAGATGTCATCGCAAACACCCGCAAGGGCAAACAGGTGTTGAACGTCAAATTGCCGGTGGAGGCGCTGCTTTGCGTGCCTGTTATTGGCGATATGATTGCTGTAGTCGGTGAAAATCGTAAAATGCTGGCATTTCCCCTGACGCAGGTTCCTGAAATGGGCCGCGGCAAGGGCGTGCGTCTGCAAAAATATAAGGATGGCGGCATCAAGGATGTCTGCGTCTTCGATCTGGAAACCGGCCTCACGTGGCATGATACAGCAGGGCGTACCCATACCCGCACCAAGGCTGAACTGGCCGAATGGCTGGGCGAACGCGCCCAAGCAGGCCGTATGGTGCCGAAAGGGTTTCCAAGAAGTGGGAAATTCCATGAAAAGCTCTAGAGCACAATCTGAAAAGCGATAACCGGTTTTTGGATAAATTGTACGCTAAAACAAGCGGATAGGAATTTTTCGATTCATATATCGCAGAAAAAATGTTCTAGATACTGACCTGAAGTTCCAGGTTGTGAATAACTGATATTTACAACCTTAAGTTGATAAACTACAACCGATGAGTGCAATCTAGTATTTGTAGTCAGGTTTTCCATGCTCATCCGGTTTTCGCGTATTCTTCCTCTTTTCATGGGCATATCCATATTCCTTTCAGCATGTGCCACCAAGCCGGAGGACATCAAGGCATCCTATGTTTCTCCATTGGCTTACGAATCATATGAATGCGATCAACTATCTGCAGAGGCAGAGCGTGTTTCTGGTCACGCCGCAGATATTGCTGGTGTGCAAAGGAAAAAAGCCAAGGGGGACGCGGTAGCTACCGGTGTCGCACTCATCCTCTTCTGGCCGGCTTTGTTTTTCGTTAAAGGAAATGGTGCAACGGAATCCGAGGTTGCTCGACTAAAAGGAGAAATGGAAGCCATCGAAAGAGTAGCGATTCAAAAAAGGTGCAGTATTCAGTTTGCACAAGGTTGAGCCTGAGTTGGAATTGGGCTGGTTGCGACTAATGTGGGAGGTCAAAAATGCAGGATTATAATTTTTGGGCAGATTTATTGGACACCTACCAGTCCCTATCGATCTGGACAAAATCCCTATGGTTGATCGTACCGCCAGCATTCCTGCTCGCCCTGCTAACCATTATCTTGCGCCACCGAATTGCGTATAAGCGTGCAGATATCAATTTCCCCGGGGATCTGATCTATTCCATCCACCGCGATGAACGCGAGCAACTCCACGTCTACCATCACAAAAGCGGAACAGAAAAGCCTCCAACATTGATGCTTATCGATGACGTTGGCCGCGATGTAGTTGATCTGGGTTAAACGTGCTGCCCGCCATTAATGTGAATCTCTGCCCCATTCACATAGGACGAAGCAGATTCGCATAGGAAAGTGACTACTTCGGCAACTTCCTCCGGGCGGCCCAACCTCTTCATAGGCACCTGTTGCGCCACCAGATCATCAGTGCCGGGCGATAGAATCGAGGTTTCGATTTCACCGGGAGCAACTGCATTTACCCGTACTCCGGTTTTATCAAATTCATAGGCGAGTTCGCGGGTGAGAGCGGAAAGTGCAGCTTTCGATGTTGCGTACGCCGCACCCGCAAAAGGATGAATTCTACTACCGGCAATTGAGGTCACATTGACCACCGCGCCCTGTACCTGCCGCAACGGTTCGATCAACCCTCGCGTTAGCATGAGCGGGGCGACTAGATTGACCATCTGCACCTGCATCATAGTTGAAACCGGTGTCTCTGTAGCGCTGAGGCGCTCACCATCTTTATTCTTCGGAGAAATTCCAGCATTATTGATCAGTGCGTTTAGTCCGCGCCCATCAATCAGTTCCATCAACCGTTCGATAGCCTTACGGATGGATTCTTCATTCCCCAGATCGACTTCCACATGCTTGACGATACCTTCGGCCCACGGGCACACATTGGTAAAAGGTGTGCGGGCCAGCGTGATAACGTCCCAGTTCAGATCATAAAACCGCTTAACCAATGCGTGTCCAATGCCCCGGCTGGCACCAGTAACGGCAACGATTGGGCGTGGACCCTTTTCTTTAGATTGATTCATTGTGTGTTCCGTTTAGTATGTGGCGTTGAATGAAACGCTATACCACGGAGATACCACATATGAAATTGTTCATCGGCAATAAAAATTATTCTTCATGGTCCTTTCGCCCATGGATCGCCATGAAGGTAAAAGGCATCGAATTTGAAGAACATCTGATCCCGTTTGATTTCGAGGCGGGCAATCCGAAATTTGCTGAATTCTCCCCTACAAATAAGGTGCCGGTGCTCCATGATGATGATGACGTCATCACTGAATCTCTGGCTATTCTGGAATATATGAATGATAAATTCCCGGAGAAGAAGTTTTGGCCTGGCGATATTAAAACTCGTGCCTTGGCTCGCTCCATAGCACATGAAATGCATGGAGGGTTTTCCGGTATCCGCAATGATTGCCCCATGAACATGCGCCGGGAGATCGGCAGTATCGATGTCTCTGACCAAACCCGAAAAGATGTACGGCGCATTGAAACCATATGGCGCGAATGCCTGGAGCGTTTTGGTGGGCCATTCTTGTTCGGAAAGTTCACCATTGCAGACGCTATGTTCGCCCCGGTGGTGAACCGGCTCGAAGTCTATCAACTCAGCGATGAGCCGGAAGTGCAGAAATATTCAGCCGCCATGAAAGGGCTTGATGCATGGCAGGAATGGGAAAAAGCGGGCAGGGCCGAGCCGTGGATTATCGACGAGGACGAAGCCTAGATTCAAGGACTCTAGTCCTCAAACCGCGCCCAATGGCCACCTTCAAGCCGCTCCTGCGGCATGAAGCGGGATTTATAAGACATTTTTGGTGAACCTTCGACCCAATAGCCCAGATAGACAAAAGGCAAGCCCAGCTTGCGGCTTCGTGTGATATGGTCGAGCACCATGTAGGTTCCAAGGCTGCGCTTGTCTTCAGCAGGGTCAAAAAAGCTATAGACCATGGAAAGACCATTTTGCAGAATATCGGTCAGGGCAACGGCGATAACATCGCCTTCGCCTTTTCCGGTAATTCCGGAATCAGGCCCACGCTTGCGATATTCGACAACACAGCTATTCACATGACTATCTTCCACCATCATGGAATAATCAAGAACCGTCATATCAGCCATACCGCCGTCCAGATGCCGATCATCGAGATAACGGCGAAACAGGGAAAACTGTTCGCTTGTTGGGCTGTTGGGCACAACTTCGCCAATTAAATCATCATTGCGTTTGGCAAGGCGTTTGAAAGAGCGTGAGAGTTCAAATTCATCGGTCAACACACGTACAGAAACGCAGGCCCGACAGCGTTCGCAGGCTGGTCGATAAGCAATGTTTTGCGAGCGACGGAAGCCGCCATTAGTCAGCATATCATTTATGCCGGGAGCTTGCTCTCCAACCAGATGTGTGAATACTTTTCGCTCTTCCCGCCCCTCAAGATAAGGGCAGGGGGCAGGAGCTGTTAGATAAAACTGGGGGGTGTCCAATGCGTGTTTCGTCATGTTCCAACATCCGGTTTCTCTTGCCCTTAGATACCGTAATACCACGGTCCTACAAAAGAGTAGGTGAGCCAAATCAAAATCACAAGTGGGATTCCTGCAATCAGGAAATCGCGGAACCGATAATGACCCGGGCCAAGCACCAGCAAATTGGTTTGATAGCCAATAGGCGTTGCAAAAGAGCAGTTGGCAGCAAAAATTACAGCCACCACAAATACTTCCGGGGGAACCCCAATTCCTTGCGCAACACGGATGGCAATAGGGGTAAAGATGACAGCAGTCGCATTGTTTGAGAGCACGTTAGTCAATACAGCAATTGTCAGAAAAAACGCCGAAAGGACAATTGCCGGAGGAAATCCTTCAAAGGCACTGACAACACTTTCGGCAATGAATGCAGCCCCGCCGGTTGCTTCCAACGCCACAGCACTGGCAAGAGAAGCTCCCACCAGCATAAATATATGCGAATCAAATGCCCGCGCCGCCTGCCGTGTATTCAGGCAGCCCGTTACCAACATGCCAAACACACCAAGCAGGGAGGCGACCATGATTGGTAACAGTCCACTGGCAGAGGTTACTACTACAAAGCCAAAAACTGTCAGGGCACGCGTTGCAAAGCGGCGCATGGGAACAATTGCCGACGACCACTCCAATAAGATCAAATCGCGGCTTGCTTTCAAATTAGACATGGCTTCCGGCGTTCCGCCCATCAACAATGTATCGCCCGGCTCCATGCGAATTTGATCCAGCCCTTTTCGCTGCATCCGACTCTTGCGCTGTACACCCAATACAATGGTGCCATAAGTAGAGCGGATGGCCGCCGACTGGATAGTACGCCCGACGAAACGAGACCCCGGTGCCACCACAACCTCGGCGATAGAAAATTCCGGTGCCAGATGGCTGTCCTGTGTATCATCTTCTTCTGCTTCCTCTGATGGGACGCTGGTCGAACCGATCGCAAGAGCACGGGTCAGGGCGCGCCTAGTCGCACCGATGATCAAAGTATCTCCGGCACGAAGGGTAACATCCTCCATGGCAATTACCATCGGAGCATCGTTGCGCATAATTGTGCGAACGGTGATATCTTCAAGTTCGCTAAAGAATCCGGCCCGTGATGTGGCACCTTCAAGGGCGTGCCCCCGCGTAATATCAATTTGTGCAATAAACTGCCTGCCGGAAAGCGTCTTGATATCATCGGCCATGCCGCGCCGTTGTTTCAGGATCAGTGGCAGAATAAAAATCACATAAATCCCGCCAACACCAGCAAGGATAAGTCCCGGAACGCTGAAATCAAAAAAACCAATCTCGATGCCGAAATCCTTGGCAACGCCCGCCACTAACAAGTTAGTGGATGACCCGATCAGCGTCACCATCCCTCCCAAAATACCAATAAAAGACAAGGGCATAAGAGCTTTTGCTGAATCAAAGTTCTTTTGCGCAGCAATGGCTGTAACAATCGGAATGAACATCACCACAACTGGTGTATTATTGAGAAAGGCAGATATTACCCCGGCTGTGATCAACAGGATTGCCAATGTGCGAGTGCGCCCGGCCCCACCAATGCGCGCCAGCATCCGTGATGGTGCGTCCAGAGCATCGGTGTTGAACATTGCCTGCCCAACCATCAATAGCGCCAATACGGTAATCAGCGCGGAATTACCAAACCCAACCACCAGATCGCCTGCACCAACCAAAGGTGAGCCATTCACAGGAAACAATATGAATAGCAGCATATAGCTGACAATCGAGGCAAGGGAGATCGCTTCAAGCGACCATTTTTCCAACGCAAAGCCAATAATTGTGCAGGTCACAATCAAAAATGTGGCCCACATGTGGAAATTCTCACCGGTATTGAGACCCAAGAGTTCCAAAACTATGCCTTACTCATCCAATTTCTCTAGATAAGAGTATCACCAAGTACAGGGGTTTTGGAAAGGGGCATTTTACCCAAATAATCGATCAGACACGCAAAATGACGGTTCCCAGAAGGATATCCTGTATCAATCTTTTGCGTGTGGAAAACACCGACACCAGCAACATGAAGGGTGTCAGCATAATGTGTGCCGCCCAAAATATGATGCCGTGCAGGATCGCTGTCATTGGATCTACGGGCCTACCGCTGTCTGCTTCAATCCTGAGCGAGAACATTTGCATGCCAATAGTCGCTTGATTTGGCCCACCCAAGGTCATACCAATATAGGCGATCGCCACAAGAGGCACCAGCACCAGATAGATCAGCCAAGCCGCACCAAGGGTAATGATGCCTGCAAAAAATACGATAATTCCTACAAGAAACGACAAAACACCCACGGCCAGATAATCAACAAAAAAGGCAAGAATACGCCGCCGTCTGACTTCACTCAGACGATTAACATCAACTGGGTTGTAGCTGTCATGATTCGCGGTTTGTGTGTTCATTTCGCCCTCTATGCATTCAATGTTGCTTGCTTAGAGATGGGTATAATGCAGTCAAATTACAACGAACTTAGGTCCACCCCCTAAATATCCATCGTACTCCCGGGGCTTTTCTGGTCATTGAGGATAGCGGCTGCTTCCAGCGCGAAATAGGTTAGAATTCCGTCAGCACCGGCTCGCTTAAACGCCATCAGACTTTCCAGCATGGCTCGTTCCTTGTCGAGGAAGCCTTTCTCGGCTCCCGCCATAATCATCGAATATTCACCCGACACCTGATAGATAAAGGTAGGCATCTGGAACTCGTCTTTGACCCGCCGCAAGATATCCAGATAGGGCATACCCGGCTTGACCATAAGCATGTCTGCGCCCTCAGCCACATCTAGGCCAGCCTCGTGAAGCGCTTCGTCTGAATTTGCCGGGTCCATAAAATAAGTACGCTTGTCGCCTTTCAGCATTTTGTCTGTGCCAACAGCCTCCCGGTAAGGGCCATAAAACGCCGAGGTATATTTGGCAGAATAAGCAAGAATTCCTGTATCGGAAAATCCAGCCTCATTCAGCGCGTCACGAATGGCGCCAATGCGACCATCCATCATTTCAGATGCCGAGATTATATCAGCCCCGCCCTCTGCCTGAATGATCGCAGCTTTGCAAAGCTGTTCAACAGTCTCGTCATTGACGATAATATCATCACGCAAAATACCGTCATGGCCTGAATCTGTGAACGGGTCCAAAGCAACATCGGTAATGACACCAATGCCGGGAACGGCTTCTTTGATGGCCCGGGTTGCCTGATTGATCAGTCCGTTCGGATTCAAAACCTCCGAACCCGTAGCATCACGCATATCCTGAGCAATATTGGGGAAAGTGGCAATTGCTGGAATACCCAGATCAAAGGCTTCTTTTGCCGCCTTCACCGCGAGATTGACACTCAAACGCTCAACTCCCGGCATGGATTTAACCGGCTCGGCGCGGTTTTCACCCTCAATCAGGAATATTGGCCAGATTAAATCATTGGTGCTCAGCGTATTTTCACGCACCAGTCGCCTGTTCCATTCAAACCGCCGGTTGCGGCGCATCCGTCGCCCATTTGTAATTTCGTCAACGCCACGTGCCATAATATTCAATACCTGTTGATATACTAATCTAAAAGTCGCCCATTGTCCTTGCACTGATTAGCACACCTTCCCTATAAGGGAGCAAGCAAAAATCAGAGTCTCCAATGCCTATTACTCAAACCACCCAGCCTACATCTAATCCGGTTGAATTCATTTACGTGATATTCTTGAGGGCAGTGGCGTTGGTATTTGTTTGGTTTGCTTTGCAATACTGGCTACGGGTAATCGGTTACGATGATGGCGCAAATTTCCAGTTTGATACCATGTCAGACTATTGGCGCATTGCTGCAGCTGTTCTTTCGGTCTTGCTTCCAATCACTTCGCTTGGCTTATGGGGTCTCTTTTCCTGGGGGCCGGTTGTGTGGATATTTGCAATCTGCATTGAGGTCGGCATGTATATGGGCTTGCCACAATCATTCGGCGAACAGCCAAAATTAATGATATTCCACCTTGTCTGCGTGGTGGTTTTTCTGGTTTTGCAAGCCACGAAGTATATCATCGTCAACAAAAGATGAATGAAATTTTTCGAAATCGTTGATAATCACCCGTTTTTACTCAAGCTCTTAAAATTTGAAAGAAGTTGGTAAGACGAAATTAATCCTAAGCTTTAATTCGAATTTTATTGGATACGGCTATCTTGTGTTCACGGTGACGGAAATATCTGCACCACAATATACAAGAAACGAGGGTATAACCTCGTCAAAAAAAGGTAGCGCAATCTGTGGGCGGGGGATCGTTTACAGGTCAAATTGTGCGCAACAAAAGAGTGGGATGAGAAACTCCCACCGACACAGGAAGGCACATATAATGACCAATAGTCTTGATTTGGTTGGTAAGGCAATTGAGCCATCATCCACGGGTGATATCAAGCCTTTATACCTTGAATCTCTTACACTGGTCGAGCGACTGCACCGTCGTTTGCTGGATGTAATTAAAGACGAGTTTGATCGCAAGGGGCGTAGCGACATCAATTCGGTTCAGGCGCTGCTACTCTATAATATAGGTAGTTCAGAACTGACCGCAGGTGAATTGCGTTCCCGTGGTTACTATCTTGGATCAAATGTTTCGTACAATCTGAAAAAGCTTGTCGATCAGGGATTCATTAATCATCAAAAATCCCGAGTGGACCGTCGCTCAGTGCGCATCTCACTCACAGAGCAGGGCAAAGATGTTGCTGCAACAATCAACGGTCTTTATGAGCGCCATGTGGCCTCAATCGAGCAGGTTGGTGGCATCGATATGACAGAATTCGAACGTCTGAACAAATCCTTGCAGCGCCTTGAGCGTTTCTGGACAGATCAAATATTGTATCGTCTCTAATCTGTAGAACTTAGACTTCGCCTCAAGTCACCATAAGTTTACTAAGCAGGCTCCATCTTTGGATGGGGTCTGTTTTCGTTTGAAATCAAGGGTTGCTTAGAGGAAATTTTGTGACGCCCGCCACCATTGGGACAAAGTTTTATTCTACAAGATGCTGCGGCCTTGTTTTCTTAACTTTTGCAGCATAAATAATGTTCAACAGTTCAGGTGGCCCTTATTCGTAGTTGATCCTGCTGGCTGTTTGAGTGTTCGGGTCATTCACAGACTGGTTTATGCAATGAAAAGACGAAATTTCCTAACTTCAGTGGCAAACATCGCCGGTGGTATTGCAGGTGCTTCACTTTTACCCGCAATTGCGCGCGCTGAAGACCCAATCAAAGCAATACTGAAGTCACGCAAACGCGGTTCATGGAACGATCAGTTCGATGCGCGCAAAGGTGATGCGGAACTTGCTTCAACCAATATCCCGATTTTATCCCCGCTTACGCCAACCTTTATTGAAAAAGGTATTGAGGAATATCGAAATATTTCTCTGAGCGGCGGATGGTCGGTTGTTCCAGCGAATAAGAAATTGCGCCTCGGTGTAGAACATAAAAACGTAAAAATGCTGCGCCGCAGGCTGATTGTTTCTGGTGATCTGGCTCCCAAATCAGGTAACAGCAACGTATATGATACTTGGGTTGATAGCGCAGTAAAGCGCTTTCAGGCCCGCCACGGACTGCCAGCCGACGGGGTGATGGGTCGCTATACGTTCGCTGCCCTCAACATTCCAGCAAGCGTGCGTTTAGGCCAGTTGGAAACCAATTTGGTGCGCCTGCGCTCCATGTCCGGTTTTTTGGGCAATCGTTATGTGATGGTAAATATTCCCGCAGCCCAGATTGAAGCCGTCGATCAGGGGCAGGTCGCGTCACGCCATACAGCAATCGTCGGCAGAATCACTCGTCAAACACCAATTCTCAATTCAAAAATCTATGAATTGAACCTCAATCCCTATTGGACTGCACCGGTATCCATCGTGAAGAAAGACTTGATTCCATTGATGCAGAAAGATTCGGAATATCTGACGCGCAATAATATCCAGATGTTTGCCCCCGATGGCACAGAAATTTTTCCGGCAGCCGTTGATTGGAATACAGAAGAAGCCGTCAATTATCGCTTTCGCCAGAAACCGGGAAAAATTAATGCCATGGGCTCTGTGAAAATCAATTTCCCCAATCCTCATGCGGTCTATATGCACGATACGCCGCAGCAAAGCCTATTCAGCAAGCTGATGCGGTTTGAATCTTCTGGCTGCGTGCGCGTACAAAATGTGCGCGATTTGATTAGCTGGATTGCCAAGGATACCGAAGGCTGGAATCGCCGTGCCATTGAGCAGGTGATTGAAACCGGTGAGCGCATTGATGTAAAACTTGTCGAACCGGTACCGGTATATTTCACTTACATCACCGCATGGTCCACCAAAGACGGTGTCATTCAATTCCGTGATGATATCTATCAACGCGATGGCGCTGAAGAGCTTTCCATTCAATAAATTTGCTTCCATCGGTACGACGCGCAAGTTAGAGGCGCAAAATATTGCCAATATGACGTTTATCCCTATGGCAGTTTTGAAGTTAGCGTGATAATTGGCGCACATGAATTTCCTCTGAATTGGGTGCAATATGACCAACATCACAACTTCCAGCGAACTTGACGCATTTTTCAACAAACCTCTTGCCGAAGTAGACGCAGAAATTTTCGACGTAATTCAGGACGAACTCGGGCGGCAACGCCACGAGGTAGAATTGATTGCCTCTGAAAACATCGTTTCGCGCGCTGTATTGGAAGCGCAAGGTTCCATTATGACTAATAAATACGCCGAAGGTTATCCGGGGCGTCGCTATTATGGTGGTTGTGAATTCGTCGATGTGGCCGAAACACTGGCAATTGAGCGAGCAAAAGAGCTATTCGGTTGTAATTTTGCCAATGTGCAGCCTAATTCCGGCAGCCAGATGAATCAGGCAGTCTTTCTGGCGCTATTGCAGCCGGGCGATACATTCATGGGCCTTGATCTAAACTCTGGTGGGCATCTCACTCACGGTTCGCCGGTCAATATGTCTGGTAAATGGTTCAATGTGGTTTCTTATGGAGTACGCCAAGACGACCATCTTCTGGATATGGACGAAATCGCAAAAATTGCGGAAGAAAATAAACCAAAATTGATCATCGCAGGCGGAACCGCCTATTCCCGCGAATGGGATTTTGCCCGTTTCCGCGAAATAGCAGATTCAATAGGTGCATATTTGATGGTGGATATGGCCCATATTGCTGGTCTGGTAGCGGGTGGTGTGCATTCGACCCCGGTTCCTCATGCCCATGTGACCACGACCACAACCCATAAATCTTTGCGCGGTCCACGCGGTGGTATGATTCTCTGCAATGATGAAGCGATTGCCAAGAAAATGAACTCTGCCGTCTTTCCCGGATTGCAAGGCGGACCGCTCATGCATGTGATTGCAGCAAAAGCGGTTGCCTTTAAGGAGGCACTTCACCCGTCTTTTAAAGTCTACTCGCAAAACGTTGTAAACAATGCCAAAGCATTGGCTAAGAGCCTGGAAAAGAACGGTCTCGAAATCGTTTCAGGCGGTACGGATAACCATTTGATGCTGGTTGATCTGCGTCCCAAAAATGCTACCGGAAAACGCGCTGAAGCTTCCCTTGGCCGTGCCAACATCACCTGCAACAAGAACGGTATTCCTTTCGATCCGGAAAAACCATTTGTTACCTCTGGAATTCGTCTTGGTACGCCAGCAGGTACTACGCGTGGGTTTGGTGAAGCTGAATTTGGCGAAATCGGCGATTTGATCACTGAAGTACTCGATGGATTGAATGCAGCAAATTCCGACGAAGGGAATGCAGACGTGGAAGCCGCGGTTCAGGGCAAGATTGTTGATTTGTGTAAACGCTTTCCGCTCTATTCTCACATGTAACCTACAGGGAAATATTCATGAATTGCCCCTACTGCACCAATGCCGATACACAGGTAAAGGACAGCCGCCCCACCGATGATGGCAACGCTATCCGTCGCCGTCGGGTCTGTTCCGGGTGCGGTGGGCGCTTCACCACATTTGAGCGGGTGCAATTGCGTGAATTAACCGTTTTAAAAAAATCGGGCCGCAAAGTGGTATTTGATCGCGACAAACTGGCCCGCTCGGTCAGTGTCGCGCTCAGAAAACGCGAAGTCGAACCCGAGCGCGTCGAGCGTATGATCACCGGCATCGTCCGCCAATTGGAAGCGAAAGGCGAGGGCGATATTCCAGCCGATGAAATTGGCCTACTGGTTATGGAAGGCCTCAAGGCCGTCGATGCGGTTGCTTATGTACGCTTCGCCTCGGTCTATCGCGATTTCCGTGAGGCCGCCGATTTTGAAGCCGTGCTCCGTGAATTAACCAACAATCAGGAGCTAACCGACGATCAGGATTAATCTGAAGTCGAATTCAAAAGCATATTCTTCACTTCGTTCTCGCTAGCATCAAAGCGTTTTATAACGTCCTTGCAATATGGGTTGAAGCGCTGCACATCTTCAAACAGCTGCGTATCGTGGCGAACACTATCCACGGCATCCATCAGATAGCCGAAAGATACGGTATCAATTTCCGTCCGCTCAAAGCCGCCACGCGAAATAACTTGCCCCACATAATGGGTGAGGAACAGCGTTTCAGCCACCTCCTTGTCGTGCTGCTCGGCACTCTTTTCGACAACAGAAAACCCAAGGCTCCCAATATGTTGCAGCAATTGGTTGTGCTTGCCTTTAGGAAGATTGGATTCCGTCACCACAACCCGCAATCCCGTCACTTCATAGTTCTGTTTGGCATAACTTTCAGGCCCAAACATTGGGTGAGTTGAGATATAAGGTTGGCTTTTTAAAATATCGCGGATCAGTTCGCCTGTATAAACTTTAACCGTTGCCACGTCGATCAAAACCGTATGGGGTAACAGCAAGGGCCGCAGCATTTCCAGATATTGTTTGTAACGGCTGATCGGCACGCACAGGAATACCGCATCACATTCCGCCACCTCTTCCAATGAATAAAACACGCCGCCGCCGCCGCTACCATTTTTTTGCCGGCTCGGTGAATGCACTCTAAAATTTGTGTCCGGCGCAAAACGCTCAAACAACGTGTGTACAAATTTGCCAAAATTGCCGTAGCCAATCAGGCCGATGGAGTTTATATTTGTCACGTGAAATTGCCCTGTTATTCAAAATTATCAAAGCCTATTAGCAGGTATGCATTAGGGCGACAATCGCTTCGATATCTTATTTTCCTTCCATTTATTCACCAATTGCGCCACAAAATTCCCATGAACCAGATATCATCCGACAACGACCATCGATTTATGGCTGCGGCTATTCGAATTGGCAGGCACCATCAAGGGTTAACGGGAACCAATCCGTCGGTGGCGTGCCTGCTGGTCAAGGATGGCCGTATCATAGCAACTGGTGTCACCGCAATCGGCGGCAGGCCCCACGCCGAATCCGTAGCATTAGAGCGATGCGGTAATCTGGCAAAAGGATCAACTGCCTATGTGACGCTCGAACCCTGCGCCCATCACGGCAAAACTCCGCCCTGCGCCCAAGCACTGATAGATGCAGACGTTGTGCGGGTCGTAACCGCGGTGATCGACCCGGATGATCGCGTCAGCGGCAAGGGCCATGCTATGTTAAAAGAGGCTGGTATCCCCTTCGAACAGGGAATGCTTGCAAGTGCAGCTGCAGGCAACATCGAGGGCTATTTGACCCGCAAGGCATTGGGACGACCATTCGTAACCCTCAAATTGGCCGTGACAAAAAACGGATTGTTGGGCCTGCGCGGTGATGGTCAATTACCAATCACTGGCTCTGTGTCGCGCGCGCAAGTTCATCTTATGCGGTCTCGCCACGATGCCATTTTGGTGGGAGCAGCAACCATTCGCGCCGATAACCCTGATTTAACCTGCCGCCTTGCCGGCATGGAAAACCGCTCGCCAATCCGGGTTGTGCTCGATGCAAAACTCAGTACTTCGCCGGATTCAGCAATCGTATCAAACGCGGATAAAGTGTCATGCTGGATCGTTGCACCAAAATCCAGCGACGGCCAAAAACAAAACGCTCTTGCCGCGAAACATTGCCAACTCATCGCCTGCGAAATCCACGAGGAGCAAATAGCTTTACCAGAATTGCTGGACGATCTGGCCGAAAAAGGCATCACGTCCTTGATGGTTGAAGGCGGAGCCAAGGTCGCCAAGAGCTTTTTGGCAGATGGATTAGTTGATGCCATCGAGCTATTCATTGGAACGGGCGCTGTAGACGAAAAACCTTCCGAACAGGCAGTTCTATCCCCCGTCACGCTTGATAATGTGCCAGCAAGGTTCCATTTGGTAGGAGAATGGGAGTTTATAAACCCACAATCACACGGCTTCGACCGCCAATACAGATTTGAGAGAAAATAGAGATGTTCACGGGCCTCGTAACCGATATTGGCATTGTCATTGAGATTGCAGAACTCAACCAAGGCAAACGTTTCAAAGTACGCACCAAATATGACACCAACACCATCGACATCGGAGCTTCAATTTCCCATGCAGGCACCTGCCTGACCGTGACTCAAAAGGGTGGTGACTGGTTTTGCGTTGAGGCCTGGGAAGAAGCTTTGCGCCTCACCAGTCTGGGCGCAGTAGAAATCGGCACACGTCTAAATCTGGAACGATCCCTGAAAATCGGTGACGAATTAGGGGGGCATCTGGTTTCCGGCCATGTGGACGGTCGCGCCGAAATTATCGAAATCATCGATGAGGGCGATGCAAGGCGTTATGTACTCGAAGCCCCGGAAGATCTAGCCAAATTCATCGCCAGTAAAGGTTCCATCTGCCTCGACGGCACATCTTTGACCGTAAACAACGTTGAAAAGAATCAATTCGATGTCCTACTGATTCGTCATTCTCGCGAAGTAACAACTTGGGGTGAAGCGAAAGTTGGCGATCGCATCAACCTAGAAATTGATCAAATGGCAAGATATGCTGCACGTCTGTCTGAGTTCCAATAGAATGCCATTTGCCAAAGATTAACCACTTTTACGGTATAATCAGCCCTATGAAATTTTTGGTTCCACTTATCCTAACTGCATTTATATTAACGTCGTGCCAGTCAAATGGCTCCGGCTCGCTTGTGGATACGTTGAACGTTTCTGAACAATCGGTCGCCCAGTCCGGATCATCTTCGTTCATTTCACCGGATGAACAATCCTACGCAAGTTTGCAGCCTCGGGTTCAAAAAACCTATCTTATTAATGGCTTAGCAAGTGCTGTTCCTTTTATCGGTTATGGGTTTACCAATCTTTCCAAGAAAATTGAAGGCGGTAGATTGTTTAGCTATATCAGCCCCGTCGAAGGAAGTTTGCAGGCTGCACCCGCTGTGATGAAGGATATTCTTGCTGCCCATGCCCAAAATCCCGATGTGGAAATCAATCTGATCGGTATAAGTTACGGTGCCAATTTGGTCTCACGGATTGCTATTAAATTACATAGGAAGAATATTCCGGTGCATTATCTGGGCACGATTGAAGGTACTCATTTGAAGCGAATTCCGCCAAATGTTCGTACTGCTGACAATTTTACCTGCACCTTTCTTGATTGCACGAGGGCAACAGCGCGCCTCGCGCGAGGAAATCAAATTACGCAATTGAACAGCTATAAATTCAAATCATCTCATATCCCGTTGGGCGATAACCGGGAGATGCACAATCGGGTTTTGCGCCAGATTGCTGCCAGATAAATCCAACTTTATCCTTGCCTCTCTCGATCAATCATGGTTTGAGGATTTCAATTCCAATAAACACCTGTCCGGAGACCCACCTTGCCGCATCTATTAATTGTAGACGCCCAATTTTATACCGACATCGGCGATGAACTTTTAAAAGGCGCGTTTATGGCCCTTGAAGAGGCCGGAGCGACCTTTGATCACGTATCGGTTCCGGGCGTTCTGGAAATTCCGGCAGCGATTGCAATGGCGACAAAGAGCAACAAGCAATATGATGGCTACGTTGCGCTTGGCTGCGTCATTCGCGGTGAAACATCGCATTATGATATTGTCGCGATTGAATCCGCCAGAGCTATTATGAATATGTCTGTGGACGAGCCTCTGGCGATCGGTAATGGTATTTTGACCGTGGAAAATCGCGATCAGGCATGGGCTCGTGCAAAAGTCTCCGACAAGAATAAAGGGGCAGGGGCCGCAAAAGCAGCCCTGGCCATGATCGAACTACAAAAGCAATTGAGCGCCTAGATGACCGATCCTAAACAACCTGCACCCGTTATCAAACCAGCCAATAAGCGCGGCCTTGCTCGCCTCGCAGCTGTTCAGGCTATCTACCAGATGGATCTGAGCGATGCTGACTTGATGGAAGTCGTAGCACAATTTGAAGAACTTCGCCTCGGCAAAGAACTCGACGGTGAACTCTATCGTGAGGCGGATGAAAGCTGGTTCCGAGGTATTCTGTCCGGTGTAGTCAAAAACCAAAAGGACATTGATCCTCTAATCCATGATGCTTTGCCCAAGGACTGGCCATTGGCACGCATGCACACTTTGCTGCGCTCCATATTACGTGCCGGTGTGTTTGAGTTGCAAAGCCGCAAGGATGTGCCTGCCCGCGTTGTCATCAATGAATATCTTGATGTGGCCAAATCTTTTTACGAGGAAGAT
The DNA here is from genome assembly GCA_045047085.1 of Rhizobiaceae bacterium. GTDB lineage: Bacteria > Pseudomonadota > Alphaproteobacteria > Rhizobiales > Rhizobiaceae. The sequence continues at coordinate 24,607 of JASFYT010000037.1, read as the reverse complement.
GAACCGAAGCTGGTGAACGGGGTTCTTGATCGGTTGGCCCGTGATATTCGCGAAAACGAGTTCTCACCAAAACCGGACGAGGCTTCCAAAAGCGATGATGCAGATTCAGAGTAGAAAGTCTGAAATTCACTTGTTAAACATATTTAAAAAGGCGTATTGGTAGGAGATATTTTTAGTTTCCTCCCAGAAACGCCTTTTAGGTTCATATTGACATGGAAAATAATGCCGCCGCGAAGCGTAATGTGTTTCTGTTGTCTGCTGCGCAATCTGTAGTAGGCGCCGCCGCACCCCTTTCAATCTCAATTGGAGCCCTTGCGGGTTTTTATCTTCTGGGAACTGACAAATCTCTCGCCACCGCACCCATCACCGCATTTAACATCGGTACAGCCGTTATGGCTCTGCCTGCGGCCATGTTAATGCGTAGCATTGGGCGCAGGCTTGGATTTATCTCCGGGGCATCCATTGCAATTTTTGGCATGTTAATCGCTGGCTCTGCTTTGATGGTCGCTAATTTTTGGATGTTTGCTCTGGGTCTGTTGCTAATTGGTGGTGGTAACTCATTCACCCAGCAATACCGTTTTGCTGCTGCCGATCAGGGCGGTGAAAAATTCAAGGTAAAAGCGATCTCCTGGGTGCTTGCTGGCGGGGTAGGGGCTGCCATCATCGGTCCGCAAGTCGTGATCTTTGCAAGGGATTTGATGGCGCCGGTGGAATTTGCCGGGGCCTATTTCGCAGGCGTTGGCCTGTTACTTTGCGGCATTTTGATTTTGTCCTTCCTCAAGTTCGAAAAACCCATGACAAAACAGGAACGGGCAAGCGCCGATACAGGGCGACCTTTACTGGAAATCATCACCCAGCCACGCTTTATGGTATCGCTGATTTGTGCAATCGGTTCTTATACCTTGATGGCCTTCGTCATGACTGGCGCACCGCTTGCAATGATTGGTTGTGGCATTTCAATCACCGACAGCACGCTGGGCATTCAGTGGCACGTTATGGCGATGTTCGGCCCCAGCTTTTTCACCGGCCATCTGATTGCCAGATTCGGCAAGGAAAAAATTGTTGCAACAGGTTTGCTCATTTTGATTACCTGCGCATTTGTGGCGCTGTCCGGTCTGGAACTTTGGAAATTCTGGTTGGCGCTGATTCTTTTAGGCGTAGGATGGAATTTCGGTTTCATCGGCGCCACCGCGATGTTGACGGACTGTTATCGTCCGGAGGAAAAAAGCAAGGCTCAGGGTGCCAATGATTTCATGCTCTTTGGTTCTGTAGCTTTTGCGTCTTTCATGTCTGGGCAGACCTACAATGCCTATGGATGGGACGGTCTGAACCTTGTCATCTTCCCAGTTGTTGCACTTTGCCTGGTCGCTTTGATGTATTTGGTGCGCCATGAACAAAAAATAGCTGAATAAGCATAGCCAATTGGTCTAATTCCCCAACAATTTGTTGACCTGCACGACATTGTGACTAAGGTGCGCGACCAATGAGGCTGTTTTTTCTTGGAAGCAGATTCTAGTAATAATGGCTCTTCGGGGCCGGGCGTAATTCATCAAATTTTTGAAGTCGATAACACTTATTAATGTGCAAAGAGAGATCATAATATTATGACACCTATCTATCTTGCCATGGCCGCCGGACTACTTTCGCTGGTTTATGGATTTTGGGCTAGTAACTCGGTATTGAAGGCCGATGCTGGCAACGAACGTATGCAGGAAATCGCTGGCTTTATTCAGGAAGGCGCTCAAGCCTATCTGTCCCGCCAATATATGGCCATCTCGGTTGCTGGGGTCGTTGTTTTCGCAATACTCGTCTGGCTGCTTGGGCTTATGGTTGCAATTGGTTTTGCAATCGGCGCGGTCCTTTCAGGTATTGCCGGCTTCATTGGCATGCTCATTTCTGTACGTGCAAACGTCAGAACTGCTCAAGCCTCAAGCCAAAGCCTTGGTGCCGGTCTTGAAGTTGCATTTAAATCAGGCGCAGTAACTGGAATGTTGGTTGCAGGCTTGGCGCTATTGGGCGTCACTGTCTACTTCTGGTATCTCACTTCTGTGCAGGGTTTTGATCCCACACAGGATCGCGTTGTGATTGACTCAATGGTTGCCCTTGGTTTTGGTGCATCTCTGATTTCCATCTTTGCCCGTCTCGGCGGCGGCATCTTCACCAAGGGTGCAGATGTTGGCGGCGATCTGGTTGGTAAGATTGAAGCTGGTATCCCTGAAGATGATCCTCGCAACCCTGCAACGATTGCTGATAACGTTGGTGACAACGTGGGCGATTGTGCTGGCATGGCTGCTGATTTGTTTGAAACCTATGTGGTGACGGTTGTTGCTACCATGGTTTTGGCATCCATCTATTTTGTCAGTGCAGATGCACTCACCTTGATGACCTTCCCGCTGATGATTGGCGCGGTTTGCGTGGTGACTTCCATCATCGGAACTTTCTTTGTGAAGCTCGGTGCCAATAACTCCATCATGGGAGCGCTTTATAAAGGCTTCCTTGCAACAGCGATTTTGTCTGCTGTGGCACTCGTTGGCATCATCCAGTTCTATTATGGCATGGACACCGAATTCACCCTCGCATCCGGCGGAACAGTTTCTGCCAGCGCATTGATGTATTGCGGTCTTATTGGTCTGGTTATCACTGGCCTTATCATCTGGGTAACAGAGTATTACACCGGCGTTGAATACCGTCCTGTGCGTTCTATTGCACAAGCGTCGGTTTCTGGTCACGGTACAAACGTGATTCAGGGCTTGGCTGTATCGCTTGAATCAACTGCTCTACCGGCATTGATCATCATTGGCGGCATTCTTTCTACATTCGCACTTGCTGGCCTGTTCGGCATTGCGATTACAGTTACAACCATGTTGGCTGTGGCTGGCTTCGTTGTGGCGCTGGATGCATTTGGTCCTGTGACTGATAACGCTGGTGGCATCGCTGAAATGGCAAATCTTCCTCCGGAAGTTCGCCAGACAACAGATGCGCTTGACGCGGTTGGCAACACTACCAAAGCGGTTACCAAAGGCTATGCCATTGGTTCTGCTGGTCTTGGTGCTCTGGTTCTGTTTGCAGCCTACACAGAAGATCTGAAGCACTTCGCCAAAGACGCACCAGCCGGTTCGTTTTTTGAAGGCATTGGTGCCGTCGATTTTGGATTGTCCAACCCATATGTTGTGGTTGGTCTTTTGTTCGGTGGTTTACTTCCATACATCTTCGGCGGCCTGTCCATGACAGCCGTTGGCCGCGCTGCTGGTGCGGTGGTTGAGGAAGTTCGTCGCCAGTTCCGCGAAGAGCCGGGCATTATGAAAGGCACCGTGAAGCCTGACTACGGCAGAGCCGTTGACATGCTGACCAAAGCTGCGATCCGCGAAATGATCGTTCCATCCATGTTACCGGTTCTTTCACCAATCTTTTGCTTCTACGCAGTCTATTGGATCACTGGCGATAAGGCACAGGGTTTTGCTGCTCTAGGTGCAATGTTGCTGGGTGTGATCGTAAACGGCTTCTTCGTTGCTGTTTCCATGACTGCCGGTGGCGGTGCATGGGATAACGCCAAGAAATCTTTCGAAGACGGCTTCGTCGACAAAGATGGCGTGAAGCACGAAAAAGGCAGTGAAGCTCACAAAGCATCCGTTACCGGCGATACAGTTGGTGATCCTTATAAGGATACTGCTGGTCCTGCCGTGAATCCAATGATCAAGATCACAAACATCGTGGCCTTGCTTCTATTGGCAGTTCTTGCTCACCAATAGAGTACTTCCCAAAAAGTGGGAACCGGTTTTTGGATAAGAAGTACGCAAGAACAAAAGATTAGAGCGCTTCAACGAAAAGCGAATGCGTTCTAATCAACTGGAATAACGAATAAAAAAACCCCGGAGTTCGAAAGAGCTCCGGGGTTTTTTAATACTAAAATTCAAGTCACTGACTACAGTCCTGGAACACCTTGTGATGATTGTCCCAAGGCCGCATTTGGACTTGCTCGCCCTGTCAGCAACTGGGTCAGGAAGGTGTAATCTAAGCCGCTGGTTGGTGTGGTGCGTGAAATAAAGTCAAACACCTTACCGTCTTGCAAACCGTATTTGGCCACACGGTTGACCGTGTTGGCATCGTCAAAATAAACCGACAGAACCTGCTGCTCGGTTATTCTGGATTTTTGATAGGTATAGCGTTTCACCTTGGTCTGGGAGATATAATAAAAAACCTCACTGTTGAACTGCCCGGTAGTGGATGGGGAACCTAACGCCAGCAAAACCTGATCACGGCTTGAGCCAACCGGAATGAGGTCCAACTGATCAGAACTGATAATCGCTCCATGGCGCATCACTTGTTCGGTAGTGCAGCCAGTCAACCCACTAATGGCGGGCAAAGCCACCACAATAGCAAATGCCAGATGCCTGGCAGACCCGATTTTCAATTTATTGCCCATACTCACCATCCTATTTCCGGCTTATTTCCGGATTCTTACCTTGAGAAAAATTGCCTATCCCAATGTTATCGCAATATCAACCGCCAGATGCCGCCGAGTCAAATTCTCATACTGTCTAATTAAAAATTAATGTGGGAATTTCCGGCCATATGAGCTAAATCAACCAATCATAAGTCCTGACCTCAGGCCAATAGACGGAATAGATTTCACAATGCTCTCTCGCATATTTGATAGAAACAAAAACACGCCCGCAGTACCGCACCAACTTTATGGCATGGTTGTGGCGCAGGCGCGGTTACCTGCGTTTTTTACGGATTATGAGTTTCCCGATACAGTGATGGGCCGCTTCGATGTGCTGATATTGCACTTATTCCTGATATGCCACCGTCTGGGGTTGGAGGGGCAGGCAAAGGCAGATAACCTCTCTCAGGAGGTTTTTGATTGCTTTGTCGAAAATCTGGAAACTGCTTTGCGTGAATTGGGTATTGGAGATTCAAGCGTCCCGAAAAAGAAAAAGAAACTGGTGCGCAGTTTTTATGGTTCCGTCGAGGATTTCAACGGGCCGCTAAAGCAGAGGGATCAATTATTGTTGGCGACGGCAATTAACAAAAGGTTCTTTGACAACGGCAGTTCCAATGTTTCCGCCCAATTAGCACAATATTGTTGTGCAACAAGCGATCAATTGGCGCAAAGCGAGATCGATACTTTTTATCAGGGCGAGCTATCATGGGCCAATATTCCACCAGTACAATCTTAAGGCGAATAGGGAACTTGATAAAATGAGCGCTGAAAATAAAATCCCGAAATTTTTACTCAATATCACCACCATGCCGAAAGCCGGTTACGCCAGAAAACTTCTTCCCAATGACAGTGAAAGGGATGAAATCGCGGCCTCATGCGGACTGACCGCTTTAAGTGCTTTTGAGGCTATTGTTGAATGCAAGCCATGGCACAGGGACGGAGTGAGGGTTTTCGGCCACATAACCGCCGAGATAGAACAAGCCTGTGCTGTCAGTCTGGAGCCGGTATTCAGTACCATAGATACAGAATTCTCGGCCCATTTTGTGCCGGAAGGCTCCAGGCTAGCTTTGCCCCCCAAACAGGTGGATGGAGAAATTGTTTTTGAATATGAAGGCGAGGACGCCCCGGATGTCGTCGAAGGGGAAGAACTGGATTTATGGGAAGTCATGCTGGAATACTTCAATCTGGAAATTGACCCTTTCCCAAGGGCAGAAGGTCAGGAAATACTCGCTGAATTTTCCGGCGAAACTGCGCCTGAGGAAGTGGAAGATGACCAGGTCTCTCCATTTGCTGTTCTTGCTGAATTAAAACGTAATGATTCGTGAACTCATATGAGGGTAAAACAAAGTTAGCGGTTGTGTAGGGGCGACAAACGGCTATCTTCTTTTTTTAACTCGGTTTCAATCGCGCAATATCTAACGCCGTGATGAAGGAAATAATCGAAATATGGCTGCAACGCTGACTATTTCACTGGATGCTATGGGAGGGGATAGCGGGCCGCAAGTGGTGCTTGATGGTGCCGAACTTGCGCTTGAACGTAAGCCCTATTTGTGTTTCGAAATTTACGGGATTGAGAATGAGGTTATGCCGATTCTCAAACGCCTTCCCAAGCTTGAATCCGTATCAAATTTCCATCACTGCGACATCGCTATCACCATGGACGAAAAGCCGGGCAAAGCCCTGCGCAAGGGACGATTTAAATCGAGCATGTGGCAGGCCATTGCCGCCGTGAAAGAAGGCACCGCTGATGCGTGCATATCCGCAGGCAATACAGGCGCATTGATGGCAATGGCCAAGTTTTGCCTGCGTACTCAGGCAGGCGTTGATCGACCCGCAATGGCGGCGATTTGGCCGACGCTGGTTGGGGAATCAATTGTTCTCGATGTGGGCGCAAATATTGGTGCTGATGCCGGACAGTTGATTGATTTCGCTGTTATGGGAGCAGCTATGGCGCGCGCGCTCAATGACTCGCAAAAGCCAACAGTCGGATTACTCAATATCGGCGTTGAAGAAGTTAAAGGGCAGGAGGAAGTGCGCGAGGCAGGACAAATCTTGCGCGATTCCGATCTTGCAAACCTGCGTTACCACGGCTTTGTCGAAGGCGATGACCTTGGCAAGGGAACTGTGGATGTAGTGGTCACCGAGGGACTTTCCGGCAATATCGCCCTGAAGACTGCAGAGGGAACTGCCAAACAGATTTCAGGATATTTGAAGGCAGCCATGAACCGTACCTTACTGGCGCGGCTGGGCTATTTGCTGGCCAAAGGTGCGTTTGACCAATTGCGCGAAAAAATGGACCCCCGTAAGGTCAATGGTGCTGTTATGGTTGGGTTGAACGGTGTCGTGATCAAAAGCCACGGCGGCACTGATGCAGAAGGGTTTGCCGCAGCAATCGAAATGGGGCATGACATGGCAGCCAATGGCCTCTTGGAAAAAATAAAAGATGATTTGGAGCAGTTCAACCAGCTTCGCTCTCTGGAAGAAACAGGACAAGATACATGATACGATCGGTGATCACGGGGTGTGGATCATACTTACCGGAAAATGTTGTAACCAACGATGAATTGGCGAAAACCGTCGATACAACCGATGAATGGATTGTTCAACGAACCGGTATCCGTCAACGCCATATTGCTGCAGACGGTGAAACAACTGCAGATTTGGGCGAAAAGGCTGCGCGTGCAGCTATGAAGGATGCGGGGGTCACTGCCGATGATTTGGACCTGATCATTCTGGCCACCTCTACGCCCAACAATACGTTTCCGGCAACCTCTGTCGAAATTCAGCACCGCCTGGGCATGAACCATGGCGCAGCATTTGATACACAGGCAGTTTGCTCCGGCTTTGTTTTTGCGCTGACCACCGCTGACCAATATATCAAAACCGGTTTTGCCAAACGCATTTTGGTGATTGGCGCCGAAACTTTTTCACGTATCCTCGATTGGGAAGATCGCACTACCTGTGTGCTGTTTGGCGATGGTGCAGGCGCTGTTGTACTTGAAGCGCGAGATGGTGAGGGCAATATTTCAGATCAGGGGATATTGACCTGTCAGATTCGCTCTGATGGTACCCACAAAGACAAACTCTATGTGGATGGCGGTCCCTCGACGACCCAGACCGTTGGTCATTTGCGTATGCAGGGCAAAGAAGTGTTCCGCCACGCAGTCGGTATGATTACCGATGTTATTGTTGCTTCATTCGAGGCAACGGGTTTGAGTGCTGATGATCTGACCTGGTTCATTCCCCATCAGGCCAATAAACGCATTATAGATGCCTCTGCCAAAAAGCTCAAAATATCACCGGATAAAGTTGTTATTACCGTCGATCATCATGGAAATACTTCAGCGGCATCAATTCCACTCGCCCTTTGTGAGGCTGTGGCTAATGGCAAGGTAAAAAAGGGTGATCTGTTGATGTTGGAGGCAATGGGTGGCGGCTTTACCTGGGGCGCAGTGCTGCTGCGTTGGTAGGACAGAGCCTCGCAGACTAGAAATAATAGAAAATTGCCAGTTTTTCGGAATAGTTCTGTCAAGTTCTTGAATATTCGTAACTTTTGTCCTAACATCTATTGAGGAGTTCAACGACGTGTCTTGGGAAGTATAGATGGTCATTGATATCCATGAAATATGGGTGTTGTTAAGCAATAGAGGGAACCATTTGTTCTGTTGCATTGTTTAACTAGAAATTATTGTGGTCAAAAAAATATAGATGGAATTGCGTCATGGGGGGTAAAACACTAACCCGAGTGGATTTATGTGAAGCCGTTTATCAAAAAGTTGGTTTGTCGAGAACAGAATCCGCAGATTTGGTTGAAATGGTGCTTGATACGATTTGCAACGAAATTGTCAAAGGCGAATCAGTAAAGTTGTCGTCGTTTGGGTCATTTCACGTGCGCGACAAGAAAGAGCGCATTGGCCGCAATCCCAAGACCGGGGAAGAAGTGCCTATCACACCGCGCCGTGTGATGGTTTTTAAAGCATCTAATGTGCTGAAAAGTTCCGTACTTAGCGGGAATCAAGAACAGTCATAGGGGCTGTTTTTTTGTGACTGCCGAATGCCCGTTGCTCAAGAAGCCATGGGCTATTTGAATCTGAATAGTTTTCCCCAAATTTTTGGTTATCACCTTGTTTTTGCGACATTGTCGCCATTTTCTTTGCCTTCTCATTTTTCATCAATTATGTTTTTCGTGTAGAGGAGTTCTTATCCTTTGCGCGGCTGAAAATGCCGACAGAATTGCTGGAGCACAATTGCGAAAAGTGGCAACCGGTTTTCAGATATATTGTGCGGTAAAACAAACCGATAGGTATTTTTTCGATTCATTTGTCGCGAAAATACCCTAATTGGAGGCATCCTTGATGACCAAAAGCCCTGACGCATTTCGAACAATAAGTGAAGTTTCCGATGAATTGGATTTGCCTCAACATGTCCTGCGCTTCTGGGAAACAAGATTCGCTCAAATCAAACCTTTGAAGCGTGGTGGTGGTCGGCGTTACTACCGCCCGGATGACGTAGATCTGTTGCGCGGGATCCGCCATCTTCTTTACGATGACGGTTATACAATCCGTGGCGTTCAGCGCCTCCTTAAGGAAAACGGCAATAAATACGTCGTTGCTTTCGGGCGCGGGGAATATCCCGAAGGTGCCGCTCCCTCCGAAGTTGCACAAGCCGCAAGCTTGGTAGAAGAAAATATGCCGGGCATTGGGAGCGTCCAATCTGCCGTGACGGTAAAGGATTTGGCAGAGCGTCCCCAAAATGAGGGAAAGTCAAAAGGCCTGCTGGATCGATTGCGTAACAAGGGTAGTGAAGCTGTGGAAAACGGGGTTGGTGGGATTGAAATCAACGATGATGCCCGCCGCAATTTGCAGGCAACCCTCTATGAATTACTTGAATGTAAGCGACTTCTTGATCAGGTGCGTTAGAGCGTAATTGCGAAAAATAGGAGCTGGTTTCGGACAAATTGTGCGTTAAAACAAGGTGATAGGCGCAATTTATGTGATTTAGATCTCGCAGAAGTGCGCTAGATACCGAGCATAGGTAAAGTGCAAATCTTGTTTCCGCGGCGCAAGTGTTCCCAACAATAGGGGCCAAAATATCAACGGTATTCTGGCCTCTATTGCGGATTTCCATCGTTAGGCAGATGTCATTGCCTCTAACTTATTTCAGTTTTGTGCCAGGTTTTCTACCCAGTCCCATTTTACGTGCAAGCGTTGAACGTTCTTTCGCATAGCTGGGAGCAACCATCGGGTAATCATGTGGTAGACCCCATTTTTTGCGATAGTCTTCCGGGGATAGATTGAAATGTGAGCGCAGATGACGCTTCAAAGATTTGAATTTCTTGCCATCCTCCAAGCAGATAAGGTAGTCCTCATTCAGAGATTTTTTGATCGGAACAGCAGGCTTGCGTTTTTCCGTTGAAATCAATGAACGTGACCCCTTCAATCTTGCAAATGCACTATACACTTCACTAATCAATTTTGGTAGTTCGTTCGTGGATACTGGGTTATTACCTACGTATGATGAGACAACTTCCGCTGTGATTTCAAGGGTGTAATCTACTTCTGGATATTCGGATCCTGAATTTGTTGTTGGGTTAATCATTGGTTATTCTTCCTTATACGTAGTTTGTCTTTCCCCAGCCTATTCTATTAAAAAATACGCCAACTCAATTTGAATATTATTCAAATAAACCTATAAAAAGGGAATTGAATCAAATCAATCGATGATTTACATATAATTCATGGATAAATTAGATTACTTAAGCATGAATGGTCGCCTTCTCAAGGTGTTTCTTGCAATTTTTGAGGCAAATTCGGTAGGTTCCGCTGCCGACGAGTTGGGTGTCAATCAATCTACTGTCAGTTATAGTCTGGAAAAATTACGCACCTATTTGGGTGACCCGTTATTCCTAAAATCTGGCCGTGGCATCACCCCAACTGAACACGCAATTATGCTGGCTCCGCGGATACGCTCACTGCTGATTGCCTTGGAAAGTCTTGCCGACCAAGAAGATTATCACCCTGAAGAGGATGACAAGCCTATAACGATGGCGGCCAATACGTTGCACTTACTGCCGCAATGGGCTCAGATTTATCGCAGAATTGTAGAAGAGGCACCCAACATGCCCGTTCGCATGTTGGAATTGGGTTCGCGCGAAAATATTAGTGGCCTGCTCAATTCGGCCAATGTTGATTTGGTTTTCGGTATTCGTCCAGATTCTTACGCTGACACATTGGACGCTCAGGAGGTGTTCTCCCAATCGCAAGCCTGTTTCTACGATCCTGCACATCGCGGGCCGATAGATACGCTAGCTGATTATTTTTCGGCAAGACATGCCGTGCTCGATTTTGGTTCGGGCAACAAAAACATGACAGATGCAATGTTGGAAAAGTCTGAAAAAACGAGAAATATCACGCTCTATGCACCCAATATTGAAGCGCTGGTTACGCTGATTAAAGGGACCGACCAAATTGCTTCTTTTCAAAAAAATCTAATTAAAACAGTATTTAACGGATTCGATTGTTGTGAGCCACCTTTGACTTTGCCACACATCGTTATCGATATGATATGGCATCTCCGCGATGAAAACTCGGCACGGAGTCAGTGGATCAGGAACCTTGTTATTTCCTGCGTGCAGGAAAGCGCAAACGATTGAAGATTGCTGAGTTCCTCACTTTAGAACAAACTGTAAATTGGAATTTCCTATATTGTCCCCACCGAAACTCGTAATTTTTGATTGTGACGGTGTAATCGTCGATAGCGTAATGATCCATTGTGAGGTTCAGGCGGCAAACTTTGCCAAATACGGACTGAATATCACACCAAAGGAAGTTCTTAGTTTTGGTGCAGGGAAAATGTCTACCATTGGCGAGGGCGCCACGCGTTTGGGAGCGGCACTCCCAGACGATTGGGTTGAAGAGATTTACCGCGAAATTTACGCTCGCCTCGAGCTTGGCGTTCCAACCATTGATGGTGTTTCTGAGGTTCTCGACAGGCTTGAACATTCCGGCGTACCATTTTGTTTGGCTTCCAATGGCAGCGAAGAAAAAATGACAATCATGTTGGAGAAAAAAGGCCTGCTCAAGCGGTTTGAGGATGCGATATTCTCTGCTCACACCATTGGTACCTGGAAACCTGATCCGGATTTGTTCCAACATGCGGCAAAGTCAATGAATGTGCAGCCAGAGGAGTGTGTGGTCATAGAAGATAGCCGCACCGGCGTATTGGCAGCAAAAAATGCACAAATGAGATGCTTTGGCTACGCACCGGACGATGATGGTGATCTATTAAAAAACGAAGGCGCAATTGTCTTCGCGAAGATGCAGCAATTGCCGGGACTTCTAGGACTTTAGTAGCTGCGTTCTGCTTCGAATGATCCGTATAAATATATCGAGCAAAAGTTTGATTGGTCGGGGCGAGAGGATTCGAACCTCCGACCCCATGCACCCCATGCATGTGCGCTACCAGGCTGCGCCACGCCCCGACCTTGGCGCGACTATATGCATAGGCCTAGTCGAATTCAATAACCGATTTCAACACAATGCCATCAAATCCTAGTACGCGTTCTCGGTGTTCAATAATTTCGCCGGAGTGACGAAGAGGATATAGAAATCCAGCATAAGCGACCAGTTCTCAATGTAGTAGAGATCACAACTAACCCGCTTCTTGATTTTGTCCTCATTGTCAATTTCACCACGCCAGCCATTGATCTGCGCCCAGCCGGTAACGCCGGGTTTTACTTTGTGTCGGGCGAAGTAGCCATCAACCACTTCGTCCCATAATTGGTTCTGTGTATGTGCATTCACCGCGTGTGGGCGAGGGCCAACCAAAGAGAGTTTGCCGGTAAGCACATTAAAGAGCTGAGGTAGTTCATCGATTGATGTTTTGCGGATAAACCTTCCCACTCGGGTGACCCGAGGGTCGCCCTTTGTGACCACGGTCTTGGCATCAGCATCCGTCATCTCATGGAACATGGAACGGAATTTCCAGACATTCACCACCTGATTATTAAAACCGTAGCGCTTCTGACGGAAAAGTACAGGCCCCTTGCTTTCAGTTTTGATAGCAATAGCCGTTGCAATCATTACCGGGAATAAAAACAATATTGCTGCCACTGAAAAGAACAGATCAAATATCCGCTTTGTGACCGCATCCCAGTCAGCGATCGGCTTGTCAAAAACATCAAGGAAGGGAATGGCACCCTCATAGCTGTATGAGCGTGGACGGAATCTCAACTTGTTCGTGTGTGCTGACAAACGAATATCCACTGGCAGCACCCACAGCCGCTTGAGCAATTGCAAAACACGGTTTTCTGCCGATAGCGGCAGTGACACGATCAACATGTCGATGCGGGCCATACGACCGAATTTCACCAGTTCTTTCACGTTGCCAAGCTTTGGGTATCCAGCAACGATGGGGGGAGATCTGTCACCCTTCCGGTCATCAAAAATACCGCAAATGCGAATGTCATTGTCTTTTTGAGCCTCCAGCGAACGGATAAGCTCTGCTGCTGGTTCCCCGCCACCAACAATCACAGCACGTCGTTCCAGTCGGCCATTGGAAGAGAGCTTTTTTACGTAAAAGGAAACAGCTACGCGAAACAGCGTTAGAAAACCAATGCCAAATACAAACCATAACCCAAACCAAACGCGCGAAAACTCATTAGCCGTTTTAGTGAAAAATATTACCAGCAAAACAATTGTCAATGCCATGACAAAGCCGGATATCACTTTGGACATTTGCGAAAACAAATTGCGCAGGGATGCTATCTGGTATCCGTCCATCGCTTGAATAAAGCTGATGGTTAAAAATGCGCCGAGCGCCGAAGAGGTGAGATAAAGAGACCGGATTTCCGTATCCGGCCAAACATAGGTGGCATAGAGCGTCAGACCGATAGCCAGCAAACCAACAAATTCAAACAGTCGAACGAATGCGGAAATCAGATATGGTGAAGCCACATCAGCCGCGAATTGTTCTGCAACCTGTCGTGCAAGATCATTCAACTCGACTGAGCGATTGTCAGCTCCATCTTCAATAACCGTAGTTTTTACGGCCATTCTGCTGAATATTTTTTCCGATTTTAAGCTGTCCGTACTCATGTCCCGTTCCCTTATTCCCGTCCCCAGGAAGCTCTGTATGAAAGAATTCACATACCAATTGGCTTCATATTTAACGGAAAAACGCTAACAAAGACTATTGGGAGGAGAGATTAGGCGGCAATTCGGTAATTGCTTTATGCTAAGGCTAACAACACGTTAAATAGAATCCAACGTTTGTCTGTAGGCTGTTTCTATATTCTGAACCATAACTTCGACAGAAAAACGCTCTGCCAGTCTGCTGGCTCGATCATCAACAATAGTTTTTCTATTTTTATCATCAAGCACGGCAAGCATATGTTTTGCCAATGCATCACTGTTCCCCGGTTCGCACATCGCGCCCGTTTCATCAATGAAGATTTCCGGGATACCGCCGACATCGGTTACAACGATCGGCATGTGTGCAGCGATTGCCTCCAGCACGATATAAGGCATGGATTCAGCACGAGAAGGGACAACGACAACTTTCGCTGTGGCAAAAGCTTCACGGGCGGGCATGGCGTTGTGGACACTGACACAGTCTTCCAGGCCTGTCATGGATATCTGCTTGCGATATTTTTCTTCGTCTGGCCCGTCGCCAACAAATTCTGCGGTAATATTCTCGCGTCCTTTCATGGCTCTGATCTTAGCTAGTGCATAGAGAAAAACGTCCGGCCCTTTAAGATCCCGCATCATACCGATATACAGGAAATCCGCCGCATTTCGATTTACATTTACCGGCACATATTCTTCCGGTGAGAGGCCGTTATAAACCAAGTTGACACCGCAGTCAGGTTCACCAACCTTATCGACAAAACCGTCCTTTTCATAATTACTGACAAATATGAATCTATCCGTTTTGCGGCTCAACCATCGCTCGACAGCAAAAAACAACTTTCCCGTTACGGATGCAGCATCAAAGTGAATACTGCCTCCGTGCGGACAATAGATTCGGGCAACGCGAACACCTGATACCCGAAGTAGTGAACCGGCAATCCGCCCATAGGCGCCACCTTTCGCGCCATGCGAATGGACAACATCCGGTTTCAATTTCTTAATTATTCTATGCGTTTTCCAAGTTGCCGATATGTCCTGAATAGAGATAGAGCGGCTCATGGGAATGCGATGTAATCCCAGTGCAAGGCGAGGTTTAATGCTCTCGAATATTTTCTCTTCGAATGCACCCCCGGTAGTACTGTCACAGACGATGCCAATTTCGTGGCCATTTGCTGCCTGTGCTTCAAGCAAATCCCGCACATGGCGAAAAATCCCCCCAATCGGCGAGCGGAAGCAATGAACAATTCGCAGTGGTTTGTTTGGCGGCATGAAGTATTCTAAACCTTGATTCTCAAAACAGGCGCTCTCGCACGTAAATTGTATCTCCAGGTAAAATTGGATCACTGATCGGCACGCGTCCAGTCATCACCTGTCCGTTCACTTGACGGGTAATATCCGTATTTCCCTGTTCTGCTCTTGCAGAAAACCCACCAGCAATTGCAATAGCATTTTGAACAGTCATACCCGGCACGTAGGTATACTGCCCGGACGTGCCAACTTCACCCATAATATAAAACGGACGGTAGCGATCAATTTCAACGGAAACATCCGGATTACGCAAAAATCCTTTACGTAGGCCGGCAGCAATCGCTGCCTCCAATTGTTTGGTTGTCCTTCCCCGCGCATTCACTGAACCAATCAGCGGCAAGGCAAGAAACCCAGCCTTATCGACAGCATAAGTGTTTGATAAGTCAGTCTGATCAAACACGGTCACCCGCAAACGATCTCCCGCGTCCAACGTATAGGCACGGTTCAACACCGCGTGGAAAGCCTCGTTCGTCGGCTTGTAAGTAGAGCAGGCAGTGACGAATATTGATGTCAACGTCAAGCCAATCCCAAGGAACAACGGCCGAAATGTTTTGTTTGTTTTTGTCTGGAACATAGTTCCCGATACCCTCAATACAATTGGGACACGCCGGTGAAATTATTGGGCGAGCCAGTACGTAAGACATTAAACATCAATTATAGTTAATACTGGGTAAACCATTTAAAAATTAGTAAGGCTTCTGAGGCAGAAATATTACCCCACCCAATACCCGACCATCGTATTAAGCAATTGTTAATTATAAGGCTTTCAAGAACAGCCAAATGGAACTACACGAAAAATTTCCCCGAGTTATGGTTCCAGGCGCCGTGCAAAATTTGCCGGAAGTTGCAGTTTACCCCACAGCCGACGGATATTGCATCTAGCGCCTGAAGAAGTTAGCCCTTTTCGCGCGAACCTTGCGTACAATGTTCCAAAGAAAGGCGCTTGAACGTACTTTTCGTTTAACAATACACCATAATTTATAACCAAATACCAAGGGTATGGCGCGTTTGGAAAGTGGCAATAGCACATCACCTAAAGCAATCTGTTTCTGACACCATGAGCGTTTATATCGCTCGTCGCCACAACCAAGATCGACGGATATATAACCGTTTTTCGCACAATGTTCGAGCATCAGATAGAGTAACATTTCACCCGGACTGGTATGGCTCAATTCGTCATCGGATATGGAACTGAAGTAACCACTCAAATGAGTGCCAAAGCGCCCGCCACCGAAAATGGCGCGAATTTCACCGCCAATTTCTAACGCAAACAGCTCTAGACTTGAAGACTGCTCATCCCCAGGGGTGGTAGCAAGTTTGCCTAAAAAATCGCGGGAACACGGTGAGGCAAATACATCCTGAATACCCTGTTGCGCAAAGCGGTGTGATTTTTGCGATCTGAAAACATCTAATAAATTCAGCGCTTCGCCGGAAGAGGAGGGAACAATCATCCGATAGCCGCCGGCTTTTTCGGCCTCACGAACCTGCGAGCGGAACTTTTTGCGCTTACGCTTACCATTGCCATTATTGATCACCGCCTCGAAGCCGTCTTTAAGATCAATGAAATAGGCGCTGTGTATGGATTCTTGATATGGCAGTTGTAAAATAGGATTATTCTGTCCATCCCATTCGAGAGGCTGGCAACATAATTTGGCAAAAACAATTCCGGGTACCATACTACCAATGCGTTCAAACAGAGCCTTGAAGTTTTCCGGACCGCTATTTTTAAGCAGGTCGGGGTGAAACAGGCCCATACATAAATTGGCGTGTTTTCCGCCAATCCAGCGCAAATGTTTGACGATATTTCCCTCAACCACTAGCGGCAGAATGAAATAGGGTTTCCCATCACGCGAGCCAATGATGATCATGGCCTGATGCCGCTCGTTAGTTTCCAGCGTTTTCAAGCATATATCGACCCAGTCATAGCTTTGATAAACCGAAACCAAAGCAACACGCTCCAGCTCTTTCCAGGATTCTTTCAAACCAGACGCGCGATCGGCAACAAGAATATCCAAATTCTCGAAGCAAATTGCCGTATCCGAAACCTTATTTGCAGTAGTATGCCGTTCAATAATCGGCAATTCTGTACAAACCGCTGATTGCATCCGCGGGACTCCCAAGTATTATTCTTTCGGCTTTTTTAGCAACAGAATCTAAAGATTTCATGCTCTAGATTAAGAACAGGCGAGCTTGGTAAACAATCCGTTTCGCAATCTGTATCAATTTGATCGATTAAGCACTTGGAACCATTATGAGCAATTTTTCTAAGCAAGAATTTATGCAAAAGCTGGTCCTTAATGTCGCGTATTTTTCTGGTGCGCATCTGGCCTGCCAGCAATGGGCGAGAGGCCTTGGCTCCATTATGATGTTGCACCATGTGACTGAAGAAAACCGTGCGCCATTTTCACCCAATAGTCATTTGAGCGTCACGCCGGAATTTCTCGATGAGATGCTCGCATCGCTTGCAGCCGAAAACCTGGATTTTATCAGCATGGATGAAGTCGCCAAACGGACCGTGCAAGCAGGAAGTAATCCATCGGACAGGCCATTCATCGCTGTAACCCTGGATGACGGATATCGCGACAATCTGGAGAATGCAGTTCCGGTTTTTCGCAAGCACAACATGCCATATACAATCTATGTGGCACCTGGGTTTGTGGATGGAAAAGCAGACCTGTGGTGGGAAGATCTGGAACACATCATAGCATCCCGCGATACGATCTTCTTGGATTTGGATGGTGGCCGCGAGGAAATGGATACCTCCACGTCTGATCTCAAATATCAGGCATATGCCGAATTAATGGAATATCTGACCAGTGCCGTGGATGAAATTCGTCAACGCGAAATCGTCAAAGATTTAGCAATTCAATACAGGATTGATGTCGATACCCATCGCCGCCAGCAAATAATGACCTGGAGCGAAATTGAGGAACTAAACAAAGATCCGCTTTGTACAATTGGCGCCCATACAATCAGCCATCCAATGCTTGCCCGGCTACCGGCAGGCGATGCAAAGTTTGAGATGATGGAAAGCGCAAGCGTGATTGAAGCAGAGCTCGGCGAACGCCCAAAACATTTTGCGTATCCCTATGGCATGGCAAAAGCTGCCGGCCCTAGAGAATTTAAACTTGCAAAAGAATGCGGATTTGTCTCCGCCGTCACAACGCGTCACGGTGTTGTACATCATGAACACAAAGATCATTCGACAGCTTTACCGCGCATTTCATTAAATGGCAGTTTTCAGTCTCAGCGATATGTAAAAACACTTATATCAGGCATTCCCACTTTGTTACAAAACAAAGGACGGCGGATCAATGTCCGTTAGGATCAGGCTTTTTTCCTTTTGACATCCAGCTGATCAGCCACATGGCAGGCAGCACCCACAACAGGCCGGTAAAGAAAAAATAGGTGAGATGAACCCACCATGGGGATTCCGCCAGCTTAACACTGGCAATTGTCGTTGCCACCATCGCATAAACAATTACCAGCACGACGATAAGAACTGTTCCAATCAGTTTTCGGATGGATGGTGACATTGTTGGAGCCTTTTACAATCTTTTTCAAGGAATGCTTAGCCCATCCGGCAGAGCAAAAACAGCCGAAAAAATAATTCCCCCGCGATCATATGTCCCTTGCCTTGTTCTGCTGACTACCCCAATTGTAACAGTAACTAAGGGGCAAGCAATTGCAGCAAAACATCAGTCTGAACGATGCTATTTCACACCGTACCGATACCCATCGGTTTCAAATCCGGTTATGGCTTTATCTAATTTGTATTATGGTCTTTGCGATGGTTATTGTGGGTGGTGCCACAAGGCTTACGGATTCTGGCCTGTCCATCACCGAATGGAAGCCCATCCTCGGCATCATCCCGCCGCTTTCTACCGCCGACTGGCAGAGTGCCTTCACAAAATATCAGCTAATTCCCGAATATACCCAGATCAATCAGGGCATGAGCCTGAGCGAATTCAAATTCATTTTCTGGTGGGAATGGGCACACCGTTTCTTGGGCCGCATCATCGGTATTGTATTCTTCCTGCCACTAGCCTTTTTCTGGATGACTGGACGGATAGAAAAACAAATCAAACCTCACCTTCTATTTTTGTTTTTCCTTGGTGGGTTACAAGGTGCGATCGGCTGGTGGATGGTAAAATCCGGTTTGGTTGACCGGGTAGATGTGAGCCAATACCGGCTGGCAATCCATTTGATCATAGCCTGTCTCATTTTCGCCTATGCCTTTTGGATAGCGAGGGGACTTGCCCCGATTGAACAGAGGCCTGCACCGTCATGGCTGAAGTTTACCTCTCCTTTCGTTGCTCTACTCATATTACTACAAATTTTCCTCGGTGGCCTTGTTGCAGGATTGGATGCTGGGTTGGCCTTTAATGACTGGCCGTTAATGGACGGCGCAATTGTGCCTGATGGATTAGCAGTGTTGTCGCCTAACTGGATCAATTGGTTTGAAAACCCCAAGGCAGTGCAATTCAACCACCGAATTCTCGCTTATGTCCTGTTTTGTGTTGCATTTTTGCAGATGCTAATGGCAAGAACAATCGTCGCGCATGGGGGTAGGGCGAAACTCCTGTTTGCAACAATATTTGCGCAGGCAGCACTGGGTGTAACCACACTTGTATTGCAAGTGCCGCTAAACTGGGCGCTCGCCCATCAGGCAGGTGCCATCATTGCGCTGGGTATAGCAATTGCCAACTGGCGCGCACTGATTGGTAGTTATTCGCAATAGGGAAATACCCTTAAGCAGAAAGCATCAAGTCCAGATTTTGAACCGCTGCACCTGATGCACCTTTGCCCAAATTATCCAACTGAGCGATCAGGTTCACATGGCCGGTTGAATCAGAACCTGTAACAAAGAGCCTCATAATATCTTGTCCAGCCAATGCTTCCGGTTCAATACGCGCAAGCGATGCTATGTCTTCCAGCGAAACTACCTGAACAATATCCTGTCCTGCATAATGTTTCGTCAACACTGATTGAACCGCCGCAACAGAACCATTGTTCAAGCCATCCAGATGTAAAGGCACATTGACCAGCATTCCTTGCGCAAACCGCGCAACAGAAGGCGTAAAAATTGGCCGCTTAGTCAAAGCGCAATGGGCAATGATCTCCGGCACATGCTTATGTTCAAGCGTTAGCGCATATTCGAAGAATACTGCTGCAATATGTTGGTCGTTATCAGCATCTTCAATTTGGGCAATCATCTGCTTGCCGCCGCCAGTATAGCCGGAGACAGCATTGATGGTCAGCGGATAGTCCGCACCAAGAATTCCAGCGTCAACCAGTGGTTTGATCAGAGCGATAGCACCGGTTGAATAGCAACCGGGATTGCTCACCCGCGATGCACCAATAATTTTCTCACGTTGGGCTGTATCAAATTCCGCGAAACCATAAACCCAGTCGTCGTTGCTACGATGGGCTGTTGAAGTATCGATCAGCCGCGTTGTATCATTACCCGCATCCAGCAAAATCTGTACCGCTTCCCGGCTCGCATCATCCGGTAGGCACAATATTGCAATATCGGCAGCAAGAAGCATCTCGCGCCGCTTATCCAGATTGCGCCGTTCTTCATGCGGCATAGACAGCACCGATATGTCACGACGGTCAGCAAGGCGCTGTCTAATTTGTAGCCCTGTTGTTCCGTGTTCGCCATCGATGAATATTGTCGGTTGCATGAGTCACTCAGTTTTGTTTGAATTTCAGCTCGTTAGGATCAGGACTTATCGAATTGGGTGTCCTGACCCTAGGCTGCGTTGAGGATATACCTTGCAATCCGATGTCCTGCAACCAATAACATTCTACTTGAATTATCACCGCCAACTGGCAAGAGTGAAATTTGGAAATAGATAACATTTTAACCTGATAGGGAGCGCATCATGGCACTGGCAAATGATCGAAAAATATGGACCTGGTTTGAAGGTGAATGGCATGAGGGTAACCTGCCAATCTTGGGGTCTGCCGACCATGGCACATGGTTGGGAACGCTTGTGTTTGACGGCGCACGCGCTTTCGAAGGGGTGTCACCTGATCTGGAGCCTCACTGCGCCCGTGTCTCAGCCTCGGCCGAGGCTATGGGCATGCGTTCGCCAATGACGACTGAGGAAATTTTGGTGCTGGCGAAAGAAGGTATCGCCAAATTTGATGACGATGCAGAACTCTACATTCGACCAATGATCTGGTCCACCAGAGGAGAGGGCGCGAGCATGGTTGATGCGGACCCAGATTCATCCGCTTTCGCACTTTGTCTCGAAGAAGCACCGATGGCCGAACCTGTCGGCATCAGGATCACCACCACAAAGTTCATCCGCCCATGTCTTGATTCAGCAACTGTGAATGCAAAAGCTGCATGTCTTTATCCCAACAACGCCAGAATGTTAAAAGAGGCCGCCAGCAAAGGCTTTGGTAACGCAATAGTCTGCGATGCCTTAGGCAATGTGGCAGAAACGGCAACATCCAATATTTTCATGGTCAAGGACGGAGAATATTTCACCCCCATCGCAAACGGCACCTTCTTGGCTGGCATCACCCGCAAGCGGGTCATGCAGTTGTTGCGTGACGCAGGCGAAACTGTTCACGAGACAATCCTGAAAATCGAAGACTTCAGAAAAGCCGATGAAATTTTCATAACTGGAAACTACCCAAAAGTAATGCCGGTCATCGCCTTCGACGAGCAGGAATACGAATACGGACCGAAGGGCCAACTAGCAAGAAAACTCTATTGGGATTTTTCGCACAACAGGCTCTAAGCATCAAACAATGTCGTCATGCCCGACGGTGATGACGACATTGCCGGTCTTATGGCCTTTGTCTACATAGGCATGCGCCTGAACAATTTGTTCGAGCGGATAGCTTCTGTCGATGACCGGTATAAACTTTTCTGATTCTATGAGTTTACGATAAAAAACAAGGTCTTCTGCTGTTTCGCTCATAACCCCGGAAATTACTTTTCGTCGGCTGGTGAGTGAGGTGCATAGCCCTTGGCACATCTCTCTCAATCCTCCGGCAGCCATAATATAAGTACCGTTTCTTGTGAGTGAATTCACGCCAGCAGAGAATGAACTTTTGCCAACCGTCTCAAAAATCACATTATAGGAATTGCCATTTTTGGTAAAATCTTCCTTGGTGTAATCAATGACTTCATCAGCGCCCAGAGTTTTCATTAATTCCAGATTGGCTCCACTGCACACTGTTGTGACATGGGCACCGAAATGTTTGGCAAGCTGAACGGCTGCAGTGCCGATTGCACCGGAAGCACCGTAAATCAGAATGTTTTGTCCGGCTTGGATGTTTGCTTTCCGCAAAAAATACAATGCTGTATTCCCCCCGAAAGGGATCGCTGCCGCTTCATCATAGGTCATATTGCCGGGCTTTACTGCAATCACTCCTTCTTCAGCCAGACAAATGTGTTCGGCATATGCACCCATGGCCATTCCTGTAGTGGCGTAAACCTGATCGCCTGTTTTGAAGCGCTTTACACCCTTGCCAATCGCCTCAATTTCTCCTGCTAACACATAACCAAGAACCGGTTTATTAGGTTTTGTCAGGCCAAAAAATAGGCGAATGATGAATGGATCGGCCTTCCTCAGTCGCACATCGCCAGAAGATACAGCGGTCGCATGTATTTTTACCAAAATCTCGTTGTTTTTTGGTGTTGGTTTCGCGATATCCGCAAGTTGAAGGACTTCAGGTGCACCATATGCGATAGAAATGACGGCTTTCATAATTCAAAATTCCATTTAAATTGTTTCATTGGCCGTCATATACACATCGGATGCGATTAAATAAATTGACTAGTTTAGTTAGTTTGATATGCATTTGTGCATGGATAGACGTTCGATAAAATTTGACTGGAATCGGGCAAGGGCCTTTCTCGTAACAGCAGAAGAAGGCTCACTGTCTGCTGCTGCACGCGCACTTGGCATGGCGCAGCCAACCCTTGGCAGACAGGTCAGTGCTCTGGAGGAGGAGCTGGGTGTAGTGCTTTTCGAGCGTGTGGGGCGTGGCCTGACCCTCACACCCAGCGGATTGGAATTGCTCGACCATGTGCGCGCCATGGGGGAGGCCGCCAGCGCAGTGTCCCTTACCTCATTCGGCCAATCTCAAATCATTGAGGGCAAAGTCAGCATAGCCGCCAGCGACACCTATGCCGCAGTAATGCTGCCGCCAATCATCGCAAAGCTGCGCCAGTTGGAGCCGGGGATACAAATAGAGATTGTCACGTCAAATGCGCCAAGCGATCTCAGAAGGCGTGAAGCAGATATAGCAATCCGCAACTTTCGCCCTACTGAACCTGATCTGATTGCCAAGAAAATAAAAGATATTCCGGCAAGGCTCTACGCTACACCGAAATATATAGAACATATCGGCAATCCGACGCTTCCTTATGATCTTCGAGAAGCTGATTTCATCAGCATTGACGGCAGTGGCGCCTTCATGGATGGCCTAAATATGCTGGGTCTCAATCTCACCCAGAAAAACTTTCCGGTCCTGACAGAAAATTATCTGGTCATGTGGGAACTGGTTAAACACGGAGTGGGGATAGGTATTCTGGATGGCAATATCGGTGATATCGAACCGCTCGTTCAGCGTGTTCTCCCCGATCTGGAGCCACTCGTCTTCCCAATTTGGTTAGTAGCCCACCGTGAACTAAGCACAAGCCGCCGCATCCGCATGGTCTTCGATCTACTGGCAGAAGAACTTGCCAGATAAAAACGAGCCTCAAAAAGCCTCATAAATGATGGCACCAGATCCATCGTTCAAGACCGCGAAGAGCGGTCCGGCGCTAATGCACCGCCCATGCGCAGGTTTGTGCGTCATGTCGGAGGCATGAATTCGAATATGTTTGGATACGCCCTGAGCACAAAAAAAGGGCTCGAAAAACGAGCCCTTTGATAAATCGTAATATTGAGAAACCAAACTTAACGTTTGGAGAACTGGAAGCTCTTACGGGCTTTCTTACGACCGTATTTCTTACGCTCAACAACACGTGAATCGCGAGTAAGGAAGCCGCCTTTTTTCAAGACTGGGCGAAGCTCAGGCTCGTAATAAGTCAGCGCCTTGGAAATACCATGGCGAAGTGCGCCGGCCTGACCTGAAAGACCACCACCAGAAACGGTAGCAACCACATCATACTGGTCTTCACGAGCCGCAGCGATAATTGGCTGATCGATAACCATCTGCAAAACAGGGCGGGCGAAATATTCGTCGCGGGTCTTTTTGTTTACAATGATTTTGCCTGTGCCCGGCTTGATCCAAACGCGAGCAATCGCATCTTTACGTTTGCCGGTTGCATAGGCACGGCCCTGTGCGTCGATTTTTTGCTCATACACAGGAGCTGCATTTTCAGGATTCACGTCCGCAGCAATTGCAGCGTCGCCAGCTTCAGCGGCAGCGCCTACAGCAGCACCTAGTTCTTCAAGAGAATTGATGTCAGCCATCGTTATGCGCCCCTTTTGTTTTTAGAGTTCATGCCTGCGATATCCAGAACTTCAGGAGATTGCGCTTCATGACCGTGATTGTCATCTGCATAAACACGCAGATTACTCAGTTGTTTGTTCGACAAAGGACCACCCGGCATCATGCGTTCGATAGCTTTTTGAACCACACGCTCAGGAAACTTACCTTCAAGGATAGCTTTCGCTGTACGTTCCTTGATGCCGCCGGGATAACCGGTGTGCCAGTAATATGTCTTGTCGGTATATTTTTTACCGGTCAG
>JASFYT010000036.1:0-65099 GCA_045047085.1 Rhizobiaceae bacterium | reverse complement strand
ACCGGATAATTTTCCATGCCTATCACAGTGACGCGCATTTTGAAAAGGTGGGGTGGGTTAGAAATGTGAGGCTTAGTTCATTTCTTCGACCATTTTTTTGTAATCACAGATCATCTCTACTATTTTTTTACAATTGAAACCTTTGATGCTCCCGGCTCCCAAATTGCGTAGTAAATATTCTTTCCTACGATCGCGGGATGGCTGGTTTTTATGTCCGTGGGATCACATTTTTGGGGTGCATGCCGTGAGATTATGCAGGTATGATAGACGTAATTTCCACTTTTTATTCCAGGAATCCCTGCATAATATATGTTCTTATCTGCCAAAGTAAATTTTGTAATCAGGGCACTAGTACCGTTTCCAACAAAATTATTTTCATTCTTCGAAATGTCTATTTCGTTGTTATTTATTGTTCCGGTATATGAATTTGATCCCCTTAAAATGCTATCTTCATCTAGATTTAGTGTCTTAAAATTTGGATATATAGCGGAAAAATGAATTTGCCCTTCTGAGTAGATAGTGGGTCCCGCTACGGCATAAAATGGAGTGCCGTTTACCTTTTGAACAAATCCCGTTTTATCCAGAAAATAGAATTGGAATTGAGGAAACCTTCCGTGGTCGCCCTTTGCCTTTATGTAAGGGCTGCGTATGAATAAAATCCTACCTCCAACCACTTCGACGGGACTGCGTATCGCACCAGACATATCGTGTATCACCGAGCAATTTTTGAAATTGTGATCACATGATTTCAGATATGAATATTTTTCTTCCTGATTATAAGAGACATAATATATGCGGTCTTTTCCCACAAAACCACTAAGCGGTGTAAATGGATCATCGGCAAATACTTCTCTCAATTTTCCATCAATATTGGAGGTGTACATATGACGATTGAATTCATCATCATATATTGAATATAGGAAAATTTTCCCGTCAGTATGAAACGAAATAATGTAGGGTTCTGGCTCGTAATTGTTACACGAAGATAGAGATATTACCGAGATCAATAAGATCACATAAAATAGATATTTTGAGATTGAATAGCAAAACCACATTCTCGAGCCCGCCAATATATGTTGTATTCAATAAAACATTTGCAAATATTACCTAAATTCGTGACCCAGCTTAAACCAATTAAATCTACTATCAATAGTATATCTATTATCTTGATTTTCGAATTCCATATGAGCAACGGGATCAGATTGATTTGCTATTACCTTTCACAAGGGTGCGCTTTTTGAAAAGGTTGGGTGGGTTAGAAATGTGAGGCTTAGTTCATTTCTTCGACGATTTTTTTAATTTTAACGGCTTTTTCGAAATGGTCCAATTTGTGGATGATGATCCACCAATTTGCTGCTTCCATTAGCAGTTCCGGGTCGTCGTTTTTATTGGCGAAGAATGCGTAGAAAGATAGGCCGACATTGGTGCCTTTAGTGGCAATTTTTTGATCACAGATATCAGTGATTTTTTTCTGGAGGCTTTGTCTCATTGGTTTTGTTTATATCCGTGGTTTGCCTTTTTGCCTTTGCTTCGTTTTTCTTGCGAATGTTAACGATGTGGTCGAGGTCGTAGGCGTAGTAGGCGGTGTTTAGGGTTCTGTCTTCGACCCACTCATCATCAATGATCATGCATTTTACAATTAGATAATGGACAAGATAAACTACCGTCCAGACAGATAGTGGCCAGAACAACCACCACTGGTTTTGCACCATCATGATGGCTGCTAGCAGAATTGCTCCGATAGCGTAAGTCCATTTGTGACGCTGATGATATTGGAGCGCTAAATTCAGGAACTTGTCCGTGGAATTGGGTGGGATAGTGTCAACTGTCATCCGGGTTAATATCCGGGTAGCCGTGATAGTTTTTTGCGATGGTGACAATGCGGTATGAGTATATGGCGAGCAGGATCAATATGCCTGTGACTATGACTGTATCTATGCGTGCACGCTCGGCACCCAAGCCGTAGAAATATACATAAGCCATGGAAATAATCGGAGTGGCGCTGAGAAAAAGCGCTGCGTAATAGCTTTTCATAATGACGAAAAGTACTGCCGCACAAACCACCGTGAAGCCGTAAAAGGATACGCCGAAGGATTTGTTTCCGGTTACCCCAAGGGTTGTAAGCACCGATACGATACCGAAGAAAACCGCTAAAAATATCGAATAAATCAGAATTTCGCTATTGGCCTGACGCAGGTTCAGGTTTTCTACCGAGGTAAAGTACGGGGTTGTCTGCTTGTTCCAGACATATTTCATAAACAGCGAATCCCAATCCATCGCTTTTCCAATCTGTCCGTAGTGCGAGTTAGTTGACTGCCCGCCAGATTATTCCTCAACCTGGCAGGCAGTCAATCTATTCTTTACTGGCTGCTGCTGCACTTGCTGTTTTGGCAGCCTGTAACTTAGCGCGTTCAGCCAAAGCATCCACGGCCTTATCCATATTAAGGCGTTCTTTGCCCTCGATCATTGTGTTTCCGGATTCTGGCCATTCCACGGTCATCAGTGGAAAGCGATTTTGTTTCGGACCAAATAACACGATTGCCATTTGTAACCATACCGCAATCCCCGAGATTATGGTCATAAAGATGCCGGTGGCTAGAACGGTCTTGATAATCCAGCGATGGGGCAGACCCACCAATGACGCAGAGATTTCACCAATTTGGTAAGAATCATAAGCATAAATCGTCGCAAAATATAGCAGGACGCATAGATAAGGGATGAAAAAGAATGTCAGGCCGATAAATTCTAACCAGGCTTTAGTGCGAAATTTTAGATTTTCACGTACCAAGTCTACACGAACATGGGTATTCCAGATCACCCCATATGCTAATACGAGTGAGAATAGAACGGTGTGGGAATGCCACTCCAACTCTTGCAGAATGGTTGAGTTGAATATCGGACCAACATTTTCAACCAGCCAGATTTGAAATCGCCCGGTTTTTCGAATTGCCAGATCAAATACTGTTATCAAAATTAGAGCAACGGCAAACCATGATCCAAAGCGGCCCATCCAATCGACGAATGCTCTCAATTTTTCGCTTACACGCAATGCAAGCGGCATGTCATCGGCGGTAAGTTCGTGAAGTTCCAACGTATCGTCGACGTTTACATCGTCCATTGTAGCTGTGGTACTATTCATTGCGAATACCTCTCATGCCTCTTTTACCTGTTCCACGTGATTTAGTCATCATTCATAGACCGAGTGCATCAGTGACAGAGCAAGCTGCGGTTGCCACATGACAACGATCAGCCCGATTACCTGTAGAATGACGAATGGAATAATGCCTTTGTAAATGCTTTGGATCTTAATTTCCTTGGGCGCAATTCCCTTCAGATAGAAAAGGGCAAAGCCGAATGGTGGTGTCAGGAATGATGTTTGCAAATTAATTGCCATCAAAATGATAAACCAGAAGATGATGTCAGCTTGTTTGATATGTTCGCCGAAATCCATACCGGCAACTAGCGGTGCAAATACCGGTAATACGATCAGTGTGATTTCAATCCAGTCCAGGAAGAAGCCGAGAATGAAAGTCAGAAACATGATCAGGAATAGCAGGCCCCATGAGTCCAGACCGGCGCCCAAAATGAGATGTTCAACGATGTCATCACCGCCCAATGAGCGATATACGTAAGCAAAGCAAGTGGCGCTTACGATGATGAAGAAGATCATAGCAACGGTGCGAGCCGATGTGTGGCAAACGGATTGGACCATGCGGAAGTTCAAACGTCTATTAAGCGCTGCCAATACCATCACGCCAAATGCGCCAACGGCTCCCGCCTCACTCGGCGTGGCGATGCCCATCAGGATGGAGCCTTTAATCATTGTGATTAGAGCTACGGGTGGTAGGAAACTTTTAATGATCAGTTTTGGATAATCAGCTCTTGGGACATCCAGCAATTCCGGTGGTAACATGGGTGCTACTTCTGGACGTAACCTTGTGTAAACCGCCACATAGATGAGATAGAAGGTAGCAAGACATAAACCGGGAACCAGTGCAGCCATGAACACATTGCCAACTGACACTGCCAGAAGATCAGCCATGATAATCAGCATGATGCTTGGTGGAATTAGAATGCCCAATGTGCCGGAGGCTGCAATCGTGCCACAGGCCAGTGAATGGCTATAGCCCTGTCGCATCATGGTAGGAAGCGCCAATGCGGTCATCATGGTAACTGATGCGCCGATGATGCCGGTCATCGCAGCAAGTACTGTGCCCATGATCGTTACCGCGAGAGCCAGGGAGCCTGGAACGCGTTTCAATAGAACTTGTACGCAGTATAGAAGGTCACCAGCAACGCCGCTCCGTTCCATCATTACGCCCATGAAAACAAAGGCAGGAATGGACACAAGGATGAGATTTTCAGCGGCGGTGCCCCAGATTCGCGGCAGGAAATTGAAGAACTCGATTAACGAGAACATATCCATAAAATACCCGAGGAGGCCAAATAATAGGGCCAGTCCGCCAAGGATGAAGGCTACGGGAAAACCGGTAAACAGCAAAATAGCCAGAGTGCCAAACATGATGATTGGCAAGAAATCCTGCACGGCCCATAAGAGCTGCTTTTGTGATTGCGCATCCATGCTGTTGATTGTGATGAATGCGATGCCAATTACTAGTAATATGGCGATTGCTATGATGGCAGGGCGATTACGCGGCAGTGCCTTTGCAAGGGTTTCCATGGAAGACTCCAGCGGTCGGAAATTTTAGTAAATAGAAGAAATTCAAGTAGTCGGGATATTGGAAAACCAGACCCCGACTACTGTTTTTCTTATGTTTCAAACAAATCTCTTATTTAAGATATGTTGGTTTCAAAGCCTGAGCTTCACCCCATATAGCGTATGCTTTACGGAATTTATAATAGCTGTCAGCTGCAGCTTTGAACTGAGGATCTTTGGCTGAATCTTCAGCAACAACTTCGTTCCATGCTTTTTCAAACACGGCGATCTGGTCGTCTGTCCAACGGCGAACATTAACACCGTATTTTTCACTCATTTCAACCAGAGCAAATGGATTTGCATATTCAGTTTCAGCATAAGTGTAGTGAATTGATTCGCCACAAGCAATTTCAACCATTGCCTTATATTGATCAGGAAGCGAATCCCATTTGTCCTTGTTGATCAACAGCTGGCTGATTGAAACCTGCTGATGCCAACCAGGGAAGTAGTTGTTTTTTGCGATTTGGTAGAAACCATATTTAATATCCATTGTAGGCATGGAAAATTCTGTAGCGTCGATAACGCCTTTTTCCAGCGCCGGGAAGATATCACCACCAGCAAGAAGCTGAGTGGATACGCCGAGTTTAGCCATAACGCGAGCGCCAAGACCAAAGAAACGCATTTTCAGACCGCGAAGTTGCTCAAGGTCTTTGATTTCTTCTTTAAACCAACCAGATGTTTCTGGGCCAATGGCCAGGCAATCTTGTTGGTGAATGTTGTGTTTGGCATAAATTTCCTGTTGGATTGCGTCGCCGCCGCCAAACATTTTCCAAGCAAAATACTCTCCAATTGATGGGCCAAATGGCACAGCAGTAAAGAATGCAAGTGCAGGAACTTTACCAACATCGTAGCCAGCGGTTGTCCAGGCCGCGTCAATGGAACCTTTCGAAGTCGCATCAAAGCCTTCATTCGCGGGAACCAAAGCGCCCGGCTCAAAAAACTTCATGGTGAAAGCGCCGCCGGAGAGCCGTGCGATGTTTTTAGAAAAACGAACGGCTGAAGTGCCGAGGTGCGGAACTGAGCTGCCCCATGCACTGTGCAATTTCCATTTAATGCGATCTTGTGCTTCCGCACTTACTACCGCGCCTGCCAGACCGGCAGCTATTGCCGTAATTGCAACTGCGCTACTAATACCTTTTTTGAACATCCTTATTTCCTCCCAGAGTACAGGTGTCACATTTCGTATAGTTCAGACGCATATCTCAAAATTAACATGGCCTGAATGTGTATTGTTAACTTTGTAAGAAAAAAAAACAACACTTTTATATGACCCTTGATATCGGAACCTTGATTAACTGATGGTTCATACTTAAGGAATCAAGCCCGCGACTCTGGATTTGAATGTGGCAGTGTTTCGTTTTCGAAGAGTGGTAGTTGGCTTTTCTATGCCATTGCCATTAAGGCGAAAAATGTGTTTGATATCGTGAACACATAAACCAATATACGATTGGTGGGAAATCAGGTGTGGCGGAGCGGATGCAACAATAAAAGCAATAACTGGGATATCTATGCCCTGAATTGTGGAAGCGGTGTAGCGCGAGTGCGCTCCATTTTTGTGAGAGCTGGTCTTGACACCGATGAGGCGGAAGTTTGCAATTGTCCAATAACGAGAACACCAACTGATGCCGAGCGTGATATTATTATTCCCGGTCAAGATCTGCTTGTCCGGGGGCACTTTTCATCGACTGAGCAATATGGCTTTGTATGGCAACTTTATAAGGGGTCAGATAAGCCGTTTGATTTTTGGGAGATAGAATTATGAAAATATTTTGCACAGGCGCATCCGGCTATATCGGAGGTTCAGTTGCTGCGAGACTAGCGACTATCGGACATGAAGTGATCGGACTATCGCGATCAAACACATCTGACGAAATGATCAGGCAAATTGGTGCGACGCCATTGCGTGGTTCGTTGGATGACAGAGATATTTTGCAGGCAGCAGCGCGTGAAGCCGATATGGTGGTGAACTCTGCGAATGCCGACCATATGGGTGCGGTTGAAGCGTTGCTTGAGGCATTGGAAGGTAGCGGCAAGAAGTTTGTTCATACCAGTGGGTCGAGCCTTGTTGGTCAGCGTACGCAGGGAGAATTGAGTTCCGAGATTTTTGATGAGGAAACGCCCGTTTCGCCATCGCCAGCACGAGCAGCACGGGTGTCATTGAATAAGCTAATTCTGGCTTCAACTGACCGTGGCATTCATCCTATCGTTGTTTGCCCGAGTCTGATTTACGGACTTGGTCTTGGGGCTGACCCGCATTCGATGCAGGTGCCATGGATGATTGAACTGGCGCGCAAATACGGTGTTGGCAAGCATATCGGAGCGGGCGAAAATGTGTGGTCCAATGTGCATATGAATGATCTGGTTGATCTTTATTTGCTGGCCATTGAAAAAGCGCCTGCGGGCGGGTTTTACTATGCTGAAAATGGCGAGATGTCGATGAAGGAACTGGCTGAAAGCATCAGTCGTATGCTTGGGTTTGGTGACAAGGCCGAGACCATTTCAATGGCGGATGCGGAAGCTGAATGGGGTGAAGGTCCGGCCAATGATACTATGGCGTCCAATAGCCGTGTTCGTGGTGTCAAAGGGCGAGCGCTTGGCTGGGCACCATCTGCGCCATCGCTTTTGGATGAGGTAGAAAAAGATTGTTATGTGGGGTTTGGAGGATAGATGACTAAGAGGGGAGATGGTCTGGAGGGCCAGCGTGTGTTGATTACGGCGGGTGCTGGCGGTATCGGTTTGGCGATCGCTGAACGGCTGATTGATGAGGGCTCGAATGTTCTTGTTTGCGATGTGGATGAGGGACGGCTGAACGCGTTTGCCAAGCAGTTTCCAGGTGCTCACACATTTATCGCTGATGTATCCAATGATGATATGGTTGAGGCGTTGTTGCAATATGCGCAGGCCAAGCTGGGTGGGCTGGATTCCCTGATCAACAATGCTGGGATTGCCGGACCAACCGGCGGGGTTGAAGATGTTGACCCCGATGAATGGCGGCGCTGTATAGAAGTGTGCCTTGTAGGACAATTTCTTTGCGCCCATTTTGCAGTACCGATGATCAAGCAGGCAGGTGGCGGTGCGATTGTTAACATGTCCTCTGCAGCCGGGAAGCACGGATATGCGTTTCGCACACCGTACTCGGCGGCGAAGTTCGGTGTGATCGGATTTACCCAAAGTCTCGCCAAGGAATTGGGGCAGAATAATATTCGCGTCAATGCGATTCTGCCCGGTATTGTGGAGGGCCCGCGCATCGATGGGGTGATTGCGGCCCGTGCCGAACAAACCGGAATTTCACACGCTGAAATGGAAGCTAAATATCTGGAAAATATTTCGATGCGGCGCATGGTAACCGCTGGTGATGTAGCAGGCACAATTGCTTATTTATTGTCGGAAGATGGTCGAAATATCTCCGGGCAATCAATTGCAGTGGATGCCAATGTTGAGAATTTGTGAGGGAGATTTTTATGGCTAATGTGGCAATTATCGGGTGCGGACTTGTGGGTCGAGCATGGGCGATTTCATATGCCAAGGGTGGCATGGATGTGGTGATGTGGGATCGTGACGCGGATGCACCAAAGGCTGCGATGAATTACATATCGGATATTCTGAGGGAGCTTGAAGAACACGGTCTTTTGAATGGAGCTAACTGCGAGACGGTTTTGGCTCGGATTTCAATCGCCAATACATTGGTAGATGCAGTGAAAAATGCTGATCATATTCAGGAGAATACACCGGAATTTGTAGACCAAAAGAAAGAAATCTTTGCTGAACTTGATGCGGCAGCGCCGGATGATTGTATCATCGGAAGTTCCACCTCGGCAATTTTGCCATCGAAATTTACAGAAGGGCTCAAGGGCGCGCATCGCTGCTTGGTGATGCATCCGATTAACCCGCCTTATATCATTCCAGCTGTTGAAATTGTGCCGGCTCCATGGACCAGTGACGAGGTGGTTGAACGAAGTCGTCAATTGCTTTTATCCGCTGGCCATGCGCCGATTGTTATGAAGCGGGAGCTAGACGGGTTTGTGATGAACCGCTTGCAGGGGGCTTTGATGGAGGAAGCATTTCGGTTGGTGGATAAGGGATATGCAACTGCTGAGGATGTGGATGTCGGTATTCGAGAAGGGTTGGCTTTGCGCTGGTCATTCATGGGGCCGTTTGAAACGATTGACCTGAATGCGCCGGGGGGGATTCGCGATTACGCCGAGCGTTATGAGCAAATATATATTCCGATATTTGAGCAATCGAACTGGCGCGCGGATTGGCGTGGTCCGGTGATGGATAAGATTGAAAAAGACCGCCGTGAACGTCTGCCTAAAGATAAGCTAGGCGAACGGGCTGTGTGGCGTGACAAAAATTTAATTGCGCTGATTGCGCATAAGAACAGAACTAAAAAGGAACTGGGTTCATGAGTGAAAAAACAACCAAACCGTCAGATAAAGTGATTATCACCTGTGCCATTACAGGTGCTATTCATACGCCGACCATGACACCGCATTTGCCGATTACACCGGATGAAATTACCTCTGAATCAATTGCAGCGGCAGAGGCCGGCGCGTCGATTATACACCTTCATGCGCGTAATCCAGAGACAGGTCAGCCCGACCAGACACCGGAAGCCTTTGCGAAATTCTTGCCACGCATCAAACAGGGCACCAATGCGGTGATAAATATCACCACCGGCGGTTCACCCTTTATGACAGTGAATGAACGGGCATTGCCTGCGGCACAATTTCAACCGGAAGTGGCTTCGCTTAATATGGGGTCGATGAATTTTGGTCTGTTCCATCTGGCAGATCGCTATGACACTTTCAAATTTGATTGGGAAAAACCCCATCTTGTAGCAACGGAAGATTTGGTGTTTCGCAATTCATTCAAAGACATCAAATATGTGCTTGAGACTTGTTACGGCAACGGCACGCGGTTTGAATTTGAGTGCTATGATATTTCCCATCTTTATAACCTTGCCCATTTTGTGGATCGTGGTTTGATACAAGCGCCATTCTTTGTGCAATCGGTGTTTGGCTTGCTTGGCGGTATCGGTACGCATCCTGAAGATGTGATGCACATGAAGCGTACGGCTGATCGGTTGTTCGGCGATGATTTTCGCTGGTCAGTGCTTGGTGCGGGTTCCAGCCAGTTGCGGATTGCTGCGCAGGCCGCCGCAATGGGCAGTAATATTCGGGTTGGCCTGGAAGACAGCATATGGGCTGGCAAGGGTAAGCTTGCAACATCCAATGCCGATCAGGTGAAGCTGGCTAAAAAGATTATTGAAGGTCTTGGTAAATCAGTTGCATCTCCTGACGAAGCCCGAGAAATACTTGCGCTTAAGGGCGGTGATAAGGTGGCCTTTTAAAGGGGATGAGAAACACCTGTGACCGCGCGGCATCCGAGCGATAACCGACTTCGACTCCAGTGATGATCGGGGTAGGCGACGGGTCATGTCCGGGGATGCGGGTAATTTCAAAAATTCGTTTCTGAACGCTTTCGCAAAGATCAGGTCTATCATGGGTTTGCAGCGCTATACGAGTGCATTGCCAATGGTGTTGAAAGCGAGAATATAAGAAAGGATACCAACAGGCAATTTTTGTCGGATGAGGCGATAAAGATGAATGTTGATATTCTTGTAGTTTCTACATGTAATTGTTTGATTTATATAAATATTTAATTTTATTTGTTGGTAATTTCCCCCTGTGGTATAATTGTATTTGTACGCAAAATGCTCATTGAAATTGATTTTTGCCTGACAAGTTTATGTATTCGACTTGATTTAGAGAAAGTTGATGACGGAACGCTCTGAAATACTAATTTCCCTTAATAAAGTACTGAAGCATTCATCATTTGCTTCTTCCAAACAACTATCGGCTTTTCTCAGCTATGTGGTAAACCAAAAACTTGATGGGAATGAAGATAAACTGAAAGCCTATACAATTGCGGTGGATGCTCTGAATAGGCCAGAAGATTTCGACCCACAAACTGATCCGATCATCAGAGTGTTGGCGGGGCGTCTTCGTCATGGTCTTGAACGGTATTACGAGGGCGATGGGGCGCAGGATTTTGTAAAAATAAGTATTCCAAAAGGCTCTTATCGACCGAATTTCATGGAGGAGCCGAGGGCGAAAGTAAATGCAGCGGCAACTTTATCGAAGGCAAAAAGCAACCGTAATTTTTGGCTCTATAGTAGTTTTGCAATATATGTGCTTATGGCAATTGCTGTTTTTTTTCGGTTGCAAAATGTCAATGAGATTGTTGTGGAAGTTTCGCAAGCGCCTCTGGTGGCGGTTGCTGAATTTGAGGGGAATTCTAACGATGCGGATATGGATAAGTTCATTTACGGCTTACGCTTTGACCTGATTTCGGAGCTTTCCAGATTTTCTTGGTTATCGACATTTGCCCTCAAGTCAGGGTCGGATGATGGCCCTAAACAGAATATAGGAAAGAAGCGAAGGACTGCCGACTATGTTATATATGGATCGGTGAATGCGGTTGGTGATCGTTTCCATATGTCCTTTAGGTTGGAAAGTGCCGATACTGGTATTGTGCGTTGGGCGCAGGTATTTGACCGTGAATTTACTGCCAAAAATATTTTTGAAATTCAAAAAGAAGCGGTGACCGCGATTGCGGTAAAGATTGGTAGTCCCAATGGTGTTGTGCGCAGAATTGAACAGGGACGCTACCAGCTTAGAAGCAGCGGACTAAGTGCATATGCGTGCACGTTGCGCACCTATCATTACTGGAACACCGTTAATTCCGAGGACCATCTGGAAAGCCGGGATTGTTTGGAGCAAGCAGTCGTGAGCGACCCTCTCTATGCGGATGCCCATGCAGCGCTCGCCTATATGTATCTGGATGAATATCTTTATAATTTCAATGTGCGGAAGGGTTATGATCCGGTTAAACGTGCCCTGAAAACTGCCCAGCATGCAGTCAAGCTTGATAAATTCAGTACGCTGTCAAAACAGGCTTTGTTTTCCGCAACCCTTTATGACGGGGATGTGGAAGGATTTATTCAGATCGGGAAGGAGGCGGTATTGTTTTCCCCGAATAATCCGGATTTGCTGGCAGATTTTGGGATGAAATTATCGTTGAACGCCGGCCTTTGGGAAGAGGGGGCGCAGTATTCGAAAAAAGCTTTGCAGCTAAATTCAGAGCCTTCGTCGTGGTATTTTCTGAGTTCTGCTCTCGGTGCGATTAATAATGAGGATTTTCAAAAAGCACTGGACTGGAATGATCAGATGAATTCGCCGGATTGGAATATCTCTAATTTGATAAAGGTGGTGGCGTTTGCAGGGCTTAAAGATTTGCAGATGACGCAGGGTGCTTTGAAGGTCGTCAAGAGTATGGGCATAAATGATGCAAAACAAGCTGCCAAGTGGATAAAAGGGTTTCATTTTTACCCTGAATTTGAGGCGTTTATGATATATCAACTGCGCTCGGCGTTCATATTTGCCAAGGGGACAAGTTAGGGGCAGGACACTAAGGCTGCGTCACCGTTTCGTTCCTGTTTATGAGAATCGTGATCTAGTTGATAGGTGTTGCTTTCATGTGATGTTATCATGTTAAATGATTTGGGAAATTTATCGAAAAAGCAATTTTTTACCGGGAAGAGGACATTTTGAGAATGGCAGACATTAAAGTTGCAATTGTAACAGGTGCAGGTTCAGGCATTGGTAAAGCGAGTGCGATTGCGCTTCTTAATGTCGGGTGGACAACTGTATTTGTCGGCCGGCGTGCGGACAAGCTTGATGAAGCGATTGCTGAAGCTGGTGACGTGGGTATAAATGCATTGGCAGTTCCAACCGATGTGACCAGCCCAGAGCAGGTGGATGCGCTCTATGAAATGGTAGTCGAAAAATACGGCCGGGTTGATCTGCTGTTCAACAATGCGGGCATGGGCCATCCGGCAGCGTCGATTGATGAACTGGCAGTGGACAAATGGCTGGAAGTGATTGGGGTCAATCTCACCGGTTCGTTCCTGATGGCACGCGGTGCGTTTCGTACCATGCGTCACCAAAAGCCAATGGGCGGACGTATTATCAACAATGGTTCGATTTCAGCGCATGTTCCACGTCCCGGATCAATTGGGTATACGGCAACAAAGCATGCGGTTACTGGCCTGACCAAAACCATGGCGCTGGATGGGCGTCCCTACAGTATTGCAATTGGTCAGATTGATGTTGGTAATGCACTCACCGAAATGGCTATCCAAATGACAAAGGGTATGCCTCAGGCCAATGGTTCGATTGAAGTTGAGCCGGTGATGGATGTGCAGCTTGTGGCAGAGTCAATCGTTCACATGGCAGGCCTGCCGCTTGAGGCCAATATTCCGTTCCTGACAGTGATGGCTACGAATATGCCATTCTTCGGTAGGGGATAAGGTCTGGCTTCGGTAGGGGGTAAGGTCTGGCTTCGGCGGGAGTTAGGGTCTGGATTGTTTGATCTCGCAGCACACCTTCCGTTCGATCGAATTTCCATATGGACGGTGTAGCTTGGGGGCAGAGGGTGCCTAAGCCAGATCTGTTCCTGGGCCTGACCTTGTTACATTGGCGATGTCATTTCTAACCGGCTGTGGTGTTCCATAGCCGGTTTCTTTTGGTCCATTCTTGACATGATACGATTAGATAGGCTATCATATCATTTGTACCATTAGGGAAGACTCTACTTTGCCTGACCAAATCCAAACTGCTGCAATTAGCCTGTTCTGCGAAATCGGTGGAGATTTTACGCTGGATCAGTTGCAGGAACGCACAGGGCTGTCGCGGGCAACGCTCTATCGGCGCATTGGTAGCAAGGAGAGCCTGCTGGAGCGGCTGGCAGCTGAAAACCTTATAACACCGGACCTGCAGGCGGATATCAAAAGCCGGGTTTTTTTGGCGGCCAAAATAGTCATTGCCAATAACGGGTTCATCGCCTGCACCATGGAACAAATTGCCAGTGAGGCGGGACTTGGGATTGCGACCCTTTATCGTCATTTTGGTGACAAGGAAAATTTGCTTACAAGCTTTGTGAATCAATTGCATCCACGTCTGGACATCCAATCGATCTTGAGTGCGCAGGATGTTTCACTTGAACGGGATTTGCGAAAAGTCATCACTATCGCACTGCAGTTTTTCAGCGATAATTTGGAACTGGCAAAAATTCTCTATTCCCTGCAAACGGCGGAACGGGAATATCTGATGCGGATAAGGAAAAATTCGCCCTCTACATTGGGTCATGTTGCCCGGTATCTGGAGCGTCACCAAAAATCAGGAACCTTGCGCAAGGATGTGTCTGCTGCTGATTTGGCTCTTATTCTAAATGGGCACCTCATGCAGTTCTCATTGTTTGCACCGGTCCAAATCAACCGCCCGCTTAATGTGGACAAAGATACCGAAATTATCCTGACAATGTTCCTACAGGGCGCAATTGCTCGATAAAGGAAATCGCAAAAGGAGACCTCATGGGAAAGCTTATTCGCTATTTCGATTCTATTTCTGCAGCCGACATTGGTGATGTGGGCGGAAAGGGTGCCAATCTTGGCGTGATGACCAAAGCGGGCTTTAATGTACCGCCGGGGTTTTGTGTTACGACCGATGCCTATGAGGCGTTTATTTCGCCGAAGGAGAAAGAGCTATACGCGATGCTCGATGGTCTCAGAGTTGATGATTTGGACCGGGTGAGAAAAGTTGGAGCAGAAGTGCGTAAAATGCTGGGTAGGCTTTCCCTGCCGGAAGATTTAAAGAAGCCGCTGGACGTGGCATGGCGTAAAAATGATGCGAAATGCGCCTATGCGATACGTTCATCTGCTACTGCGGAAGATTTGCCGCAAGCCTCCTTCGCGGGGCAGCAAGACACTTACCTTAATATCATCGGTGTGGAAGCGCTGGAGCAATCGGTCAAGAATTGCTTCATTTCACTGTTCACCGACCGGGCGATTCTATACCGGGTGCAGAACGGGTTTGATCATAAGGATGTGGCACTTAGTGTGGTGGTGCAGAAGATGATTTTGCCGGAAGCTTCCGGCATTATGTTCACGGCTGATCCGGTGAACGGCAAGCGCAATGTCATTTCAATTGATGCTAGTTTTGGTATTGGCGAAGCGTTGGTTTCCGGTCTTGTTTCAGCCGATCTTTATCAGATCGACAAGTCTTCCGGCGAGATTATAAAAAAGCAGATTGGTGATAAGAAAATTGCCATTCTGCCGATTGAGGGCGGTGGCACGAAAACCATTGATCTAGACGATGAGCGGCGTCATTCAGCAACTTTGAGTGACAAGGAAATATTGACGTTGGCAAATGTTGGAATGAAAATTGAAACGCTTTATGGCAAACCGCAGGATATTGAATGGGCGATTGCGGATGGGGAAATTTACATCACTCAATCACGACCGATTACTTCATTATACCCTTTGCCTGAAGGACAAGAAGACGCGCAAAAAATCTATATCAGCTTCAACCATTTTCAGGTGATGACCGATGCCATGCCGCCTCTCTCCATGTCATTGTTTCGTTCAATTGTTCCGGTTGGGCGGAATGAAATAACCGGGGAATCGGATTATGTGGTGCCTGTTGGCGGACGGCTTTATGGCGAAGCGTCCAATATACTAAACCATAAAATCGGGCGGAAAGTGTTTCCAATTTTGGTTGGAAAGGCCGACCATCTTGTGGGAAAGATTTTAACAGGCTGGATACAAAATCATCCCAGACGTTCAACCAAGATAAAAATTAGCAATATTTTGCCAATTGTATTGCCGGTGATCTGGAAAACCAAATCATGTTTGCTATTCAAAAAATATTATGATTTTCCCAACGAAATGTCCCGGTTCATGGATGATCGCGTGGCGCTGGTCGCAGCCAATATAGACCAGGCCTCGAGCACTTCCGAACAATTGGTTATTTGCAGGAATGAGTTGAAAAATCTCATTCATACCATCGCGCCGTGGCGGGAGCGGCTGCTTGCCAGTATGTTTGCAATGAAGCTTCTGGCTAATGTTATGGAGCGCCGTGCCAGTTCAGAAACGTTGGATTCTTTGATGCGGGGTTTGGAAGGAAATGTGACAACGGAAATGGATTTAGCGTTGGGGGATGTGGCTGATGCCGCGCGTGGCCACATGAAATTGACGGCTTGTTTGGGTGACGTTGAAATTAGTTGGCAAAAGAGGATCGCCGATTGTGCGAAGCTTCCCGGCGGGGATGAATTTTTGAAACAATGGGATGCGTTCATTGCAAAATATGGTGCCCGTGGACCATCGGAAATCGATCTTTATCGTCCGCGTTGGCGCGAGGATGGAAGCTCACTTTTAGCCATGGTTGCAGGTATGCTTAAGTCTGGCAAAAAGGGCGCGCATCGCGAGCACTATCAAAGTTTGATTGATGAAAATCACCGGGCAAATGAGAAAATTATTGCGACGGCTGGAAACGGTTTTTGGGGATTTATCCGGGCGCCTTTTGTACGGCGTATGACCTATGTGATCCGGAATCTATTTCCGCTTCGCGAACACCACAAGTTTTTGCTCATACGTTTGCTGGATATCACAAAGCCGGTGATTAAAAATGCCGGACAAAAAATGTGGAAAGATGGAAAAACTGAACATGAAGATGACGTATGGTTTTATTCCTTGCCTGAATTGCATACTGGATTTGAAAATGGAGACTGGATTGCCAAAAGCGAGATCATTCAGCGAAAACGGGACTTTGAACATTTTCAAAAAATGACGCCGCCTCGGGTGATTACTGGCGAAGGGGAAATCCCGACAGCCAGCTACGACACAGAGGGCGCACCGGAAGGGGCGCTGATGGGGAGTCCCGTTTCAGCTGGGATGGTGGAAGGGGTTGTCAAAGTAGTTTTGGACCCGTCAGTTGAAACACTGCATCCGGGCGAGATACTGATTGCTCCTTTTACTGATCCAGGTTGGACACCGCTATTTGTAAATGCTGCCGGTCTCGTGACTGAGGTTGGCGGGTTGATGACACATGGCTCGGTGATTGCTCGTGAATACGGAATACCAGCGGTGGTAGGGGTGATTGATGCAACCAAAATTATCCAAACTGGTGACAGGATAAGGATCAATGGCGAAGCTGGATATGTAGAAATTTTGGAATCAGTAGATGGAGAAATATCATGAAATTCCCGATGATTTTTCTGGCACTATTGCTGGCCAGTGTTGCCGCCTATGCGTGGTCGCAGGGGCCAGGGGTTTTTTCTTCTGCGATAAAGGGCAGTGGAGACCAACTGCTCCGATTTGCGCCGATTATGGTTATTGCTGTTTTGCTTGCAGGCTTTGCCGAGGCAGTGATTCCGAAGGAGTTTATCGAAAACTGGTTATCGGACTCTTCTGGTTGGAGGGGAATTTTTCTGGCATGGATTGCAGGCATCATCACACCCGTTGCTGGGGTGTTTGGCATGCCCTTGGTGGCTGCCCTTTATAAGGCGGGTGCGGGACTTGCAGTGATCATGACCTTCCTCACATCGCTTGCCACTTTGTCGTTAATCAAGGTGCCGATCGAAGTTGGCTTTTATGGTTGGAAGCTAACGATGATCCGCTTTGGCGTTTCTTTGTTTCTACCTTTGATTGCTGGTGGACTTACTCAAATGCTGGTCAATTCAATGCAGCTAAAATGAACTAAGAATTGTTGACCTTTTAGTTGACGCAAGCATAACCGTGTGGGACCTCTTTGTGATTGATGCTGGCTGGGGATTGTTCCTTTTCGGTTCGTATTGTGAGGAGGACAAAATGGAAAAACGTCAACTGGGAAAAAACGGGCCAATGGTCTCAGCCATCGGGCTTGGCTGTATGAGTTTTGCCGGATTTTACGGCGCAACAGATGAGGCGGAGAGCCATGCGACGCTGGCATTTGCCATTGATATGGGTATTGATTTCCTTGATACAGCCAATATTTACGGCAACGGGGTTTCTGAAAAAGCCATCGGGTCATTTTTGAAGCAGAACCCGCATGAATTTACTATTGCCACCAAGGGTGGTATTTACCGTAATCCCGAAACCAATGCGCGCGGTTTTAACAATTCGCCGGAGCATTTGCGGGCGGAACTTGAAAAATCCTTGACGAGGTTGGGCGTTGAACATGTGGCGCTTTATTATATTCACCGACGCGATCATAATTTCCCGATTGAAGATGTGATGGAAACGCTGGTGCGTTTCAAGGATGAAGGCAAGATTGGTGGCATCGGGTTTTCCGAAATTTCACCGTCATCCCTTCGGCGTGCTCATGCAGTGTATCCAGTTATGGCGGTGCAGAGTGAATACTCGCTTTGGACACGGGTGCCGGAACTTGGTGTGATTCAAACCTGTAAAGAATTGGGCGTTGCCTTTGTGCCGTTCTCTCCTTTGGGACGTGGCATGTTTGCTGATAAGACGCTGGATGTGACCGGCTTTGGCGATATGGATTTCCGCAAGAATTCACCGCGTTTTATGGAACCAAATTTTAGCGCCAATGTGAAAGCGCTGGTACCATTCAAGAAAATGGCTTCAGATATGGGGACAACAACTGCGTCGCTGGCGATGGCATGGGTATTGGCTCAGGGAGATTTTATGATCCCGATTCCGGGTACTCGTACGGTGAAGCATTTTCGTGAGGATGTGGACGCAGCTGCACTTAAATTGAGTGCTGATGATCTGGCAAAGATTGAAGAAATCCTGCCAATTGGCTGGGCTCATGGAGACCGGTATTCGGACATTCAACTGATCGGCGCTGAACGTTACTGTTAAGTTTTGGCGACACTTCTTTTCCGGTAGTGTTGCAATTCTCATCGAAACCAATGCGCGTGATGCTTTAGTCAATGGGTTTGGCCTTAGGTACAGCCTATTAAGCCTGATCCCGAGGTATCAGAAGTGGTAAAGCTGGTATTTGCTGTAGTAAAAGCCTATGACATTGTGAAAAATCTTCATTGAAAATAATTAGTTCACATTTTTTGCATAATTAATTGCTAAGGATGTGACAATCTGACTTTACCTATTGGTTTGTTTTGACGACAATTTTTCTGAAAACTGACTATCACTTTTCAGATTGTGCTACATTTGGATTTGATGCAGGTTTTTGACACGAGTTCGTTTGAGGATATCGGTTCTGACATTCAAGACTGACCAATTTGATATTTCTCGACGCGAGGTGCGTCGAGGATTTTTCGTTTACCCTTCAAATGGGTGGGCGAGGCGTGTTTGTACGCTATCAATCTTATTGGTGGTTGCGGGTGGGCTTACATCTTGCGTCTATGACGGTTCAAATTCCAACAGTCTTAAAAGTTCTTGGGTCAGGCCCGACGACCCTCAGGAAAAACTTGGGGCGAAAGAGCATCCCCTGGTGCTTTCGAAATATGGCGGCGAGTATTCTGACAAGAATGCAGA
This sequence comes from Rhizobiaceae bacterium, assembly GCA_045047085.1. GTDB lineage: Bacteria > Pseudomonadota > Alphaproteobacteria > Rhizobiales > Rhizobiaceae. The sequence continues at coordinate 46,044 of JASFYT010000036.1, read as the reverse complement.
AACTTTGCTTGCCCTGATTGTTGGCAGGTTGGTTTCTGTTTCGCAGGATCCGGCGCGGGTTTATAAAATTACGGTTCTCAATTCACCCAAGATCAACGCCTTTGCGCTGCCGGGTGGCTTTCTTTATGTGACACGTGGCCTTTTGGGTTTGGCCAATGACAGTTCCGAGCTTGCTGCTGTTATCGCTCATGAGATGGCCCATGTTTCTTCTAATCATGCGATTTTGCGACGGGAGAGGGTTTCGTCTTCCGCACTTGGCAAGGATGTGGTTGATAGTGTGCTCGGGGGCAGTCGGGCCGGGAAAATAGCACTTGCTGCCAATAAAATTCGCCTTTCGGATTTTTCCAAGGATCAGGAATTACAGGCGGATGCAATCAGCATTCGTATGATTGGCCGCGCTGGATTTGATCCGTTTTCTGCGGGGCGTTTTTTGGAAACGATGAATAAATTTCGCCAGTTGAAATCCAAAAAAATTGGAAAATCTGGTATTGGTAATTTCCTGTCGAGCCATCCCACCACACCGGCGCGGGTGCTGCTGGCAAAACGCCATGCCCGTTTCTTTGGAGCTCCAGGTGTCGGAGAACGTTCCCGCGAACGTTATCTTGAGGGAATTTCGGGCCTGCTATACGGTGATACGGCTGATGAGGGGTTTGTGCGTGGGCAGGTTTTCACCCATGCCGGGCTTGGTATCAGCTTTCGGGCACCCAAGGGTTTCACCATTCATAATCAACCCCATGCGGTAACGCTTACCGGGCCATCTGATGTTGCGACCAGATTTGATGCGGCCGTGCTTTCGCCTACGAAGAGCCTGACAAGATATTTAAAAAGTGGCTGGATAAACGGGCTGATAAATGAAACCATTCGCGAAGAAACGGTCAATGGACTTTCTTCAGCTACTGCATTGGCGGCGGCGGATGGATGGCGGTTTCGTATTATGGTGATCAGAAATGGCGGCCAGCTATATCGATTTATTACTGCCGCCCCCCAGTCCAATTTGCAGATTCAGGCGATTTCGAAAGAAATTACTGCCAGCCTTCGTATATTGAGCGAGAAAGAAATTGCAGCCCTTTCTCCGCTGCGCGTAAAAATTGTTACGGCTGGTGATCGCGATACATTGGGAAGCCTGACGCGGCGCATGCGTGGTGTCAGTAGCAGGGTAAAACTCTTTAAAGTATTGAATTCACTTGGCCCCGGTGCAAAGGTGCGGCCCGGTCAACAATATAAGGTTATCACTGACCGGAGCTAATTTTGGTGTGGTTCGAGGAATTAAAAATTTGAAAAATAGTCCTGTTTTGAGGGCCGTTCTGGTTTTGGTCGGCGCTGTTATCATGTTGATGGGGGTGAATGTCGGTGCAGGCGGGATGCGAACGCTGGGTTGGCAGATTTCGCCCGATTTCATCACCGTCAAGGATGTCATTACCTTTGGGGTGCAGGACAATCATATCCGCTTTATTGGCGGGGTTTGGTTTGGGGTTGGGGCTGCGTTTTTGATTGGCGGGGCCAAATTGGAGGGTATGCGTCCAACGTTAATTATTCTTTGTGGGATTATCGCAGTGGCCGGTCTTTTCAGGCTGAGTGCGTTTGATATGGATGTGATCTTTAGTGCTAATATTGCCCCGTCACTGGCGCTTGAATTGATCGCATTTCCGCTACTTGCATACTGGTTGGATATGTCCAGACAAAAATAAAGCCCGGAGAAAAGCCTCCAGGCTTTATAAAATCAATAGAAATCAGAGATGCAAAATCTAAGCAGCGGCTTCTTTACCATCTGCTTTTGGGGCATCGTCATTTGCTACGCCGGCCTCATTTGCTGCTGCTGGTGCTTCTTCTGTTTTCGGTCCCCGTTTTGGTCCAAGAGCCAGATGTTTCTCAATGAGAACAATAGCTTCGGTTGAGGAAATTTTGTTAACAACAGAAATTTCGCGAGCCATGCGATCCAATGAGGCTTCATAAAGCTGGCGCTCACTGTAGGATTGCTCTGGCTGGTTTTCAGAGCGGAACAGGTCGCGGACAACTTCAGCAATCTGGATTAGATCACCTGAATTGATCTTCGCTTCATATTCCTGAGCGCGACGGCTCCACATGGTACGCTTTACTCGAGCGCGGCCCTGAACGGTTCTGAGTGATTTATCAATGCGGATATCTTCGGAAAGCTTGCGCATTCCTGCTGATTCAACTTTTGCCAAAGGCACGCGCAGGGTTAATTTGTCCTGAGCAAAATCAATGACGAATAGTTCGAGCGAGTAGCCAGCTACTTCCTGCTCTTCAATTGCGGTAATTTGACCGACGCCATGGGCTGGATAAACGATATATTCACCGATTTTGAAACCTTGACGCTGTGTTGATTTTTTACTGCTAGCCATATTTAACGCACTCCCTGCGGCCCTCATATATTTGAGGATTTTGGTACATTGTTTTTAATAGATCAGGCCAAACCGGCGTTTGAATAAGGCGTTACTCTTCAAGAAACAACAAAAAATCACAGGGCCCAATTGATGAATATTGGGTCATGTGTTGTTAGTGTTGTCAAAAAGTAGCGAGGCGCCCGTAAATGTGTCGCTGAGACGCAATGGTCAACGACTGCCTAATGGTTGATCGTATAATATATAATTAACATGTTTTTACGCAAAAATCAACTTTATCTCGCGGAGATCAATTCAGCAGGTTGTATTTCCTAATAGATGGTTAATCTAGGTGCTTGAGTCTCCCCTCGGATCAGTCTCCAGTACCGGGTTTTTCCGAGAAGTATTTTTCGAACTTACCTTCTTCACCGTCATATTTTTCCGCATCGGCAGGGGCGTCTCTTTTTATGGTGATGTTTGGCCATTTCTCGGCATATTCAGCATTTACCGTCAACCATTGTTCAATACCGGGCTCGGTATCCGGTTTGATTGCCTCAACCGGGCATTCAGGCTCGCAAACGCCGCAATCGATGCATTCGTCAGGATGAATGACAAGCATATTTTCGCCTTCATAGAAGCAATCTACGGGGCAAACTTCCACACAATCCATGTGTTTGCACTTAATGCATTTGTCGTCGACAATGTATGTCATTGATGTTCCTGTTTGGAAATCTTGCAAAAATTCGATGCATATCTATCTGGTTTGAATGCAGGTGACAAGGCATAGCCTTTTCCTATGTAGGGACGATTTAGAGCATGTTTTCCTGTTTAAGGGCCTTTAATTGTCTTCTTTGCCTTTTGTCAGGGCGTTTACCCGTAGTAACGGTCCCTTTGTCATAAGCCGTGCGGTTTTTTTCCAATGGTTCGACTTTGGGGCTGAGGTCGTTATAGAGCAATTTTGCCTCGGAATATGGGCCGCGGCGGGAGCCCGGTTCCAGAATTTCATAGATGAGGACTTTGCGTTCCAGAACGATTGTCAGCACATGACCTGGGTTAACGGAAAAACTGGCATTGGTGATCTTGTTGCTGTCGACGCGGACCTTGCCGGTGGTTACGAGTTTTTTGGCGAGGGTACGGGTCTTGGCTATACGGGCAAACCATAGCCATTTATCGATGCGTAGTTTGTTTTCCGTTGCCCCTTCAGCCAATTATTTCGCTTTCATGGATTCTTTAAGTGCTGCTAGCTTGGCGAATGGAGAATCCGGGTCCATCGGCTTTTCAGCTGGTTTTTGATGACGCTTATCTGGACGCTTTTTGAAGTTCTTGGATTGTTTACTGTCGCCTGAATTCTGATTTTTGCGATTCTTGTTCTGGTTACGGCGGTTTGCAGGCTGCTGTCGACCCCGGTTTTGCCCTCCGTATCGCCACACCATTATCATTTTAGGGCCGGTATCTTCGACTTCTTTATCAGAGACTTCCGGGGTTTCTGGCTTGTCGATGATTTCGGCGGTTTCTACTGGTTTTTTGTTCTCTGTGCTCGCTGGTGCTTCTGCAATATCTTTAGGCTCAGCTTCTGCTGGAACTATATCAGCGTGAAGTTTGGATTCGCCGCGATAGCCAAGGCCTTTGAGAATTTGATCCATATCGTCATGGGTTGCGCCCAGAATAGACATCATTGCCGGGGTTACATAGAAGCTACGCCCGTCGATTGCGCCCTCAGGTTTGGCGACGGGTATTACAGCCGTTGTTTCTTCTGAATTCTCTTCGCTACCTTCGGCGGGAGCTTTTGGTTCAGCAGCTGGTTTCCAATTGGTCGCAGGGCGAATTAAATCTGCAAGGCGCTCCAGAATATCGATGCGGACAGCTTTTTGGCCAAGAATTCTAAAGCCACAAAGAGGGTAAATGTCGCGATTGAAAGTTTCATCCACTGGCATTGACGTTCTGCCAGCAGCGGACGCTTGAGGAATTTCTACGAGGCCGCCTGCTTCAAGCTGGTCATTTTTCAGCGCCCAAAGAAAACAGATTAAGGAGGTTGGTGCAGGTTTCAACATGGTCGGCATGAAGATGTGATAGGCACCGAAGCGAATACCGAATTTGCGAAGTGTACCGCGCATATCCTGATCAAGGCTGCGAATTTCTTCCAATACCTCTTTGCGATCCAAGATGCCGAGGTTTTCGGCCAGACGGAAGGCGATGCCCTTGGCTGTGGCAGTCAGGGTTTCATCGGCAGACAGGTCCGCAATGGGCTTCAGTAGTGTATTGATGTGGTTTGCGACCCATCGTTCCAATCGGGCCTGCACTTTTTCACGAGGAAGGCCGCTCAATTGTTCGTCTGCCAATAGTAATACACGCGGCTTTAATGTTTCTTCGCCCGCAATAACTCTGGCAATTGCTTCTCCAAGCCAACGCAATGAGCCATCGCTTGCCAGCGAAATATCGCTATTTGGTGAGGCGGCGAGCCGTTCGGCGCGTTTGTCGATTTCGGTAGCAAGAGCCTTCATGGCTGCAGCGTTGGCTGCCTTTGCTTCCGGGCCCTCGGCCGATTTGTCGGATATAAAACGGAATCCAAGGAGTTGGCCGACGTGGTGGCCTTCTACTGATACATTTCCGTTTGTTTCAATTACTGCTTCCAGCATGGCATTTTCTCTTAATCTCTTCATTAATACGCTTGTTCTTCGGTCAATGAAGCGTTTCGTCAGGTTTTCATGTAACTCGTCTGATAACCGGTTTTCAACTTCTCTTGTCTTTTCTTGCCAGTGGAACGGATCTTTCAGCCAGTCAACCCGGTTTGAAAGATATGTCCACGTTCTGATTTGCGAAATGCGGGCCGATAATGCATCGATACCGCCTCCTGATTTGTCTGCATGTGAAACCTGCTGGGCAAACCAGTTCTCGTCAATATTTCCTTGTTGCACAATGTCCAGATAAATGGACTTCAATATGTCGCTGTGGGCGGTGGGCGATATGCCGCGGTAATCGGGAATTCGACAAACGTCCCACAATAACTTCGTTAAACGTTCACTGCTGCAGTTTTCTACCAGAAGTTTGTCACGAGAAAGGTTATCAAGGGCAATTTGATCAGATGTTGGTGGAGATTTCATTAATTCGCGTGTGCCGGAACCAATGGCGAGGCTGGCTTTTAGCGCATTAATACTAGAAAAGTCCAGCTCCCTATTGCGCCAAGTTAGAACTTTTAGCGGGGCAAACTCATGGGTTTCAAGCGCTTCCACCAATTCATCAGGAAATGGGTCGACGCGCGATGTTACTCCAAATGTACCATCAGAGGTGTGGCGACCGGCGCGTCCTGCGATTTGGGCAAGTTCTGCGGCTGTAAGTTTTCTAAACTGGAAGCCGTCGAACTTTTGGTCCTGAGCAAACGCCACGTGGTCCAGATCGAGATTTAGCCCCATTCCGATGGCATCTGTTGCTACGATGAAATCTACTTCGCCGGACTGGTAAAGTTCCACCTGGGCGTTTCGGGTTCTTGGGCTTAGCGATCCCATAACCACAGCAGCACCACCGCGCTGGCGGCGGATGAGTTCGGCGATGGCGTAAACCTCATCGGCGGAAAATGCGACAATGGCAGAGCGGGGCGGCAGTCGGGTGATTTTCTTTGAACCTGCATAGGTCAGCATGGACAGGCGCGGGCGGGTGACAATTTCAATTCCCGGCAGCAAAGTGGTCAGTGTTTTTTGCACTGTATCAGCGCCAAGCAGCATGGTTTCGTGGGTGCCGCGTAGGTTTAATATCCGGTCGGTAAAAACGTGGCCGCGCTCAAGATCGGTTGCCAGTTGCACTTCATCTATGGCTACAAATTCAGCATCGGTCTTCATCGGCATGGCTTCAACGGTGCAAACATGAAAGCGTGCACCGGGCGGGGTGATTTTCTCTTCGCCGGTAATTAGGGCTACTTTTGACGCGCCCACCTTGGCACAAACCCTGCCATATACCTCCCGCGCCAACAGCCGCAAAGGCAAGCCGATGACGCCGCTCGGATAAGCAGTCATGCGCTCAATCGCCAAATGGGTCTTGCCGGTATTGGTTGGCCCAAGAACAGCTGTTACACCACGGCTACTGGATTTTGGCACTGTGCTTTTGACAACTGTGTTTTTGGATGGGGTAAAGTCTGCCATTAATCTTGAAATTCAAATTTACGGGTAGCTACACTATAATCAGCTACGCCTTTTTTAAAAATATCTTAGTTATTCTATCGTTCGCGTAAGTCTGGGACCAGAACTATTTTGCGTAGGCGCTATAAAATTCTATTGGGTGGCAGTAAGGCCAAAATATTGTGGAATTGCTGTAACCTTGCCATATTGAGTCGCCACTTCAATGCGGATGGGAGTAAAAATGTTGGTGCCGGTAATGGGGGCAAGCCAGAACTCCATGCGTTGATTCTTGCGCATATACTCGACGTTTTTGCGCCCTTTGCGATAGCCGGCAATCGGGATATATTGGAGTTTGCAGACATGGGCAAAGCCCTTATACCCCTTGGTTTTGACGGCTCTGGTGGTCTTATAGCTAAGTTTCATGGTGTAGCGGGACTGGCCATCAAAAATTTCAAGATTTCGGCCGCATACTTTCCTTGGATCGGAGGCATCTTCATAGGCAATTGGCATCAGCAAACTGCTTGCAGGGTCGATGACGTTTTGCGTGTGTTTAGCTTGGATCGGAATCCACTGCTTTGAGTTGATGTGCTTTTTTCGCTTGTCGGGAACCATCTGGACATCAGTTACGCTTTTATCGGCAAATGCCATTTTGAGAGTGGAGTTCTTTTTCTTCTCGCGCACAAAAACTGAATGAGCGGCTGCATTTACCTTGTTTTCATCGATGGTGCCGGTGCTATTAAAATTGCCTTTGCCTGAAGAAAACAGTCTTACGAGGCCCGCGGTGGTTCCACTGCCTGTCATTTTGTAGTGCTCGTCATTGAGCTTGATGTCAAAACTGGCAGTGCCAACCGTCAGACCACCAAATTTTACGGAAAATTTTGTCTTGTGGTGGATTTCCTCGGCATGCAGCAATGGTGTCCAGACGAATATTGTCGCTAAAAAACCAAAAAAAAGTACTTGTACCCGGCAGATTTTATCTAATTGAATAATGCGCATTTTGTTCTCTTTGCCGCCTGTTGACCAGTGGTCAGGATAATTGGAAAATAAGGCATATTTGCGAATTGGCGGCATTTTGGGTTTGTTGCGGGATAAGGGCTGAGGATTTGGCGTTCAAATGCTCCCAAATGCCAAGTTTTACTTGACGCCTCCGCCGAAGGCCACTATGACAAAGCAACTTTTCCCGAAGGCTCGAGGCGTCTTTGGGCTGTCGTTCAGGCGACCGCCCTCGAAATGCATTTGTGGCCATGTGATCGGGTTGAAACTTATTTAAGGATAAGACGATGTCCAGACGTTGTGAACTGACCGGCAAAGCCGTTATGACAGGTAATAATGTGAGCCATGCGAAAAACCGTTCGCGTCGCCGTTTTTTGCCTAATCTCTGCAATGTAACTTTGATGAGCGATGTGCTGAACCAACGTGTTCGTCTGCGTATTTGCGCTAAGGCGCTTCGCACAGTTGAACATCGTGGTGGCCTTGATGCATTTTTTACAAAATCCAAGGATAGCGAGCTTTCACAAAAAGCACGTTTGCTGAAACGCCAGATTCAAAAGAAAATGGCTGAAGGCCTTGCTACGGCATAGTTAAATTTCTGGCTGGCGATTAGTCATAAATTCTATAATATCAATGAGCGGGTAAATTTTACCCGCTTAAATTTTGTATTCAACTGGTGGCATCACCCAGGATAAAAAAATGCTTATGAGCAAATCTGTGTTCCCTTTTGTGGCCGCTATGGCCTTCATTGTGGTTCTTTCCAATATTTTAGTGCAATTTCCCGTCGGCTATTCGCTTGGTGGTGTCAATCTGGGTGATGTTCTCACTTGGGGTGCATTTACCTATCCAATTGCCTTTCTGGTTACCGATCTTACCAATCGTGTATTTGGCGCACGGAAGGCAAGACGCGTTGTGCTGGCAGGCTTCGTACTTGCGGTGCTGTGCTCAATCCTTGTGCCAAAGATTTTGTTTTCCTTAGGCCTGTTCCCGTTTGAACTGACTCCGTCGCGCATTGCACGGGTAGCGATGGCGTCAGGTGTTGCATTTCTCACGGCTCAATTGCTGGATGTTTCGATATTTTCCCGTTTGCGCGCCAGTGTTTGGTGGCAAGCACCGCTGGTTTCTACATTGGTTGGCTCACTGGTTGATACGTGCCTGTTCTTCGGCATTGCCTTTGCAGCCAGTTTTGCGTTTCTCGGTGAAAATGATGGCTTTGCGTTGGAACACGCACCAGCGCTGGCGGTATTTGCAACCGAGATGCCGCGCTGGGTATCGTGGGCTGCTGGTGATTTTATGGTCAAGATATTGGCTGGTATCATCCTTCTTGCGCCTTACGGCCTGCTGGTGAACATGCTTAAGCCGATTGAGATGGAACGTTCCTAGCGAATGGTAAAATCCATCGAGCAAATGCGAAACCTTGGTGCTGCGTCTGCTCTTATGCTGGCGGAAATTGATGTTCATAATGAGGATGATTTGCGTCAGATGGGCGCGGTGGTTGCTTATACTCGCGTTAAATTTCAAATGCCGGAACGTGCTTCCATATTGTTGCTTTACGCCATGGAAGCAGCGCTGCTTGATTGTGACTGGCGTTCTTTGGACAATGAAACGAAGGCTAAGCTGAAGTCTCAGGCTGGCGTTTAAGCATCATTCCACCAGCTTAAATTCCAACAGTAATGTTCGCTGCAAAATGGAATGATTATCATCGGATATCAGGGTAAGGATGGTGTCACCCTTTTCGTTTTGCGTAATATCCAGACCCTCCATATTATCGATCTGGTGGGCGGAATCGGCAAACATCAGAGTTTTTCCGGTTAGGCGGCTACCAGGTTTGATCGCTGCAGATTTAAACCGGCGCAGGCGCATTGCAGCACCCGTGGCAACATTAAAGCGCCGCTCCAGCAGGATTAAATCGCCATTGGGTAGAAACTTTCCATCGGTTACATCGAACTGATTGGTGCGGGCAATAGAGAACTCTTTCAGTTTGCCGCTGCCATAAATAAAGGCTCGGATATCGCGTTTTTCATTAAGGGAGCGTTCGGTGATCATCAGCAATTGACCATGCAGAGGGCTGCCAGATGGCGCGCTGACGAGGGTTTCCAATCCTTTGTTTCCACGCAGGCCCAACTTATTGAAGTCGATGTTCAGGATGCTGGACTTTCCCAGCGTGAAATCCGGTTGGTCCAGATTGAATACCTCAACGCGATGGTTGCGTTCAAAAGCCACGTAAATCTGGCTGCCGACAATTGCCAGAGCTTCTGCATCGGAGCTTTCCTTGCCAAGGATTGCCTGCCCATTTGTGTCGCGTATAGGCGTTAGTGCTGCGCTTTTAATGCCAATGGGTAATCCGTTTTTACGCCGCAAGGTCCCTGTCAGCCAGAAGCCTATATCAGAAACTGCGATAAAATCGGTTCGGTTGTTGTGGAACCTAAACCCCGAGTAGCCACCGAAATTAGTGTTGTTGGAGAACATCTCAATGCCACCAAGGAATTCCAACTTTCCGAAACGTTTAATATCTGGTTCAGTTACATGGAAATAGGAAATGATTCGGGACTGGATATTGGTGTCGCGGTGCAGTTGGCCCTCGGTCGCTGCCGGGAGAGGTGCGGCAAAGAGAAACAATGCAACCATTAGCATTTTCACGATTGGTGCGCGCATTTATCCGGTCTTCCGTATGGCATTTCTCTTGCCAGATGAGCGGTGACGGCGGCCGTTACCCTCATTGGGATCAGTTTCCCCGAACAGCTCTGCCAGTTGATCTGTCATAGCTCCGGCAAGTTCCTCCGCATCAACAATGGTCACCGCGTGCTTGTAATAACGCGTCACATCGTGCCCGATACCGATGGCCAGCAGTTCGACTGGAGAGTTTTCCTCAATATCTTCAATTACATGGCGCAAATGACGCTCGAGGTAATTGCCAGGATTCACCGAAAGAGTAGAATCATCCACCGGTGCGCCATCAGAAATCATCATCAGGATACGGCGATGTTCAGTACGCCCCATGAGGCGATTATGCGCCCATAACAGCGCCTCACCATCGATATTTTCTTTCAGCAGGCCCTCGCGCATCATCAGGCCAAGATTGCGCTTGGAGCGCCGCCATGGGGCGTCAGCTGATTTATAGATGATGTGGCGCAGATCGTTGAGACGGCCCGGCGTTGGTGGTTTATCGCGCTTGAGCCACGCTTCTCGGGATTGTCCGCCCTTCCATGCCTTGGTGGTGAATCCGAGAATTTCGACCTTAACGCCACAACGTTCCAAAGTACGCGCGAGAATATCGGCGCAGGAGGAGGCAACAGTGATCGGACGACCTCGCATGGAGCCTGAATTATCAATCAACAGGGTCACGACCGTATCACGGAAAATCGCGTCACGTTCCATCTTGAAGGAAAGCGGCGTCATGGGGTCCATGACAATTCTGGTGAGGCGGGATGTATCGAGGATGCCCTCTTCCAGATCGAAATCCCAGCCACGGTTTTGTTGTGCCATCAGGCGACGTTGCAACCGGTTGGCAAGCCTGCCAACAGCTCCCTGCAAATGGGCGAGTTGCTTATCGAGAAAGGCGCGCAGGCGGTCGAGTTCTACCTCATCGCAGAGTTCTTCGGCTGTGATTTCCTCGTCAAATTCGGTCGAAAATACTTTGTAGTCGAAGTCAGTGGGGAAATTGGAAAAAGGCAGTTCTGGTCGATGGGCTTCGCTTGGCGTCTCAGAATTTTCATCATCGGATGAATCGTCTGCATCCGCGTCGGATGCATCCATTTCTCCGGTCATTTCTTCTTCGCCGTCCTGCTCCATCTCGTCGGGCTGGCCTTCGGCACCTTCTTCGTTTTCTTGATCTTCACTTTGGCCGTCTTCGGTATCATCACCCGATTCAGCGTCGTTTTCTTCGGTGTCGTCCTGTTGGTCAAGGTTTTCGTCGCCCAGTTCATCAGCCATATCAAGCGAAACAATCAAATCGCGAATGGCTCGGGCAAAGGCGGTTTGATCTGTCAAATCGCCATCCAGGGCGTCAAGGCTGTCGCCTGCCTTTTCTTCAATCCAGTCACGCCAGACATCGACAAAGGCTTCGGCGCTTTTTGGCGGTGCTCTGCCGGTGAGTTTTTCACGCACTACCATGGCGACGGCTTCTTCAAGCGGAACTTCGTCGCGGCTGGTTGCATGAGTGTAATTGGCGCGAGAGTATTTTTCTTCGAGCATGTGTCCTAAATTGTTGGCAACTCCTTCCATCTGGCGCGCACCGATTGCTTCCACACGGGCCTGTTCCACCGCATCAAAAACTGCTTTGGCATTGGGCCCTTCAGGCGACAATTTGGTATGGATACCGGTGTCATGGCAGGCACAGCGAAGCGCCATGCTGTCGCCTGTACCACGTACGATGGCCAATTGTTGGGCGGTTAGATTTTTGCCTAGTTCAGGCAAACGTATCTGTTGTTCGACCATGGTGGGACGATCAGTTGAAAATGAAATTTCCAACTCATTGTCATTGGCCATTGCCCGCACGCAATTGCTGAGCGCCTGTTTCAGAGGCTCATAATCGGGCAGGGGGCTGCCCTTGCGTATGTTATCTCCCGAACCGGCCATCGCCTTTAACCAATCTTATGCCAAAACCAGATTGTCGGTTACCTCGGAAATTTCTTCTCCGAAAGCACGCTGGTAGAATTCAGCAACTGTTGGACGTTCCAACTCGTCACACTTGTTCAGGAACGTGACCTTGAATGAATAGGCTAGATCCCCGAAAATTTTATAATTGATTGCCCATGTCATGACCGTTCTCGGGCTCATCACCGTGGAGAGGTCACCATTGATGAAAGCTGCTCTGGTCATATCCGCGATGCGCACCATTTTGGAAGCGATCTCGCGGCCCTCTTTGGTATCCAAGAATTTGGCTTTGGCCAGAACGATCGATACTTCCACATCATGGGGCAGATAGTTGAGCGTTGCCACAAGTGACCAGCGATCCATCTGGGCCTGGTTGATTTGTTGGGTGCCGTGATAAAGGCCGGTAGTGTCGCCAAGGCCAATGGTGTTGGCGGTTGCAAACAGACGGAAGGCTGGATGCGGGGTGATGACACGGCTTTGATCGAGCAGGGTCAAACGGCCGGAAGTTTCCAGAACACGCTGGATAACGAACATTACATCGGGACGACCGGCATCATATTCATCAAATACCAGCGCCACGTTGTTTTGATAAGCCCAAGGTAGAATACCATCGCGGAATTCTGTTATCTGCATACCGTCTTTAACGACGATTGCATCTTTACCGATGAGATCAAGGCGGCTCACATGGCTATCGAGATTGATACGCACGCAAGGCCAATTCAGGCGAGCGGCTACCTGCTCGATATGGGTTGATTTACCCGTGCCGTGATAGCCGGAAACCATCACACGTGCGTTGTGAGCAAAACCTGCCAGAATGGCCAGTGTGGTGTTTTTATCGAAAATATAGTCCGGGTCCAGCTCGGGCACATGCTCGCTGGTCTCGGAATATGCAGGAACTACCCAATCACTATCAATATTGAAGGTGTCCCGAACCGAAATTTCGGTATCCGGTATGCCGTTAGTCATTCTCTTAATTCTCCGAAAGGGGTGTGTAATTTGAAATTTTTAGCAGAAGCCTGCCTGTTTTAAATGCTTATAAGACTGAATTATTTCGCGCAGGCGTTCTTCGGTGCTGCGGTCGCCGCCGTTTGCGTCTGGGTGATGGCGCTTCACCATTTCTTTGTAACGGGTTTTAATATCGTTAGCACTGGCGTCATGGGGCAGGCCTAAATCTTCCAGTGACTTCTTTTCCAGCGTTTTTAGCTTGCGTATGCGTGGGCTGTCGATAGAACCCATGCCGGCTCTGGCGCGGGCGCGGGCACTAACACGTGCAACCGCTGCGGCGCGTGGGTCTCCATTGGAGAGTGGTGGCTCATCGCCCCATTTATTGACGCCCATGGTCCATGTTGGTCTGCCGCCGGTCAGCGCATCCTTACGCAATTTTGCTACCTCATCGTCACCGAGACCGGAAAAATAATTATAGGACTTATTATATTCGCGCACATGCTCGATGCACAAGTTGAGATATTTTCCTTCCTGATCGCGGCCAACGGGTGCTTTGTGGCTGCCAGGTTTTTCACACCCGTCCCACTGGCATTCATTGGCGCTCACTTTGGCAGCCTTGGCTTTTGCCTTGGAGCCTTTTTTGATGCGAATGGAATCGAAATATTTTGAAGATTTATCCATAGGTGGTTTTTGATTTCGGTTTGGTTTGAAACTGCTGTGTCTGATGTGCTATTAGCTCGACATCACGCGATGTTGAGGCCCAGATTGTATAATATCTGATGCCAAAACCCAAGCGAAATACGAACGAGATTATCGGGGACAGATATAGACATGGAACAGCCGAGTATACAAGCAATTCTGGAAGAAAAGCTCCGCGACGAATTCGCACCCACCGCACTTGAGCTAATTAATGAGAGCCATTTACATGCCGGCCATCAGGAATCATTCGATGGGAAAGGCGAAACTCATTTTCGGATTAAAATAGTGTCGCCGAAATTTTCCGGCATGAACCGTGTTGCCCGCCACCGCGGGATTAACGCGCTGCTTGTGGATTTAATGGAGGAACGGGGGCTACATGCAATTGCTATTGAGGCGAAGGCACCTGAGGAGGTGAAGTAGGGGTTCATTGTTGGTTTACCATAGGTTGAAAAATTGTTTGGTTTTTCAATTTTTGGCTACACATGTAGTGGATGACAAAAGCTGTTCGAGAGCTATATCCGTTTCCTGCTGCAATCCGCTATCAACGTCTTGCTGTGTTGATCGATGGAGATAATGTCTCATCTGACGTCGCTGACAGGTTGTTTGAAGAAATTGCGAAATTTGGTGAGATTTCTGTATGTCGGGTTTATGGTGACTTTTCGGTTGAGGGGTCCATTAATTGGGGACCCGATATAATTTCTGAACATGCAATTAGTTCGCAGCACCTTTCTGAGCTGACAACAGGCAAAAATGGTGCAGATATTGCAATGACCGTTGATGCGATGGACCTGTTGCGTGATGAGGTTTGTGACGGGTTTTGTTTGGTTTCCTCTGATTGCGATTTTACCCGGCTGGCCGAGCGTATTCGCAAACAAGGCCTAAAGGTGTTTGGGTTCAGTTCGCGAAACCCACCCAAAAGTTTGCAAAACGTATGTCATAAGTTCGTCTCTTTCGAAAACTTGGCTCCACGTATTGCGTCAAAACTAGATTGCAATAACTCAACTGAAAAATCTCTCAAATCGCCCACGAAGTTTGTTCCGCTATTTAGAGAAGCTGTTTCTCCAATGAAGACTGAGGATGGATGGATTCATTTTGGAAGTGTCGGTAAAGAAATTCGCCGTATTGATCCTAATTTCAAGCCAGAGGTATTTGGTTGTGGCTCTTTGATAGATTTGATGAAAAAAACTAACCAGCTAAAAATGGTACAGCGAGAAAATGGCGGTTGGTATGTTCGCAAAGAACTAATGTCGCCATCAGAACAACAGACTGCCTAATCAAAGATCGCGAACCCGCAATTGGGTGATCCGGTTTTTCTCGCGGCCGGTTACTACGAAGCGTTTTTTGTAGAATGTGAATGTTTGTTTTTCTTCGGGGATCATCTGGGCTTCGTGGATTACCAAGCCGGCGACGGTGGTGGCTTCATCTTCTGGAAGTTCCCAGTCCAGCGCGCGGTTTATGTCGCGGACCGGTACAGTGCCGTCGATTAGGTAAGAACCGTCAGGTTGGCGTGCGACACCTGCTACTTCCACATCGTGTTCATCGGCAATTTCGCCGACGATTTCTTCCAGAATATCTTCCAGTGTTACGATGCCTTCCACTTCGCCATATTCATCCACAACAAGAGCGATGTGGGCCTTGTTGCGCAGGAAAGCGTTTAGCTGAGCTTGTAACGACGTGGTTTCCGGCACGAACCACGGCTTGGCGGCGATTTTCATGATGTCGAGGGTTTTGGCCGTGCGCTTTCCGCTGGCGATGTTTCTGAGCACGTCTTTTGCATGTACGACGCCAATGATGTTTTCAACCTCGTCGCGCCAGATTGGAATGCGGGTATAGGGGCTTCCGAGGATTTGTTTGACGATTTTTTCTGATGGATCATCGATGTTGATGCTTTCCATCGCCGTTCGGTGGATCATAACATCGCCCACATCGAGTTCGTGCAGATCTAAAATTCCATCCAGCCGGTCCTTATCGTCTTTAACGATGGAGCCTTCCTGATGGAGCATATCCATGGCACCACGTAATTCTTCGTGGGCAGATAAGAGTGATTGTTCCTCGGTGATTTGAATGCCGAACAGGCGCAAGATCCTGCGTACAAAACCTGACATGACATAAGTCAACGGAGAAAATGCCAACACGAGGATGCGAACAATCGGTGAAACGCTGATAGCGAATTTATCGGCATTTGTAATGGCCCATGATTTGGGCATGACCTCGGCAAAAATCACCACAAGCACAGTCATAACTACGGTCGAAATTATCACGCCGGATTCGCCGTAGAATTTCAGGAAAAAGCTGGTGGCAAGGGCTGATGCCAAGATGTTGACGAGGTTGTTGCCGATTAACAAAGCACCAATTAACCGGTCGCGTTTTTCAATAAGGTTGATAACAACGCTGGCGCGTTGGTCACCGTTTTTTGCGAGCCGGTGCATGCGAGCGCGGGACACGGCGGTTAGAGCTGTCTCGGAACCGGAGAAGAAGGCCGAGAGAGCAATCAATACTAAAACGGCAGCAAGAACGAACCAGTAGGTTTCCATTATTGAAGTTTTTCCTCCAGAAATGACAGTACTTCAGCGGGGGGAACATCATTGGCGATGAAAGACTGGCCAATCCCTTTTGTCAGAATAAACGTGAGCGAACCTTTTACGACTTTTTTGTCTTGAGTGATATAATCCATCAATGCTTGCGCATCGGGCAGGTCGCCCGGAATATCGGCAAGGCTGGTGGGCAATCCCACAGCCTTGAAATGCCGGATTACCCTGTCGGTGCAATCTGTGCTGCATAAATTCATCCTGTTGGAAAATTGATGCGCCAGAACCGTTCCGATTGCCACCCCCTCGCCATGGACGAGACGCGTGCTGTCGTATTGGGTCGCGCCTTCCAGCGCGTGGCCGAATGTGTGGCCGAGATTGAGCAATGCGCGCTGGCCTCTTTCCTGTTCGTCGGCGGCCACCACTTCGGCTTTGGCCTGACAGGAGATGGAAATAGCTTTTGCTAATGCGTCGCCATAGTTGAAAATGCCGGCATGGTTTTTTTCGAGCCATTGGAAAAATTCGGGGCGGTCAATCAGGCCGTATTTTGCGACTTCTGCGTAACCTGCGGTGAACTCCCGCCGTGAGAGGGTTTTTAAAATATTGGTATCGGCCACCACCAGAATAGGTTGATGAAAGGCACCGATCAGATTTTTGCCGTGGGGCGAGTTGATGCCGGTTTTGCCGCCGACGGAACTATCGACCTGCGCCAACAGGCTGGTGGGTATTTGTAGAAACTTCATACCGCGGCGCATGCTTGCGGCTGCGAATCCAGCAAGATCGCCGACCACGCCACCACCAAGGGCAATCAATACGTCCGTACGCTCAAAGCGTTGTGCCAGCAATTGATCGACCACATCGGCAAAAATTGCCATGCATTTGGAAGCTTCGCCAGGGGGGATTTCAATAGTGGTGTTGGAGATATTTGCTGCATCCAACTGGGAGCGTAAATCAGCACCGTAGATTTCATTGACGTTGGTATCTGTTACGATAGCGCAGCGGGCGCCGGGCGCAATATCCAGCAATATCCCGGCGGTTTGATTAATCAAATTTGCGCCGATGCGGATATCATAGGAGCGTTGGCCAAGATCAACCCGGATGTTATTATTGGATGAATTGTTCATTTATGATTGTCCGGCGTTGGCGATGCCACCGCAGAAGAAATCATACAGGTGGGTAATAACAGCGTCTCTGGTCTTCATTCTGGATGCATCTAGTGATTCAATTTTCAGATCCGCTAATTGATAGACTGGGTTTCGGGCGTTAGAAAGGTCTGTCAAAATTTGCTTGGCGTCGCCGTTTTCCAGCAAGGGGCGCTTGCCCGGTTTGCGCATGACGCGGGAATGGAGTAAATCCACATCGGCTGTCAGCCAAATGGATGTGGCCCGCTTGCCGATCACATTTCTTGTGGCTTCCGACAAAAATGCGCCGCCACCCAGGGCCAATACAAGTGGCCCGTCGCCAAGTACCCGTTCAATAACTTTTTGTTCGCCGCGGCGGAATTCGGTTTCACCAAGCTTTTCGAAGATATCAGCGATGCTCATATCGGCTGCTTTTTCTATTTCCAAATCAGAATCATAGAACTCAAGCTCAAGCGTTGTTGCGACCATTCTACCGATTGCCGATTTGCCGCTGCCCATCATGCCAACAAAAACGAGACATTTGTTGCCAAGTTTTTCTTTGATTTCGATCTTCATTTGTCGGCTGGAAACAGTCATTTAGTAAGTATTTACTCCGGGTCTGGGCACATATGTACTGGTTAGTTCTTGAAACAAATCAGAGGTTGAGTCTTGCCATTTGGTTGCATGTTTCTCATAAAGGGTAAAGTTTACGGGGACAATTTAAAAACGGGACTGCAGTACAAATTATGCCGAGCCTTATTCGTTTTGTTGTTTTTATCGGAATTCTGGCGGGAATTGGGTATGGCAGCATGATCGCGCTGACTATATTTGTTGAGCCGACACCGAGGGAAATGACGGTAAAAATTCCAACCAAGCGGCTTAATCTCCGCTGATCCTGCGGTGGTGAAACGTGCAAAATTTCAAACACCATCATTTGGTAGAATCATTTCTTGAGATGATGAGTGCTGAGCGAGGGGCGGCGGAGAATACTCTTTCGTCTTATGAGCGCGATCTTCTGCGTTATGGTGATCATCTTTCATACATAAAGTCAGATTTTTTGGTTGCCACCAGCCAGAATGCGCGCTCATTTATGCTTGTGCTGAGCGATAAGGGGTTGGCTGCGAGTTCGCAGGCACGCCATCTTTCGACGGTGCGGCAGTTTCATAAGTTTCTGTTTGCTGAAGGGCTGCGTAGCGATGATCCTACGGCGGTGATTGAAAGCCCGAAACAAGCACGACCTTTGCCCAAAGTATTGAGCATTGAAGAGGTGGATGTTCTGATCAGTGCGGCAGAGGGTGCAAGCCGCAGTGATACCGGATCGAGATCAAAAATATTGCGGGCATTGCGCCTATACGCATTGATTGAAGCGCTTTATGCGACAGGTTTGAGGGTTTCTGAACTGGTAAGTCTGCCAGTGACAGCAGCAAGGACCAGTGCTGATTTTATCAATGTTACCGGCAAGGGCAATAAGGAGCGATTGGTGCCGTTGTCACGTAAATCGCGTGAAGCGATGGCACTTTATCTTCAATACCGTGAGGGCCAAGCCAAGTGGAAAGACAATAAATGGCTGTTTCCTGCCAGTTCAAAAACCGGATTTTTTACGCGACAGGCTTTTGCCCGGGATTTGAAGGCTCTGGCGATTTCGGCGGGAATTGATCCGGCAAAAGTCTCGCCGCATGTTATTCGCCATGCTTTTGCCAGCCATTTACTGCAAAATGGGGCTGATCTGCGTGCTGTGCAGCAATTGTTAGGCCATTCGGATATTTCGACCACCCAGATTTACACCCATGTACTCGATGAGCGTTTGCGTCAATTGGTCGAAGAACATCACCCATTAGCTCAATTGTGAAGCGGTGGTAGAAAATCTTGCATTAAGGGATTAATGCGATTAGGTAATAATGATGCCAGTTTCAGCCTGATTTTGATCGGCGTGGCCAACGAAATTTGTATGAGTAGAACTTCGTCACATGATGCAAAGCTATCTTGAATTTGAAAAACCCGTTGCTGACCTTCAGGGTAAAATCCGCGAACTAAAAAGCCTGTCAGATGGTGATGACAGCGTTGATTTAAGCGGTGAAATCGAAAAGCTGGAAAAACGATCCACTGATTTGCTGGTCGATCTTTATACCAAACTCACCCCATGGCACAAAACCCAGATTGCACGCCATCCTAACCGGCCGCATTTTGTTGATTACGTCAAAGGGCTGATCACCGAATATACACCGCTGGCTGGCGATCGATACTTTGGTGAAGACGAAGCCATTCAGGCGGGCTTCGGCAGGTTTGAAGGAAAACCAGTTGCCATCATCGGGCAGGAAAAAGGACACGATACCGAAAGCCGATTGAAACATAATTTTGGTATGGCGAGGCCGGAAGGTTATCGTAAGGCTGTGCGCATTATGAACTTGGCAGAACAGTATAATATGCCGGTTGTCACTTTGGTTGATACGGCTGGTGCCTATCCCGGTATCGGTGCTGAGGCGCGTGGGCAGGCAGAGGCAATTGCCCGTTCGGTTGAATTATCGCTCAATCTTAAAGTTCCGGTGATTTCGGTAGTGATCGGCGAGGGCGGATCGGGCGGTGCTATTGCGATTGCAACGGCGAACCGAGTTTATATGCTCGAACATTCCATATACAGCGTGATTTCTCCGGAAGCAGGCGCTTCCATCCTGTGGCGTGATGCATCACGGGCAAAAGATGTTGCGACTGCTATGAAAATTACGGCGCAGGATTTGTTGGGATTTGGCATTATCGATGGTATTATTGAAGAGCCTGTAGGCGGTGCACACCGCGATCAGGAAATCACTATTGCAGCAGCAGGTAAGCAAATTGCAACTGGGCTGGATGAACTTTCCGGGTTGAATGGTGAGGAGCTACAAAAGCAGCGCCGTGACAAGTTTCTTGCCATTGGAAAAAACCTTATTTGATTTTGTCCTCCATTTCAGCCGGGTTTGAATATGTCTTCAGTATTTGAAATCAATGACCGTTTGAAGATGTTTTTGATCCTCAATGCGATACCGCTTTGCTTTTCTACGAATATAGTGAGTGGGCGTGCGTTGAGGGAAGCTGTTGAACCTTCAACACTGGCATTTTATCGTTGGCTTATTGCCTCGATCATTCTGCTGGCAATCAGTGGGCGCTTGCTTTGGAAATATCGCGCAAAATTGGTTCGGGTTCTTGATTTGCTGTTTTTACTTGGATTTTTTGGCATGTTGGTATGCGGAGCAGTATTTTACGCTGGGCTGCAGCAAACAACAGCTGTGAATGGTTCTTTGATTTATATGGCTTCTCCGGCCATTATTATCATGCTTGAGGTAGCGCTTCGTGGGTTGCGGCTAAATTTTATACAAATACTCGGGATAATTGCTTCAATGGCAGGTGTTGCCATGATTTTGTTAGTTGGCGGCAATTATGATTTCTCCAATTTTGAATGGCATAGGGGTGATCTGTATTGTATCGCGGGGAGCGTGAGCTGGGCGCTCTATTCATTCACCCTTAAAATGGATCGATTGTCGGAATTCCCAACACTGGTGTTGTTTTCAGCGATTGCGGTGGTGGGGACGATAATTCTGTTTCCGTTCTATTTGTGGGAGAACGGGCCGGCGATGACGCCGGGCTTTTCATCACAAACATGGCTTGGAATAGGTGTTGTATCGCTGTTGGCTTCAGTTCTGGCTTTTGGTCTTTATCAAAAAGGCGTGGCGCTTGTGGGGCCTAGTACGACCAGCATGTATCTTTACCTAATGCCGGTATATGCGGTTATTCTGGCCTATCTGTTCTTGGATGAATCTATATCCTATATCCATGCTGTGGGCTTTGTGTTGATTGCTTGTGGCCTGTATTTTGCCACACAAATACCCAAAAGTGCCTTAAAATTGAAAGATGCCTGATCATACCTCAGGGCTTTCAACTCTTGGTGAGGTGGGCGGTAACGCCTTGTCAATCCAATTGATTTATCTATACCAAGGCTAACAGTGTTTGACGGGATATTTGCTTAGAACATGGTTCAGAATTTTTCAAAACTGATTTGTAAGTTTGCAGTGCTTGTCGCCCTTTTGGTGCTTAGCGCCTGTCAGGGAGGAATTGACGGTATTTTCCCCAAGGCTGAAAAACCGATCCCATCCAAACTTTTACGTAAAATCAAGGAGAAGGGAATGAACCTTTCTTCGCCGATTGTGTTGCGGATTTATAAGACCGAGAACAAGCTGGAAGTCTGGAAAGCCAGGAAAAATGGCCGGTACGCCTTCCTGAAGGATTACGAAATTTGCCAGTGGTCGGGGAAACTGGGGCCAAAATTCAAAGAGGGTGACCGACAAGCGCCTGAGGGCTTTTATGATGTTGGTCCAAGGCAGATGAACCCAAATTCCAGCTATCATCTATCGTTTAATATGGGCTATCCCAACCGTTATGACCGCTCGCACGGGCGTACCGGCAAGCATTTGATGGTGCATGGGGCCTGCTCGTCTGCCGGGTGCTATTCCATGACAGATGAGTATGTTCAGGAGATTTATTCTTTGGCGCGGGAAGCCTTTAAAGGCGGTCAAAAGGCCATGCAGGTGCAGGCATACCCGTTTAAAATGACGCCGAAAAACCTGGCTGAACATGTGAACAGCCCGTATTTTGAATTTTGGAAAATGTTGAAGCGCGGTAGTGATTATTTTGAGGTAACTCAACGCCCTCCAAAAGTGAATGTGTGCGAAAAACGATATGTTTTCAATCAAGTAGCGAAAGACGGAAAATTTCAATCCAGCCGAGCATGTCCTGAGATGAGTGCGCCTATCACGATGGCTCTTGCATATAATAAGAAGCAGACCAATGATCAAAATGCGTTCGTGACTATATTGTCGCAAAAGGCCAGCAGCCCGTTTGTTAAAGCTACCGTTCGTAGCGCCGCCAAAAAACAGGTGCAGATTGAGAAGGCAGTAAAATCGCAATTGCAACGACAGCGGGTAGCATTGGCCGTACGTCAGCAGGAGGAATTGTTGGCTTCTCAAAAGGCAAAAGCCGGGCAGGCTGAAGGTGTTCAGCTTACCAGTGAGCAACCAGCCGGTGATCCAAGGCCAGTTGAACCTTCTTCACCTGTTGGACGCATATTGATCCCGACGAACGAGACTGAAACGGTCACGCCGGGCATTCAATTTGCCAAGCCCGCGAAGAAGCCTTGGGGTCCATCGTTATTTACGAAGAAACCCTAAATCGTGTCCGTCTCCGACGGAATCAACTCTAGAGTTGTGTTCTCAAGTCGCATTATCGACTGGGCGGCTCTTCGCCGCCTGAGCATGTTAATATGAGCTAGATGCGCAAGGTAAAAAGCTTGCTAGCTAAGCCAGTTTTCCGTGGCAATGCTTGTATTTCTTGCCGGTGCCACACGGGCAGAGTTCATTGCGGCCTACTTTGCCCCATGTTTCAGGATTTTTCGGATCGCGCTCATCAGGATCAACGGAGTTTTCCTCAGAGCCAAGCGCCACAGAAACATATTCGTCCTCTTCTTCTTGCTCTTCCTGATTTTGGACGATTTCTACCCGTAACATTTGGGCGGTTACTGTTTCGCGCAGATTGGCAAGCATGGTCTGGAAGAGATCGAAACTTTCAGATTTATACTCCTGCAATGGATCGCGCTGTCCGTAGCCACGGAAGCCTACCACCGAGCGTAAATGGTCTAGATTGACCAGATGTTCACGCCAAAGGTGATCGAGGCTCTGCAGCAGAATAGATTTTTCAACGTAACGCGAAACTTCCGTTCCAAAACGTTCACTACGATCTTCGGCAGCTTTGTTTGCAGCTTCATTCAGACGCTCAAGAATGTCTTCATCGGCAATGCCTTCTTCATCAGCCCATTCTTTTAACGGAAGTTCCAGATTGAGGAGGGTTTTAACTGCTTCGTCCAACCCTTCGATATCCCATTGTTCCGCATAGGCTTTTTCTGGAATATGTTTCTTTACCAACCCTTCGACAACTTCATCGCGCATATCATCAATGACTTCGGAAAGGTCTCCACCCTCCATCAGGTCTATACGTTGTTCGAAGATCACCTTACGCTGATCGTTCATAACATCATCGAATTTCAGCAGGTTTTTACGAATATCGAAATTTCGGGCCTCAACTTTTTTCTGGGCTTTCTCAAGCGCTTTGTTGATCCACGGATGGATGATGGCCTCGTCTTCTTTCAGTCCGATTTTTTGCAGCATGGAATCCATACGCTCGGAACCAAAGATGCGCATCAAATCATCTTGCAATGATAAGAAGAATTTGGAATGACCCGGATCGCCCTGACGTCCTGAACGGCCGCGCAGCTGGTTATCGATGCGGCGACTTTCGTGGCGCTCGGTGCCGATCACGTATAGGCCGCCGGCAGCAATTGCCTTAACCTTGAGTTCTTGGACTTCTTTTGTGATTTTTTCTTCAGCTTTGTCGCGCTTTTCGCCTTCTGGCATATCGGCGAGCTCTTCCTCGATACGCATATCAAGATTGCCGCCAAGCTGGATATCGGTGCCGCGACCAGCCATGTTGGTGGCAATGGTAATGGAACCTGGTACACCAGCTTGTGAAATGATCTGGGCTTCCTGCTCGTGGTAGCGAGCGTTCAGGACCTTAAATTCTTTTTCGCCGGATTGCTTGAGGATATCGGCCAGAATTTCAGATTTATCAATGGAAGTGGTGCCGACCAAAACTGGCTGGCTCCGTTCGCGACATTCACGAACCAGATTGATGATGGCTTTATATTTTTCTTCGACCGTGCGGTAAACTTCATCATCATCATCGATGCGTTTTACCGGCATGTTGGTTGGTACATCGATAACATCGAGGCCGTAAATGTCCATGAATTCTTCTGCTTCTGTCATGGCCGTACCGGTCATGCCTGCAAGTTTTGAATACATGCGGAAATAATTCTGGAAGGTGATTGAGGCCAGTGTCTGGTTTTCTGGCTGGATGGTCACGCCTTCCTTTGCCTCCAGCGCCTGATGCTGGCCTTCGGAGAAGCGTCTACCCGGCATCATACGCCCGGTGAACTCATCGATGATGACAACTTCATCGTCTTTGACGATGTAGTCGCGATCTTTCAGGAATAGTTTGTGAGCTTTGAGCGCGTTGTTGACGTGGTGAACAATTGCAACGTTTTCAACGTCATAGAGCGAGTCGCCTTTCAGCATCTCGGCTTCTCTCAGCGCCAATTCAAGCTTTTCATTGCCGTCTTCAGTAAAGCTAACGGATTTCTGCTTTTCATCCAGAGTGTAGTCGTCTTCATCGATGTTTGGAATGAATTTATCGATGATGATATAAAGATCGGAACGGTCTTCCAGCGGGCCGGAAATGATCAATGGTGTACGCGCTTCATCGACCAGAATGGAATCCACCTCATCGACGATTGCGTAATTATGGCCGCGCTGAACCATGGTTTCCAGATCAAACTTCATGTTATCGCGCAGATAATCAAAGCCAAATTCATTGTTGGTGCCATAGGTGATATCGCAGGCATAGGCAGCTTTGCGCTCTTCATCATCCAGTCCATGGACGATGACACCGGTGGTCATGCCGAGAAAACCATAGATTTTGCCCATCCATTCGGCATCGCGGCTAGCCAGGTAATCATTAACGGTAACTACGTGTACGCCTTTGCCCTCAAGGGCATTGAGGTAAACGGCCAGTGTGGCAACGAGGGTCTTACCCTCACCAGTGCGCATTTCCGCGATGGAACCGTTGTCGAGGATCATACCGCCGATCATCTGCATGTCGAAGTGACGCATGCCTGTTGAGCGCTTTGAAGCTTCGCGGACGGTAGCAAAAGCCGGTATCAGAAGATCTTCCAGCTTTTCGCCGGCCTTCAACTGTTCACGGAATTTGTCAGTCTGTTCTTTCAGCTCATCATCGCTCAAGGCTGCCATTTCAGGCTCCAGCGCGTTTATCGCGTCTGCATTGGGTTGCAATGCCTTGATCTGTCTGTCGTTTGCAGAGCCTAAAACTCTGCGTGCTATTCCACTAAAAATGCCCATAAGGCCTCTCAAATAATTCTACTCTGTCTAGCCTGAACGCTATCCCATAAATGTAATGGTTGAATAAAGGAAAATCTACTCCTTTAAACATCGACCAAAACACCCAGAACCCTTAACGATCAGGCGAATATTCAAATTCCCGTTACCATATATATACAAAATGGGGGTAGGGAATTGTGTTCGAACTCTAGGACAGATAAGAGGGAGTAATAGCTATGTCAACGTTGGCAGGAAGATGAGTGTTTTTTGTGACGGCGTTTGAGCGTAAATAGCGAAAGAAAATGTGACATGCTGAAGGGTAATAAAATGCTGAAATTGGTGAAAATTGGTCTGGTGCTGGGTGTGTCCGGTTTTGTATTATTGGGACCGGTAACCCAAAAAGTGGTTCTGGCTGCGGAAACAATTATTGCCAAGGTCGGTGAAATTGAAATTACCGAGCGTGAACTAGCCTTTGCCGAGGCTGATCTCGCCAGACAATATGCCAAAGTACCTGCGGGGCAGCGCAAAATTGCCATTTTGCGTTCTTTGATCGATATTAAGATATTGGCTGCTGTAGCGGAAGCTGAAGGGCTGGCCGAGGATGAAGGCTTCAAGGCCAGAATGCAGTTTTTAAGATCGCGGGCGTTGCATAACGGTTTTTTCAAAAAGAACGTGGCTGAAAAAATTACTGATGCTGATGTTAAAGCGCGTTACGACAAGGAAGTTGCTGCCACTAAGCCGGCTGAAGAAATCAGCGCCAGACATATCCTTGTAAAAACCAAGGAAGAGGCAGAGGCCGTCATCAAGGAACTGGATGAGGGCAAAGACTTTGCTGAACTTGCCAAAGAAAAATCAACTGGCCCAAGTGGAGCCAATGGTGGCGATCTTGGGTTTTTCGGTCGCGGGCAGATGGTTCCGCCTTTCGAAAAGGCAGTGTTTGCCATGGCGGATGGCGAATATAGCAAAGAACCAGTACAGACCGATTTTGGATTTCATGTGATCAAGCGCGAAAAGATGCGTGTTGCTGGTCCGCCAAAATTTGAAACTGTTGCTGATCAGATGCGCCAGTTACTTATGCGTGAGCGTTATGTGGAAGCTGCTGATAAAGCGCGTGAAAATGTTACTATCACCATCATTGATGAGAAACTGAAAGCTCAATATGATGCCAGCAACGACGCAAGTAAGTGATCGTTTTCACTTTTCAAACTTGTCAGTAGGAGTATTGTTGTGAGTGATCCGGTTTCTCCGTTGGCACCAAAAAGCTATCCCGAGCTGCCACAGATAGACGGGGTTTTGCTGGGAAGCGTTGAAGCGGGTATCAAATATTCTGGCAGGCGTGATCTGGCGGTGATTTATTTCGAACGCCCGGCCAATGTGGCTGGGGTGTTTACCCAGTCCAAATGCCCCTCGGCTCCAGTTGAATGGTGTCGCAAGCATCTTGATCGTGGCAGCGCCAGATGCGTTGTGATCAATTCGGGCAACGCAAATGCCTTTACCGGACAAAAGGGCGTTGAAGCGGTAACCCTCACGGCAAAATTTGCGGCGGATGTTTTCAATTGTGCTGCGGAAGATGTGTATCTCGCGTCTACTGGTGTTATTGGTGAGCCGATGGATGCATCGGATTTTGCAACCCATTTGCAGGCAGCCAAATCAGATGCAAGGCTTGATGGGTGGCATCAATGTGCTGAAACCATCATGACCACGGATACCTATCCAAAGCTTGCGAGCCAAACCTTTGAAGCGGATGGCAAAACCTATCATATCAATGGTATCGCCAAGGGCTCGGGGATGATTGCGCCGGATATGGCAACGATGTTATCTTTCATTGTTACCGATTTTCCGATTGAAACTAGCAAAATGCAAAGTTTATTGAAAGCTGCGGTCGGGCCGAGCTTCAATTCAATTACCGTTGATAGCGATACTTCTACCAGCGATACGGTACTTTTGTTTTCAGTTGGTGGCGGTGAAGAGGTGGATACTGCCCCATTTGAAACGGCGCTGAACACGGTTTGTCACGATCTTGCCATGGCGGTCATTCGCGATGGTGAAGGGATATCCAAACAGGTGGAAATCAACGTATCTGGTGCCGTATCCGATGAATCAGCCAGAAGAATAGCCTTTTCCATCGCTAATTCTCCGCTAATGAAAACTGCGATTGCGGGGCGGGATGCTAATTGGGGTCGTATTGTTATGGCGGTAGGTAAGGCCGGTGAACCTGCCGAACGAGACAAGCTCGCGATTTCCTTCGGTGATATCCTGGTTGCCAAGGATGGCGAACGGGTGGAGAATTACAGCGAAGAAGCGGCAAGTGATGTGATGCATCAAGAAACCATTCCAATTACTGTTGATTTGGGGTTGGGGAGCGGAACGGCCCGGGTTTGGACTTGCGACCTGACTAAGGAATATGTGGCCATTAATGGCGATTATCGTAGTTAGAAATTGGTGAAACCATGCCGGGCCTTGCACAAGTCAGAAGAATGGAAGCGGTTAGTTTTCGCTCGTTTCCTGCGACTTCAACCTTTTATGACGGAAGTTGGGCTATTCGCCTGACCGCCGGGCATCCGGCGAAGCGGTTGAATTCGGTCAGCCCGCTTGATCCTTCCGATCATGCCAATATCGATGCGCGGGTTGAAATGGCTCAACACCGTTTTGACAGTTTTGGGCGGCGGTTGGTTTTTCGCCTGTCACCGCTTTCGCCGTGCGAGCTTGATGATGTGCTAGATGATCGAGGCTGGGACTATTTTGACGAGACCATCGTTATGGTTGCCGACTTGGAAGAACACAGTTTTTCAGATGCCATGGATCAGTTGCCATTACAGGATGTGGGGCTTTGGGTGGATGCATATTTAGCCTTGTCGGAGATGGACGATGATAATAAACCCGGTTTGGCGGAGGTGATTGGCGCGATAAAACCAGTATCGGGGCTATTTATTACGCAAAATGAGGATAATGATCCCATTTCGGCCCTTCGCTGCGTTCAAGACAATGATCTTGCAGGGCTGTTTGATGTGGTTACCAATACTAGACTTCGTGGTCGTGGCCATGGTCGCGCCTCTGTTTTGAGTGCTTTGAAATGGGCGGTGAAAATGGGGGCTGAAACGGGCTGGTTGCAGGTTGTGGCTGATAATGAGGCTGCCCTGAAGCTTTATCAGTCGCTGGGATTTCGCGAACTTTACCGTTATACCTATCGTGCGGCACCACAAACTCCCTGAGTGAAGATAAGGCGCCCTGAGTGAAGATAAGGATTGCTTAACCAATGTCGTTAAAACTTTTGCTGGTGAGCGCTTGCGCCCTTATTGATGCGGATAATCGTGTGCTTTTAGCCCAGCGGCCTGAGGGGAAACCCATGGCCGGATTATGGGAATTTCCGGGCGGAAAAATTGAAAATGGTGAGACGCCCGAAGAAACTCTTATTCGCGAATTACACGAAGAATTAGGTATCACCACATGGACGAGTTGCCTTGCTCCGCTTAGCTTTGCCAGCCATTCCTATGATGATTTTCATCTCTTGATGCCCCTCTTTATTTGCCGCAAATGGGAAGGGTTCCCAGTGTCGAGGGAGAATCAGGCGCTAAAATGGGTTCGGGCCAAGAATTTACGTGATTTTGCGATGCCGGCAGCAGATATTCCATTAATACCTGCGTTAACCGAACTTTTATAAATTTTCGATAAATTGGATGTTGATTATGCCGGTTTGATTGGAAAGAAAGAGCTCTTTTCATGAATGCCTCAAATGGAGCAATTTAATGTCGGAATTCTTTGTCCAGTTTTTTGAAAATAAAGAAGGCAGCGTTTTATTGCGCTCTGTAATGTTGTTCGGAGCTGTCATGATGGCGGGGTCTATTGTGGCTGCCTCTTTTCTGGAGGACTATTCTGCACAGTATGCGGCAAATCAGGGGTATGGGATTGACGGGACTGTGACCGGATCGGTCAAGAATATCAAACGTTACACACTACAACGAAGCGTTTTGTCTCCAACCACGGTGCAGATTTGTGCTGATGGTACGCGTGGCAATTGCTGAGTAACACCAACCCGTCTTGATAGACTGAAAGCGCAGGATAAATCATGTCCCTAATAACAAAATTTCTTAAATCTGAAGGTGGTGCAACAGCCATCGAATATGCATTGATTGCGACTTTGATCAGCGTAGCCATTATCGGTGGCGCAACAGCTGTCGGCAACAATTTGGGCACAAGCTTCAATGATGTTGCGGCTGAGTTTTAAATAACCCATAAATCGGTGGTTATAGAAAATCCGACAATTTGTTTTTAGCTGAACCGCGTCTCAGCGGCTTTTGCTGACTTTCGTGCTCCGCCCATCCTGATAGATGGATGAATTTAAAGCTGGCGCGAATTTTACCGTCATCGTCGGCATATTTTTCTTTGTAAATTTCATTTGCCAGAGAAAACAGATTTTTCGGAGCAGCTTTGCGATTTTCAACCAAAGTGCTGGTTGCACCCATGGCACGCAGATCGCGGATCAGTGCGAATATATCGCTGTAGCGTACAACAAATTCATCCAGATCTACCACCGGCAGAGTAAAGCCTGCCCGTTGCAGTAAGTTTCCGGCCTGACGAATTTCAACAAACGGATCGATGCGCATGCTAGCACCGCCAGTGATTTGGGTTTCGGCGATAAGCAGGCAATCGCGCAATTCCTTCAATGTGCCGTCGCCCGGAAGGACACCGAGAAACAAGCCGTCCGGGCGCAATGCCCCCTTAATTTGTACCAGTGCGCCGGGGAGGTCATTGAGCCAGTGGATGCCGAATACCGAGATAATCAGTTCAAAGGATTGAGGCTCCAACCCAAGACTATCGCGACCTGAATCGGGGGCCAGAGTCGAGATTGAACCGATTTTCCCCGTATTTTGAATTGTGCAAGTGATATCAGCCGACGGGCTGAACAGATCAAGCGCGTGAGGGAATTCACGATTGGTTGCCTGTAATCTATCCTGCAAGTCGTCCATCGCCCGATTGATCAGAAAGTCAGCGTCTTTGGCACTGATATTGCGAGCACGTGTGTCTACAGCTGATTTTCTGATGTAATCAAAAAGGATTGGTGGCAGGGACATCGAGACTCGTTTCTTCCCGTAGGGTTTGATATGGTTGCTGCATGAGTGCTTATAATATGCGTGCGATGAATATCAACTGGTCCGGCTGGTTTGCAAGAATGCTGTCGCCGTTTGCTCGCGGGTTGAACCGGGCGAGCGAATTATTAGTGCCTGGCACCTGCATTATATGCGATGCAGCTGTTGAGAAACAGGGTGGTTGTTGCGCCAAATGCTGGCAACAGATCAATTTTATCTCCGAACCGCGATGTCCGGTTATGGGAACACCGTTTTCTGTTGATCTGGGTATGGGTATGCTGAGCGCTGAAGCGATTGCCCGTCCGCCTCCGTTTGAACGTTTGCGCGCTGCTGTTTTATATGATGATTTGCCTAGGCAATTGGTGAGCCGGTTTAAATATTCGGATCGTCCGGAATATGCCAGATGGTTCGCCCGCTGGATGATTTTGGCCGGAAAAGACTTGCTGGAAGATCAACCTTTGATTGTGCCTGTACCGTTGCATCGGGGCAGGCTGTTTTCGCGTCGTTTTAATCAATCGGCAGAAATCGCCCGCCAAATCGCCAAGCAGACCAATGCGCGCGAGTGCTATGAACCCGAACTGTTGGTGCGGGCAAGGGCTACTAAACAGCAGGTGGGCTTGAGCGAAAAAGGGCGGGAGCGTAATGTTTCTGGTGCATTCAGAGTGTCCTCTGCTGGGCAGTTGAAAATCAGGGGAGCAAGGGTTCTGCTGGTGGATGATGTTTACACAACGGGTGCAACATCGAGGGCTGCAACGCGGGCTTTGATGCGAGCCGGTGCCTCGAGTGTGAATGTTCTTGTTCTTGCTAAGGTTGAAACGAAGGACTTATAGGGCCTATATGAGGTTAACAAACGAATCCTGTGAAAGAATACCGAATGGCTGAAGTGATCATATATACCAGACAGTTTTGTGGCTTTTGTACCGCTGCGAAAGATTTGTTACGCAGAAGAAATGCGGCATTTCGGGAGTTGGATGCCACTTTTGATAGCGGCCTTCGCAAGGAGATGGTCAGCAAATCCAACGGTGGCAATACTTTCCCGCAAATTTTTATCGATGATGCCCATGTGGGTGGGTGTGATGATCTCTTTGAATTGGAAACTTCCGGCAAGTTGTCAGACTTGCTTGAGGCCTAAGCGGTGAGCGCCACCCTAAAAGTTGCTTGTGTGCAGATGTGTTCCGGTACCGATATTGAAAGCAATATCGTGGCTATGGAAGGTTTCATTCGCGAAGCAGCGGCTCAAGGGGTTACTTATGTGCAAACACCTGAGATGAGCGGTATTTTGCAGCGTGATACCAAGGCGCTGTTTGCTTCGATTTTTGCCGATAAAGATGATCCGGTGTTTGCCAAAGCCAGTCAATTGGCCAAGGAATTAGGTATCTGGGTACATATTGGCTCGACGGCAATTGATCGCGGTGATGGTAAGGCTGCTAACAGGGCTGGCCTATTTTCGCCTACAGGTGAGCGTGTGGCAAGTTATGATAAAATCCATATGTTTGATGTGGATTTGGCTAACGGTGAAAGCTGGCGCGAATCGAAGGTTTTTCATCCGGGTGAAAAATGCGTGGTTAGCCAGATTGATGAAATTCCGCTGGGAATGGCGATTTGTTATGATGTGCGCTTTCCGCATCTGTTTCGTGCTCAGGCCAGGCAGGGAGCCGAAATTCTAACCTGTCCGGCAGCGTTTACCCGTCAAACGGGCGAAGCCCATTGGCATGTTTTGTTGCGGTCGAGGGCAATTGAAAATGGTGCATTTATGGTTGTTGCAGCTCAAGGTGGCATGCATGAAGATGGCCGCGAGACCTATGGGCATTCGTTGATTATTAACCCATGGGGTGAGATAATCGGCGAACTGGACCATAATATGCCCGGTATTGTTGTTGCGGAACTGGATTTAAGCGAAGTTGCCAAAGCCCGCCAACGTATTCCGGGTCTTGCTAATGAGAGGGAATTTTCATGATAAAATTCAATCTGGTTTGTGACGCCGAACATGAATTTGAAATCTGGTTTGGCAGTAATGATGAATATGACAAACAACAAAAGCGTAATTTGCTGAGTTGCCCTTCATGCGGCTCTGCTAAGGTCGAAAAAGCTCTAATGCGTCCCTCGGTCACTACAGCGCGTAAGAAGGCCGAGATGACCCAAATGGTCAATATCCAGAATGCGCAAAAAGAGCTGGTCGCAAGGGTCAAGCAATTGCGTGATGAGGTAGTTAAAAATGGCGAGAATGTCGGCCAGAACTTCACCGAGGAAGCCCGTAAAATTCATTATGGCGAAGCGGAAGCGCGCGGGATTTACGGTAGCGCCAGCATTGAAGATGCCAAAGAGCTGATTGATGAAGGAATTGATGTTTTGCCTATTCCCGTTTTGCCGGAAGAGCAAAACTAGTTATTCTCTGCTCTCGGTGTATCCAAGCTATTCTTGGTAGCATGTCTTCGACATGACGCTCGGGCCTCCGCATGGGCGGCGCAGCTAGCGCCGGGCAGCTCTTCGCTGCCTTCTCATTTTTAGCTAAGAAAAACCTCTACTTTGTTCGTTTTGCCAAAATCATATAGTTCACATCCATGTCGCGGGACATGTTCCATTTGTCCAGTAATGGATTATAAAAGACGCCGGTCTGGTCGATGATTTCCATGCCTTCGGCATTTATTGGGGCTGCCAGCTCTTCGGGTTTTACCAGATTTTCATATTGATGGGTGCCTTTGGGGAGCCAGCGCAGGACATTCTCTGCCATGAAGATGGCCAATGCGTTGGCCTTTTGGGTGCGGTTGATGGTGGCAACGAACATCAACCCGCCGGGTTTTACCATTTGGGCGCAAGCGGTCATGAATAGCGGCACGTCGGATACGTGTTCCACTACTTCCATGTTTAAAACGACGTCAAATTTTTCGCCCTGTTCCTGCAACGCTTCGGCTGTGGTTGCGCGGTAGTCGATATCAAGTTCACTTTGTTCAGCATGGATTTTAGCGATCTCAATGTTTACCTCGGAAGCATCGGCGCCGAGCATTTTCGCCCCCAACCGGTTCATAGGTTCGGAAAGCAAGCCGCCACCGCAGCCAATATCAAGAAAACGCAAGCCTTTGAACGGATGTCGCTTAATTGATTCACGTGAAAAATGTTCGCAAACCTTCTCCTTGATATAGGTCAGGCGTACTGGATTGAACTTGTGTAGCGGCCGGAATTTACCCGAAGGGTCCCACCATTCAGCTGCCATGGCCGAAAATTTATCGACTTCGCTCTGATTTATGGTGGTTTTTGTGGGCATGATATTCTCCTGAAGATGCTTGCCTTCTATTTAGGGGGAAAGCCTTGCAAATGCTACTGATTCCCTATTCATCTTGCAGGAAGGTTGGAACTTGTTTAGATAACAGGCAGTCGCTGCGGGCAACCGGGGCGATTTTTATTGTGTGCTGTGTTTGGGGAAGATTAGCCATGGCTCGGCTGGTAATGAAATTTGGTGGTACTTCGGTTGCTGATCTGGAACGGATTCGCAACGTGGCGCATCATGTGAAACGTGAAGTTGATGCGGGCAATGAGGTGGCTGTTGTGGTCTCCGCAATGGCTGGAAAAACCAATGAGCTGGTGGCTTGGACCCGTGAAGCCTCACCCATGCATGATGCGCGGGAATATGATGCAATTGTTGCCTCAGGCGAGCAGGTGAGTGCCGGATTGCTGGCGATCACCCTTCAAAATATTGGCGTTGATGCGCGCTCATGGCAGGGATGGCAGATACCGGTCAAAACCGATATTGCCCACGGTGCTGCCCGTATTGAAAGCATTGATGGTAGCTTGTTGATTGAGCGTATTGGAGCAGGACAGGTTGCGGTGATTGCAGGGTTTCAGGGAATTAGCCCGGATAACCGGATTGCAACCCTTGGGCGGGGTGGTTCCGACACCAGTGCGGTGGCGATCGCTGCCGCAATTAAAGCGGATCGCTGTGATATCTATACGGATGTGGACGGGGTTTATACCACTGATCCACGCATTGAACCCAAGGCTGCGCGGTTAGATAAAATTTCTTTTGAGGAAATGCTGGAAATGGCGTCCTTGGGAGCAAAAGTTTTGCAGGTACGTTCCGTCGAACTTGCCATGGTGCATGGGGTGCGTTTGTTTGTGCGCTCCAGCTTTGAAGACCCGATGGAACACGGGATGAATGCCAACGGTATGCCCGTTGGAACGCTAATTTGTGATGAGGATGAAATCGTGGAAAAACAGGTTGTAACCGGAATTGCCTATACTCGTGACGAGGCGCAAATCTCACTTAGAAGAGTGCCGGATAAACCGGGCGTATCAGCAACTATTTTCTCGCCTCTAGCGGCAGCCCATGTGAATGTGGATATGATCGTACAAAGCGTGTCGGAAGATGGCTCGAAGACAGATATGACATTCACAATTCCTGAATCCGATTTGGCACGGGCCGTGGCGGTGCTTGAAGAGCACAAGTCTGAAATTGGCTATGAGGCTATTCAAAATGATAGTGGTTTGGGCAAAATTTCTGTTATCGGCATGGGGATGCGCAGTCATGCCGGTGTTGCCTCTACAGCGTTTGAAGCTTTAGCTCAAAAGGGTATCAACATTCGCGCGATTACCACTTCGGAAATTAAGTTTTCTGTGTTGATTGATACAGATTACGTAGAACTGGCAGTTAGAACGCTGCATTCGGTATATGATCTGAACGAGGAATAATATTCCTGCAATTTATATTTGATACCTGCTAAAATGGGTTGATATCTATTGATCGATTCCCGAGGAGGGGAAATCATGAACCGTCCGGTGTTAGGCCCGCGCGTTCTTTTGAAACGTCTCCGTGAGGTGATGGCAGAGGCGCTGGAAGCCCAGGAGCAGTTGGATAAAATTGTAACGCATATTGCCGCCAATATGGTGGCCGATGTGTGCTCGGTTTATGTGCTGCGCGCTGATGATAATCTTGAACTCTATGCCAGTGTGGGCTTGAATCCTGATGCGGTGCACGAGGTTTCCTTGCGGGTTGGGCAGGGTCTCGTGGGCACTATTGCGGCGAACGCACGTTCGCTCAATCTGGAAGATGCGCAGAAACACCCGGCTTTTGCCTATTTGCCGGAAACGGGTGAAGAGGTTTTCAATTCTTTTATGGGCGTACCGATATTGCGTGCTGGTCGGGCTCTTGGGGTTCTGGTTGTTCAGAACAAGGAGGGGCGCACTTTTGGCGAGGTGGAAATCGAGGCGCTTGAAACAACGGCGATGGTTATTGCCGAGCTGATAGCCGCTGGCCAATTGGCAGGGCTTGGCAGGCAGGGTAGTGGGCTGGATTTGAGCCGTCCGGTGACCATGACCGGTGCTCCGCTTGCGGATGGTATTGGCTTTGGCAAAATCGTTTTGCATGAACCGCGTGTAGTGGTGAAGGATCTTTTTAATGAAGATGCGCAGGGTGAAATTGAACGCCTTGGTGCAGCTCTTGGTAAATTACGCATATCGATCGATGGGCTGTTGCAACGCGGTGAAGTTACCAAGGACGGCGAACATCGCGAGGTGTTGGAAGCCTACCGGATGTTTGCCAATGATCGTGGCTGGATCCGCCGGATGGAAGAGGCGATATCCAACGGCCTCACAGCAGAAGCTGCTGTTGAAAAAGTTCAGAGCGATAACCGCGCCCGCATGATGCGCCAGTCCGACCCCTATTTGCGCGAACATTTGCATGATCTGGATGATCTTGCCCATCGCTTGTTGCGGGAATTGATGGGGCGTCCGCACGGGCCGCTGGATGAGAACATTAGCGGTGATTTCGTGATTGTCGCCCGCACTATGGGTGCTGCCGAATTGCTTGATTATGCTGGCAAAAACCTTCGTGGTCTTGTGTTGGAAGAAGCCGCAGCTACATCGCATGTGGTGATCGTTGCGAAGGCGCTCGGTATTCCGGTGGTTGGGCAATTATCAGATGTGATCTCTATTTCCGAGAGCAATGATACCATCATTGTGGATGGGGAAAGCGGGGCCGTTCATATTCGTCCGCCTGAAGAAATTGAAGTCTCCTATGCGGAGAAGGTTGAACTTTTGGCGCGTCAACAGGCGTTATACGAAGATATGAAAAACGAACCCTCGCTAACCAAGGACGGGGTGGCGATTGATTTGTTGATCAATGCAGGTTTGCTGATGGATTTGCCTCAGCTAGACGCAGTAAATGCGACTGGAATTGGTCTGTTTCGTACGGAATTGCAGTTCATGGTTGCAGCATCTTTTCCGCGCCCTGGCGAGCAGGAAGAACTTTATCGTGATGTGATTGCGGCGGCCAATGGCAAGCCTGTTACCTTCCGCACGCTTGATGTAGGGGGCGATAAGGTATTGCCCTATCTTCGTTCTATTCATGAAGAAAACCCAGCGCTTGGCTGGCGTGCTATCCGGCTTTCCCTTGATCGTCCGGGGCTGATACGCACGCAGGTCAAAGCGCTGCTCAAAGCTGCGGGCGGCGGATCATTAAAAATTATGCTGCCGATGGTGACGGAGGTTCGCGAAATTGTTCGGGCCAAGGAAATCATCAATCACGAGGTTGAATTGTTGACGCAGTTTGGTCACGAAATGCCAACGGATTTGCAACTTGGTGCGATGGTTGAAGTGCCCTCGCTGCTTTGGCAATTGGATGAATTGATGGCCGAAGTTGATTTTGTGTCTGTTGGTTCCAATGATTTGTTTCAATTTCTCATGGCGAGCGATCGGGGCAATGCAAAGATTTCCAAACGGTTCAGCCCGCTTAGTCGCCCGTTTCTGCGAGCTTTACACCAGATTGCATTGAAAGCCGATGAGCATAAGACAGAATTTTCCCTTTGCGGGGAAATTGCAGGCCAGCCGCTTGCAGCAATGGCGTTGGTGGCGCTGGGCTATCGTGCAATATCCATGTCTCCGGCCTCGCTTGGGCCGGTTAAAGCAATGATATTGAACTTGAATAAATCAAAACTGGAACCGTTATTGCTGGAAGCGCTGTCCAAACCGTCAAATGATTACACAATTGTGGAATTATTGGTGGACTTTGCAGACTCACACGGAATTCCGTATTAGCGTTGCTTTCGCACAATTTATCTGAAAACCGGTTCACACTTTTTGAATTGTGCTTTAAGTACGGTCTTGGCTTTTCGCCAAAATGCTTGAAACTCTGACACCCTCTGGAAGAAATATATGCTCGTTCGTGAAAAATTGGATCAGTTGATTGAACGCCATGCCGGTATAGAATCGGATATGTTGAAAAACCCTGACCCAGAGACCTATGTAAAACTGTCATCGGAATATGCAGAGCTGGGACCAGTGGTCAGCAAGGTCAAATCTTATATCGAGACTGAAAACGATCTGGCCGGCGCGCAGGAATTGCTCGACGACAAGGAAACGGATGCAGAAATGCGCGAGTTGGCGGAGATGGAAAAACAAGAAAACCGTGAGCGCCTTGAGCAGTTGGAAGAAGAACTGAAGTTTCTGCTTATTCCGAAAGATGCAGCGGATGACAAAAGTGCGATTGTTGAAATCCGCGCTGGTACGGGTGGTTCTGAAGCGGCCCTTTTTGCAGGGGATCTTTTTCGCATGTATGAGCGTTATTCGGCCGAACGTGGTTGGAAAGTGGAAGTGCTTTCTGAAAGTGACGGAGAAGTTGGTGGCTATAAAGAAATAGTATTTTCTATCACCGGACGGGGTGTTTTTGCCCGGTTGAAATTTGAATCTGGTGTTCATCGGGTGCAGCGTGTCCCAGAAACAGAATCCGGCGGGCGTATTCATACGTCAGCTGCCACCGTTGCGGTGCTTCCGGAAGCTGAGGAAATTGACGTGGAAGTCCGCAATGAGGATATCCGAATTGATACGATGCGGGCGTCCGGTGCCGGTGGACAGCACGTGAATACAACTGATAGTGCTGTTCGTATTACCCATATTCCATCCGGGATTGTGGTTTTATCTTCCGAAAAATCACAACACCAAAACCGCGCTAACGCCATGAAAGAATTGCGCACGCGGCTTTATGATATGGAGCGGCAAAAGGCTGATAAAGAACGAGCAGATGCACGCAAAGGTCAGGTGGGTTCAGGGGATCGCTCCGAGCGCATCCGTACGTATAATTTTCCGCAGGGGCGGGTTACCGATCATCGGATCAATCTTACCCTTTATAAACTTGAACGCCTGCTTGCGGGTGAGGGCGTTGATGAATTGATCGACGCGCTGATTACAGATCATCAGGCTGCTCTTTTAGCTGATATGGAAAGTCATGGGGCAAGATAAACCCTTGAGTCAGACCCACGCCGATTTGCTAGATGAGGCAACCGATAAGCTGGGCGATACCGGCTGCGAAACTCCGAAACTGGATGCGCGATTGCTGTTGCAGCATGTTTGTCATGTTGAACATGCCGGGTTAATCTCGCGCATGGATGAGCTGGCTTCGACAGCGGATGCCGAGGCGTTTTTTCATCTAATTGAGATGCGGGCCACGGGGTGCCCGGTGCATCGTATCATCGGACATCGCGAATTTTACGGGCATTCGTTCAAGCTTTCACCGGATACGCTGGAACCACGTCCGGATACGGAATGTTTGATTGAACGTGTGCTTGCAGATCGCTTGGAATTTGGTCTGAGCCCGCACTTTGTTGATGTTGGTACCGGAAGTGGCGCTATTGCGATAAGTTTGCTGAAAGCCCTGCCGGAAGCAAAGGCGGTCGCAAGCGATATCAGTATCAAGGCATTGGAGACGGCGAAATTAAATGCAAATGCGTTGGGTGTTTCGCAGCGCATTGAATTTGTTCAGAGCAATTATTTGGAAGGTCTTAAAGGTCCGTTTGATTTTCTGGTGTCTAACCCGCCTTATATTGTGTCGGCTGAAATTACCAAGCTGGAGAGAGAGGTTCGGGACTGGGACCCCTCAATTGCGCTTGATGGCGGGGGGGATGGTTTGGATGCTTATCGTGCAATTCTTAGGTCTGCCGGTTCGGTTTTGAAGCGAGGCGGGAAGCTTTATCTGGAGATTGGCTACGACCAAGTTACTGATTTGCAAGCATTATCAGTCTTCTATAGCTTGAAATTTGATGGATTAATCCACGATCTTGGGGGCCAGCCAAGGGTAGTTGTGTTAATTTCCAGGTAATTATTAATGTAATTTACTGCATTTATTGGCTGAAATTAGCAAAAAAGGCTTGGAATCTGCGTTGTGAATTGCTAGCTTAAATGTATAGCAGGACAGACCAAGTGAGTCGCTGGTTCTGCAATCGGTTCCCAACCCTGACATTTTTAAGAACTATTCGACAGATGGGCGGAATATTAATTAACCCGAGATTTCGGCAGGACATTTCAATTTTAATTGCTAATGCAGTAAAAGCGCAGAGTATTGCGCGGCCTTTGATTTAGGCAAAACCTATTTGGCCAATTTTCTCAAGCCCAATCATCAAATGAGTGATCAATGAGACAGCATAATAACAATAATCATAACAATAATAATAACAGAAACCGCACACGCGGCCGTGGACGTAAATCCGGTAATTCAATGAACCGGAATTTCGAGAGTAATGGCCCGGACGTAAAAATTCGCGGTAATGCCAGCCATATTGCCGAGAAATATATGAACCTTGCCCGTGATGCGCTGACTAGCGGCGATCCGGTCATGGCGGAAAACTATTTTCAACATGCGGAGCATTACAATCGGATTGTGGCTCTTGCCCAAGCAAATAACCCTAATCAGCAGCAGGTAAAATCGGGCGACGATAATCGCAATAATAACGGTGGTGGTCCGCAACCTGAAGTAGATGGTGTGCCAGTTGAAGTAGCCGTTGCCGAAGATGCTGAAACGGAAGCTGCCAGAGAAGATAATGATTCCTCTTCAAACAAACAACGCTCGCGCGGAAATGGTGCATCAAAACCACAGCAGGATGCCAGTGAAAGCGATGCTGAAGAAGTGAGTTCTGATGCTTCAAGTGAAACGGAACCAGAGCCAGAAGCAGAAGTTGTGGAAACAAAACCTCGCAGCAGAAACCGTCGACCTCGCGCTCGCAAGACTGATGATATTTCTGATGATGCAGCTAAACTTCCAGGCAGTCTAACTGCTGCTCCCGCAGAAGCGGAAGAAGAAGCTGTTCCTGTCGTTGCTGAAGACTAGTTGCCGCTGAAGGCTATTTGCAGTCGAAGGCTAGGGCACATCTAAGATTGTGCTCTAAGTTTTTCGAACGACGACTTTTTCGAGAGTCTTTTTGCTGATGGAATTTATTCCCAGCAGAGCCATGTTGCGGTTTACTTCGCTTTTGAGCAGGTCAGAGCAATGTTTTATACCTTCTTCTCCGGCGATTGAGGCTGCGAACAGGAATGGGCGTCCAACGAATACGAAGGCCGCTCCCAGTGCGTAGGCTTTCAAAACGTCCGAACCGCGGCGAATGCCGCCATCCATCATAACCGGGATATCTTTTGCCGCATTGACCATGGCAGGCAACGCGCGGAAAGCTGATTGAACGCTGTCCAACTGGCGACCACCGTGATTTGAAACAATAATGCCGTCAGCACCGCATTCGCGTGAAAGAGCTGCATCTTCCGGCGCAAGTATGCCCTTGATGATGAAGTTTCCCTTCCAGCGTTTGCGGATTTGTTCCACATGCTTCCAGTTTAGGCGGTCGCGCTCGCCCATGTCCCGTACCAGAGTTTTTGAAAGAATGGGAGGGCCGGGTTTGGCGTCCATATTTTCGAATTTTGGAATGCCGTGGGTGATAAGCGTGCGCAGCCAGGTTTCAATTGTCCATCTGGGATGGGTGATGCCCTGCCATGCAAGGTTAAAACTTGGCTGAATTGGAGATGAGAAATTATAACGCAACTGGTTTTCAGGGTTTCCTCCAACAGGCACATCGACAGAGAGAACCAGTGTTTCAAATCCACATTCGGTTACCCGGTCGATGATGGCTTCAATCCGGTCGCTATCGCCGGGTTGATAAACTTGGCACCAGCGACCATTGCCTTCTTTTGCTACCCGTTCCATCGGGTTGAGGGACGCAGCGCTCAACACAGAAGGAATGCCTTCCGCATAAGCAGACTTTGCCATCACCACATCACCGTCAAAACAGGCAAGCGCTGTTAATCCCATTGGCGCAATGCCGAAGGGAGCGGAGTAGGTTTTACCGAATAATTCAATAGATTGGTCGCGTTTGCTGGTATCGACCAGAAATCTCGGGATAAATTCATAATCATCAAAATCGGTACGGTTTGCGCGCAGGGTTATTTTGGTTTCAACAGCACTGGCGTAATAGGCGTATATTGGCAAAGGCAGATGGCGTTTTGCTGCGATTTGAAAATCATCCAGTGCCCAAATACGGCGAAGGGCAGTGGGCAATTTTACGGAGCTGCGCGTGCGCACGGTTTTGATTCCCCGTTCGGATGAATTTCTGGAGGTCATTGATGTTAACCCAAATACCGGGTTCCTTAATTTGTAAACTGTTTTGAAGGGAAGAAATGGCATGAAATTTCGGTCATAGCTACCACTTAAATTCGGTGCTGGTCGTCCCTATATCTGTTGAAAGGGAGTTCGCCGTATTTGGGGACTCTGTCCAACAGCATTTTTCCATGCCAAATTTGGGTGGGGGAAGTTTAGGAGATAAAATGGATATCGAAAAATACTCAGATCGGGTGAAAGGTTTCATCCAATCAGCACAGACTTTGGCCCTCAATGAGGACCACCAGCAGTTTTCCCCCGAACATATTCTAAAAGTTCTGCTTCAGGACAAAGAAGGCATGTGTAGTGCGCTTATCGAGCGCTCCGGCGGCAACCCGAAAGCTGCCTTGGTTGCGGTTGAAGCAGCCCTTGCTGCTATGCCGCAGGTTAGCGGCGGCAATGATCAGCTTTATATGGCTTCGGGCCTTGCAAAAGTTTTTGCTACTGCTGAAAAAGCTTCGAAAAAAGCTGGCGATAGTTTTGTGACCGTCGAGCGGTTATTGCTGGCGCTGGTGATTGAAAAATCTGCCGCCAGTTCGAAAATTTTGAAAGGTGCTGGCCTTACCGCTGATGCACTAAACAAAACCATTAATGAAATTCGGCAGGGCCGTACGGCTGATAGTGCCAATGCGGAAGCCGGTTTTGAGGCTTTGAAGAAATTTTCCCAAGATCTCACCCAAGATGCACGTGATGGCAAACTTGACCCCGTCATTGGGCGGGATGAAGAAATTCGTCGTTCTATTCAGGTGCTTTCGCGCCGAACCAAGAATAATCCTGTTTTGATTGGTGAACCCGGCGTTGGTAAAACCGCGATCGCGGAAGGTCTGGCGCTTCGCATCGTCAATGGGGACGTGCCTGAATCGCTAAAAAGTAAAAAACTGCTTTCCCTTGATATGGGTTCGCTGATTGCGGGTGCTAAATATCGTGGTGAATTTGAAGAGCGCTTAAAATCGGTACTTTCCGAAGTACAGGCGGCCAATGGTGAAATCATTTTGTTCATCGACGAGATGCATACGCTTGTGGGTGCTGGTAAAGGGGAAGGGGCAATGGATGCTTCTAACCTGCTTAAACCTGCACTTGCCCGTGGCGAATTGCACTGCATTGGTGCCACCACGCTGGATGAGTATCGCAAGCATGTGGAAAAGGATGCAGCCCTTGCGCGGCGGTTCCAGCCTGTGTTTGTCAATGAACCCAGTGTCGAAGACACGGTTTCGATCTTGCGCGGCATTAAGGACAAATACGAGCTTCATCACGGGGTTCGCATTACAGATTCTTCACTGGTTGCTGCGGCCAATCTTTCCTATCGCTATATCACGGATCGTTTTTTGCCGGATAAGGCCATCGACTTGATGGATGAGGCTGCTTCGCGGCTTCGTATGCAGGTGGATTCAAAACCAGAGGAGCTTGATGAACTGGATCGAAAGATTATCCAGTTGAAAATCGAGCGTGAAGCATTGAAAAAAGAGACCGATAAGGGTTCCAAGGCCCGGCTTGAAACTCTTGAAAGCGATCTGGCTGGTTTGCAGGAAAAATCAGACAACATCACCGTGCGCTGGCAGGCGGAGAAGGAAAAACTTTCCGGTGCCCGTGATATCAAGGAACAATTGGAGCAGGCGCGTTTGGAACTGGAACAGGCGCAGCGGCAGGGAAATCTGGCGCGTGCTGGAGAACTTGCCTATGGGGAAATTCCAGATCTGGAAGCCAAGCTTGAAGAAGCCGAAGAACTGGATGAAGATAGCCAGTCCATGGTGGAAGAGGCTGTTCAGCCTAACCACATTGCTCAAGTCGTCTCGCGCTGGACAGGCGTCCCCGTCGATAAAATGCTTGAAGGCGAGCGCGATAAATTATTGCGCATGGAAGATGAACTGGCAAAGCAGGTTGTCGGGCAGGCCGAAGCTGTTCATGCGGTTTCAAAAGCGGTGCGTCGTGCGCGTGCCGGATTGCAAGATCCTTCACGGCCAATTGGTTCGTTCATTTTCCTTGGGCCAACGGGTGTTGGCAAGACTGAACTTACCAAGGCGCTGGCAGATT
This sequence comes from Rhizobiaceae bacterium, assembly GCA_045047085.1. Classification (GTDB taxonomy): domain Bacteria; phylum Pseudomonadota; class Alphaproteobacteria; order Rhizobiales; family Rhizobiaceae. The sequence goes on along the minus strand of JASFYT010000036.1, from coordinate 2,225 downwards.
TTCTGTTTGATGATCAAAGCGCCATGGTTCGTATCGATATGTCTGAATTCATGGAGAAGCATTCGATTGCAAGGTTGATCGGTGCGCCTCCAGGGTATGTGGGTTACGATGAAGGCGGGATGCTGACGGAAGCTGTGCGGCGCCGGCCTTATCAGGTCATTCTTTTCGATGAGATCGAAAAGGCGCATCCCGATGTTTTCAATGTGCTGTTACAGGTGCTGGATGATGGGCGACTGACCGATGGTCAGGGCCGCACAGTCAATTTTTCCAACACGCTCATCATAATGACCTCCAATTTGGGGGCTGAGTATCTGGTGGGTCTTGGCGAAGGCGAAGATGTGGACAAGGTTCGCGACGAGGTGATGGCTGTGGTTAAATCCAGTTTCCGGCCTGAATTTCTCAATCGGATTGATGAGACAATCCTGTTCCATCGTTTGAAACGTATAGATATGAGCGGCATCGTTGCTATTCAAATGCGCCATCTCGAAAAACTATTGGCCGAGCGCCGCATCAAGATGAACCTTGAAGACGAGGCGATGCAGTTTTTGGCTGATAAAGGATATGACCCGGCCTATGGCGCGCGTCCTTTGAAGCGGGTCATTCAGTCTGAATTACAGGACCCGCTGGCAGAGTTGCTTCTATCAGGTGACCTGCATGATGGCATGAGCGTTGATGTGGTGGCTGGTTCCGACCGGCTATTGTTCACGCCAATTGCTGAGGCTGTGAAAGCTGAAAAGCCTGATGAAGGCGATGAAGCGGAGCAAGCTGCTTAAAGATTGATCCGGCGGGTGAATGCTCGCCGGATTTTTGTTTGGCCGCTGAATTAGGTCAGACGTTGTTGCGCAACCTGAACCGATCATCATGGGTCGCAACTTTTAATTTTGCAAAGCGATCCCAATAAGCTTGGCCTCTCCATCTAATGAATGACCCAAAATAGAACCAGAAAAGGGCAACGGAGAGAAATACGCCTATTACTATTAGATAGATGGGTGAGGTTTCTCCGAAGGGTTTTGTCAGAGGAGGTAACATTTTGACCAATTCTTCCACTTCCACATTTTGTAATTGAAAAACCTCGTAAATGCTATAAATGGCCGAAGCAGCGAACACGAATCCTTTAAGATATTCGCGTTTTAATGCTTGTTTTAATGTGGGTTTTTGTCCCTTTTTATCAAAAATGAAAAGATCTAGCCATTTTTTTCCGATTGTCGAACCAAACTTAGAAATCCATAAGGCGAGCAATAGCGGGCCGAAGAGGTATAGTAGTATCTCAACTGGAAAAAAGGTTATCTGTTGGTTGTTTTCGTCAATCACGTAATTGACACTGTGGTTGTATTTTATTCCGTCAATTTCAGTGGCTCGACCAAGTACTACCACACGGTGTGTGGAAATGCCCATATGTGTGATGCTGCAAACGGTCTGGAATTGAACTTCTCCTTTCTTGACTGGAAGCAAGATGTCCATTCGTGCCTCTGAAAGCACGCCCTGACTTTCGCAGGACGTTGCCCTTATCATGCCAGGTGCTGCTACCTTTATGCCAAATACTGTTTGAATACCCAGTCCAATAATTGCAAATAAAACACCTAGTATTAGCCAATCAATGATAGATGCGAATATTCGCCGAACGAAATAACGATCAGGCATCTGTTATGTCCCCAAGTACGTGAATATATATTTCATGTAGAATGTGTAAGGTTGAAATTTACAAGTGCAATAAGTGTTTTTCTACAATTTACATGAACTTGTATGTGTTTTACTGGAGTTAGTTGCGGAATGGTTCAAGTAATTTTCATGTTCGCAATGGTTCTTTGCATGGACTCCAGAAACTGTTGATGCTCAATCTGAGAAAATCCATCCAAAGCTACAGCGTTTTGTGAATAGGCCGCTTCGACTGCTGCCTGTTCTATTTGTTTTGCTCTTTTTGTCAGGAAGATTGTGTGGGAGCGGGCGTCCGTCGGGTTTTGCCTGCGGGTGATCAATCCGTCGCGTTCCATTCTTCTTATGGTATTGGCCATGGTGGCCTGTTCTACGTCGATGCGTTTGACCAGTTCTTTCTGGCTGAGGCCGTCTTCGTTCCACAGTTCCAGCAGGGTCATGAATTGAGCTGGGGCTAACCCCAGTGATTTAATGCGTTCGTGCAGGCCTTGGGCAAACAGGCGCGCCATGTGATTTGCCAGATATCCGGCTGATTTTTTCTTATCAAATTCCATAAATAATATTTGCACTTG
>JASFYT010000035.1:0-4330 GCA_045047085.1 Rhizobiaceae bacterium | reverse complement strand
GTGGGTTGCAGTTTTGAAAATCTGCATGCATCGTGACAAAACTTTATACTCATCGACGAAAGAGACCTAAAAAGTGCCATCCACAGCTGCGAAACTCCCGAAAGCGGGTCTTAGACAACGACAGAAAATCGAACGCCAAAATCTCATATTGAAGGTGGCCCAAAAACGGTTTTCCGAATTGGGTTATGTTGATACAACCATTGAGAGCATTGCCGATGAGGCTGGGATGTCGGCCGTGACTGTTTTCAACTATTTTGGTTCGAAAGTTGGGTTATTGTTTGCTTTGGTTCAGGATAGTGACACCCGGCTATTGGTAAAACTCAGAACCTTTTCGGATCAGAACCACGAAGAAGCTGTCGAGGCGATGGCCCAATTTGCCCGTATCATCCTCGACAATGCAACGAACTACCTGACCAAACGACTTTGGCGGCGGGTTTTGGCCGCGAGTATTGCCGAAAAAGATAATGATTTTCGTACGCAATACAAAGAACTTGATCTTGAACTCAAGACGCAACTTGGACACTTACTCGTAGCTTTGCAGCGCTCTGGAAAACTTACCCCGGACGCGCCAATTGCAAGATTGACCGAAACTTTGTTCATGTTGCAAAACAGCCGTTTTGTGCAGTACATGTCATCGGATAAGATCGTGGCCGCCGAAGCGAATGTCCTGTTCCGTGCTGACGCAAGCCTTGTTCTTGAACAGTTCTCTGTCTGAAGATCAATTTGGGCTCTCTGCCACCGCAAAAAAATGTTTTTGGCGGGACCGCATCGAGGTGACGAACTGTGCTATCCACTTTGGCATGGCCAATTGCCTCAAGGGTAATGTCCTAATCACCTTCCATTCAACGACTTAAATTAGCAAGCAGTCTTTCAAAACCATACGTGGAAAAACCGCTTGATCAAGTCTTACGTGAGTTCGCGGTTTCAGTTATGTTGCATTTTGCAGGAACGATCACATTTGTATCTGAGACGCAGCACCATTCTTGCAGTAGCGCGGCGTGGACGTGTCGCATGCGCCCGCAGCGAGAAAGTTCCACTTCCGCAATGGGTTCGAAGCAGTCACTCATTATTGGTCTTAGTTTTCATTCTAATTACGATCAACTATACAACCTTATTCTGAAAATCCATCCTGCTATCCAAATTCAGCTCAAACCGCCCATATGGATTAACATGACTGTAGATTAACGGATTAAGCCCCCGATAATCTTCGGGTGCCAAGCGATCCGCCCATTTTGGTTCTGCCAAAACAGATTGCATCATCTGCGTGTTTACATAAACCAAGGATGCTTGAAGCAGATGCAACGCATGAACTGATACCTCCTGATCTTCCCGACGGTTGGTTGCAATCTCACCGCCCTTGCCAAAGAAGACAAACCCGTTAGCGCTGTTCCAGTTCTCAACCACATTCAGCCCTTCATGGATTTCCCTGCGGAACTTTTCCTGCAGTAAATACTTACACAAAAAAATCGTTTTAATTGCGCGGCCTAATTCGCTGAGAGCTTTGTAGGTGGGGTGCATAACGTCGGACCGCGCAAACCGCCGTAGAATGGCTTCGGGATCAGCCGTGCCACTTTGCATGGCGGCAGCGTATTTCACCATCTCGTCATATTGTTGCTCAATCTCATCCCAGTTGATGACGCTGGATATAACGGGCAGCAGGTTTGACAATTCTGACCGGATACTTGCACTTGGTATTGCCAGTTTTTGGCGGGCAATGGCTTTCAGCCTTGGGGCCAGCTCAAAACCTAGCAGATGGCAGAATGCAAACCCGACAACACTTTGCCCGTGGCTATCGACATATTGGCGTTGAATTTCCATATCCGTACAATGGCGCAAAACACCCTCGATCATCGAGGCAACCTCCGACGAAGAGCACCGCTTGAGTTGGGAATAGATGCAGGTGGAACGTTTTTCCACATGCCAATAAATCATCACGCCCCGCCCACCATATCTGGCGTGCCATTCAGTCATCAAGTTTCGATCCCATGCGCCAAACTTTGTAGAATCTGAGGCACAGCCTGTGCCAACATCTCCCCAAATGGCTTTGTTCCGAATTGCCAGTGTGGCATTCGGAACCTGTGCGCAGGCACCTTTTAGGGCTGCCGGGTGAATAAAACGCCTGCGGATGTGCAGTAATTCTTCGTAACTGGCATCCCCCGCAGCCGCGATGCGCTTTATGCCAGCATTTGTCCCGAGACCATAAAGACATAGCAAAAGACGTTTATCTATATCGGCCTTTGGTAAGGAAACCCGCGAGGCAGAGCTTTCAAAAGCATTCAAAAATCCGGTATCAAGGGCGGCTTCCTTTAAAACATCGAGCAACCCCGTCATCGGCCAGCGTTGCCCAATTTCAGCTTTTATGGCGGTAAGGCCCGTGGGTTCTGGTAATGGTTTATACGGTGTCACCGAAATGCGATTGTCACCCCGCCAAAGAATACGGACTTTGTCATTTGAGGGCATCTCGGCATTCAGAAGCCGTAGCTCACATTCAAGTTTAGCCCTAATATCTCGCGTGAATTCTTTGGCATCCTGCGTCAGTTTCAGCTCGGCGTAATAATCTTGGCGCTTAATCTCAAAGTCCTTGGGAAGGTCATCATCAGGGTTTCGATAGCGATCTGCACCCACAACCCATATCTCTTTGGCGCGGATGCAGGTTCGTAATTGGCTGAGAACGCAAAGCTCATAACTGATCCGGTTGATGCGCCCGTCTGTATCAATAACAGCGCTGCGCCATTTCTTGGGGATAACATCCAGCGTCGGTACATCGTTCTCGGGAACATAACGACACCCACTCCCCTGCATACGTTTAATCCAGTCCAAGGCTTCTAAAATGGGCCGCCAGACTGCATTGTTTGACCTAAACTCCAATACCGAAAGCAGGTTTGGCAACATTCTGCGGTAATGGCTGGCGTAGGAACCGCGCATGACAGCATAAATACGCTTTTCAAGTGTACCTTTGGCGCGGTGTTCATTGATGATCGCGGCCAGTTTCACTTGTCCAGCTACAGGAAAGATCACATCCGACACACGACCATTGGGCTTAAACATTGCCGCAGTCGCAATATCGACCAACAGGCGCTCTTTTCCGTAAACCTTTTCAATATCACGCGCGATACCAGAAATGACTTTGCGCTTTGAGCGCGCATTGATCCTGTGAATGGTTTCAACCAACAGATCGATTAAATCATCAACGATATGTGCTTCACGGTTCATTAAATAAACGGCATAAAACCCAAGTCTGCGCTTTTGATCATGCCTGCGCATTTCGGAGGCTTTCTCACCGCCAACACGCCGCACAATCTGCTCAACCCATGCTTTGCCCAGCTCTGACAACATATTGCTGGGAAGCTGTAGGCTTTGAATGAACGTCAACCGCTCGGTGACATTCAAGAAGTTTTCCAGGGATGCGCGACCGGCGTCAGCCTTAATTGCTTGAAACCCAGATGAACCATCCGGATCAGATAAAGAGGCTTCCATTAACTTCAATGTTTCGTCAGGAAGCCGGTTTGTAACCCTATCAAGCCGACCCTCTAAAAAACAATGCCGTTCAGAACGGACAATGCGCTCAATCTCGCTCGATGCAGGCCTGATGATTTTACGATCACGGCACCATAGAAATATTTGCTCAACCATTGCCGCCACTGATTTACCTGTGGGGCAAAGGTCGGCCTTCACCCAGGAAACCAAAGCAGCGCGATCAGAAGCATTCAAACGCTGGAAACCAAGATATTTTAGAATATCTGCACGATGGCGGCGTTTTGATCGGCCACCAAAGCTCAATTTTGTTAAGTCAGGCTGTTTATTGCCTAATTGTTCTGCCAAATACGGAACGGCTTCCGAAGGAATATCACTCGCACCATGGGCAAAACACCCGTTTACGGCAAAGTATTTGAGTTGCACGGCTAGCACATATCGTGTGGCCTTGGGTTTTGTACTTAGAAAGTCCAGATCAGTAAAATTCAAGCTCCAGTCGCGGACCAATTCTTCCGTAGATAATTCTGAATGCACTAAACGACTCCTTTGAAGAGAATAAATTGGCAACAATTTTACGCCACATGTGTCAACCCCAACCTTGTTCCATACATGTTGAATGTTGGGCATTTCTGACTCGGTTTTGGGAATTTCCCGTATCTAACAGTGCTGTTCTGTCAGACAGTTTTGACCCAACCGCTAAGCACTTCTGACCCAACGATATTCCTAAAACACAATCAACCTGACAGCAGCCACCAATACGGCCAACCTGATCAGCGCGCCGAACCAACGGATATTTATATAATTGAGAACTTTATAGCCCAGATATGCGCCCGCCAAGATAACCGGCAGAAACATA
>JASFYT010000034.1:0-99862 GCA_045047085.1 Rhizobiaceae bacterium | reverse complement strand
CAGACGGCATTCAGCGATAGGATATATATCGCCGATCAAATTCGAGGCCAAAATGGCCGAGATAGAGTGAAAACCTCCCTACTTTATCCGGGCAAGTCCAGTTGCGTGGGCGATAGACGGCGAAGCGTCGATCCTAGCCGAGATGGTAGTGGATTTTCACGTGACTGCACCTGAAAACTGTTAGTTGAGAGTGGTAAGTTTTTGGCTCAGAACCGCCATTCTACAGATTTAGGATAATTAGGTCCTAACCCAAGGTTATTCCTGCCCGCCGGTTTGTAGGCGAACAATAGGTAGACCTCAAAACATTCATCAATTAACTTGAAGAAAATTGCTCCCGATGAGCAATGCCAGCCAACACACCATCTGGAAACTCCATGCGCCTAAATCAATGTCACAACTTTCAAGACTTTCGCACTCTTGCCCAAAAGCGTCTACCAAGCCCCATATTCAATTACATTGACGGCGCTGCGGATGATGAAACGACCTATCGGCATAATACAGAGGCATTTGAGCGATGTGACCTTATCCCCAACGTCCTGACCGGGGTTGAGGATATAGATATGTCGGTAACGGTGATGGGCCAAAAACTTGATATGCCGATTTACTGTTCACCAACCGCACTTCAGCGGCTGTTTCACCATGATGGTGAGCTTGCGGTTGCCGCCGCTGCGGATAAATTTGGAACCATGTTCGGCGTTTCTTCTCTTGGGACCACAAGCATTGCGGAGGTTCGGAAAAAATTTAAGAACCCGCAGGTCTACCAGTTTTATTTTCATAAAGACCGCGGCCTGAACAAAGCCATGATGGAGAGCGCAAAGGAGTCCGAAGTCGACGTCATGATGCTGACAGTAGACAGCATCACCGGTGGTAACCGCGAACGTGATTTGCGCACCGGTTTCTCAATTCCCTTCCGCCTGACGCTGGGCGGTCTGATACAGTTTGCCATCAAACCCATGTGGGGAATCAATTACGTCACCCACGAAAGTTTTAAACTGCCCCAGCTTGATGAACATGTGGATATGAGCGATGGCGCCATATCAATCGGAAAATACTTCACGGAAATGCTTGATCCATCAATGACCTGGGATGATGTAGCTCAAATGGTCAAGCTCTGGGATGGGCAATTCTGCCTCAAAGGTATTATGTCTGTCGAAGATGCAAAGAAGGCTGTCGACATAGGTTGTACCGGTATCATTATATCCAATCACGGCGGACGTCAGTTGGACGGATCAAGAAGCCCCTTCGACCAGTTAGCCGAGATAGTCGATGCCGTGGGCGACAAGATCGACGTTATTATGGATAGCGGTATCCAGCGCGGCACACATGTGCTGAAAGCGTTGTCCTTGGGAGCAAAAGCAGTAGGCGGCGGCAGGTTCTACCTGTTCCCGTTGGCAGCAGCGGGTCAGCCAGGAGTGGAGCGCGCCCTAACGCTTATGCACGCAGAGATCGAGCGAGGAATGAAGTTGATGGGGTGTTCCTCGGTCGACCAATTATCCCGAAGCAATCTAAGGTTCAGATAAGTCCACTGAATTTATCAGCGCTGTAGGTGCAGTAAAAATTAAAAACTGGAAAGATCAGCTGGGATCGATTGATATTTTAAGCATCCACATGCCGTTAAGCCCTGAACCGCGAATTATTATCGGCGTAAAGGCTTTAGCCAAAACAATGCCAAACGCAATTGTGCTAAATGCTGCGTGCGGCGGGTTGATCAACAAACAAAAACAGCCCCGGAGGGCTGCTTGGTAATTCTGGTTTGGCAAAAAGCCTACTAAGCGGATCTTTGCTTTCTGCGCCAACCCATAAAGCCGAGCACTGCTAATGCTGTGCCGAATAGAGGTAGTGCAGGTGGAACCGGGACGGCGCTAACAACTCTTATCCAATCCCCGGGTTGGCTCACATTCATCGATAACGTCAGGACATTTCCGAAGAAGGATATTGCGTCGCTGCCCTCTAGGCCCCTGGCATTATATGGTGATTGGTAAGTAGTACCCGGCCAGCCAAGAATTGGTGTCGAAGCAAACTCTAAATTGCCGGAATAGTCAGACATTGTTCCCAAAATACGATTTTTGAATGTCCATTCAACGCCCAAATGTCTAAGAGGGCTGGTTTCGCCATGTTTCAGATTTAAGAAAATCATATGGCTGTTAACACGTGTGCCCTTAGCAATTATCCCGCCATCGACCAACAAATCGGCGGTAAGCAGAACACTCTGTAGCTCGTTAAACCCTTGTTGACCGGAGTTGGTGAATGCAGCATCCGTCGCAAATTTAGGTGCTGCAATAATTGCAGCTGCAGTTCCAGCAGTACTGTTCCCAGCGGTTTCGAACACGCTCATAATCGTAGCAGACGCCGACGAGGCGGTGGCAATTGCAATTGCAGATGCCAATAAAATTGATCGTAATTTCATTTTATTTCACTCCCATCCATTGACCGATTTTATCATCGATCTAATTAAGTTTCTCCTGTTGCCCCTATATTAACAATAAATTAACTATTTTGTCAGTCGGGAGTCAAGAGTAACAGGATATGTTCCCCTTTTGTCCAAGGTGCAGGGAAAATGTAGAAACAAGGATTGCCTATGGCTAAACGCAGAAATACCCTAACAGAACCATATCTAACTCAGTTTTTTGATGAATTGGGCAGGTTTCGCAAGCGATAATTGTATCTCCAGCGGTTGAGCTAACCGAGGATCCTAATCGTTTTCGCTCTAGACACATGGGATGTAGGTTGGGTGACCTTGGATTGGCCATCAGAGTATTAAGTATAGGCTTATTCCGGCAACCCGGAGAATTCCAAGCGGAATTTTGAAGACCACAATGACGCTGGTAACAAGCGCGGCGGGGCTGATCGCTTTATTATAGCGCCGCTACCATACCTGCGTTGGGAAACAGCAAAATACGGTGTGTGTCAGTTTTATGTCACTTCTTTGCACATGACCCCGTCTTGTTTTGCGTGAACCTGCCCGTCTTGTTTTGCGTGAACCTGTAAGTAACAGTGTGCAAGCACTTTCTGCGATATTTGAATCGCAAAAAGCGCCTATCAGTTTGTTTTAACGCACAATTTATCTGAAAATCGGCTACCACTTTTCAGATTGTGCTCTAAATGCCAAATCCAGCAAGTTGAGGCAACCATAGTGCAATTGGCTTGAATAAAAGAACAATTACGAGGCCTACTATCATCAAACCGACATAGGGTAGGGCACCTTTTATGACTTCTGATAGTGGCGCTTTGGCAATTCCTTTAATCACAAACAAATTCATGCCAACAGGAGGGGTTATCAGGGCCAGTTCCAGATTGATCATCAGCAAAATTCCATACCAGACGAGATTGACCTCAAATTGCATCAGTGCAGGTAAAACGATGGGGGTGGTGATCAATATGATAGCAATGGTCTCCAGAAACATGCCGAGTATAAAAATCACCAGCATGACCACCAGAATGAACGCCATCGGCGTCAACCCCAGGGCGATTACACTCTCCATCAATTCGATTGGTAATCGTATGATGGTAACCGCATGACCGAACATAGCGGCCCCGGCCAATATCATGAACAACATTGCTGTGGTACGTACGGTTTCGTAAGCGGTTTCTGCCAAGTCGCTTAGGCCAAAATTTCGATAGACCAATGCGCCAACCAGCAGGGCGTAGATGCAACCGATTGCAGCGGCTTCCGATGCCGTGAATATACCCAAATATATGCCACCCAGAACAATCGGCGGCATTAACAATGACCACACGGATTTTTTCATTGCGCGGGCGCACGCATACCATCCAATCCAGTCTGTATCTCTGATATTTTCTCGAAAATAGGCTTGACCAACGCTATAGGCGGCAAATAGCAAAGCCATCAAAATTCCAGGAATAAGCCCTGCAATGAAAAGCGCACCGATGGAAGTTTCAGAAACAATTGCATAAAGAATTAACGGCCCGGAAGGAGGAATAAGAATTCCCAGTGTACCGCCCGCAGCAATGACACCGTAAGTATCGCTGTCCCGATATCCAAACCGTTTCATTTGCGGAATTGCGCTAGACCCGATGGTTAAGGCCGTGGCGACCGACGAACCGGAAATCGCAGCAAAGATCGTGCAAGCAAGAACTGTCGCGACTCCAAGACCTCCCTTGAAATGACCAACAAGAGCGTTGGCAGCATTATAAAGATCGTCAACAACCTTTGATCTGATCATCACATGGGCCATGAAGGCAAACATTGGAATGGCAGTGAGCAGCCCGTTATCCAGTTTGGCAAATATGGTGTCAGCAACACTGGAAATGCTGCCTTCAGAAATAACAATGATTGCTATTGAGGTTAATCCCAAGCCGGCAAAAATTGGTATGCCGCTAAGCAGGAGCAAAATCAGCACGAGAAGAATGATAAATGTAAGCACTATCTTCCCCGTTTGAAAAATAGAAGATCAGCCACGCGTGCAAGCGACAGCAATAGCAACAATCCAGCGCCTGCCAACAAGAAGGATTGTGGTATCCACAATGGTGCTTCCAGATAACCATCGGAATAAACACCAATTTTTAGGGAAAATTGTACTGCATTATACCCGCTGACGCATATGACCCCGGCCACAATTGCAACTGAAATATTGGACCATAGTTCGACCAGCCATTTTTTCGTGCCAGTCATATTCCCGGTGAGAATGTCCACGCTAATGTGTTCGTTTTTTCGAAGCACTTCTGCAGCGCCCAGCATCACGATTGCCACGACCAAAAAACCTGAAAGTTCGTCAGACCAAGTAAGCGGTTTACCCAAAACATAACGACGAAATACACTGAAAGCGGTTACTAAAAGCGTCAAAACCACAAGGGCAGCACTTATGATGCTGGCAAAAAAAGCAAGTTTGCCAATCAACCTGGTTAGGGCGGAAGACGGAAATTCTGGAGGAGGGGTATTTGCCCCTCCTCCAATATCAGTGGTTTGATCAGATTTCATATCTGTAATTTCAAACCTTTAGAGCTTGCCGACAAGTTCAAGAAGTTTCCTACCGTCCTCACCGGAGGCCTTGCCAAAAGCTGCATCAAATGCCGGTGCCATTTTGGCTTTCAGCGCAGCGATATCTGCATCTGTTGCAATATGAACTGTCATGCCCTTTTCCGCTAATTTATCGGGAGCGGTCGCAGCAGAAGCTTCCGACGCTTCAATTGCCCATTTGGCGGCTTTCTTGCCTGCTTCATCAACGGCAGACTTGGATTTGTCGGAAAGCTTGTCATACCATGCAGGGTTTACGTATCCGTGGAAATAAATACTGAATAATGGAAGTACGGTCACGTGATCCTGCACTTCATAGTATTTACGCGAAACAGCCGCTGATACATCGGTAAGACCGGCATCAATCACATTGGTAGACAGCGCCTGATAAACCTTGCTTCCTGACATAGCGGAAGGGGCTGCACCCATGGCAACAAATCCGGCATCTGGTACCGGGCCAAGGCCGCGGATTTTTACACCGTCAAAATCTTCTGGCTTGATCAGTGCTTTGCCATTGGATGTGATCGCAGTACTGCGGGTTGTGAACATCCATGTAACGTTGCGCACGCCCTTGGTCAAAAGTTTCTCTTCCAAAAATTTGGCTGCTTCTGAACCGTCCCATTTGTTCAATGCATCAAGACTACTGACTGCAAACGGCCCAAGCGTAACATTCATCAAGGGTAACGTTTTACCCCATTGAGGATTGATTGAAAAAGCACAATCAATATCGCCCTTGGCGACAGATGTTGCATTTTGTTTTGCACCCGTCAGGCTGTTTGCGCCGAAGACCTGTACATCAATTTCACCGCCGGAAAGGGTTTCAATTTCTGCCGCCCATTTTTCAATAACCTTGGCAATGTGATGCGCCGGCGGCAATTGGTGCGAGCAACGCATGGCATCCGCCGCCATCGACACAGATGTTGTACCAAGAATACCAGCTGCCATTGCAAGGCCGGTTGTTACTACGGTTAGTTTCTTCATTTTACTTCTCCCATTTTCAGTTTCATGTAGTTTTATTCATTTCATTATTGCACGCCTTGCTCATGCAGATTTGCCGAAATCGGCAACCCTGCTTTTGCAAGCGCCCCATGCAAAGGTTCATCGGGCATTTCGCTACTCAGTATTTCTCGGACCTCAATTAATTTCTCCACGTCCACCCCGGTCTCAAACCCGCCGGATTGGCAAAGGAACACCAAGTCTTCCATGACAATATTGCCCGTCGCATTTGGCGCAAACGGACAGCCCCCCAAGCCTCCCATTGAAGCATCCAAAATTCGCACTCCTTGATCGAGAGCTGCGGCAGCGTTGGCTATGCCCATGCCTCGGGTGTCATGTAGATGAACGCCGAATGGTTTTCCATCTGAAAGGTTTCGCATTTTTTTGGTCAGGTGATCCACTTGTTTTGGTCCGGCAAAGCCAACCGTGTCGGCAATAGACACGACATCGGCACCCAGTTCAAAGCATTGGTTTGCAAGATCAAGCACACCATCAGGGTCGACTTCTCCAGATATAGAGCAGCCAAAACTCATGGCGATTCCTACCCCGATTATCATGTCACAACCGCTTTCTTTGCGAAGTGCCATGACCTGCGCGATCTCGCTCAAGGTTTGATTGCGGGATCGATCCAAATTTGCCAAATTGTGCTCTTCAGTTGCTGATATCACGCAATGTATTTCGGGCACACCACTGGCCATCGCCAATTGTGAACCCTTTTTATTCGGCGTGAGGGCTGCTGCATGGGCACCAGGCAATTGGCCCACATGGGCAATAATTTCTTCCACGTCCGCAAAAGCCGGATAGCGATCTTTTGGCAAAAAAGAACCCACTTCAAAATGGCGAATGCCAGCGGCATATTCCACGTCGATCCAAGATTTTTTACCCACTGTTGATGGAAATGTTTTAACCATCTGTAGGCCGTCTCTCAGTCCAACTTCACGTAGTGTAACTTGTCCTGATGGGTACACCAAATTTGCCTTTTCCATTTTACAGCGCCACTTTTGTTTCTTTTGGAAGAGCTTCTTTCAGTGACGGTTCCATGCCAAGTTCACGCAATATTGCTAACGTGTCACCACCCAATTGTGGAACTTCTGTGCACCTGTCCAGCCCATTCCCGTCAATCTCCAATGGCAATGCAGGGACACGGAAATTTTTACCGTCCACATTTGTAGAACTGACCAGCCCGCCCTTCCGCAACACATGTTCGTCATGAAAGAGATCTTCAGGAGAGTTGATGTTAGCAAATGGAATGTTGAGGCGGTCAAGGCATTCGACTAAATTGGCAAGTTTTTCCTTGGCAATAATTTTTGCGACAATCGGTATTGTCCATGTGCGGGCATTGATACGCTCGGTTGCCGTGCGCAATCGAGCATCATCCAGAAAATTCTGTAGCCCATATGCCTCGCAAAATGTATTCCAATGGCCATCAGTGACAACCCCGATGAATACCTGCTCATTGTCTGATGTTTGAAAAATATCATAAACCGGCCACGCATGAATTCGACTTGGCATGGGTACGGAGGGCATACCAGTCAGTTCGTGCTGAACCATATGTTGGGCAACCAGAAACAGACAGTTCTCAAATAAACCAACACGTATCTCTTTGCCTTGTTTGGTCTCCTTGCGCTCTAATAGTGCAGCAAGAATTCCAATCACACCAAACATTCCACCCATAATATCATTTGCGGAGGAGCCAACTCGCATAGGTTTTTCTTTCGAGCCGGTCATCATCGCAAGCCCGCTCATCATTTGAACAACCTCGTCGAGTGCTGGTCGATTTTCATAAGGGCCGGATAAAAACCCCTTATGGCCAGCAACAATCAATTGAGGGAATTTTATCCGTAAGCCAGCCGAAGTGATATCAAGTTTTTCCAGCAACTCATCTCTGAAATTTTCGATAAAAACATCTGCCGTTGATAGCAATTTTTCAAAGACTTCGCGGTCTTTCTCCTCGCTCAACTCGAGCACCATGCTGCGCTTTCCCCGATTAAACAAAGGAAAAAAGGAAGTCCCCATACCACCAAGGTCACGGGTTTTGTCACCTTTTTGGGGTTCAATTTTGATAACTTCGGCACCAAGTTGCGCCAAAATCATGCCGCAGGAAGGGCCCATTACCATATGGCTCATTTCAACAACACGTATATCTTTCAGCGGTAAAGATGATGGCATATGATCTGGTTCTCGGGTTGAAAACTATATTTCTCATGCAGGGTATTGCAATCAACGCGTTCAATAAAATATAATAATTAGAACTAATCGTTCGAATTACTAGATGGTTACAGACATGGATATCAAACAGCTCACTTATTTTTCCGCTGTGTATGATTTGAAGAACCTTTCCCATGCAGCCAGTCGCCACAACGTCGCTCAGTCGGCTATAAGTCATCATATTTCAAAACTGGAAGCTCAACTTGGCGTATCGCTTTTCACCCGAAAGCCGCGCGGAATGGAGCCAACAACCGCTGGAATTCGGCTATATTCCCACGCAACAAAAATTCTACGAGCTGCAAAAGCAGCCGAACGTGACATGGTTCGTGAGTCTAAGGAAGTTGCCGGTGAAATAGCAATTGGCCTCCCTTTTTCTGTGATGAAATGTATCGGGTTGGCCTTGATGGAAGCAATCATTCGCGACTATCCGATGGTTCGCCTGACTATCATCGAAAGCCTATCGGGCACGACCCATAGCAGCCTTCTTTCCTCTGAAGTGGATTTAGCCCTTTTTTATAATCCACAAATTGATCGCCGCGTTGTTATGGATCCTGTTCTGGAAGAAGAGGTTATGTGTGTGGGGAAAGCTTCGGTGATTGGTGCTGAGAGCAAGCCTATTACATTTGATGAATTGGCCAAACTGCCCATATTATTGCTGCGGCAGGGAGCGTCATCACGGGCACTAATTGATCGCCCGGGCCTGTTGAACAAGCTTATAGTGAATGCTCCCTTGCAGCTTAACTCCATTAGCGGCATCACAAATGGCATGTTGGCAGGTCTTGGCTGCACCATCGCGCCAAAAGTATTTGTATATGAGCAATTGCAAGCACGCTCACTTCATTGTCGACCAGTTATCGAACCCAAATTATCTCGGAGGTTGCATATCGGCAATCGAAGTGATTACCCTTCCAACCCACTCTTTGAAACGATAAGGAAGCTCGTGTTAGATCTGATCTATGAAAAAGTGCGTGATGATATATGGGAAGCAAAATTGCTAAATAGCCGCGTTTAGGTTTGGCGTTACTATTGTTGAACGAGGCAATTCGTGACTAAAGGGTGTCTATGATTGCAAGTCCTGCAATTGGATCAGTTTGGTGCGAAGTAACTGGAAATTGACTGACGCGATGTTACCGTTTTGGAGATCAAACCAGCACCCACATTTATAGAGTGTTTATCAGTCAGAGAAATGAAATTCAAAACTCCGAATAGTCAGAATTTGGGAGTGCTTTCTCCCTCGTCCTGTAATTAATTGGACATACATATTAATAAAATCAATGCCTTATAAGGAGTGTTGTGCAATAGCTGAGGCATCCAGTGCCTTGATCGGAGAATTGGAAGAAGGAATTGATTTGCTTGTTCTCAACCGGTTTGGAAAAGGAGAATCCGAAGGGCCGGAGTTCCGGGCCGTGATTCAGAAAGGCATGCAATGAGTATTCCTCTTTTGACTGCCGTGCGCGAAACTTACCGCCCGTCTTGGGAAGAATTTGGTGGGGAGTATGTCCAAATAATATCACGTGAAAACTGTGGTGGGCTGGACTGGTGCCTTCGCTCACTTGTAGTCACCCAGCCAGGATGAGGGACTATTTTGCGTGGCGATCGATGAGCTGGTTTGGTTTTGCCAAAGTGGTAAGCCCCTTCATATCGCTCAACATGATACAGCTGCCTTTTACTGTTATACCATAAGGTTTGAGTGTTGAGAAGGCGCGAGATAGGTTCTCCGGGGTCATACCTAATAGGGCTGCCAGACGTTTCTTATCATGGGGTAGCTCAATAACGCCGGTCTCTCCTTGTTCACAGTGATACTCCAGAAGTCGGTTGGCCAGTCGTTCGACTGCCGTGCGCAGTTTGAGGTTTTTGTAATCTTTGATGACTGTGCGGTAGCAATTGGCAAGTTCTACGATGATGGTTCGTGCAAATGCTTCGTCCTTTTCGAAAGCATTACGAATGTCCTGTGCTGGGATCATCAATATGCGAGATTTTTCTGTGGTGCGGGCTGACATCAGATAGGGAGAGTCGTTGATGACTGCCGCTAGAATAAAGGAATCTGCCGGCCCAACCATGGCCATTGTTGCTTCTCTTCCGTTTGCCGAGGCAAAAAGCTCAACACTTCCTTCAATTACAACAAATAGAAAATCGGCATCCTCCCCTTCATTAGCAATTTGCACTTGAACGGGGAAATTTTGCAAATAGGCAGCTCGCACAATTGTAGCAAGTTTATCCTCATCCATTTCCTTAAAAAGAGCGAGTGTTTGAATTTCAGATAGGTCGCTTGGACGCATTTCGATTCGCCTTATTGATTTTTATCAAGTTATGAAATGACTATTTTTGTTGAATAGCACTCAAATGCAGTTGTTTTAATTGCGAAATCAGTACTCGTTTCTTGATCATTCCCTTCATTTCACTTGTATATTCGTTAGAGTGCATGTGCGTTGATCTGCATCAAATGATTTCAGTAACTCATGAGCAATGTGCGCCTATTCTAGTCAGACCGATGGTGGTTTGCTTTAAATAGGGACTGTTTCAAATGAACACTCTTTCTGGTGTAACGCGGGGGCAACAAAACGGCGCGTTGGGTATGAGCACCTTTGCATTTACCGTGTGTTTTGCCGTATGGACAATTTTTTCAATCATCGGAGTTCGCATCCAGGCTGACCTTGGCCTGAGCGAAACACAGTTTGGCTTGCTCGTCGCGACGCCAATTCTGACCGGTTCTCTCAGTCGCATATTCCTTGGGATATGGGCTGACCAATATGGTGGCCGCCGAGTTTTCGCGCTGGTCATGCTGGCTTCATCTGTGGCCGTGTGGCTGCTCTCCACGGTTTCAACCTATGAATGGTTTCTGGTAGCTGCCCTAGGGGTTGGTCTTGCCGGCGGTTCATTCGCCGTTGGAATTACCTACATCTCCAAATGGTTTCCGTCTGAAAAACAGGGAACGGCATTGGGCATATTCGGGGTCGGTAACTTTGGTGCAGCAGTAACAAGTTTTGGCGCACCGTTCTTATTGGTAGCCTTTGGGTGGCAACAGACGGCGCAAATTTATGCGGTCGTTCTGGCTGTCGCTGCAGTGTTGTTCTTCATGTTCACCAAGGAAGACCCGGCACTGCTTGCACGGCGTGCCAAGGGTGAAAAACCCAAATCAGCTTGGCTGGAACTTGAACCACTTAAAAACGTTCAGGTCTGGCGCTTCGCACTTTATTATTTCTTCGTGTTTGGTGCCTTTGTTGCGCTGGCTCTTTGGTTGCCGCGTTACATGATTGGCGTTTATGGCCTTGATATCAGAACCGCTGGTGTATTAGCGGCGTTCTATGCGGTGCCAGCCAGTCTGTTCCGTGCCTATGGCGGTCATTTGTCAGACAAATACGGCGCCCGCATGGTGATGTACTGGACGTTTGGTGTCGCGGCAATTTGTACGTTCATGCTGTCTTATCCAAATACAGATTACATTATCCATGGCATTAAAGGGCCGATCGCGTTTTCAACGGAAATGGGTCTTGTTCCCTTTGTAATCACCGTCTTCATTCTCGGTTTCTTCATGTCACTGGGTAAAGCTGCGGTCTATAAACACATCCCGGTTTACTATCCGGAAAATGTTGGTTCCGTAGGTGGCCTTGTCGGCATGATCGGCGGCCTTGGTGGTTTCATTCTTCCCATCTCTTTTGGAGTGATGAATGATTTGACCGGTGTCTGGACCAGTTGCTTCATGCTGTTGTTCCTGATCACAGCGGTTGCTCTTTTGTGGATGCACTTTTCTATCCGTGCGATGGAAAAAGCTCACTTTGGCAAGGAATTGGGCGAATTGCCTGAACTGCCAGAGATGCAGGCAATCCATGATGTAAAAAAACACCCGGCCAAATCAAAAATTATCGAGAACTGGAAACCGGATGACATCGATTTCTGGGAAAAAGAAGGTAAGGCAATTGCCACGCGCAATCTCTGGATTTCAATTCCCAGCCTGTTGCTCGCCTTCTCTGTATGGATGGTGTGGAGCGTGGTTGTTTCCAAGCTACCGAGCATCGGTTTCAATTACACCACTGATCAACTGTTCTGGTTGGCGGCATTGCCCGGGCTTTCTGGTGCGACGCTGAGGATATTCTATTCCTTTATGGTGCCGATTTTTGGCGGACGTTTGTGGACCACCTTGACCACGGCTTCGCTTTTGATACCGGCACTTGGCATTGGTTACGCAGTGCAGGATCCCGGCACACCTTACTTCATCTTCCTTGTGCTGGCACTTCTCTGCGGTTTCGGCGGCGGTAACTTTGCCTCTTCCATGTCGAATATCAGCTTCTTTTTCCCAAGATCGGAAAAAGGCAATGCGCTGGCTCTTAACGCAGGACTTGGAAATGCGGGCGTATCCGTCATGCAGTTTCTGGTACCAATCGTTATTACATCGGGCGTATTCAGCTATGTCGGAGGCGGTGCGCCTCAGCAGGTCAATGAAACCACGCAATTGTGGGTTCAAAATGCTGGTTTTATCTGGGTGCCGTTCCTGATCCTTGCCACCCTGTTTGCGTGGTTTGGCATGAACGATATCGCTTCTGCGAAATCTTCCTTCAAGGACCAGTCCATTATCTTCTCACGCTCCGATAACTGGATCATGAGCTGGATATATACCGGTACATTTGGTTCCTTCATTGGGTATTCAGCCGGGTTCCCGCTATTAGCAAAAACTCAGTTCCCTGATGTGGAATCACTCAAATATGTATTCCTTGGACCGTTGATTGGTGCTCTTTCACGGGCGGCAACGGGCTGGATATCAGATAAATGGGGTGGAGGTCGTGTGACCTTCTGGACCTTCATTTTGATGATCGCGGCTGTGGGTGGGGTAATATATTTCCTCGCCATCAAAGAACAGCCGGGTGCATTCTGGGGCTTCTTTGCAATGTTCATGATCTTGTTCTTCGCAACGGGTATTGGCAACGCATCAACCTTCCAGATGATCCCCGTAATCATGCACCGCGAAGTCCAAAGAACCATGCCTGAACTCAAAGGTGCAGCTTCCAACCGTCAAGGTGAAAAAGAAAGCGCGGCCATTATCGGCTTCACTTCCGCCATGGCAGCTTATGGGGCGTTCTTTATCCCCAAAGCTTACGGCACTTCGATCAGTATGACTGGTGGGCCGGAAGCGGCATTATGGGCCTTTATGGGCTTCTACGTCACTTGCGTGGCGCTCACATGGTGGGTCTACACCCGTCCGGGCGGTAAACTATATGATATTGAGCGGGGACTTGAAACTCCCGCGAAACCCTCAACAGCGAGCTAGGAAACAAAATCTATGTCGCATCTACTCGATCGTTTGAATTTCCTCTCGCGTAAAAATGTCGATACTTTTTCTGGTGGTCACGGAGTGACCACCAATGAAAATCGGGGTTGGGAGGATGCTTATCGCAAGCGCTGGCAGCACGATAAAATTGTGCGTTCAACCCACGGGGTGAACTGTACCGGTTCATGTTCATGGAAGATTTACGTCAAGGGTGGGATTGTCACCTGGGAAACCCAGCAGACCGATTATCCCCGCACGAGGCCTGATCTTCCAAACCATGAGCCGCGCGGTTGTCCGCGTGGTGCCAGTTATTCATGGTACATGTATTCCGCCAACAGGGTGAAATATCCGCTGGTGCGATCGCGTCTGGTCAAGCTTTGGCGGGAAGCACGTGTGATGCGCGAACCCGTTGCGGCATGGGCATCGATTGTTGAAGATCCAAAAAAACGTAAATCTTATACCAGCATTCGTGGACACGGCGGTTTTGTGCGTGCGACATGGGATGAGGTCAATGAAATTATAGCGGCTGCCAACGCTTATACTGTACGTGAACACGGCCCGGATAGGGTGATTGGCTTCTCGCCAATTCCTGCCATGTCGATGGTTTCTTATGCGGCTGGGTCACGTTACCTTTCCTTGATGGGCGGAACCTGTATGTCGTTCTACGACTGGTATTGCGATTTGCCGCCATCCTCACCGATGACTTGGGGCGAGCAGACCGATGTACCTGAAAGTGCGGACTGGTATAATGCCGGATTCCTGATGCTTTGGGGTTCGAATGTGCCTCAGACACGCACACCGGATGCGCACTTTTATACGGAAGCGCGCTATAGAGGCGCGAAATCTGTCGTAGTTTCACCTGATTATTCGGAAGCCACCAAATTTGCAGATTTATGGCTGCATCCAAAAGCTGGAACTGATGCAGCGCTCGCCATGGCCATGGGCCATGTGATCCTGCGTGAATACCATCTGGACCGGCAGGCCGATTATTTCGAAGATTACTGTCGTAAGTACACTGATATGCCGATGCTGGTGAAACTCACCAAAGAGAACGGACATTATGTGCCGGACCGGCAGGTGCGCGCCTCTGATTTTGCCCGCAATCTCGGCGAGAAAAACAACCCTGAATGGAAAACTGTCGCGATTGACGCTGAAACCAAAAAGGTTGTTGTACCTCAAGGTTCCGTCGGTTTCCGCTGGGGTGATAAAGGCAAATGGAACCTTCAGGAAAAAGACGGCAAGGGCAATGATACCAAGTTGCAGATGACCCTCATCCTCGATGATGATCATGACATAATCGCTGATGTAGCGTTCCCGTATTTCGGTAACCGTGAGCATGACCATTTTGAAGGTACGGATCATGACAGTGTATTGGTGCGCTCAGTACCAGCTCGTAAAGTTAAGCTCGATGGCAAAGATGTGATGGTTGCTACGGTATTTGATCTGTTTGCTGCCAATTACGGACTTGATCGCGGTATTGGTAGCAACAATGTTGCCAAGAGCTATGACGAGATGGAACCCTATACGCCCGCATGGGCCGAAAAAATCACTGGGGTTCCTGCCGATCACATTATTACAGTTGCTCGCGAATTTGCTACCAATGCGGAAAAAACCAATGGGCGTTCCATGGTTATTCTGGGGGCCGGTCTAAACCACTGGTACCACATGGATATGAACTATCGTGGCATCATCAACCTGCTGGTTATGTGCGGTTGTATCGGCCAATCGGGTGGTGGCTGGAGCCACTATGTGGGACAGGAAAAACTGCGTCCGCAAACCGGCTGGCAACCTTTGGCCTTTGGCCTTGATTGGGCGCGTCCGCCGCGTCACATGAATTCAACTTCATTTTTCTATGCCCACACAGATCAGTGGCGCTATGAGACTTTGAACGTCAATGAAATCCTGTCGCCCACAGCGCCGAAGGGCGAGTGGAACGCAACGCTGATGGACTATAATATCAAAGCCGAACGCATGGGCTGGTTGCCTTCTGCGCCGCAGCTTGAAACCAATCCGTTGGATATTGCCAAGATGGCCGCCAAGGCCAAGAAAGATCCCAAGGATTATGTTGCCGAGCAACTAAAATCCGGCAAGCTCAAAATGAGCTGTGCCGATCCGGATAACCCGGTTAACTGGCCGCGCAATATGTTTGTCTGGCGTTCCAATCTGCTTGGTTCATCGGGCAAGGGGCATGAATATTTTCTCAAGCATTTGCTTGGAACACAGCACGGTGTGCTGGGTAAAGATTTGGGCGAAGAGGGTAAAGTACAATCGACCGAAGCCGTCTGGCACGATGAGGCGCCGGAAGGCAAACTTGATTTGCTGGTGACGTTGGATTTCCGCATGTCGACCACATGTGTCTATTCCGACATCGTTTTACCCACCGCCACATGGTACGAAAAAAACGATCTCAACACCTCGGATATGCACCCGTTCATTCATCCGCTTTCAAGTGCTGCTGATCCGGCATGGGAAGCGCGTAGTGACTGGGATATTTTCAAAGGCCTTGCCAAGAAATTCTCTGAAGTTTCTCCTGAGGTTCTCGGTGTAGAGCAGGATACGGTACTCGTCCCTATCTTGCATGATACGCCGGGTGAAATCGCTCAGCCATTCGACGTGGATGATTGGAAAACCAGCAAGGCCGATCCAATTCCCGGCAAGACCATGCCAAATGTTGTTGTGGTCGAGCGCGATTATCCAAATCTCTACAAGCGCTTCACAGCACTTGGACCATTGTTGGAAAAACTCGGCAATGGCGGCAAGGGCATTTCATGGGATACAAAGCAGGAGGTGAAACTGCTTGGCGAACTCAACGGCGTTATTACCGAAGAAGGTATTTCCAAGGGTATGCCGAAAATTGAGACAGATATTGATGCATCCGAAGTTGTGTTGATGCTGGCGCCGGAAACCAATGGTGAAGTTGCTGTTAGAGCCTGGGAAAAGCTCTCGGAATTTACCGGCATTGATCACACCCATCTAGCAAAGCCCAAGGAAGACGAGAAAATCCGCTTCCGTGATATTGTGGCACAACCACGCAAAATCATTTCTTCGCCCACATGGTCGGGAATTGAGAGCGAGCATGTTTGTTATAATGCTGGCTACACCAATGTGCATGAATTGATCCCGTGGCGAACGCTTTCGGGTAGACAACAACTCTATCAGGATCACCTATGGATGCGGGCATTTGGTGAGGCGTTCTGCGTCTACCGTCCACCGATCGATACCAAGACCGTCAATCCGGTGATTGAATCCAAACCCAATGGCAATAAGCAAATCGTTCTGAACTTCATAACGCCACACCAGAAATGGGGCATTCACTCCACCTATTCAGACAACCTCTTAATGCTCACGCTCAACCGTGGCGGGCCGGTGGTCTGGTTGTCAGAAGTTGATGCGGCCAAGGCCGGGATTGTCGATAATGACTGGATCGAAGCCTATAACGCAAACGGCGCACTTGTCGCCCGTGCGGTTGTTTCCCAGCGCATGAAAGAGGGCACGCTGTTCATGTATCACGCGCAGGAAAAAATCGTGAATGTGCCGGGGTCCGAACAAACCGGACAACGTGGCGGCATTCATAATTCTGTCACAAGGGCGATCACCAAACCAACCCATATGATCGGCGGCTACGCGCAACTATCTTACGGATTCAACTATTACGGTACGGTTGGTTCCAACCGTGATGAATTCGTTATTATTAGAAAAATGGACAAGGTTGACTGGCTCGAAGAACCACTTGTCAGCACACCGGAGGCAGCAGAATGAGAATACGCGCACAAATCGGCATGGTGCTGAATCTCGATAAATGCATCGGCTGTCATACTTGTTCGATCACCTGCAAAAACGTCTGGACCACCCGCGAGGGCGTTGAATATGCATGGTTCAACAATGTCGAGACCAAACCCGGTATTGGTTATCCTAAAGAATGGGAAAACCAGAAAAAGTGGAATGGCGGCTGGACCCGCAAACCAAACGGCAAGATCGCACCTAAAATGGGCGCAAAATGGCGGATATTGGCAAAGCTGTTTGCCAATCCCGATTTACCAGAAATCGATGACTATTACGAACCGTTTGATTTTGATTATGGCCATTTGCAAACCGCTGGTGAAAGTAAGGCGTTTCCAACCGCAAGGCCGCGCTCACTGATTACAGGTAAGCGTATGGAAAAGATTGAATGGGGCCCGAACTGGGAAGAAATTCTCGGCGGCGAATTCTCCAAGCGTTCGGTCGATTACAATTTCGAAGGCGTCGAAAAAGAGATTTACGGCGAATTTGAAAACACTTTCATGATGTATTTGCCGCGCCTTTGCGAGCATTGTCTCAATCCAACTTGCGTTGCTGCGTGCCCATCAGGTGCGATTTACAAACGTGAAGAAGATGGCATTGTTCTGATCGATCAGGAAAAATGTCGGGGCTGGCGCATGTGCGTTTCTGCTTGCCCGTATAAGAAGATTTATTACAACTGGTCTTCAGGAAAATCAGAAAAATGCACCTTCTGCTATCCACGCATCGAAGCAGGACAACCAACTGTTTGTTCTGAAACCTGCGTTGGACGTATCCGCTATCTTGGCGTGTTGCTTTATGATGCTGATCGCATCGAAGAAGCAGCATCTACTCCGGATGAAAAAGATCTCTATGAAGCTCAGCTTTCTGTCTTCCTTGATCCCAATGATCCAGAAGTAATCGCTGAAGCACGCAAACAGGGCATTCCTGATGCTTGGTTAGAATCTGCTAAGAAGTCTCCGGTCTATAAAATGGCGATGGATTGGAAAGTAGCATTTCCGCTGCATCCTGAATATCGCACTCTGCCAATGGTCTGGTATGTACCACCGCTTTCACCGCTGCAAAATGCGGCAGAAGCTGGGAAAATTGGCTGGGATGGCGATTTGCCGGATGTGAAATCCATGCGCATCCCAGTGCGTTATCTTTCCAACCTGCTAACTGCAGGCAAGGACGAACCGATAGTCACCGGGCTGGAACGCATGTTGGCCATGCGTTCATATATGCGTTCCAAAACTGTCGATGGCGTGATTGACGAGAAAATCGCCGGTCGTGTCGGACTTACCAGCCAGATGATTGAAGACATGTACCATATCATGGCAATCGCTAATTACGAGGACCGGTTTGTTGTTCCAACCAGCCACCGTGAAGTTGGTGAAGACGCTTATGACCTGCACGGTTCATGCGGTTTCTCCTTCGGCAATGGCTGTTCCGGCGGTACGTCGGACCTCAATCTCTTCGGAGCGAAAAAGACACGTACAGTTAACACTCCAACCGATCTGATCAAGGGCTGACACTAATGGCAAACACACTTAAAGTTATTTCAGCACTGCTCTCCTATCCAAGTCAGGCATTGATTGATGCCGGACCGGAACTGCGCGAAGTGCTGGCAAGTGATACGAAATTGGGCAAGAAAGAAAGAGCCGGGCTATATGCATTGATTGACGATATTTCTGCCCTCAATATCTATGAGGCGGAAGAGCGTTATGTGCAGCTTTTTGATCGCACAAGAACGCTGTCATTGCATATATTTGAACATGTTCATGGTGAAAGCCGTGATCGTGGGCAGGCGATGGTTGATCTTGCGACTATGTATGAAGCGCAAGGGTTTGATATCGATGCCAAGGAATTGCCGGACTATATCCCGCTGTTTCTTGAATATCTTTCAACCCAGTCTGGAGAGGAAGTGCATAATCTCCTCGGGCAGACCTTGCACATTACATCGGCTTTGCGCGAACGTTTGCAAAAGCGCGATAGCATTTATGCCAATGCCCTCATAGCGCTTGAAGCGATTGCCGGAACCACCGCTGATCCAAAAGCTGTGGCTGAAATCTTGGAAATGCCGGAAGATGATCCTAATGATCTCGAAGCTCTTGATGAGATCTGGGAAGAAGAAGCCGTTACCTTCGGGCAGAACGCCGGTGAAGGTCAATGTGGGCCGGATAAATTACGCACGCAGTTGCGCGCTTATAAACGCCGCCCCGACCAACAACCAAACGTATAAGGAGACGAACAAATGGCAGATACAATCAACACCATTGTGTTCGGGTACTATCCGTATCTGGCGCTAACTATTTTGGCGCTGGGGACCATTATTCGCTATGACCATGAACCTTATACGTGGAAAGCGGGTTCAAGCCAGCTTCTGCGCCGTAAGCAATTGGTGATGGGTTCGGTGCTGTTTCATGTGGGCGTCCTGATGATTTTTGCAGGTCATTTAATTGGCTTGCTCACCCCGTTATGGATATGGGATATGCTGGGCGTAACCCATACGGCCAAACAATGGGTGGCAATTATAGCCGGCGGCATTGCCGGAGTGATGGGCATTATCGGCGCAACGCTTCTGGTTCATCGTAGGTTTTTTGATGCGCGGGTTCGTGCAACATCCAACTTTGCGGATAATATGATTATCCTTATTCTGTGGGTGCAATTGGCACTTGGTCTGGGGACGATTTTTGTTTCGCTACAACACCTGGATGGCCATGAAATGATAGAGTTGATGACTTGGGCGCAGGGTATTTTCACCTTCAACCCGGAAGCTGCTAGCCATATGCTTCATGCCAGCCCGATCTTCAAGGCGCATATCTTTCTGGGGTTGACGATATTTGTCCTCTTCCCTTTCACCCGTTTGGTGCACATGTTGAGTGCACCAATACGATATCTCTGGCGGCCGGGATATCAGGTCGTGCGCACCAAACGTCGTACCCCTGCGGAGTAATTTGATATGACAACAGTACTGGATTTAACTAATAGCGTCTTGCCAAACGGCAAGGTGAAGGTTCCGCCAAAACCAAAATTGCGGCCACCAATAGTGGTCAATGGTGTTGAAATAGCAATCGATGCGGTTCAAAGCGAAGCGCAAAATCATCCTTCAGATAAGCCCGTTCAGGCATTTGAACAGGCAGCAAGAGCACTGGTTGTGCGTGAGCTGCTGCGGCAAGAAACCTTAGCCGAGGTCATTGCTGCTGAAGCTGAAGAACTTGGAGATGGTTTGAAAGAAACCGACGAGGATGCTGCCATTCGGGTTTTGTTGGAGCAGGAGATAATTGTGCCCACTGCTGAAGAAGCCGAATGTCATCGTTACTATAAGACTCATTCAAACAAGTTCTGTTCTGAAACCCTCTATGAAGCGCGACACATGCTTTTTGCGGCACCTCCTTCGGACGAGACAGCACGTGCTGCTGCCAAAACCGCAGCGGAAGCAGCCATTGCTACGCTTGTTGCCAACCCTTCGCAGTTTGCATCCCTAGCGCTTTCTCTTTCGGCTTGTCCATCGAAAGAGCAGGGCGGTAATCTGGGGCAATTAACCAAAGGCTCCACAGTGCCAGAATTTGAAACCGTGTTGTTTGCACTGGAAGAGGGGCAGCTTTCGCCAGTGCCAGCGCCAACACCTTTTGGATATCACGTCATTCAATTGGACCGTATCATCAAGGGCGAAACTCTGCCCTTTGATATGGTGCGTGGGCGCATCGCGGCATGGCTGGAGGCGGCGAGTTGGAGCCGTGCAGTCTCCCAATATATCGGTATTTTGGTAAGCAAGGCCGAGATTGAAGGTATTGATCTTGAGGCTGTTGATGGTCAGTTGGTTCAATAAGCGTACCGGCATGAGTGACAAGCAAAAGAGGCCTGAAGGCCGCGACCTTACAGATTTGCTTGCTCACAATGTGCGGTGGGCGGAGGGTAAGCGAGAAAATGATCCCGAATATTTTCGGCGGTTATCAGCGCTGCAACGCCCGGAATATTTGTGGATCGGATGCTCCGATAGCCGGGTACCGGCCAATGTGATTACCGGGTTGGAGCCGGGCGAGGTTTTTGTCCATCGCAATGTTGCCAATCTCGTGCATCGTGGCGATATAAATTTGCTGTCGGTGCTGGAATTTGCAGTGGAAACACTGGAGGTAAGGCACATTATTGTGTGCGGACATTATGGTTGTGGTGGTGTGCAGTCTGCGATGGATGGCCACCGTCACGGCATCATTGATCACTGGTTACAGCCCGTGCGCGATGTAGCGGAAAGCGCGAAGGATCATCTTGAAGAAATAACTGATCCCGAAGATCGCATGAACCGGCTCTGTGAACTTTCAATTGAAGCACAAGTCGAAAGCCTTCGCCGCACCCCAATCATAAAATCCGCATGGCAACATGGCAAGGAAATCTATATTCACGGTTGGGTTTATGGCTTGGAAGATGGCTTGCTTCGCGATTTGCGGTGCGATGCTGCTCCATAAAGTGTGAAAGAAGAAAGCATCACCCACTTTGCCAGTTCCATGATTTGAAGTGGCCTAAGATGGCAATGCGTAGTCTTTCATACTGTGCAAAAACCGTGCACAAAGAATGCGATCATAACGGCATTTGCCCTGCCACCAAAAACCAAACATTACGAAGATTTCATCCAGATATTTCAAACATTGTATTGTTTGAATGTGTTTAGGCCCTACATGCATAATTGTGGGGGCTAACCAACCAATGGAGTGAAAATCATATGACCAAATTTAGAAAATTTCTCTCAATCAGTGCCGCAATAGCCGTTGCCTCGGGTGCTCTGATAGCTTCTGGGCCATCGTTCGCGGATAACGATGATGGGCAGCAGTTTCGAAAGGGGCAAGGCATGGGCTGGCACATGAGACATGGCATGGGCCGTAACAGGAACGGTGAAATGGGCCAACGTGGTTTCATGCGACGTTTCGCTATTGTTGACAATAATAGTGATGACCGGATTGGAGCTGATGAAGCTGCAGCATGGCGCGAGTCTGTTTTCGCAGCAATGGATGCTGACGACGACAACGAGCTGACTCAGGACGAATACATGGCTGTTAGAATGGGTAACGGCGAAGGTCGCAACCCTGAAAGGCAAAAGTTGAAGCAACAACAAAAACTTGCTCGCTTTACGCCGATGGACGCAGACAAATCCGGCAAGGTTTCCAAAGTGGAATGGATGGCATCAGGCAAGGCGGAATTTGAAGCTGCTGATGCCGATAAAGATGGCAATGTAACTCCGTGGGAGTTCCGCGCTCATCGTGGCAATCATTAAAGCTGAATAATGTGACTTGTCATTTTTTTTTGGCACCACTATGTTAGTGACTAATCACTAACATAGTGGATTTTTAATTTGGAGCGGACGTCAAATGTGTAAATTGTGTTGGGGTGTCAGTGCCCTGTTGATCGCTGTTATTGTTGGAATGGGGTATATTTTCATCATTAAGGGCAGTACGTCGACTGCAGACGATGGAAGAACTGCCATCTTCATATCTGAAGGAGAGCGGGATCTTGTGCTTTCAGAGATGCGCGGATTTCTGGAGGGTGTTCAGGAAATCACAAGCGGGCTTGCAAAAGATGACATGAAGACAGTCGCATCGAGTGCACAGGCGCTTGGCATGGCCGGTGCCGGAAATGCTCCCGCATCGCTGATGGCTAAACTTCCTCTCGAATTTATGACAATGGGAATGGATACACATAAAGCCTTTGATGCTCTTTCCGTAGAGGCACAGGATATTGGAGACCCGAAAGTTATTTTGACCAAACTTAGCGAACTGATGAACAATTGCACGACTTGCCATGCAGGATATCGATTTGAAATCGAAGGTGATAAAGGAGATTAGTCAGGTGAATGCCCTAACTTCAAGAAAACCGCCAGTGTTTCTGTTTACAGCATTTTTTATCGTCGTTTTCGGCGGACTGACGATTTATTCGGGTGGTGCTGTATTGTTTGGTGATGGCATTGCACGCGAAGCAGCAGGAAATTACGTACCCTTTGTTGTGTGGTTTAATTTCCTTTCCGGTTTTGTTTATATTGTCGCCGGTATTGGGTTGTTTTTGTGGCGGGAATTTGCTGTGAATCTGTCGATGTTTATCTTTTTGGCAACTGCGCTGGTGTTTGCTGCTTTTGGCCTTCATATTTTATTTGACGGCAGTTACGAGTGGCGCACTGTCGGAGCCATGGCCTTGAGAAGCGGAGTGTGGCTGGCGATTGCGTTATATTCACGTGCCCTATGGAAGAAAGAAGCAATCCTATAATGAAGTCGACTTCCAGAAAGAGTGCCGATGAGCGAAAGAGCGAGATTGTAGATGCCGCCCTGAAACTTGCCGGTGAGGTGGGACCAGACAGAATGACAACTGAGGCGTTGGCCAGGGATATCAACATATCTCAAGCGGGTATTTACAGGCATTTCCCGAGCAAAGGTGCAATTTGGGAAGCTGTAGGGCAGCGCATTGGAAAACTGCTTCAGGCCAAAGCAGTTTTGACGCACCCTAAAAGCACTGAGCCGGGCGATGCGTTACGCCTGTCAGTTGTGACTCATTTAACGTTTATCGAAACCACTCCTGCCATCCCGGCGATATTATTCTCGCGCGAACTTCATGCGGAGAACGAAAAATTACGTGCGTTTTTTGCAGGCCTTATCTCTAGTCGTCACAAAGCCTTTTCAAAACTCATTGCAGCGGAAATTGAAGCAGGAAGATTTAAAAAATCCATTGATTCTGATGATGCCGCATTTCTTATTCTGGCGCTCATACAAGGACTTGCCATGCGCTGGTCACTCAATGCTCGCAATTTTAATCTTGCAGAAGAAGGCGAACGCCTGCTTGAACTTCAATTGCAAGGGTTTAGAGTTGAAACGAAGAAAGCTGAAAAATGAAAATATCAGTAACCAAAATTTTGCTTTTGCTCGTTGCAGCAAGCATTGGAACAGGCGTCTGGTACATGACCAAAAAACGCCCGTTGCCTGTTGAGATTGCTTCGGTTGAAAAAAATATCGAGGTCAAAGTATTTGGACTTGGTACAGTTGAGGCACGAGTGCTCTCGAAAATTGGCTTTAAGGTAAGCAATCCTATTGTCCTGATTAATGTGGATGAGGGAGACCAGGTAAGCAAGGGCGATATTCTTGCTCGATTGGATGATGCGGAACAGCAAGCCCGTGTCGCTAAAGCAGAAGCAGGCGTAAAAGCTGCGGATGCCGCCCTTAAGGGGGCAAAATCTTCAATCCAAAAAGCTGAAACCGTTCTCATCCAGAAAAATCGTTCCAACGATCGCAAACAGGCGCTCTATAAAAATCGTACAATCCCTGCGGATACTGCTGAAACAGCGGAGTTAGAAAGGGATACAGCCAAAGCAGATCTGGATATTGCCAAAAGTTTACTACTCTCGGCAACATCAGCTCTGGAAACTGCGCGGGCACAATTGGCATTGGAAAAGGTCATGCTTGATCAGCATATCCTAAGAGCTCCCTATGCGGGCACTATCATCGGCAGACATTTGGAGCTTGGAACAGTTGTTAAATCCGGAGAACCACTATTCACATTGGTTGATCCAAAGACAGTGTGGGTACTTGGTCATATCAGCGAGAGCCGATCTGGACTCATTGCTATTGGTCAAGTTGCACAAATCCGGCTTCGCTCACGCCCCCACAACCTTTATTCCGGCAAAGTTGAACGTATTGACGTTGAGAGCGACCGGGTTACCGAAGAACGGCAGGTATACATTTCATGTGAAGGATGTCTCGACCAGTTCAATCTTGGTGAGCAAGCTGAGGTTTATGTTACAACGGTTGTTCTTGAACAGGCGATATTTGTACCGGAAAATGCCGTTGACAATTTTGATGAGAGGCAAATGAGGGGAACGGTTTGGGTCCTTGAAGACGGCAAGCTGAGAAAACAAAACGTAACTTTCGGCCATAGAACCCTCGATGCAAGACTGAGCATTTCTCAAGGCCTTGGAGAGGGTGCGGAAGTTTTAACGAGACTGCCAAAAATTCTGCAGGAAGGGCGTAGTGCCAAGGTCTCTCTGGAGGAAACTCCATGAATCTTGCTTTTCGGGACGTAAAATACAATCTTGGGCGATTCATTGTCACCTGTATGGGGCTTGCTTTATTGCTTGGTGTCGTACTGGCAATGATTGGCATTTATCGCGGTCTGATTGCCGATGCAATGGAATTGGTGGAAACAATGGATGCCCAAATATGGGTGGTTGAAAAAGGCACCCGTGGACCCTTTGCCGAAAGTTCCCGCATTCCGCTTGATACAAGAGAGGCCATCTCGCGAATTCACGGGGTTACACAAACCGGTGCCGTAACATTCCAATCTACCGAAGCCGAACGCGGTGGTTCAAAGGTTCGCCTCTACGTTATTGGTTACGAACCAGGCCAACTCGGAGGGCCAAAACATATTTTATCCGGGAGAAGTTTGACCGGGCGCAATTTTGAAGCCGTCGTTGATCGGCGCACCAAGCTAAATCCGGGTGATCATATTCAGCTTGGGCGTAATAATTTCACTGTTGTTGGTACCACTGACAACGCTGTGTCATCTGGCGGTGAACCGGCCGTATATCTTTCTCTGGATGACGCGCAAAAACTTCAATTTGATCTTTCTCCTTCCGCAATCAGACGGGAACGGGCGCGCGGCGGAACTGTCATTAGTTCAACGGAAACAGTAAGCGCAGTCATTGCTCGTGTTTCGCCTAATGCTTCTCCAGATCATATCGCGGGTATGATTAAGCGCTGGAAACATTTATCGGCCATGACACAGGAGCAACAGGGCCAAATTCTGACTCAGTCTGTGATTGAAAAAGCACGCAAGCAAATCGGAATGTTTACCGGTATCTTAATTCTCGTGTCCGCCGTCATTATTGCCCTCATCATTCACACCATGACCATGGATAAAATTCGCGAAATTGCCACTTTGAAACTGATTGGCGCACCGGACCGCGTGATTGTAAGCCTCATAGTTCAGCAATCTCTGGCCATGGGATTGATCGGTTTTGGTATCGGTGGGCTGTTAATATCGAATATCAAAGACTATTTCCCCAAGCGTTTGATATTACAACCAGCCGACGGACTTAGCCTTGCAGGAGTAGTGATAATTATATGTCTGCTGGCTAGTGTTTACGGTGTTTATACAGCACTCAAGGTGGATCCTGCTGTGGCTCTGGCAGGTTAGCCATGAAAGTTGAACCTCTCGTATCAATTCAAAGCCTTTCTAAACATTTCGGTGAAGGCGAAACGCGTGTTGATGCATTGCGTGATGTGACCTTGGATATTTTTCCGGAACAGGTGATCGGTTTGCTTGGGCCCAGCGGTTCGGGCAAGAGTACGCTCCTAAACGTTATTGGCTGTATTTTGGAACCCAATAGCGGGAAGATGCAATTGGATGGTGAGGCCGTTTACGATGGCGGCTGGTTACGTTCTGATCTGCGGCAATTGCGATTGGAGAAAATCGGATTTATCTTTCAGGCTCACAATTTGATGCCATTTCTTTCTGCGATCGATAATGTCATGCTGGTTCTAGATATTGCCGGATATAGTAAGGACAAAGCTCGCGAACGAGCGCAGGAACTGCTTGAATATCTGGAAGTCGGCAACAGAGCCGATGCCTTTCCTTCAAGCTTGTCAGGTGGTGAGGCGCAGAGAGTAGCAATCGCCAGGGCACTCGCAAATAAGCCGCGCATTGTGTTGGCTGATGAACCAACAGCAGCTCTAGATTCTGATCGTGCCGGTATCGTGATGGATTTACTTCGCAAAGTCGCCATTGATCAAAAAGCATCCATTGCAGTGGTAACCCACGACGAAAAAATCTACGACCGCCTTGATCATATCTTTATGTTGCGTGATGGCGTGTTGGATAAGGAATGAGTTTAACGTCTCAGCCAAGTCAAAAACCAATGCCAAGCCAAAAACCAATGCAAAGCAACGGGCCAATGCAAAGCAACGGGATTGTTGAGCATAGACTTAGAGAGAGATGTGCTGAGTAAAATCGGACTTTTGCACTAAGTTTTGGACGTGAGAGCTTTTTCCGTCATAGATTTGCGAGCAATGACTGGCAATTGCAGGGAGGGGCTCCCGGCAATTGCGTCGTGAATGTTATTTGTTGACCCGGTCAAGGAAGGCCAGCATGCGGGTTGCTATCTGTGGGCCAAACTCTTCAAGAGCGAAATGGCCAGTGTCGAGCAAATGGAATTCTACATCATTCAAATCGCGTTTGTAGGGATGCGCGCCATCTGCTGGAAAAATATGGTCGTTCTTGCCCCAGACTATCAATGCAGGTGTTTGGTGTTTGCGGAACAGAGCCTGCCATTTGGGATATTCCCCAACATTCGTGCCATAATCGAGGAATAACTCAAGCTGGACATCCTGATTCCCAGGACGATCGAGCAGATATTGAACGTGCCAAAAGTTATCAGGGCTGATTAGCTCTGGATGTTTGGTTCCATTGGTGAATTGCCATTTGGTAACGTCGAGTGTTAAAAAACCACGTAGTTTGTCGCCGTTTTCTGCTGATGGATTGGCCCAATAAGCTTTGATCGGATCCCAGAATTCGCGCAGGCCTTCTTCATAGGCGTTACCGTTCTGAATGATAAAGCCAGTTGTCCGTTCCGGGTGTTTGGCAAACATGCGGAAGCCGACAGGTGCGCCGTAATCCATTAGGTAAACTGCATAGCGATCGACCTTTTTCCTGTCCAAAAGCTCGGTCACGATGTTGGCGATATTGGCAAAGGAATATTCGAAGTCTTTAGCTTGAGGCATATCGGATGCGCCGAACCCTGGATAATCAGGGGCGATGACGTGGTAGGACTTTGCCAGTTCAGGGATGAGATTGCGGAACATGTGCGAAGATGTCGGGAAACCGTGCAGCAACAGTACTGTCGGCTTGCTTGGATCGCCGGCCTCACGGTAGGCGATGTTAACGCCTCCAATTTTTTCGCTGCGGTAGGCGGATTGGCTTATGGTGTTTTGAAAAGTCAAATCGGTTGCAAAAGCTGGGCCGGATACCGGTGTGAGAAGGGCCAGTGCGAGGGCTCCGGCAGTGGCAAGTGATTTCAGAGTGTTTATCATGATATTTTCCTTAGATTTTATATGAGGTTTAGCTGCTGGACTTAAGGGCAGCTTTGAGGGTT
Organism: Rhizobiaceae bacterium; assembly: GCA_045047085.1. GTDB lineage: Bacteria > Pseudomonadota > Alphaproteobacteria > Rhizobiales > Rhizobiaceae. Next base: position 71,542 of record JASFYT010000034.1, on the reverse strand, counting down.
TCATTTTCCTTGCTCAATCGGGCAATTTGTTCGCGCATTTCTGATAGATGCGGCTCCAACTCCTCTAGAGTGAGACGTTGGGGGATGTGTTGTGGGCAGTTCCAGTCAAAAGCCTCGATCTTAATAATCACGGCGCGCTCGGGAAGGGCGCGGTAATTTTCGCTTTTGAGGTTAGCTATGAGATCGGGATCGGTTTTGGCCTCAACGAGGGTAACTCTTCCCCAGATTTTCAGGCGTCTTCGGTTTGGATAATCCATGAGAATCAAGGAAATTCTTTTGTTTTCCTTTAGATTTCCTGTGCTGACATATTGCCGATTTCCGCGGAAATCTGCGTAGGCTATGGTTTGATCATCCAGCACTTTGACAAAGCCTCTGGGACCTCCGCGAAACTGAACATACGGCCAACCGGCTTTTGAGACTGTGGCCTGATAAAAACCATCACGTGCTTCGATGAATTCCACCTCAACCCGGCTCAGTCTATTTTGCTTATCTACGTCAGGTTCCAGGAATTTTGTGTAACTTTCGGCAGAACCCTGCTGTTTCTGGGTGTCTAGTACAGAGGTGGTGAATGCTATTTCTGCGAATGCACGGGCCATCGTTCTCTCCTCATTGCGTTTCTCCTTTGGGTGAAAAATTCAATATGAACCGATCTGTTCTCTTTCGTGAATTATAAATGTACCGATCGGTCTGCGATTGCAAGGGTTTTTTACAAAAATTTTGAAAAATATTATTGATTTTTTTTAATTAGTTGATTTAATTGACTTAAAATTTTTAGCTTGCGTTGCATTAATCAAATAATGTATACTGATCAGTACACAATGGAGAGAATTATGCGCCCGTCACGACGTAATGAGTTGGTTCAAAAAGCTCTGATAATATTCTATCGGAACGGATTCCACGCGACCGGAATGGATTTGGTGGCGTCTGAAACCGGTATTTCAAAAACCTCGATGTATAAATATTTCAGGACCAAAGAGGATTTGATCCTGGCGGTGCTTCGATTGAGAGATGAGACTTTTCGCAACTGGATTATCAGAAGGACTGAAGCATTGGGTGCTACGCCCAAAGAACAATTGCTTTCAATGTTCGATGCATTAAGGGAATGGTTTGAGGAAGATAGCTATCGCAGTTGTATGTTCATCAAAGCCTCAGGCGAGTATCCAAACCCGGAGCATCCCATTCATGCACAATCCACCGAGCATAAGCGGTTGTTATTTGTCTATGTGCGGGATTTGGCAACACGAGCAGGGGTGCGTGATCCTGAAGGGCTGGCAAAACAATTGATAATTTTGAAAGAGGGCGCGATTGTCATTGCGCATTTTGGCCACACGGATGATCCAGCTGGGGACGCAAAGGCTGCTGCCGAGGTTTTGGTGGCCAGTCAATCCTCCTGATTTAGTAGACTGATTGTCAAGGCAGGTTCACAGTTGTATTCTGAAAGTGGTATAAGCGAAACGCGGTTTCTGCGCTGCTTGCAAGAACTTGGGTACCCCATATTTGAGAGCCTTCTCCTCGATCTCGATGAAGGTTCGGTTGGTATGCCATTTTTTTGGGGGGGGGGCGATGGACGGTTTATGAGCCCATCTTCGCATGCTTTTGATAGGCGCCCACCATCGTAAAACCCTCCGAAAATCAGAGCATACAATCCAACCCATCAAAAGTCGGGACTAAACACCTAATGTGGCAATCACTCCGCGCAGTTCTAAGAGGCCGCACATGCGCCCAATCAATGAATATCCTGGATGGGCATCGCGATTAAAATCATCAAGTAAAATATGACCATGATCCGGGCGGAAGGGAATTTGTACATCATCTCTTCCCTCAAGGGTTCTGCAATTTTCCTCAGCCAGCAGAACTTTAATCAGCGCCACCATATCGGTATCCCCCGCAAGATGTGCTGCTTCCTGAAAGGAGCCATCCTCCTCTTTGCTGACATTACGCAAGTGTGCAAAATGAATACGCGTAGCAAAACGAGTGGCAATTTCAGGGACATTATTTGCAGGATTTGCACCAAGGGAACCGCTACACAGGGTCAATCCATTGGCAATACAATCTTGTTGCTGCAATATCCAGGCGATATCTTCTTCATTGCTTACAATACGTGGCAAGCCAAGAATATTGCGCGGGGGATCATCAGGATGAACGCACATACGTATGCCAAGCTCATCAGCTGTTGGAATTATTTCACCTAGAAATCGGGCATAGTTTGCTCGCAAATCATCAGCCTTCATCCCCTGATATGCCTTAAGAGCTGTCCGCAATCCTTCAACAGAATAACGAGTAAAAGCGCCGGGCAGACCGGCCATTATTGAAGCGAGCAGGGAATCTTGATCCTCCTGTGTCGAAGCTGCAAACCATTCCTCGCCAGCCTTGATAACTTCCGCTGAATAATCATCTTCAGCCCCGGCACGTTTAAGTATACAGGTTTCAAATGCAGCCATGTGGGGCACAGAATAGCGCAACGCGGTGCCACCTCTAGGCACAGGCGCGCTCAGGTGGGTTCTTGTCCAATCTAGGACGGGCATGAAATTATAACAAACCGTATAAACACCCGCCTCAGCCAGATTGCGTAATGACCGGCGATAATTGGCGAACAAATTATCCAAATTCCCGGCACCCAGCTTGATATCCTCATGGATGGGCAGGCTTTCAACAACGTTCCAATGCAGGCCCAAACCTAGGTCGGCGGCGATTAGGTATTGCCTGTCTTGGATATCATCAAGGCTCCAGACTTCCCCATAGGCAACTTCATGCAGAGCCGTGACAATGCCACTGGCGCGAGTTTGTGCCACCTCTTCAAGGCTGATTTTGTCCAGAGGACCATACCAGCGCCAGGATTCAATCACAGGGTATACTCCTTTGCACAATCGCGCACACAAATCTGGGCCCCATGGGCCACCAGTTTTTCATAAGCCTGCGTTATATTATTGCGAAACACCGCATTGGCCGCCAGATCAGAGGGAAATATTTCACTTAACTCCAGAAGAGCATCAACCCTGTCTCTGGTGCTGTTCGCCTTTTCACTCAGTTCCTGCAACCGGAGAGCCATTGGGTCTTTAACATCAATTTTTTGCCCCTGTTCATCAATGCCGCCCACGTAGCGCATCCATGCTGCAACGGCCAAAATCAGACCGTCAGATTTACGCCCTGCATTCAAATTTTCGCTAATCGTTCCTAAAATGCGCTGGGGTAATTTTTGCGAACCATCCATAGCAATCTGCCAGGTCAGATGAGCAATTGCCGGGTTTGAATATCGCTCAAACAAGGCATCAGCATAACCCTGTAGGTCACCCCCTTCAGGCCCCCGAATGCTCGGAATAATTTCCATGCGCCACAAATGTCTGCAATAAGCCGCAAATGCGGAATTTGAAACCGCATCAAATATGGTTTCATGGCCTGCCAGATAACCCAGATAGGCCAGAGAGGAATGGGTGCCATTGAGGCAGCGCAGCTTCATATGCTCAAACGGGGAAACGTCCGCCACCATTTGCACCCCGACAGCTGCAAAATCGGGCCGGGCACCTTCAACAAAATTATCTTCAATCACCCATTGGCGAAATGGTTCGTGTAGAACCGGGGACAGATCGAGTTGCCCGGTTTGTTTTGTCAGTGCTTCAATATCCTCGGGTTTGGTTGCGGGCACAATCCGGTCAACCATGGTCGAAGGAAAGGCGCCTTTTTCAGCAATCCACCCGGCAAGATCAGGATCGATTAGGTTCGCAAGTTCCAGCACAACGCCGCCAACGACTTTACCGTTATCGGGCAAATTATCACAAGACAAAATCGTAAATGGAGCAATGCCTGCTTGGTAGCGCCTTTGTAGGGCACGCACAATATAGCCAAGGGCAGAGCGGGGCATTTCGTTAGCCAGATCATAAATTATATCGGGATGATTTTGAATAAGCGAGCCCGTGGAAGGTTCGTGACAATAGCCTTTTTCTGTTACAGTAAGGGTTACTATGCTGATATGAGGATCAGCCATTGCAGACAAAACAGCTTCGGGTTCCTCACTGGCCACCAGAACACTCTCAATGATACTGATAATTTTGGGGATGTTGCCATTCGGCGTTAGTTCAAGCGCTGTATAGGCAAATCCTTGGGGTTCCAATAAATCCCTTTGGGCCGGGCGCATCAAAGAGACCCCGATAATTCCCCAGTCGCCGCCTGAAGCATCTATGGATTCGGCGACATAAATTGCTCCGTGGGCCCGAAAAAATGCCCCCAGACCAAGGTGAACTATGCCAGCCTTAGCGCGTTTTCCCGCTGGTGCTTTTAATCTTGGATATTGTGATGCCAACATTTTCTATTTAAGTCCCCAGCAAGATTTTTCACAGTTTATAGGCCCGCTTTACCAGCCCGTAGGTTAGCTCATGGGCAACCTCAAATGCCTCATCCTCAGCCAGGCGGCCTGAAGCCACCAAAGTGGCCAGATAGGCGCAATCAACCCTGCGGGCAACATCGTGCCGAGCGGGAATTGAACAAAAAGCCCGCGTATCATCATTAAAACCAACGCTGTTATAAAACCCTGCAGTTTCAGTAGTGGTTTCGCGAAAACGGCGCATGCCTTCGGCGCTGTCAAGAAACCACCAAGGGGGGCCAAGTTTTAGCGCAGGGTAAACTCCAGCAAGGGGCGCCAGTTCACGTGAATACGATGTTTCATCAAGGCTAAACACAATTATTGTCAGCCCCGGCTCAGATCCAACGGCGTCCAGCATCGGTTTTAGTGCATGCACATAATCGGTGCGTTTAGGAATATCAAAGCCCATGTCGGGACCATGAATTTTCATTATGGATGCGTGATGGTTGCGCATGGCGCCAGGGTGAATTTGCAAAACCAGACCGTCATCTATGCTCATACGTGCCATCTCGGTGAGCATCTGCCCACAAAAAGTATCTGCTTCCTCGGGGGAAGCTTTTCTGGATATCACCTTATCATAGAGGGCGGCGGCGTCTGCCTCAGGTAGGTTTTCTGTTCGTGCGCTGGCATGCCCGTGATCGGTGCTTGTGGCCCCATAGGTTTTGAAGAATGCACGCCGCACACGATGGGCTTCAAGATAGCCCTGCCAGCTGGAAATATCGCAGCCTGTCAATTCGCCCAGTTTTTCAACATTTCTACTGAAGTCTTCGCGCTGGGGGTCCACAACATTATCAGGGCGATAGGCGGTAATAACACGACTCTTCCAGTCAGATTGAGCGATTTGTTTGTGCCATTTCAAATCATCAAGGGGGCTTTCTGTGGTGGCGATTACCTCGATATTGAATTTGTCAAAAAGAGCGCGGGGGCGAAATTGAGGTTTGACCAAACACTCAGCAATATGATCATAAAGCTCGTCGGCCGTATCAGCGCCAAGGCGTTTTGTAATGCCAAAAACTTTCTCAAAAGCATGGTCAATCCACATGCGAGAGGGTGTACCGCGCAAAAAATGAAAGTTTTGAGCAAACGTTCGCCAGATCTTACGTCCATCGGTTTCCGTCCATCCCCCGTCCAGCCGAGGCACCCCCAGTGAAGTTAAAGATACTCCCTGGGAGTACATCATACGAAAAACATAATGATCCGGGGTCACAAAAAGCTGAGCGGGATCGGTAAACGCTTCATTTTGGGCATACCAGCGCGGGTTAGTGTGCCCGTGCGGACTGATGATGGGTAGGTTTTCGACGGTTTTATGTAGGTTTTGGGCAATTGCCCTTGCCCCCGGTTCAAGGGGGAATAAACGATTTTTATCCAGTAGGCTCATCATTCTTCTCGTATTTTTCTTATCACAAAAATAATATCTTCGACAAAACAAGCACAAAAAACCCGTGCCGCCAATTCTTTTTATTTACATTTGTTGATTTTATTGACACTGAATGTTTTTAATGTGTAATTAATACATCGGCAAGGATTGGGAGCTTGGTGGGTTCCCTTTTAATGATCAGAGCCGATTTAATTCGTGTCGGTAAAAACTAACGGGAACAAATGTTTATGTATGTCGTTTTAATTGGCCTGGGGATGGTGTCCGATACTTATATCAATGCTATTGCTTCATCCAACGGGAAATTGAGCCTTTGGGGTATATATAGCCGAAACGCAAACGCCCGCGCATCATTTGCAACAAAATTGAAATCAAAAACCGGCGCAACAGTGCGCTGTTATTCTTCGATTGAGGAAATAGCAAATGACGCCGATGTTGATATGGTTGTTCTTGCGACGCCACCCAATGCCCGCCTGGAAATAATTGAAATATTAAGTGCTGCTGGCAAGCCAATTTTAACGGAAAAACCACTGGAACGAAACTCTGTTGAAGCGCGTAAAATTGTAGAACTATGTGAAGCACGAGATGTTCCTTTAGGGGTTATGCTGCAACAGCGCACACACCCGATTGTCAGGTCAGTACACTCACGTTTACGTTCCAGAGAGTTCGGTGCAGTTTCGTTTGTACGTATTGAGGTGCCTTGGTGGCGCCCACAATCCTATTATGATGTCCAAGGTCGTGGCAGTTATGCACGCGATGGTGGTGGTGTCATGATTTCTCAGGCAATCCATACATTTGATTTGGCATTATGGCTTGTGGGTGATGTTCACAGTGTTCACGGTTTTGCGCGTACATCACTATTCCATAAGATGGAAAGCGAAGATCTGGTAACCGCTGGGCTGGAATTCAAGAATAGTGCGATAGGCAGCTTTACCGCAACAACCGCGGCTTATCCCGGGGCGGCTGAAAGTATTGAAATTCATTGCGAACGGGCCTCTTTGCGCATCGTATCAGGAACTTTGCAAGTTAATTGGCAAAACGGTGAACGTGAGACGACAGGCGAGGAATTAACGACAGGCTCAGGCGCTGACCCAATGGCTTTTTCGTGTGATTTACACCGGACGGTAATGCTAAACTTTGCCGACGCCATATCCCGCGGAAAAAACCCGGAAATTACGGGTCGGGAGGCAATGGCAGTTCACAACCTTATAGATGCCATAGCACTTTCGTCCAGAGAGGGGCGAGGTGTCCTGATCGAGGAGATTGCTGCGTAAATTGTGGCATGTGAATCGGTGGAGCGGCAATATTTCCTTGCAACCCCACCGCTAATTGAACCGGATTTATACCGGATAACACTTGGAGGAATATAAATATGAATATTTTTATGAAAGCTACATTAGTAGCATCACTTATGACGGGGCTGGCCTCAACATCGCTCGCCCAGGAATTTCGTGGCTGGAATACCCATGTCCCGGACTACCCGGTATCCATTGCACTGGATAAATTTTCTAAACTTGTGAGCGAACGCACAGATGGTCGCATCACCTTGACCAACTATCACTCTGCCCAATTGGGTGAAGGCGAATTTGCTACAGAACAATTGCAGTTTGGTGCCCTTGATTACGGCGTATTCTCAACGGCCCCCATGGTAAATACTGTGATTGAGCTTGGTGTTGCCTCCTTGCCTTACGTCTTCAAATCTCCCGAGCACCAATTCCGTGTAATGGAAGGGAAAATAGGCGAAGACATTGCTGCGGCCATGGCTAAGGCAAACATGGTTCCACTCGCATGGTACGCCAGTGGATCACGTTCTTTTTATGCCAGTGCTCCACTAAACTCTGTTAAAGATATCGCCGGTTTGAAATTCCGCGTTCAAAACAGCGACATTAATGTTGCAATGGTTGAAGCTCTTGGAGCCAATGCAACACCTCTTCCATTCGGAGAGGTGTTCACTTCGATCCAGTCCGGGGTGGTTGATGGTGCGGAAAACAACTGGCCATCATATGAATCCACCAGCCACTATGAAGTGGCACCGTATTACATCATTGATGAGCACACAATTGTACCTGAAGGCATTATATTTGCTAAATCCACCTGGGATAAATTTAGCCCAGAAGATCAAGTAATTATTCGTGAAGCTGCATATGAATCAGCTCTTTATCAACGTGAACTGTGGGCTGCACGCGAAGAAAAATCCCGCAAAATCGTTGAAGCAGCCGGCTCGGTCATTGTAGAACTTGATGACAAGTCTGCTTTCAGTGATGCTATGGGACCTGTATATAAACGTTTCGCTTCTGATCCGGTCGTTGCTGCATTGCTCAAACGGATCCAGGAACTGGATTAAATCCTTATCAATACTATGAGCAAACCCGCCGCCCTGTTCACTTTTTACGGGGCGGTGGAATAATATCTGACTTTAGGGCGTGTCACCGACAAACAATTGTCGGCGGTAGACCGTCAACTTCTGATTATCGGATGAATAACACGCGTAAAAAAGCAGTCTAGTGGTTTGAAGGAGGATACTGGTATGCACTGGAAAATATTAGATCACCTGTCCTGGTGGGTCGTATTCATCAGTTCTATTTCATTGCTGTTACTTGTGGTTTTTACCGGATATCAGGTCTGGGGACGTTATGTGATGAATGATACACCGACATGGACCGAAAAAGCAGCTCTGCTCCTTATTCTGATCGTCGCGCTGCCCATGTCGGCAGTGGGATTACGTGAGAAATTTCATCTTGGTATAGTGTTCGTTGTTGAAGCAATGCCTTTACAAGCCCAGAAATGGGTCGAAATTATCAATGCGCTTATTCTTGGTATTTTCGGAATCGCGATGGTATTTGGAACGTGGCCTCTTGTTATAGGCACCTGGGGGCGGGCAATTCCACTCATAGGCATACCGCAGGGCGTGCAATATTTACCGTTAATTCTTACCGGCATACTGATTGTTGTCTTTATGATTGAACGGATATGGTTCGCGGTCCAGTCCCTCACTAAAACAGTAAATAAAGGCTAGACTTATGGGTTTGATACTCCTCCTTGGTGTTTTTTTTGCAACCACTCTTATTGGCATTCCCATTGCCTTTTCATTGGGTATCGCGGCTCTGGCCACGGCCTTGTATGAGGGAATTCCCACGCTGATTGTTTTTCAACGCATCGTTGCCGGAGTAAATATTTATTCTCTTTTGGCTATACCATTTTTCATTTTTGCCGGGGAAATTATGATGCGCGGCGGTATCGCCCTGCGCCTGGTGCGGTTTGCTGAAACAGTAGTTGGCCAGGTGCGCGGTGGCCTTGGCGTGGTAAATGTACTTACATCAATGCTGTTTGGCGGGATTTCCGGCTCAGCTGTGGCCGACACATCGGCGCTTGGTTCCGTTTTAATCCCCATGATGCGGGAACGCGGTTATGACGATGACTATTCTGTCAATGTTACGGTGACCTCCTCTATTGCCGGGGTACTCATTCCCCCTTCCCATAATATGATCCTTTATGCACTGGCCGCAGGGGGAGGTATTTCAATTACGTCCCTGTTCATTGCTGGCGTAGTTCCTGGTGTTTTATTATGCCTGTGCCTGGCCTTTGCAGCTTACATGGTGGCGGTAAAACGCAACTATCCAGTGGGCAAATTCCCCGGCTGGCGCGCCGTACTCGTTGCAGCAGCAGTTGCTCTACCTGGTTTCCTTACCGCAGTGGTCATTATTGGCGGGGTTGTTTCAGGCATTTTCACAGTAACAGAATCCGCTGCGATTGGCGTGATTTATGCATTGTTAGTCGTGGTTTTTTTCTACAAATCCCTGTCTCTGGAAGATTTCTGGACAAGCGTAACCCAGGCAATACGCACAACTGCAATGGTCATGATTTTGGTTGGAACAGCACAGGCGTTTAGCTATTTCATAGCGCTATACCATGTGCCCTCAGTAATTCTGACTGGCTTGCAAACTCTTTCAGAAAACAAATATGTGCTCTTATTGCTCATTAACATATCCCTATTGATCCTTGGCATGTTCATGGATATGGGCGCGCTTATCCTCATATGCACCCCTATTTTCCTGCCGGTCGCTACGGCTCTGGGTATGGATCCTATACAATTTGGCATGTTGTTGATGATGAATTTAGGGCTTGGACTAACAACACCTCCGGTGGGCGGTTGCCTATTTGTGGGCTGCTCTATAGCCAAGGTACGCATTGAAGAGGTTATCGGTACTATCTGGCCATTTTATCTGGCAATTTTGTTTGCGCTGCTTCTTACAACCTATATTCCCGAGGTTTCATTGTTTTTGCCGCATTTGCTTGGATATTAACGCGTGCCCCGATAAGTGGGCGCCCGTTATCGGATAATATGAAGTGGCGTAAAAAAGACTTAGAGCCCGTCATACTTTAAAACAAACCAATGAGGCTTCAGAGCCAAACGGCTTAATTGAACTTCTTATTACTCAGTAACCAATGATGGTTTCTTTTACTTGCACGCCTCTTCGCAGGTTTGTTGCTGGCCGCACTTTTCATCCAGACGCAATAATATCACGTGTGATCAGTCAAATTGCGGGCTCATTATGAGCGTGCCAAATATTATTAACCGGCTTCGCCCCGGTTGCCAAATTTGCCGCACCGTCTCCGAAGCGTGAAATATCCAGTTACAGAGAAGTGCTCTTGATGTCTGGTAAAACCATGTCTGCCGTGGCAGATTGGCAGACATGAAATATAATGTATTTAATAACACCTACTGCCGATATATATGTCTTATGCAAAAAATCACGGGCCTGCTGGTGGGCGCAGTAAAATACAGAATTGAAGATATTTGTCATGCCTGAAGTTCAAGACCTACCTTCAATCCCTATGCTTGGCTCGTACTCCAGGCAATTCGAAGCCAGTGAGCAACATGCTGTGAAAGGGCGTAAGGGGCGGATTTTTATGGAAATCTGCAAGCCGAAAAAAGTTACCCGCAAAGAGTTGGCAAAGGACTTTAACATTCGCCCCGGCACTGTTTCTGACCTTGTGTTGCAATTAATTGAGCACGGGCTGGTTCAGGAGGGACGGCCGACAACGCCCTACCAAAAAGGAAGGCCTGAGATAATCCTTCGCCCCGTCATGTCGAGCCTGGGCGTGATCGTTTTTTATGTGGTCTCCCAGTCTATCCACGCTACGCTACTGGATTTTGGCGGTAATGAATTGTGCAATGAATCAAAGGAAGTTCATGCGGATCAGATCGAAAATGATGATTTAAAAGACCTGATTATTGGCATGGCCGAAAACCTTCGCGCCAGAGCACCTGTAAATACGAACATTGTAGGTATCTCATTTTCTGTGCCCGGTATTGTTGATGAGGCTAATAATTCATGGGTTTTTGCTACATCCAGATGGCCTCAAATTCGCAATATGGATTTTTCGCAAATAGGTGATGCGTTGAACCTAAATGTGACTGTGAATAAAAACCTAAACTGTGAAGTCCAGGCTCGTATTGCCCGCCGGGGAGAAAAATCCACCACCAATATTTTATTCATCCATTGGGGGCACGGCATTGGCGCTACCTATTCTTTGGGGAAGACGTCATTAATCAGCGGCAATGGGGGAGTTGGTGAAATTGGGCACACCTACACCCATTGCAAACACGAGACGCAATGCAGATGCGGTTTGAAAAATTGCCTTGAAACTCAGGCAGCCCTTTGGGCGCTGTTGCCGGAACTGCGCAAAATCTATCCCGAGATACCTACGGATGAATGGAGTTTTGAGAGTTTTCTAAAAAACAATGAAAAATTTGATATCTCCATTCTGGATAATGCCGTGCACCTGATGGCGGTTGCCATGCGTAATCTTACCATGATTCTGTCACCCCACCAGATTGTATTAACCGGGCCATTTGTTCAACACAGCAAAATCTTTGAGCAGCTAAGTGCAGAATTCAGGCTGCTGCTACCTTCCCAATCACACGTTTTTGCCCATAGCCATGTTGTGCTGACCGTCGCGCGGGCGGGAACCGAGGATGAAATAATCGGGGCAGCTTATCCGCAGTTTGAGCGGGCACTACTGGATTTATGCAGCTGAGTTGTAATGCATGCCCTGTTCACCTTCTATAGTAAACGCTTTGTAAGCCGTGACGTGCTCCCTATAAATCGTATCATTTAAAGCTGGAATTTTCCATTTATAATTCCCTTGAGGGATGAGGAGAATTCTATGAAGAGATTGAAGTTTTCGGATGCGCAGATAGCCTTTATTTTGCGTCAGGCTGATGAAAGTACACCAGTTGGAGAAGTTTGTCGCAAGGCGGGGATATCAGATGCAACCTTTTATAACTGGCGCAAGAAGCCGCCAAAGGTAAATGTAACGATTACACTGCCATGGAAACCTTCTTTGAAACCATTAAACAGGACCAATCTGGCTGCCTTTGAAATCAACTGTCATTTGGAAGTCCTGCCTGTAGCTTTTTTTGAAAAGCATATCGCAGAGTTCAGCTGACAAGGATACGACCGACAAACTTTGCGACGGAGCCGTTAGCAGTGTTCGCCGGGACGATCTGATGCAAGATTTGAAAAGCTGAAAATGACAAGATCAGCGGGTCATGAGCCTACGACAGCTTTACAATATATTCAGCTGTAGCCTGATCGATCACAAGATCTGTGGCAAACCCGCCTTTCAAGGCCGCAATAATGGATTTCACCTTAATCGGCCCACCTGCAACACAAAGTCGATGTGGGATTTTGCGCATCTCATCAAGATTGGTACCGATCATTCGATTTTGATTTGGCAAGGCAAGTTCGTTTCCATCGGCATCAATAAAACGTCCAATAATCGCGGCAATTGCACCATTGGTAACAAGCTTGTCCACCGCTTTTTGTGTGTGTAGATCGCTGTTCCTAAGGGTGGATTCTCTTCCAACATCACCAACCCCAAACAGAATTCGGTTTGCAGATCGTATAACCGAGAACTGTTTCTTGATCGATGCTTCTTTTAACAACATATCCCTGAGTTCGGGATTGGAAACCATTGCCGGCGCCAGCAATTTGACGTTTCGAGCACCCAGATTATTAGCGAGAAGGGAAGAGCATGACTCGGGTGAGAAATCCGCAGATAACCCGTTAGGACTTCCCGTTATTTGGGCAACAGTTAAGTTTTCAATTGGTTCTGATAGAGAGATGGCTTCTGCAACTGCGAGAACTGTCCGGCCCCATGCAATCCCAATAATATCGTCTTTCTCCAATGTTTCAGCTAGTGCGAAGGCACCAGCTTTGCCCAGTCTGGGAACTAGGGGTTCACCTTTAAGATCTGGGATGATTGTCACGGCATTTAGGGAGAATATCTCCGCAAGTTTTCTGGAAGTCGTCGTGTGCGCCGCAACTTTTGGGCTTATCTGAATACTAACTAGCCCCCGCGTTTTCGCTTCATTCAGCAGTTTGATCACCGTTACACGGGAAATACCTATTTTTTTGGCGATCTGGCTTTGCGTCCATTCATCTACAAAATATAGCCATGCTGCCCACATAACTTGATCTTGGAACTCGAATGGTAACGGCGGCTTGTTTGCAGCGCCGGTTCGACTTTTCTTGATGGTATTCTTCATGTTTACGTTTATCGAGCCAGAAACCAGTTCGGTCAAGGGTGTTTGGTGCTGATTTTTACTTTTGACAATGGCTACCCTACAAATGATATTGACATATGCAAAGTATCTTCATACATTTGAAAACTACCAATGAGGAGCGTTGGATGTCATTTGATCCAAGTAAGCAGGAATTCGGAGATCAAGATTCTGGCAAGTGGACACACTTAATCGATGATATTGTCGCTGGAACATGGTTTAATCCCGAGACACAAAAACGGATGTCCGTACCATATGAGGCGATTGTATTTGAAGAATCGCTTGAAGGTCGCGAAGCTGAGCTGGTTCAGTCGCTTAATCTCGGTTCCAATTTTATCGTCGTATCAGATGCAGCCACCTTTGAAGCATTGGGTAAGCGGGTGGCCAAGGCTCTAAAAGTTCTTGGCTCGGTCAAAACTATTGTTTTGGATCACCCCCATGCAGATTTGGAAACTGCAGAGAAATTACGCCAGCAGTTAAAAGGCAATGATGGTATCGTCGCAGTAGGGTCGGGGACAATCAATGACCTTTGCAAATATGCAACCCATCTAGATGGGCGAGGCTATTGTGTATTTGCGACTGCCGCATCGATGAACGGTTATACATCGTCGACAGCAAGCATGACACTTGCATCCGGTCTAAAGGTCTCTCTTCCAGCGCAAGCTCCAAAGGGCTTCTTTGTGGACCTGACTATTTCCGCAGACGCCCCAACGTACTTGACCGCATCCGGCTTTGCCGATTGTATGGCACGTTCGGTTGCGCAGGTTGATTGGTGGATGTCACATCGCCTCTTAGGAACGGATTACTGGGCATCGCCCTATATCATTCAGGATGAAGATGAGATCGAACTGAACAAAAAAGCCGCTTTGCTACCTGAGGGTAATATTGACGCAATCGCAAGCCTACACAGGGTTCTTACTCTTTGCGGGTTAGGTATCAGTTTTACTGGCATCTCCCACCATGGGTCAATGGGCGAGCATCAAATATCGCATTACATTGATTGTTTTGCAGGTGATCGCCATCCTGGCACGCTGCATGGTCAACAAGTTGGCGTTGCATGTCTTACGATGGCTCGCTTACAGCAGCAGATGCTGGCGGCTGACGAGGCACCCCAAGTTTCACCTACCAAGTTTGATCTTGAAGATATGTCTCGTCGTATGGGCCCAAAAATTGCTGCTGAATGTCTGATTGAATTGAAGAAGAAGGCATTCACTGAAAAGAGTGCTGAAGCCTTTAATTCAAAAATTACCAAACTTTGGCCGACTTTGAAAAAAGAAATAGAACCCTTCATCATTCCCGTTGAAGAAATGACCCGGCTTCTCAAAGCGGCCGGAGCACCAACTACGGGCGAAAAACTCGGGCTTCCGGTCGAATTTTATCAAGAAGCAGTGCGCCATAACCACGAAATGCGTGATCGATTTTCGTTCTTGGATATTGCCGCAAATTCTGGACTGCTGGCCAATTTCGCCAAAAAGGAAGGGTAAGGCTTTGGATACAAAAATGAAGGTCACCAAAAATTTAACTAACGACAAGTAAATTTAACTGACGACAAGTAAACAAGGGAGGACAATATGGCAGATAAGTTGCTCGTTGCAATCACCGGTGCAAGTTCGGGAATTGGTGAAGCCGCCGCTCGCGAGTTTTCTGCTGCTGGCCACCCTGTGTTGTTGATGGCGCGGCGTCTTGACAGAATGGAAGCGCTTAACCTTCCAAATTCGATTTGCCGGCAGGTCGATGTTCGCGATCGCCAGCAGATTGCAGCAGCTGTCAAAGATGCTGAATTAAAATTTGGTCCCGTGGATATGATGTTCTGCAATGCCGGGGTCGCTCATCTGGCAGATATCAGTACTCAGGATCCCGAAGAATGGGATCAGATGATCGACATCAACACCAAAGGTGTAATGAACACAGTCCATTCTGTGATGGCTGGCATGATCAAGCGCCGTACGGGCACTTTGTTCATGATGGGTTCGATTGCAGGGCGAAAAATTTACCCGGATCATACTGTCTATTGCGGGACAAAATATTTTGTTCACGCCGTATCGGAGAGCATCCGTGAATACCTATCTGAATTTGATGTGCGCGTGATCGTTTTGTCGCCGGGCATCGTTGAGACCGAAGTTCTCAATGGGGTTAAAGACCCGAATACGTTGGCAAGTTACAAGGCCAATAAAGAAGCTATTGGTGGTGGCATCGGGGCGGAGCACGTTGCCAGCTCCATGTTGCATGCATATCAGCTGCCGCAATTGGCGCTGATCCAAGAAATCTGCATTACCCCAACTCGTCAGAAATTCTAAGTGAAAACGTAAATGTACAATGTAACACAAATTGATGAAACAACCCTAGCGCAGATTGCTGACGTAGCACCTGTTATCAGAGGGGCGCTTGTCTTCAACGTTTCTAAACAAGCTGTAAATCCCGGGCCAAAATTTGGTGCCCATGGTACTCCCAAGGCCGCACTGATGGCGTTCATGCGTCAATATGCGGTGGAGCATGGGCCGGATGGAATTACGTCTAACGCCGTGAATGCGGACCGTATTCGGACCGGTCTCATGACAGATGAAATGGTCGAAAAACGCAGCAAAGCAAGGGGCTTTACCCCTGAACAATACATGTGTGGCAATCTCGTGAAGCGCAAAGTGACCGGTAAAGATGTAGCCGATGCCTTCGTTCATTTGGCTAAAGCCAGAGTCAGCACAGGTGCTGTTTTGACCGTTGATGGCGGCAATGTAGCGGCGATGATGCGATGACAGATTCGATGATTTACAAGCCGGGCGGTAAAAGCCGACTACCAAGATGGCTTTCGTCCGAGCATCCGCTTCCGTGGCTGTTTCCAGCTACTGCAATGCTGATCATATTCGGTCTCTATCCTATTTTATATGCGGCATGGCTGACGTTATTCCGGCGCAATCCCGTCACGCGTGAGAACACATTTTGGCCATCATGGAACTGGGGCAAGATTTTCAGCGATGATCGTGTTCTCGATGCGGTTGTCACAACTTTCATGTATACGGGTATCGCCATTACAATTCAGCTCGTGCTGGGCATGATGATAGCTCTACTGCTGGACAGCGATCGCAAGGGTTTTGGCATTCTTCGTGCCTTGATGACTCTGCCCCTGGTGGTGCCGCCAGCCGTTACTGGAATGATGTTCCTCTTGATGTATGATGGCTCGTTCGGCGTCATTAGCCAAGCTCTCTACAGCATAGGATTATTGTCACCTGACACGCCAATTCTTGCCACAGGCTCTCTTGCACTCGCGGGGGTAATAGTTGCGGATGTCTGGCAGTGGACCCCCTTTATGGTGCTGCTCATGCTGGCTGGTCTGCGCGCGTTACCTAAGGAGCCGTTCGAGGCAGCGGCGATTGATGGTGCTACTGCAACGCAAGCTTTCATCAAACTTACGTTGCCTATGATGGCAAAGATCATCGCTTTAGCGGTACTGATCCGTGGCATCGATCTATTTCGGATCTATGACTACATTAAAGTGATGACCGATGGTGGGCCAGGGACAGCCACTGAGACCCTGACTGCCTATGCCGGCACGATCTACTTCAAGAACGCAGATTTTCCTTATGCGTCCACCGTAGCAATCTTGACTCTTCTTCTTGTAGTTATCACCGCCAATATTTTCATTAAAATTTTCAGGGTGAAGTTTTGATGACCGCATCTCCGACTCAGGTATTTTTTCGATATGTGGTGGCGATTTTCTTGGTCGCGCTATTCATGTTTCCGATTTTTTGGTGGGCGCTGACCTCGATCAAACCGATCTCGGCAATTTTCAACAAAGACATGGTCGTCGTGTTCGACTTCATTCCAACGTTCGACAATTATCGTGTCACTATTTTTGGACAATCACGAGCAGAATTGCAGAGCGGCGATGCTCTTGGTTTTGGCGGCGGCGGTGCGTTTGATGGTCGAAAAACCATTTTTGATTCCCTTGTAATCGCCATTGGATCAACGATCATTACAATATTCATGGCATTGTCTGCAGCTTATCCGTTGTCACGAATGACATTTCGAGGATCGCAGGGCTATATGACCTGGATTTTATCGCAGCGTTTTTTACCACCAATCGCGATAATCGTTCCCTTGGTGTTTATTTTCCATGATCTGGGACTACGAGACACCCATTTAGGGCTGATCCTGATTCACAGTTTGATAAATCTTCCAATCGCATTGCTGCTCTTGAAATCATTTATTGATGACATTCCAAAGGATGTTGATCAGGCTGCCATGATTGATGGCGCAACGCGTTGGCAATGCTTCCGTCTGGTTGTCTTGCCAATGGTCAAGGGCGGCATCGCAGCGACTGCCGTTTTATGCTTCATTTTCTCTTGGACCGAATTCCTTCTGTCACTTTTCTTAACCAGCCAGATCAGAACTTTGCCAGTAAAAATCACCACTTTCGTAACTTCAACCGGCTCGGAGTGGGGATTTATCTCCGCACTTGGAACATCGGCAATCTTACCCAGTTTCATATTCATTTTACTGGTTCAGAAACATCTCGTTCGCGGTCTGACTATGGGAGCAATCAAGGATTAGTTGGGCTTGGACATAACTTAGACGCAGAAACCGCTCACCAAATGGAGGAAACCATGAGCTTTAAACAAAACGATAGACAAAATTTTATTGTGGATGCCGCTAACGCATTTACCAATAAACAGATATCCAAACGAGACTTCTTGTACAAAATGGGCATCGCTGGTGTAGGCTTTTCTGCCTTCGCGACTGGCATGCTCGGTACGCCGCGCAAGGGTCGTTTTAGTAGTGCAGCTCTTGCTGCAACTGAAGACCAGATGCCTGAAGATCAGAAGAATTTTTTCCGTGAAGCAGGTAAAGCTTTCAAAGGCACCACTATTCGCTACACATCTGAAGCGACACCGCCAACCAATGTATTGAATGAACTTAAAGCAGAGTTTACGGAACTAACTGGCATCAATGTCGAGATCGAAATTGTACCGCTTGAGCAGGTACTTGCGAAGGCAACGCAGGACGTTCAAGGACAACTCGGTTCCTACGATCTGTATTATCTCGATCAGGCTTGGACATCGACGTTCTCTCGGGACACCATCGATCCTGTACAGCACTACAAAGACAAACCTGATCTTGCGATGCCTGGCTTCGACTTCGAAGATTTTGCATCGACGCTTGTGGAGGGTATCGCACTCTATGAAGGAAAATGGGTTGGTATCCCGTTTGATATTCCAATTTTTACCTTCATGTACCGTCGCGATATTCTTGAAAAGCACGGTATTCCGGTTCCAAAAACCTACACTGAGTTTACAGCTGCTGTTGAGTTAATCACCGCCGCCGAAAAAGAAAATGGAATCTTCGGAACTGGATTACAGGCGAAGTCTGGCCATTATTCTCTTGAATGTGACTGGTCACAAGCTGTTTGGGGGCATGGTGGTTCGATCTTTACTGCGGACAAGATGTTCTCAGGCAATGACGAACAGGCTATCGAAGGACTACAGTGGTATCAGAATCTGATAAAGAACGCGCCCGCAAGTTCACTAACATCTACTTGGGATGGCCAGTGGCAAATGATGAACTCTGGCCAGGTTGCCATGGTTCAGTCTTGGGACGAGTTTTTTCCGGGTATGGATGCAGATGATTCAAAAGTAAGAGGCCTGTGGGAAACGACTGTACCTCTTCAAGGCCCTCATACTCTACGTTCAACTGATGCAGCTGGCTTCGGTGAAATTCCAGGTTGGGGACATCAGGGCGGCTCAACCATTGCTCTATCCAAATACTCCAAGAATGTTGATGCTGCATGGCTCTTTATGCAGTGGGCGTGTTCAAAAGAGATTATGACCCGTTGTACGCTTGGGGGTGGATTTGCTCCGATGCGGAATTCATCGTTCGCCGATCCGCGTGTTAAAGCAAAAGCGGTGGTTGGTGCAGGTACTACGCGTCACCTGCCTGTTGTTCTTGAGACGATCGAGAAATTCATCGCATCTGAACCGGATATGCCGCTTTGGGCCGGACTTTCCGGCAATGAAATTCCAACAGAGTTGGGCAAGTTGCTAACTGGTCAAGAATATGGCGGCGATGCGAAGGCCTGTATGGATGCAGTCGCTAAACTCGTTGATACGCGCGTTGCAGAAGCTGGCCTACGCTAAAGCGTAGGACTAATATTGCACCACCCGGGATTTTTTCGGGTGGTGTACTTTTTTTCGGAGTAATACTTTTGAACAAAGATCTGGTGATTGGATTAGATTCTTCCACTTCTGCGACCAAGGCCATAGCCTGGACTAGGGATGGTGAATTTGTTGCTGAGGCAAGAGTTTCCATTCAGCTTTCCAACCCCGAACCGGGACATTTTGAACAGGAGCCCGATGAATGGTGGAATTCGACATCCGGCGCGCTCAAACAGTTGCTGGCGAAGATCAACCCAGATCGTATTGCCGCTATTTCCATTGCAAATCAACGCGAGACTTTTGGATTATTTGACTCAAACGGCGTTGCTGTAATGCCAGGTATGGTTTGGCTTGATGAACGATCGCGAAATCAGGCAATTCAATTCAGCGAAGAAGTTGGATCTGCGCATATTAGGGCAATTACCGGCAAGCCCGTCGATGTGGTTGTGCCGATTTATCGAATGATCTGGGTTCGCGAGGAGCGTCCGGAGATATTCGAGAAAGTCGAGCATTATGCTGACGTACACTGTTTTCTGAATTTCTGTCTTACTGGGAATTGGGCGACTTCAACTGCATCGGCCGATCCATCTGGAATGCTGGATATGGCGACAAAGAGTTGGTCAGAGGAGTTGTTGTCAGCTGCCGGAATCCCGCTTGCGATTATGCCCGATCTCGTTGAGCCAGGATCGCTTATCGGCGAAGTAACCCAGGCAGCAGCAGACAGTTGTGGACTCTCCGCTGGAACGCCTGTGATCGCAGGCGGTGGCGATGGGCAATGTGCGGCATGTGGCGCTGGTGTGATTGAACCATCTACGGCCTATATGAACCTTGGAACGGCTTTGGTCGCAGGAGTCTATTCACCCGAATTCAAACATGATCAAGCTTTCAGAACGGAATTGGCTATTTCGGACAGCGGATACATCTGTGAAACAGTTCTCAAATCTGGAACATTTTTGATTGACTGGGTGGCGCGTGAACTCGGCGGAGTATCTGAGGAGGAGCGGCCTTCCTACCTAGAACAGTTGGAAAAGGAAGCGACATGCAGCCCGATAGGAGCTGGTGGTATCGTCGTGCTGCCCTTTTGGCAAGGCTCCATGACACCGCATTGGGACACAGATGCTCGCGGTATCATCGCAGGTCTTTCAGGCTCCTCAAGACGCGGTGATGTCTATCGTGCTTTGCTTGAGGGACTAGCTCTCGACCAAGCTTATGCGTTAGAAAAAGCGGTGTCTGCAACCGGTGGCTCTATCGACCACGTTGTCGCTATCGGCGGTGGTTCGGCTTCCAAGCTTCTTCTGCAAATTATTGCAGATGCGCTCAATATTCCAGTTCTTAGATCAGCAGTAACAGAGGCCTCTTCGCTTGGCGCGGCTATGTCTGCTGCCTATGGTGTCGGCTGGTATGACAGCTTGGCAAGCGCCTCCAGCTCAATGAGCCAAAAGGATTTTCAGACAACAAATCCCGATTCGAAACGGGCTGCCCGATACGCAGAACTTCGCGAAATTTACGACGAATTGTGGCCAACAATATCTTCATGGAACAAACGTTTGCGATCATTCGCCAATGAAGACTTGGCTCCGAGCGAGACCAAACGAAAGAGATAGCAGGAAATGGCACGAAAAATTGAGTCGATGAAATCAGTCGCGGAGATCCCGCACGATACCAGCCAAAACTTAATTGGTGTACTCACTGATATTGATGACACGATAACAACAAATGGTCGGCTTCCGGCTGCAGCTTATAACATGTTGGAGAGGCTTTCGGATACGGGGTTGTTGGTTATCCCGATTACCGGCAGACCTGCAGGTTGGTGCGACATGGTCGCAAGGTTTTGGCCAGTAGCCGGCGTGGTCGGCGAAAATGGCGCTTTAGCATTTCGATACGATCATGAGATGCGCCAAATGAAGCGTACCTTCATGATGGATGATGCGACCCGCAACAAAAATCGCAAAAAACTCAATGACCTTGCAAGGGTTATTGTCGATGATGTGAAAGGCTCTGCCGTTGCATCGGATCAACTCTATCGTGAGGCGGATCTCGCAATTGATTTTCGCGAAGACGTCCCGGCTTTAAGTGAAGATGATGTGGAACGGATCCTCAAGCATTTCCATGATGTCGGCGCGGTCGCTAAAGCTTCGTCCATTCATGTCAACGGTTGGTTTGGGGATTGGGATAAACTTTCCATGACTCGCAAGTTTTTGATGGAAGAATTTTCCATCGATGTGGAAAGAGACAAAGACAGGTTCATCTATTGCGGTGATAGCCCCAACGACTCTCCAATGTTTGATTTTTTTCCCAACGCGTGTGGCGTCGCTAATGTACAAGAGTTTGTCGGCCGTATGGAGGCTTTACCGACCTTTGTTGCGAACGCCTGTGGTGGAGACGGTTTCGTTGAAATCGGAGAGCAAATTATCGCCGCCCGAACAGCTAATCAAAACACAAATTTTTTCGAAGGGGCGTAGTGAAATGAGTTCCGTTACAATTAGCAAAGTTAAGAAGAATTATGGAGCAATAGAAGTGTTGCACGGGATCGATCTCAAGATTGAAGACGGTCAGTTTGTGGTACTATTGGGGCCATCTGGTTGCGGAAAATCAACCTTGCTGCGCATGTTGGCTGGTTTGGAGGCGATCACCGCCGGTGATGTTTCGATCGGCAATCGGATTGTGAACGATGTCCATCCAAAGGATAGAAACATAGCCATGGTTTTCCAGAACTATGCACTTTATGCCCATATGACCGTCAAAGAGAACATTGCGTTCTCAATGCGTTTGAAAAAGACAGAAGATTCGATTGTTGATGAACGCGTTAAATGGGCATCTGAAATATTGAGCCTGGAGCCCTACCTTGAACGCTACCCCAAAGAATTGTCGGGTGGTCAGCGCCAACGGGTGGCAATGGGCAGAGCGATCGTTCGTAATCCGGATGTGTTCCTTTTCGATGAGCCACTTTCCAACCTTGATGCAAAATTACGTGTACAGATGCGCACAGAAATCAAGGAGCTTCACCAAAAACTCAAAACAACAACTGTCTACGTTACACACGACCAGATTGAAGCCATGACCATGGCCGATATTGTTGTGATCATGCGCGATGGAATTATCGAGCAATCTGGCAAGCCACTTGATATTTACGACAAACCTGCAAACCTGTTTGTCGCACAATTTATCGGCTCTCCAGGCATGAACCTGATGGAAGGCGAAATTGTTCTCGATAAGAAGTCGAAGATTGTGAAATCCGGCAATCTTTCCTTGCCCATCCCCCCATCTTCAAAGGTAGAAGTTGGTCAAAAGGTAGTTTATGGTATTCGTCCCGAACACCTTGAACCAAAAATGAGCGGGCAAGGTTTCCCAGCAAAAATTAAAGTTGTTGAGCCTACCGGCCCTGAAACCCATCTCTATCTAGACGTTGATGGAAACGAAGTTATTTCAATCTCAAGGGAACGCCTAGAATGGTCCGTGGGCGGCGATATCAAACTGTTTCCCGCCGTCGACCGGGTGCACCTATTTGATGCAATCACCAAGCTTGCAATCGATGTCGCCTGATCGAACCATAGTCGAACAATCTGACGCCCCGTTTGGATTAATGCTTGGCGCTTCCCGTATCCGTTTGTCAAATGGATACTGATGATGGGTAGGCACCAAAACGCAGTGCCGGATTGTAGAATCCCTGCATTTTCTCTTGAAGAAAGGGCTGCATGATGGCTTTCACCCTCTCGCTCAATACAAATCCGTTAGTGAACCGTTTTGCTGATTGTGACGATCTAATTTACACTATCGCAACCGATTTGAGGATTCGCGATGTGCAGCTCACCCATGAATTTATCAACCCAAGTTGGCCTGGCAAAACCATTGCACGGCTAGTCCGTCAAATGCACCATGCTTGCTCGAGAACTGGGGTCCGAGTCACGTCCGGAATGACCGGTCCTTATGGCCGACTTAACCACTTCGGGCATCCAGATGCTGAAGTCAGGCGTTATTATATCAACTGGTTCAAAACCAATGCGGAGATCATATCAGATCTCGGTGGAAAATCTTTAGGAACTCAATTTGCCATTTTCACCTATCGCGATTTTGACGATCCGGTTAGGCGAGAAGAACTGACAAAAATAGCGATCGATGCCTGGTCGGAGGTAGCAGAACACGGAAAGCAAGTCGGATTGGAATTCCTTTTTTGGGAACCCATGAGCATTGGACGTGAATTTGGCGAGACCATTGATGGCTGCCTTCGATTGCAGGACCGTTTGACAAAAATGGATATGGCGATCCCAATGTGGATGATGGCCGACATCGATCACGGTGACATAACCAGCAAAAACAAAAATGATTACGATCCCTATTCGTGGGCGCAGGCGGTACCGCTTGTATCTCCTATCATCCATATCAAGCAATCGTTGTTGGATAAAGGAGGGCATCGCCCATTCACTAAAGAACACAACGACAATGGGTTGATCCAGCCCGATCTCCTGATCGATGCTCTTCATGCCGGCGGGGCACACAACAACGAAATCTGCCTTGAACTCAGCTTCAAAGAACGAGAGCCTGACGACCGGCTTGTGCTCACCCATATCGCCGAGAGTGTGGCTTTTTGGGCGCCTCATTTCGATTCAGGCGTTCAAGATCTCAACATTTAGAGAGGAACGAGGGCGCATGTCCACCAATGCAAAACTTTGAAATGGAACCAGCTGGAAGATGAATAAACTGCTCAACGAAGCCTTGGGTTTTGCCAATGGATTGCTGGCTTTTAACTCTCACCATGATGACAGAATTCAGTGTTTTGTCATACCGAGCTTTCCTCTTATTCGTGCAGTTAAAGAGCAATGTTCCATTACATCAATGAAGGGTCCGAGCTCAATACACGCATTGGAAGGACAACGGCGCCTGGACCGGCGAAGTCTCCGTACCGATGTTGACTGATTGCAATTTGGATATTGTGAAATTGGTCCATTCAAAGTGCAGAGAGCATTTCAATGAAACAAACAAACTGTTGGCTTGAAAGTTAAAACCGCTGTTCGTCATGGTCTGATACCTCTCATTTGCACTGGTGAGTCACTGGTTGACAAGCAAAGCGGTAAGGCGTCTGCGATTCTGGAGGTTCAGGTTCGTTTGAATCCATTTTTCAAGGTATTCGATCTGAGAAGATGACAGGCGCAGGCCCAGCTTGCTACGGCGCCAGATGATATCTTCGGCTATCTGAGCATACTCATTATGCATGAGCCACTCAACCTCGCGTTCGGTTAAGCCTGCTCCGAAATGGTGCCCGAGATCATTAAAGCTTTCTGCACCTTCGAAAATACCTGCGGCCTCGGTCCCATAGGCTTTGATGAGCCGGCTGGCCATTTTAGTATCCAAAAATGAATAGCGGTCAATAAGCGACTGAGTAAGATCAGCAAAGCCATCAACAGGAAAATCTCCACCTGGCAAGGCAATTCCTGCGGTCCACTTACCTGAGAGGTTTGGGAAGTAATCTTTGATTTTATCCAACGCATCTTCCGCTAGACACCGATAAGTAGTGATCTTGCCACCGAAGATATTCAACAACGGCGCACCTTCGTAATCATCAATGGTCATCACGTAATCGCGTGTCGCAGCTGAAGCAGATTCCGCACCGTCATCATAAAGTGGGCGCACCCCTGAATAACTCCAAACAATGTCGTCGACGGAGATCGGTGATTTAAGATAGCCATTGGCAAAGTCGACGAGATATTGCTTTTCTTCGTCTGTACAAATTGGTTGTTCCGAAAGATCAGAATGTTTGGCATCTGTCGTACCGATGAGTGTAAAATCTGTTTCATAGGGAATTGCGAATATGATGCGGCCATCGGTGCCCTGGAATAAATAGCATTTGTCATGATCATAAAGACGCTTTGTGACAATGTGGCTGCCTCGGACCAACCTGACACCCTCGCGTGAATTTAGTCGTGCCTTGTTCTGAATAACATCATCCACCCAAGGACCAGCCGCATTCACAAGCATCTTGGCGCGCACGACACGCCTGTTTCCGCTGTTTACATCCTCAAGAGTAGCTTCCCAAATATCGTCAACACGAATGGCTGATATAACTTTGGTCCGAACACATATTTCAGCACCGCGCTTTTCTGCGTCGCGAGCATTAAGGACCACCAGTCGCGAATCCTCAATCCAGCAATCAGAATATTCATATGCCTTAACAAACTTGTCATTGATGGCTTCACCTTCGACACTTTTTTGAAGATAGATAGTCGAAGTTCCCGGCAGAACAGTCCTCCCGCCCAAATGATCGTAAAGGAACAGACCAAATCTGATTAACCATGCTGGCCGACGACCTTTCATCCAGGGCATGAAGATATTTAGAAGTCGGGATGTCGGAGTTGAATTCTCAAAACGCATGTCCTTGTGGTAGGGAAGCACAAAACGCATTGGCCAGCTTATATGCGGCATGGCCCGCAATAAAGTTTCCCGCTCTGCGAGTGCATGACGCACCAGGCCAAATTCAAAATACTCGAGATAACGAAGCCCGCCGTGAAAAAGCTTTGTCGAAGCGGATGATGTCGCGCCCGCCAAGTCACCCATTTCTGCCAGACATACGTTCAGACCACGGCCGGCTGCATCGCGGGCAATGCCGACACCGTTAATACCACCACCTATAACAAGAAGATCTTTGATATCTTGCATTTCACTTGAGTTCAAGATTACCTCCATGCCGAACTGAGACTGTCTGTTTAGTTTCAAAAAGTGCCCCAAACCCAAAACGTAGGTTTAGGGGCCAGTTTTGGGAGTCTGTTATCTGCTAACCTTTTGCTTTTAGATCATTGTACATCTGCAAGGCTTTTTCCGGCTTCGTCAGATCATGGACAACACTGGAAACCGCCTGGATCATTGCTACTGGATCATCGGCCTGGAAAATGTTGCGGCCCATATCAACCCCGGCAGCACCCTGATCAATCGCTTTATAGGCCATGTCGAGAGCATCAGCTTCAGGAAGCTTTTTACCCCCCGCAATAACGATGGGCACTGGGCAGGCTGCGCAGACTTTTTCAAATCCCTCTTCAACGAAATAGCTTTTCACATAATGTGAGCCAATCTCGGCAGCGATGCGGGTTGCAAGACCGAAATAGCGCGCATCACGTGCCATGTCTTTGCCTACACCGGTGACAGCGAGAGTTGGGATACCATAGCGCTGACCACGATCGATGAGATTGATTACATTGGTGATTGATTTGTGCTCGAACTCGGACCCAATATAGATTTGTGCTGCCATGGCACAGGCACCCATGCGAATGGCATCATCGATGTCAACCGCAATCGTTTCATTGGACAATTCAGAAAGTATCGAGTTGCCGCCCGAGGCGCGCATGACAACGGGCTTTGTGATTGTTGGTGGAACTACAGAACGAAGGATGCCGCGTGTGCACATCATTACATCTGCATGCTCGATGAGCGGAAGGATGTTGAGGTCAATCCGTTCCAATCCGCTTGTTGGGCCTTGGAAATAACCATGATCAAAAGCAAGCATAACCGTGCGGCCAGTTTTCGGATTGAAAATTCGGCTCATGCGGTTCTTCAAACCCCAATCGTAGTTGGCATTTCCTTTGAGAAAAAATCCCTGCTTGTCCTGGGGCGTGTCCAGACCAAAGTCTTTACCATCTTTGATGTCATCAATGTCTGCCATATTATCTTCCTTTGATAGTAACTACATGTACTTTGAGCGCGCGCTCAGTGATCCAAATTCTTAAATGCGCTCTATTGGTAATTAGGATTGACCTGCTAGAGAGCACTTTGCATTAAACGAAAGGCCTCAGATGGATTTGCTGATTTCAGTACGGCACTTCCGCTAACAACGAGTTCTGCTGATGAACTTGAAATTTCAGCAATTGTGTCGAGTGTGACACCGCCATCGAATGCAAGAATTGGGGAGAATTCAGCCGTGAGCGTTCTGATTTCCTGAAGCCGGACACATGCCTTCGTGACGTCAGTTGAGTCGCTCGTTCGAGGATCAAGGGCGAGAACCAA
The DNA here is from genome assembly GCA_045047085.1 of Rhizobiaceae bacterium. Lineage (GTDB taxonomy): Bacteria > Pseudomonadota > Alphaproteobacteria > Rhizobiales > Rhizobiaceae. The sequence continues at coordinate 44,108 of JASFYT010000034.1, read as the reverse complement.
AATGAGATCGGGTTTTAAGTCAAATAGCTCTTTGATGTTCTCAATCGAAGTACCGGGCATGAGCGATATGCCGGCCATGACCGGTCGTCCCGATTTCTCAGCAGCAGTTCGAATGGCCTTAAATGCCGCCACTGGTTCTTCAGATTCGGCATGGATTGTCACGATATCCGCACCTGCTTCGACATATGATGCGATATGTACCAGTGGCTTCTGAACCATTAGATGCACATCAAGGATCATTTCACCTTTAAGGGCTTTTACAAACCCCGGACCGCCCGTCATCTGAGGAACAAATAGGCCATCCATGACATCAAAGTGGAGAACATTGCAGCCCCATTTAGCGGCTGATTGCATATTGCTTCTGAAATTTCCAAAATCACCCGCAAAAATACCCAGACTGATGCCACGACAACTTTGCTTAAGCGAGAGATGTGCCTCGTGGGTCATATTCTTCCTACCAAGACGGGCGTGATGTCGCGCCGGGGGACCGGGGGAATTGAAAATCAAATGGTAATTCTAAACAACTCAAATTCATACAAATGTCAATACATACTTTGCAATTGTATGAATTTTACATGATTACGATCACGTGCATATGATACCCAACCACTGTAAGCTGCAGGTACTCATGTGGAGGCAGGTATCAATGATGGATTGCCGAATTGTTTCTTCTTCCAAAGAAAATGTCATATTCCTGTATTGTGTCGTTATTCAATCCCGCTTGATTAGGACGGTATGGTTGTTAACCCATAATAATTCCTTCACGCAAATGGCTGACGGATGACCACGACAACAACCGCACTTGGGACGTCAGTGTTTGGAGTAATTTTTCCAGCTGTTGATTTTGCACTGTTTCTAGATGAACAATAAATATGTACTAATTTTCAGCAATGAATGATTGGCAGATGGCTAGCCTATTGAAATCGAGGGTCACATGATAGATACGCAGAAGACAAAAAAGCTGATAAATGATGCCGACCATGTCATTGAGGAATTGATCGATGGTATGGTTGGAGCTCACCCCGAAATGCTTTGTGTCGAAGGAGCGACGGGTAGGGCTGTGGTTTCTATAAAAGGTCCACGCGAGGGCAAAGTTGGCATTGTCGTGGGTGGTGGTTCTGGCCATGAGCCGGCGTTTTCTGGATATGTCGGTAAGGGGTTGGCAGATGCTTCGGCTGTGGGAAACGTGTTTGCTTCCCCTTCGCCGGAGCAGATCATGGATGCAGCACGTGCAGCAGACGGGGGAGCAGGTGTGTTGTTTCTCTATGGAAATTATACTGGTGACGTTATGAATTTTGATATGGCTGTAGAGGAACTTGGCTCTGAAGGTATTAAGGCAAATTCCATCACAGTTACAGATGATGTAGCCTCAGCAAAAATTATTAGTGAACGCCGGGGGATTGCCGGAACATTCTTTGTATTTAAATGTGCTGGGGCGGCGGCTGATTTGGATTATTCTATGGATGAGGTTGAACTCATTGCGAGGCATGCGAATGCTATGACGAGGTCGGCTGGGGTGGCTCTTGGTGCCTGCTCGCTACCTCAAACGCGTAGACCGAACTTCGAGATTGGTCCGGATGAGATGGAAGTAGGGATGGGAATTCACGGCGAACCTGGGATTTCCAGAACCACACTTGAACCTGCCAATGCGGTTGCAGACCGGTTGATGGATCTGATTGTTGCAGATATTGAATTTGGCAAAGGCGACAGGGTGGCCGTATTGGTGAATGGGCTAGGTTCAACATCATTGATGGAACTTTATATCTTGCATCGCCAAATACGTAGCAGACTGTGTGGGCTCGGAGTTTCCCTATATCAATCCTGGGTGGGGAATTATGTTACATCGCTTGAAATGGCTGGCGCTTCGGTCACGGTAATGAAGCTGGATGATCAGTTGATCAAAATGCTGGACCATCCCTGTGAAACCGCTGCTTTACAAGTTGGGGAGATCAAAATTTCACCTAACCAAAGACCACGACGGCGCTCACATGCACCAATGGTTACCAAGAAGATTGAGTCGGATATTTCGAGAGAAGATTTAATTGCTGAGGGCGATGTTACCCCCGAAATCTTTCGTCGAATGCTGCTGCGGATCACTGAACAAATTGGAGAAAATAAGGGGTATTTGTGTGAACTGGATGGTGTCATTGGTGATGCAGATCATGGCATTGCCATGGATGTGGGGTGGCGTGCTATTCGTGATGGTCTTTCGGAAGATGAAGTCACTATATCGGTTATGTGCGCAAAGGCAGGAAAGAATTTCTTAGATGCCGTCGGTGCTTCCGTGGGGCCGCTATATGGAACAGCCTTTCAGAGGGCATCAAAAGCGGTGAATGATCGGCTTAATCTGGATTCAATGGCGCTTGTTTCATGGTTGGATGCAATTAGAAACGGTATTGTTGATCTTGGAGGAGCCGCTCCCGGCGATAAGACGATGGTGGATGCTTGGACGCCAGCTGTTGAACACGCCGCGCGCGAACAGGAGGCTGGTGGAAGCATTATCGCCTGTCTTCAGGCTGCATGTGACGGAGCCGAGAAGGGCAAGAATGCGACTGTGCAAATGAAATCAAAAAAGGGACGCTCTGCCAAGCTGGGATTGCGTTCGTTGGGACACGTTGATCCAGGCGCAGCTTCGGTCGTGGTGATATTGAACGCCATGCGGGAGGTGGTCGAAGAGGAATTTGGGGACAGGATTTAGCAATGCCAGGCATTTTTTCGATTTCCACTGCGCAGGACATTCGTTTTGGCAGAGGCTGTGCCAAGCAGGCTGCCGAAGATATTGCGACCCTCGGCAAAAATATCTTTCTGGTTCATGGTGCAAATCCCGCGCGCGCTGTCTGGTTGGTAGATGCGCTAGAGCGGGAAGGTATTCGTGTTGGACAATTTAGCTGCGCAAGCGAGCCGGAAATCTCCCTGATTGAAAACGGAGTACTGGTCGCGCGTGAATTTGAGGCCGATGTAATAGTTTCTCTGGGGGGCGGTTCGGTTATTGACGCAGGTAAGGCTATTGCGGCGCTGGTTCCTGCCGATAAACCGATTCTTGATTATCTGGAAGTCGTTGGGAAAGGTTTGGCACTTGAACAACCACCCTTGCCATTTGTAGCAATTCCAACGACGGCGGGAACTGGGGCCGAAGTTACTAGGAACGCAGTCATTGGAGTGCCGGATCATCGACGCAAGGTATCGTTACGGGATGTACGTATGTTGCCAAACTTAGCAATAATTGATCCAGCTTTAACAGACAATACATCACGTTCAGTAACACTTGCCAGTGGACTTGATGCTGTCACGCAGGTGATTGAATCTTATGTTTCTTGCAAGGCAAATCGGTTTTCTGATGCGCTTTGCCGAGATGCTATACCACTAGGATTATTGGCTTTGGTGCGTCTTATGCAGGGTGAAGATGAAAAGGCCCGTGATGATCTGGCATGGGTAAGCCATTGCGGAGGCTTGGCGTTGGCAAATTCTGGATTGGGAGCTGTTCACGGATTTGCAGGTGTTATTGGGGGGAGGGCAGCTGCTCCTCATGGAGTTATCTGCGGGATACTTTTACCCCATGTTTTGAAATCTAATTTCTCTGTACCGGAATTACCGACACAAATACGAGAACGCTTTCATAAAATTCAACACTGGATTGCTGACGCTCTTGGTGTTGAGTCCGAGATCTCCTTTGATGAATTGGCTGCTTGGTCGCGACGCTGTGGTTTGCCGTCATTGAGCGATGTGGGTGTCAGTTCCGAAGATTTTGATGAGATTGCCATTGCCTCTCTTTCATCATCATCGATGAAGGGTAATCCCGTGTATCTGCAGGAATCCAAGCTGATTGAAATCCTGCGCACCGCTTCTTAAAACAGAAAACTTTGATAATTTCTCGTTGTGAATAACCTGCAGGCGGCCGGCATGTGGAGCATGCTTACTTTTCATTTCATTGTAATGGCTTGACAGATAACCGCTTAAGTGTAAAAAATTACATAGGCTGAAAATTATTACAAAAACCAACAGGTGTGGCTACGTGGCACGATCCAGTTCAAAAAGAGATGAAGATTTAAGCCTCGCGATCCGGGCTGCCTGGCTTCATTATGCCGGTGGGTTAACTCAGGCAGATGTTGCCAAGCGACTAGGTGTAACTGGCGTGAAAGCTCATCGTTTGATCACCCGAGCCAATCAAGAAGGCGTAGTTAAAGTTACCATTGATGGTGAAATTGCCGAATGTGTAGCGCTGGAAATGGCTATTTCTGAACGTTTTGGTCTTCAGTATTGTGAAGTTGTGCCGGAATTGAATGAAGAGTCGTTGCCCACCCGCGCTCTCAGCATTGCCGGTGCGAGGTTTCTTAACCGTGAAATTTTAAGTGGTGCAAATGAGTTGATTGGTGTCGGCCATGGGCGAACGCTTTCAGCAAGTGTTTCTCAATTGCCAAGAATGGATGCAAATGGTGTGCGATTTGTATCGCTGCTTGGTGGTTTGACGCGGAATTTTTCAGCTAACCCACATGATGTAATGCATCGGATGGCGGAAAAGACCGGAGCAGAATCGTATGTGATGCCCGTGCCGTTCTTTGCCAATTCGATTGAAGACAGAGAAGTGCTTCTTGCCCAACGCGGTGTATCAGATGTGATGCAAATGGCGGAGCAGTCCAAGTTGAAATTTGTCGGAATTGGTACCGTCGAGCCGGGCGCTCAGCTTGTATCTTCCGGCATGGTTGAACAAGAGGAAATTGAGGAGGTGAAAGCACATGGAGGGGTGGGCGAGCTTTTGGGACATTTTTTCAATGATGATGGAGAAAGCCTCGAGACCTCACTGACAGCGCGCACCATCTCTGTTGGTCTATCGGATTTGAAAAATAGTAGAATTGTCGCCGTTGCGGGTGGCAAAGGAAAGGCCCGCGCTATCGGGTCGATTTTGATGAGTGGCTTGTTAAGCGGTCTCATCACCGATGAGCGTACCGCAAATGCGCTCTTAAATTTCAATCATCACGATTGAAAACTGGAGGAATACCTATGTATGAGAAAGAAAGGGACTTGATTGAATCCTTTGTAAAAGGAGGCGTCAGTCGCCGCGGTGTTATCCGCGGATTGGGTGCGTTGGGTGTGTCGGCAGCAACTGCCGGGGTGCTTGTCAATGCAGCCGCTACAAACGCTTTGGCGCAGAACGGTTTTGATTGGAAAAAGCATGCGGGTACGACCGTTAAGCTTCTTCTGAACAAGCACCCCTATGCCGATGCGATGATTGCAAATCTTGAGAATTTCAAAAAACTCACCGGAATGGATATTCAATACGATATTTTCCCGGAAGATGTCTACTTTGATAAAGTAACTGCTGCACTTTCATCTGGTTCAACTGAATATGATGCATTCATGACCGGTGCTTATATGACATGGACCTACGGTCCTGCCGGTTGGATCGATGATCTCAATGAGTGGATCAATGATCCTGCAAAAACTAACCCTGACTATAATTGGAATGATATGCTGCCAGGTGTTCGTGCATCTTGTGCATGGAATGGCAAGCCGGGTGGTGCTCTTGGTTCAGATGACGCCAAGCAATGGTGTATCCCTTGGGGTTATGAGCAAAATAACCTAACATATAATAATCGTATGTTTAAGCAGGCAGGATTGTCTGTTCCAAAGAATATCGATGAGTTGCTTGATACTGCTGCGGCAGCAAAAGCTGGTATCGATGGAGCTTATGGTATTGGCGTTCGCGGCTCCCGCTCATGGGCAACAATCCATCCAGGATTTCTTTCAGGATACGCAAACTTTGGTCAAAAAGACTTGAACGTGGGCGCTGACGGTAAATTGTCAGCGGCTATGAACACTGACGTATCAAGAAGCTACCATGAGAAATGGGTTCAGATGATTCAGGAAAGTGGTGCACCGGATTGGTCTACCCACACTTGGTATCAGGCTGGTACTGATCTTGGTGCCGGTAAATCTGCAATGATCTTCGACGCGGATATCCTGGGTTATTTCATGAATGGTGGCGACAATGCCGAGGCTGGAAATCTTGCCTTTGCACCGTTTGCTGCTAATCCTGAAGCCTCAGCACCAACACCAAATATCTGGATTTGGTCTCTGGCAATGTCCAGCTTCTCAAAGCAGAAAGATGCGGCATGGTACTTCATGCAATGGGCTTCCGGTCCTGAGCATGGTCTGTTTGGCGCTACCAAGATGGATTTCGTCAATCCTGTTCGCAAGTCAGTTTGGGCAGATGAAATGTTCCGCGATCGGTTGGATAAAAGTTATCCCGGTTATGTTGAAATGCACGATATTTCAGCGCCGGGCGCGAAAATCCACTTTACAGCGCAACCATTATTCTTTGATCTGACTACGGAATGGGCTGCAACGCTTCAAAAAATGGTCGCCAAAGAAGTGCCTGTGGATGAAGGTTTGGACCAATTGGCCCAGAGCGTTGATCGTCAACTGAAAGAAGCAGGGTTGGGTTAAAGCCTCCCGACCGGGCTCGCCTCTTCTTTCTCCGAACGAGGCGGGTTCGCTTTTAATACAACTTGTAAAACCTAAGACGGTCTCCCTTTGCAATATTGGGCGGCGGAAAAATGAAATATGTCTGACGCAAATATTACCGATCTGCCAAAGCGACGTTTCAGAGTTAGCCGGCGTTATCTGCCCTATCTCTTAAGCTTGCCTGCACTTTTGACCTGTATCGGCATTCTCATTCCGTTTTTTACAGCGGCAATCTATTCGTTACAGCGCTACCGTCTTTCGCAACCATGGGCCAGGAAGTTCAATTGGGGTGAAAACTACCTGAATTTCATGACCGATCCATCGTTCTGGAACACGCTCAAAGTCTCAATGATATATGCGGTTTCGACGGTTGGTATCGAACTGTTGCTCGGACTTGGTATTGCGTTGCTTTTGCAGAGAAGAAACCGCTTCAACAATTTCGTTTCGATTATGTTGCTTATGCCGCTGATGACGGCGCCAGCACTTGCATCTCTTATGTGGAAATTGATGACCAATCCGGGATTTGGTATTCTCAGCTATTTCGCAACACTGCTTGGTTTCGAGAATATGCGCTGGGCATCTGATCCTGCAACAGCAATGCTGACTGTGGTGATTGTTGATGTGTGGGTCTATACACCCTTCATCATGATTCTGCTTCTGGCCGGACTACGTTCACTGCCGCGCCAACCTTTTGAGGCGGCTGAGCTGGATGGTGTTCCACGTCTTTTCGTGTTTTGGCGCATCACACTACCAATGCTGACGCCCTTTTTGCTAACGGCGACCTTGTTCCGTGTGATTGAATCGATCCAACAATTTGACATTATCTACGCCATGACCCAAGGCGGGCCGGGCGATCAACTGACGGTATTTCAGGTGGAAGCCTATCTGAATTTCTTCCAGTCGACCAATGTGGCACGTTCGTCAGCGTTGCTAATGATCCTTTGGGCGATCACATACTTCCTGTCGAATGTATTTATCAAAAACTGGCTGCGTCTGCGCGAAAAAGCGCGCGGTTACGAGTAAGGAGAGGCCAATGGAAACCTCAAGCATCACTGAACGCGTCCTGCGCTCTATCGCAATTACGCTGGTAATCCTGTTTTTTATGTTCCCGATTTTATGGATCATATTAATGTCGTTCCAGACCAATGAGACCATCCTGCGTGTGCCACCATCGATTGATTTTGCACCAACCGTCACAAATTACGTGGCGCTGATTACTGGGGAATTGAATACGGCGGCTGGGTCGCTGAAAATTGAATTCATGCGGAACCTCTTTAATTCCCTGTTCCTTTCGACAGCTTCGGTCGCGGTCGGGCTTATCCTTGGCGTTCCGGCAGCTTATGCCTTTGCCCGTTTGAAATTTCGTGGCTCTGAAGATATCGCTTTTACGCTGCTGTCATTCAAGTTTGCGCCCCCGCTTTTGGTGTTGTTGCCGCTAACGATCTATTTCCAACAGATTGGCCTTGCTAACACTTATATCGGGTTGATCTGGGTCTACCAGCTCATTGTATTGCCGTTGATCCTCTGGATTGTGCGGGGCTATTTTGAAGATATTCCAGCCGATATAGAATATGCCTATCGCATTGCCGGTCACAGTTGGTTTTCAACATTCCGCAAAATTGCCCTGCCATTAGCTGCACCGGGCATCGCTGCGGCTGGCCTGCTGGCCTTCATATTTTCGTGGAATAACTTCATCTTCGCATTGGTTTTGGCTTCCGCCGACAAGCAACCGGTAACCGTTGGTGCGCTCGCCTTTATTACGGCTTCAGGCATCCAGTATGGCCAAATTGCTGCAGGCATCGTGCTTTCAATTGCACCCACCTTTGCGCTTGCACTTTATGCCCAACGTTATCTGGTCGAGGGTTTGTCACTTGGTGCGGTGAAGGGATAAATTATGTCACTTAAACTTTCAAATATCGTCAAATCTTTCAAAGAGGATCTTATTCTTGATGATGTTTCATTGTCGGTCAATCAAGGCGAAACCCTTATTCTCTTTGGCCCGTCCGGTGCCGGTAAAACAGTTCTATTGCGGCTGATTGCTGGTGTGATTGAACAAGATGAAGGTGTGATCGAAGTCAATGGGCGCAATATGGATGGGGTCGAGCCGGAAGATCGCGGCATTGGCATGGCGTTTCAAAACTTTGCGCTGTTTCCACATATGGACGCGCATGAAAATATCGCCAGTCCGCTGACTGCGCGCAGACAAAGCAAATCTGCCATTAAAGCAGGGGTTGAGAGCTTGGCGCGGTTGCTGAAAATTGAACACGTGCTTGACCATAAGCCCAAGGAACTTTCGAACGGCCAAAAACAACGTACGGCCCTTGCTCGTGCGTTGGCTGGACAGCCGTCCATCCTGCTTCTGGACGATCCGTTGCGCAATGTGGATGCGAAGCTTCGCTTTGAAATGCGTCTTGAATTACCGCGACTTTTGAAAGATCAGAACGCCACGGTAATTTATGTAACGCAGGATTATAAAGAAGCTATGGCACTGGGTGATAATATTGCTGTAATGAATGGTCGCGGAATTCAACAGATAGGCACTCCGGAAGAAATTTATCTTCGACCTAGTAGCGTTGAGACAGCGCGGTTGTTTGGTGACCCAGTGATTAATCTTTTGGATGTGATTCCACAACGCACTAAGGCAAGTGTAGAAGTTCGTCTTTCGGGTCAATCGGTAGCCATTGGTGAACTTCTTGCGGATACGATTGGGCAAGATTGCGTTTTGGGCATTCGACCTGAGGCTATCCATTTCGTTGATAAGGATGTCGCTAACGCTTTTCCTGTGACCGTTGAGGCAGAGACACCGTTGAATGAAAAAACAGTCAGTCTTACTCGCACAGCTGGAGGTCGCGATATCATGATTTCCAGACCAGCCGGCGCTCCCGGACCCGAATTGGGTGAAGCTTATGTGGCCATTGATATGAGCAATATGATGCTCTTCGACCGGAAATCTGGTGAACGGATAAAACCAACTGGGACCGTCGCTGCAAAACAGGGAGAAGTGGCATGAATCAACCCTTGCTGAGACTAGAAAATATCGACAAATTCTATGGCACCATTGATGCTGGGGTTCATGCGGTCAAGGATATTAATCTGGAGGTGGAGCAAGGTGATATTGTTGCCCTGCTTGGGTCATCAGGTTGCGGTAAGACATCGACTTTGCGGATGGTTGCGGGTTTTGAATCAACAAGTCGTGGTAAAATTCATCTGGCCGGGCGTGAAGTGCATATGCTGCGCCCAGTCAAACGCAATGTTGCGATGGCGTTTGAGGGATATTCTCTTTATCCCACAGTTTCGGTGCGAGACAATATTGCCTTTGCGCTCAAGGCTACTAGTTTGAGTGCGGGCGACATAACCAGCAAAGTTGACGATATTGCGAGCATGCTCGAGATTTCAGATATTCTGGAGCGCTTTCCATCTTCAATATCTGGCGGGCAGCAGCAACGTGCGTCACTTGCCCGTGCTTTGATCCGCGATGCTGATCTGCACCTTCTTGATGAACCTATGGGGCAACTCGAACCGCAATTGCGTACATTGTTGCGCGGTCGTATCAAACACTACGTCAAGGAACGCGGTCTGACAGCTATTCTGGTAACACACGACCAGACGGAAGCGAATGCATTGGCTGACAAGATCGCTGTGATGGAAGACGGCGAACTTCAGCAATATGCCAGCCCCGAAGAAATCAAAGAACGGCCGGCAAATCTTTTTACCGGCACTTTTATCGGTGAACCGCCAATGAATGTTTTTCCGGCAGTAGTTTCGAGCGCAAATGGGAAGTTGGATCTCAAATTGGAAGGCGGGCTTGATCTGAGTTATCCAGAAGGGGATTTCGCACCTGATGTTCGTGAAAAACTACTATCAATGAAAGATGTTGTCATTGGTGTGAGACCTTACGCGGTTAAGCTCAGTGATGAGGGAGCTCCCGGGATTGTCATAGCAAACCAGTGGCTGGGAGACCAAAGTCACATAGCCGCGAAATTTGCAGGCGGTACAATAGTATTGGTTGAGCATGACCGGGCCAAATTGGAAGAAGGGCAGCCCATATCTGTTATATTGGATCCGGCCAGTCTCCATGTTTTTAACCCGGCATCCGGTATGGCGGTCAGTCATGGGCAGGATATTGCCTGATGAGCAAGGACATTCTCATTGGGATAGATTCTGGCACATCGGTTGTTAAATCCGTGGCATTTGATCTTTCGGGGCGACAGATTGCTGCTGCTTCCGTTCCCAATAGATATACTGTGCTCGCTGATGGTACAGCCAGTCAGTCGCTTGGTCAGACGTGGGAAGATTGCACGAAAACCCTCCGGGATTTGGCGGAGAAAGTTCCAAATCTTGCTGAACGAGTTGCCGCTTTGGCAGTGACAGGGCAGGGCGATGGCACATGGCTTATTGACAAGAATGGAGCGTCCGTTGGAGATGGCTGGCTTTGGCTTGATTCACGTTCTGCACCTCAGGTGCAACGTTTACGAGCAAAGCCTGAAGACAGGTTACGGTTTGAAAAAACCGGGGCGGGGCTTAATTCGTGCCAGCAGGGCGCACAATTGGCCTATATGCAATCGGATATGCCAGAGCTTATTGACGGAGCCGAGACTGCTTTCCATTGCAAGGACTGGCTCTATTTCAACCTCACAGGTGAGCGGGTGGTTGACCCATCAGAGGCAAGTTTCACCTTCGGGAATTACCGCACAAGTGAATATGATGACGAAGTCATCGAAATTCTAGGTCTTACTTCCAGACGTAGCATGTTGCCGCCGATTATCGATGGTACAAAAATCATGCACGGTTTGAGTGTTGATGCGGCGTCGCAAACAGGTTTGCTACAGGGAACACCTGTTTCGCTTGGGTATGTTGATGTGGTTTGTACCGCGCTGGGGGCGGGTATTTATACCAAAGATACAAATGCCGGTTGTACCATTGTGGGTTCAACCGGAATGCATATGCGCGCCACTTTAGTGCAGGATGTGCAGCTAAATGAGGAAAAAACTGGTTATGTAATGGCGCTGCCAATTGATGGTTTGGTGGCTCAAATACAATCCAATATGGCTTCGACCTTAAATATTGACTGGATGCTAAACGTTGCTTCCGATTTGATTTCAGACCTTGGGGTTAAGGTCACACATTCTGAATTGCTTACCCATGTGGATCGCTGGATTAACTCCGGCAAAGCTGGGGGTATGTTATACCACCCTTATATCTCAGAGGCTGGAGAGCGTGGTCCTTTTGTTAGCAATGATGCACGGGCTGGCTTTGTCGGTCTCAATTCATCCCACCGTTTTGGAGATATGATGCGCGGCGTAGTCGAGGGATTGGGTATGGCTGCGCGAGATTGTTACGAGGCCATGGGTGATTTGCCAAATGAAGTACGTCTCACCGGTGGTGCGGCAAAATCTGACCCGTTGCGTGGTATTCTGAGTGCTGTTCTAAACAGGCCCGTTAGATGCTCCTCCCGCGAAGAAGCAGGTGCCGCCGGGGCTGCAATGATGGCTGCAGTTGCAGTCGGTGCCTATGAGCGAATTGAAGATTGCATTGATGTCTGGGTGACGCCATTGCTTGGTTCTGTTGAAACGCCAGACCCCGATCTCGCAGATATATATGACAAATTATTCCCACAATATTACACCGCACGCCAAACATTGTCGCCTGTTTGGGCAGGCCTTGCCAGTTCTCAGGGAACAGGAGAGATAGAATGACCAGACAGATTGCAATAATTGGCGATCATTTCATGTTGCCGGAAGTGTTTGATGAAAAACTGCAAGAGATATGCGGTGGGCTCATTACCACAAACACCCAAAAATATAATTGGCCCGATGAACCCATGAAAAATGGAAATTCTGAAGGTGGTATTGAGGGGTTGTACGAGTATTTTGGCACAGCGGAAGATGTAATTGATTTTATTGGGGATGCAGAAATTCTCGTGACCCATCTGGCGCCGATGTCGCGGGAAATGCTGGAAAGGCTCCCGAACCTCAAAATGATCGCAGTTTCACGGGGTGGACCGGTGAATATTGATATGGTCGCGGCGCGCGACCATGGAATTTTTGTTGTTAACACACCGGGTAGAAATGCCAGTGCTGTTGCGGAGTTTACGATTGGCGCCATTCTGGCTGAAACTCGAAAAATTCGTTTGGGGCATGAGGCATTGCGCAAAGGGGACTGGCGCGGCGATTTATATCGTGCTGATATCACTGGACGAGAACTAAATGAACTCACGGTCGGTGTGATTGGTTATGGCAATATAGGTACTAAAGTAGTGCGGTTATTGCGGGCGTTCGGAGCGAAAATTCTTGTTAATGATCCTTATGTTCAATTGGACCCACATGATGGGGATGCTGGTGTTGAGCTAGTCAGTCTTGATACCTTGCTGGAGAGTTCAGATGTGGTCACCCTTCATCCAAGAGTGACCGAAGAAACCCGTCACATCATGAACAAGGAAAGCTTTGCCAAAATGAAACAGGGTGCGCTTTTTGTGAATACGGCGCGAGGGCCTCTTTGTGATTATGATGCGCTTTACGAGGCCTTGACTGATGGTAACCTTGGCAGCGCTATGTTGGAAACTTTTGCGGTGGAGCCCGTGCCTGCCGACTGGCCTCTCTTGAAATTGGAAAATGTTACCCTGACACCACACATTGCGGGGGCATCTGTTCGTACTATTACCTATGCAGCTGAACAAGCCGCCGAAGAGGTCCGCCGCTTTATATCTGGCGAACCTCCGCGAAATCCTTGCTGAGATATTAGAATGAACGACAAGCCCAATCAAAACATTGCCCATATGAGAGTTGATGCAAAAGATACGGTTGACCTTTTTATAATAGGTGGCGGTATCAATGGAACTGGTATTGCGCGGGATGCGTCTGGTCGTGGACTATCGGTTGTACTTTGTGAAAAGGATGATTTGGCTCAGGGGACGTCTTCACGATCTGGAAAACTGGTTCATGGTGGGCTGCGCTATTTGGAATATTATGAATTTCGTTTAGTGCGTGAATCCTTGATTGAACGTGAAGTTTTGTTGAACTCGGCAGCACATATCATTTGGCCAATGCGATTTGTTTTACCCCATAGCCCTCAGGACAGACCCGCGTGGCTGATCCGCCTGGGTTTGTTTTTGTATGACAACCTGGGAGGACGCAAAAAGCTGCCCGGAACGCGTGTGCTCAATCTACGGAATGATCCAAAGGGTGCCCCAATCAAGGATCATTTCTCCAAGGGGTTTGAATATTCTGACTGTTGGGTTGATGATGCCCGCCTTGTAATGCTGAATGCTATCGATGCTGCTGAGAAGGGCGCAAAAATTCTGACCCGTACCGTTTGTAACACCGTGCGCAGGGAAGGTGATGTGTGGAAGGTCGAGATTACAAACTCCATGTCGGATGAAAAATCTGAGATTACAGCGCGTGCAATTGTTAATGCAGGCGGGCCGTGGGTGAATGACATTATCAGCCGCGTTGCAGGCTCCAATTCCACGCGTGAAGTGCTGTTGATCAAGGGCAGTCATATTGTTGTTCCCAAATTCTGGGATGGGGAACAGGCCTACCTGGTACAAAACAAAGATAAGCGCGTGATATTCATAAACCCTTATGAAGGGGATAAAGCGCTTATTGGCACGACCGATATTCCATATGAAGGTGCCCCAGAAGATGTCACCGTGGATGAGGACGAGATCTATTATCTAATTGCTGTTGTAAACCGCTATTTCAAACAGAAATTAAACCGTAAAGATGTACTTGAAAGCTTCTCCGGTGTGCGACCATTATTTGATGATGGCAAGGGCAATCCCAGCGCAGTGACCCGCGATTATGTTTTTGATCTTGATACAAATGGTGGCGCACCATTACTGAACATTTTTGGTGGCAAGATCACGACGTTCCGCAAACTCGCTGAACAAGCGATGCATCGTCTGGATAAAACATTCCCGGATATGGGTAAGGACTGGACTGCCGAAGCAATACTTCCCGGTGGGGAATTTCCGGATGCTGATTTTGATGGGTTTCTGAAATCTGTACTCCGTGAATATCCGTGGTTGCCTGATGATCTCGCCACACATTATGCGCGGCTCTATGGAACGCGTTCGAATGAGATACTGTCTCGGGCGGGATCGCTGGACGGTTTGGGTATCAAGTTTGGGCCGCTATTATATCAAAGCGAAGTGCGCTATTTGTGTGAAAAAGAATGGGCAATTTCAGTTGAAGACATTTTATATCGTCGGACCAAACACGGTCTGCATATGAGCAATAATGAAAAATCCAAATTTAAAGTATGGTACGAAAATGACTCCGTTAAATCAGCCTGAACTTGAAGAATTTGCAGCACTCCGAAAGGTTTCTGCCGAGATAGGCGCAGACCCAATGCTAGTTCAATCAGCGGGAGGGAATACATCCATTAAGGATGGCGATGTGATGTGGATTAAGGCATCGGGAACATTGCTGGCTGATGCTGAAGACAAAGATATATTTGTTCCGGTTGATCTGCTGAAAATGCGGCGCTCGATGCTTGCTGGCGAAGCGCGTGCAGACCAGCCGGCTGAATTTTTGTTACCTGGCGGGCTTGATCTTCGCCCATCAATTGAGACCAGCCTTCATGCGGTTTTTTCTCAGAAAATAGTTCTTCACGCTCACTGCATTCACACCATCGTTCATGCCGTGCAAGTGGAGCGTGAGGAATTGCTTGCAACAACACTTGCGGGGCTTAACTGGGCGCTGGTTCAATATGTAAAACCGGGTGCGACCCTTGCCAATCTTGTTATCCAGAGACTTGATGGAAAGACCAACGTAGTTGTTCTTGGTAATCATGGAGTGATTGTCGCGGGTGATAGTGTTGAGCAGGCTCACGCGCTGTTAATTGAAGTGCATAAGCGGCTGGCAATCGACAGCCAGCCTGAAGTCGCGCCTGATCTGACGTCTCTGGAGGAATTGGCGCAATCGAGCGAGTATGTGTTACCTGAATATCTGATGCTTCATCAGTTGGCGCTTGATCCTGTTCGGGTGAAACAGGCCACATCAGGCAGCCTTTATCCTGACCATGTGATTTTTTGTGGTATCGGTGCAACGGCGTTGGCGGACGATGAATCGCCAATTCAGGCAAAGACAAGAGTACTGAAAACTGGTGCTCCTGCGCCGGTTTTTCTGATTGTACCGGAGCAGGGCGTTTTGGTTCGCAGGGATGCGAGCAGCGGCGCCCATGCATTGATGCGATGCTTGGTAGATGTGCTGCTGCGTCTACCGGTGGACGCGGAGCTTTGCTATTTGACCCACGAACAAAATTTGGAACTTCTGGATTGGGATGCGGAAAAATATCGAAAGGCGCTCAATGCCGAATGATGCGATCTATGTCGGGCTTGATTTAGGCACATCCGGTGCGCGTGCTATCGCTATGTCCCACGAGGGAGATGTGGTCGGCGAGGGGAAATCCATGATGGCGGATCATGGTAACAATTACCGTGACCCTGATATTTGGTGGGCAGCAGCAAAGACCGCGTTAAGCGCTGCATTGAACCAGATCGATAGCACCAAAGTGGTGGCCATATGCGTTGATGGCACATCGGGTACGATGATCCCGACTGACGTCAAAGGTTGTCCGCTGGCTCAGGGACGCATGTATAACGATCCATGCGAGGATAAATCGATCCTTAAAACAATTGCACAATATGCACCGCTTGAAAGTGCGGCCCATGGACCAACCAGTGGTATGGCCAAGGCGCTGATGTTTCAGAAAAGTTGTAAGCCTGCCAGTGTGGTGCATCAGGCTGACTGGATAGCCGGACAGCTAAGTGGTATTTATGCCAGTGATGATAATAATGCTCTGAAAACCGGATACGATCCAATTGCGGGGTGTTGGCCAGACTGGATTTCCAAGACAGGGCTTGATCTAACGCTGTTGCCGGAAGTGAATGCGCCGGGGACACCTTTTGCTGAAATATTACCTTCGATGGCAAGTGAATTTGGGCTTCCTGCTCATGTAAAAATTGTTGCGGGAACCACAGATGGTTGTGCGTCATTCCTGGCGACTGGAGCTGAAAAGCCCGGAGATGGGGTCAGCGCGCTTGGTACGACTTTGACCATTAAGATTTTATCTGACACTCCAATTTTTGATCCCTCTTCTGGCGTTTACAGCCATCGTATTCTTGATCAGTGGCTCGCTGGTGGGGCATCTAATACCGGTGGTAATGTGTTACTCGAACATTTTACACTCGAGGAGATGGTCAACTTGTCCAGCGCCATCGATCCCGAATGCGATAGTGGGTTGGATTATTATCCATTGTCAAAGCCCGGGGAGCGCTTTCCGATTTCAGACCCCAATTTGGAACCACGGATTTCTCCGCGACCGGACGACCGAGCCATATTTCTCAAAGGTTTATTAGAAGGGATTGCCGAAGTGGAGGCGATGGCTTATCAAAAACTGGCAGAGCTTGGAGCACCGACATTGACCTCTTTGCGAACAGTTGGCGGTGGGGCAAAAAACCTGATTTGGACGCGATTGAGGGAGCGGCGCCTTGGTGTGGAAATGGCAGTCCCCCTAAATATGGAAGCTGCATACGGCACGGCACGGCTGGCAAGGTTTGGAATGAACAAGTGAACCAGTCTTTAACCGATCTTGAAGCACTCACTGATAAATATGACGTGTTTTTGATCGACCAGTTTGGCGTATTGTTAAGTGGGGAGGGTGCGTATCCCCGCGCTCCGATGGCGTTGAAACGTCTGGCGAAAATGGGAAAATGTATCATCCTGATTTCAAATTCAGGCAGGCGGTCTGAACCAAATAATACTCGTCTGGTGACAAGTGGGTTTGCGCGGGACAGCTTTGAAATGGTTCTTTCGTCCGGGGAAGTAGCCTTTGGATATCTGGAACAACGGATTGGAAATACGATACCGGCAGGTGCCAAAGTTTTGGTGATTGCGTTGAATGACGATACTTCATCGATTGCTGGATTACCGTTAAGTGTTACGCAAAATTCTGATGAGGCCGAATTGATTATTATGGTCAGTTGCCGTGAAGGCGATATTCCGCTGGAGGCTTACCAAAGTATTTTGGAAGGACCGGCGCGCCGCGGTGTGCAATGTCTTTGTACCAACCCGGATATGATAAAACTCACTTCAAAGGGAACTATGTTCAGCACTGGCCGGATTGCCAAACTTTATGAGGACCTGGGCGGGAAAGTTGAATGGATCGGAAAACCCCATCCCCTGATTTATGATAAAGCGTATGAAATTTTGGGTAAACCCGATCCTAAGAAAATTTTATGCATCGGCGATAGTCCCGCGCATGATATCAAAGGCGGACAGGCTGCAGGTTTTGCGACTGCATTGGTGCGCACCGGCATTCATGCGGAGATGAGTGACGCAAAAATTGTTGCGGAATGCAGGGAACTCAGAGCTGTTCCTGATTATATAATTCCAGATTTTTCGTATTCCCGCAAAAAAAGGGGAGGTTAGAATGAGTTATACTCTTTCTTTGAACACCAATCCGCTGGTTAATCACTTTGCTGAGATAAAAGATCCGGTTGATACCATAGCCCATGATCTCAAAATCCGCGATATACAACTCACCCATGAGTTTATCAATCCCAGTTGG
The DNA here is from genome assembly GCA_045047085.1 of Rhizobiaceae bacterium. Classification (GTDB taxonomy): domain Bacteria; phylum Pseudomonadota; class Alphaproteobacteria; order Rhizobiales; family Rhizobiaceae. Next base: position 26,075 of record JASFYT010000034.1, on the reverse strand, counting down.
CCGGCTTCGCTTGTACGGCGGTTGACCCGTGAAATGCAGGGCGCTCAAAGGCGGACTGTTGTGCAGGTTACCTTTGGCATGACTGGACCTTATGGCAGGCTCAATCGTTTTGGACACCCCGATCCAGATGTGCGGCGCTATTACGTGGATTGGTTCAAGATTAATGAAATCTGTCTTGAACTCTCGTTCAAAGAGCGCGAACCCAATGACTGCGAAGTTATTCCGCAAATTGCAGAATCCATCGCATTTTGGGCACCGCATATCGATACCGGCATTAATGATTTAAATATCTAACGACAGGATAAACCGTGACCAAATCTATCAATATCTGGATTGGAACCAGTTGGAAAATGAATAAAACGCTTGCTGAAGCGCGGGAGTTTGCAAGTGGCCTGGTTGTTGCTGACGAGGTTCGTGACTCGCGCATTCAGCGTTTTGTTGTTCCACCCTTTACCACCACACGGGAAGTAAAGGCTATGTTGCGCAGCACTTCAGTAAAGGTGGGTGCGCAAAATATGCATTGGGCTGATTGTGGCGCGTGGACTGGCGAGATTTCACCATTAATGCTGAAAGATTGTGAACTGGATTTGGTAGAACTCGGTCACTCTGAACGGCGGGCGCATTTTGGCGAAACTAACGAGACGGTCGGACTTAAGACAGAAGCGGCGGTGCGCCACGGCCTGATTCCATTGATTTGCATCGGCGAAACGCTTGATGAGCGTGAAGCAGGCCGTACCGAGGAAGTTCTTTTGGCGCAGGTACAAGGTGCTTTGGGACATTTGAGTGGTGAACAAAAAGTCGCACCGATATTGCTCGCCTATGAGCCTGTCTGGGCGATTGGAGAGAATGGCATACCCGCAAATGCAGAATACGCAAACCAACAACACAGAATAATTATCAATCTGGCCAAGCAAATGTTGGGGCAAAAAATTCCCTGCCTTTATGGAGGCAGTGTGAACATTGACAATTGCGAGGAGCTGATAGCCTGCGATTATATCGATGGGTTGTTTATCGGGCGGTCTGCATGGGATGTGAACAGCTATCTTGAAATTCTCGCGCGCTGTGCCGCAATACTTTAGAAATTGAAAAGGATATAACTATGAAACTGGCAATTGCAGGTGATAGTGCAGGCGAACCTCTGGCACATGATTTGTTTGAGTATCTGAAATCTCGTGAAGGACTTGAGGTTGTCGAACTTTCGCGGCCTGCAGGTGGTGGTGCAGAATTTTATGCAGATCTATCAGACCGCGTTTGCTCAGGCATTGTGGACGGAACCTTTGAGCGGGCAATATTGTGTTGTGGTACTGGAATTGGTGTTTGTATCGCCGCCAATAAGGTGCCGGGTATTCGTGCTGCGCTTACACATGATTCCTATTCTGCCGAAAAAGCAGCTACCTCAAACAATGCCCAGATTATCACCATGGGCGCGCGAGTGATCGGGGCTGAACTGGCCAAATCCATTGCTGATTCCTGGCTTGCCAATGAGTTTGATGTGAATGGACGCTCCACTGGAAATGTTGAAGCGATCAATCAGGTTGACCTGAAATATAATGCCCGGAGCTAGTGTGGTCGTCAGCATAGAGTTAAAAGGCCTGCGGCAAGTTCCGCATGCTGCAGGCCTTTAACGCTATATTTTCTGAATTTTGTTAGTGATACGTTTTATGGAATATGCAATTGGATTTTCACAAACACATGGCATTGTAGGGTTTCCCGAAGCCTCGATCAGAATTGGTTATGCAAGACGAAGCGGAACGTGAAGCTGCACTTTTTGCCATGGATGACATGATTTATGAAACACTTACCGAATTTAAAATCGCGTAATTTTGCATTAGAAACGCGGTGTCGGTGTTCATCAACGAAAGCAAACTTCACTTGCTTTGCTCTTTCAACCCGCTGGTCAATGCAATACGGACGGCTTCTTGTCTAAATTCTGTTGTGTGTCGAGGTGCCATAGTTATTCTCCTTGATGGCTAGTATTCCATTCAAGAACACGAAATCAAACCGTGACAAGTTCACGATTGGACCTGTCTCGCCTCAGTGCCGCTCCGAGTTCTCATTTAAGCGGCAATTCTTTCAAAAGCCAAGGGGCTTTTCCAACCTAATGCCGAGTGTCTCCGGCGCGGATTATAGAAGCCATTTATGTATTCGAAGATAGCGATCTCAGCGGCTCTGCGTGTTTGCCATGAATGCCGCCAGATCAATTCTGCTTTGATGGTTTTGAAGAAGGTTTCCATTGCAGCGTTACCGTAGCAATTACCTTTGCCACTCATCGACGCTTTAAAACCATGTTCACACAGAACCTTCTGATAATCATGAGAACAATACTGGCTGCCTCGGTCGGAATAATGGATGCAGCCTTTGGCTGGTCTACGCAAAGCTATGGCCATATCTAATGCTCTAATCGCCAAATCCCTCTTCATTCTGTTCGATACAGCCCAACCGATCACGCGCCTTGAATAGAGGTCAAGAGCCACGGCCAGATACAATCAGCCCTCCCGCGTCCAGACATAGCTGATATCGACCACCCATTTCTGATTGGGCTTTGCTGCCGTGAAGTCTCGATTTAGCAAGTTGAGTGCTATGTTGAATTTGTGGTTGCTGTCCGTCGTGACCTTGTGTTTTCGGGTTCTGACAACAGATATGTCGTTCTGGCGCATCAATCTGCCAACACGGCGGTGCCCGACATTAAAGCCCAGTTCCTTCAGTTCTTCGGTCATCCTGGGGCGGCCATAACTTCCCAGAGACAGGTGATGCTGTTCCCTGATATGTGCCAGCAGCACCATATCCTTACGTTGGCTTTGGCTGATCGAACGAGACCGGAATGCACGAAAGCCGCGTGACATTCATGATCCTGCACAACCGTTTCATCAGAACTTTGTCACGGTTTTCTTCGACGAACCGGAACCTCATAGCTTTTGGCTCGCGAAGAATACTGTTGCCTTTTTTAGGGTGTCCCATTCCTCGCGCAGAAGGCGGTTTTCTTTTTTGAGCTCTGCAATCTCTCGCTCCAGATCAGTTTGAGCCGAAGGCTTCTCAGTGTTTTTCCGGTCTTGCTGTATCCACTTGCTCAACGTTGAAAACCCAATACCAAAATCAGATGCTATCTGTTTGCGCGTCAAGCCACTCGTCAGCGCAACCCGAACTGCCTCCTGCCTAAATTCTACTGTGCGTCTCGTTCCCATAGTCGGTCTCCTTTTGCGCATAATACGCGGTTAAAGGAGCGACACAATTCCGCGACAGGTCCAGGCCGCTTCAAGAATGCCCTTGAAGGCATTGGAAGGACCTTGCTATTTCTATGAATGCCCGAAGGTTCGCCAAAGGTGGTCAACCTGAGAAAGCTGCTAATATCGGTTGAGGGTGGTGAAGCTGTGGCCCTGCGATAGGTAACAGGAGTTCGCTGAGAGCGATTTAAAGACCCGTTCCCATCTTTTTTGGGGTCGCATCATGGGGTGGCGTTATTTTCTATCCCCGATAACTTGTTGATATTGTTGGTGACTATCAAATAATTTATGATTGGCGGAGAGGAAATCCGTTTATTAAAATTCTGAATATTTAAAGTGAGCAGCAATATAGTATTGTACGGCCTCTTGAATATTAAAAATGATGGATCAGGATAACATGTACTATGGCTCATATTTTGCTGCTGTGTTTGGTTGGAAGTTTTTGCAAATGGCTTTCTTGAAGTTCGCAGCTATCTGAATTAAGGAAAATCGGAATATGTCCTCGAACTGTTGGATGTGGGCATTGTCGAATTAGCCATAACAACGGAGGCGATGGGCAGCTTTCTTAAATTGGCCCGACTAGAGACTGCATGCTTGGGCATTGTATGTTTGCCAAAATGGAGCATCCGCCGCTCGAATCTGAGCAGGGTTTTTGCCTTGAAAAACGGGATATGTGGTATCTATTTGAGATACCAACCCCAAGGTTTGGTGCTGGCAAATCGGGTAATTTGCTTTTCTTGCAGATAGTTTTCAAATCCCCATCGACCCAATTCGCGACCGATTCCTGATTTTTTGTAACCTCCCCAAGGGGCCTCGACAAAGGTAGGTTGTGAGCAATTTATCCAAACGATGCCAGCGCGGAAAGCACGGGCGACCCGCTCGCAACGCTCGTCATCTTTTGACATGACTGCCGCTGCAAGACCGTAGTCACTGTCATTGGCCAATCGGATCGCCTCTTCTTCTGTAACAAAAGATTTGACACAGACCACCGGCCCGAAAATTTCTTCCCGCCAAATATCAGCAGTTTCCTCGACGTCTGCAAAGATTGTCGGTTCGATAAAATAGCCCTTGTTCATCGCGGCAACCCGACCGCCGCCAGTGACCAATCGCGCGCCCGAATTCTTGCCATTTTCTATGTGTGTGAGGACCTTTTCAAACTGGGCTTTATTGACAATTGGACCGAGTAAAATTCCCTCATCTGCACCATTGCCGATGGTAATTTTTTTTGCCTCTTCGCTCAGACGTTCAAGCAGTGGTTCGTAGATTGATTGTTCCACCAGAACGCGCGATGTGGCGGAGCATACTTCCCCCTGATTCCAGAAAATTCCGAACATTATCCACTCGACTGCGTCGTCGATATTAGCGTCACCAAAAATAACAAAAGGCGATTTTCCACCAAGTTCCAACGACAGGTTTTTGATGTCTTTTGCCGCCGTTTGCATGATGCGTGAACCGGTTAAAACAGAGCCGGTGAACGCAAGTTTATCGACGCCGGGGTGTTCGCAAAGAGGCTGCCCCGCGGTGGGACCAAAGCCTGTAACAATGTTCAGTACGCCGTCGGGCAGGCCCGATTTTTGGGCAATTTCGCCCAATTCAAGGGCAGTTAATGGCGTCACTTCAGAGGGCTTGAGAATAATTGTGCAGCCAGCAGCAAGAGCAGGCGCGATCTTCCAGGCAGCCATCAACATTGGAAAATTCCACGGAATAATTGCCCCGACAACACCGACGGGTTCTTTCACAACAATGCTAGTGAATCGGTCATCGTCTAGTTTGATTTTTTCATCTTGAATACTGTGATGCTCTTCCGCCAAATTTGCATAAAATGCAAAACAACCGACTGTATCTTCAATATCCCAAATTGCTTCCGCCAGTGGCTTGCCATTGTTTCGAACTTCCAGTTGCGCCAGCTCTAAAGTTCGGGCTTCAATTTCGTCAGCCATTTTTCGAAGAATCACTGCCCGTTCTGTGCCATTCATTTTTGGCCATGGCCCCGTATCAAATGCCCGACGCGCGGCCAAAACCGCGTCGTCGATATCTTTTTTTCCTGCCGAAGAAACATGATGGAACACTTGTTCTGTTGCCGGGTCGACCACTTCGAATTTTTTGCCCGAATGCGCCGCGACCCATGATCCATTGATGAATAATTCAGATTTCATAGTTGGTTTCCATTTATTTTTTTGAGGTATTTCTGCCTAATATTTTGAGGATATTTTTTGCACAGGAAAAATTACAAACGCGTTATATCTCCGCTTTTACAAGTGTATTTACCGAAAAATCAAGCATTTGTTTTGTGGCCAAAAGATCATCGAGAATGGCTCGAAATAAAAAATTCCTTGACGATTATAAAATGTTGACGACATTCTGGCGATAAAATTTGGATGTCGAGAGGGCGTAGAATGGACCAGTCAATGTCACAAAAACCCAATAGGTGGAGACGGTTTTCTCAATGGGACGACCGACCTTTGCGGCTCGATAATTTTGCCGTTGATGATCCCGAAAACGGGTTTTCGGCAATGAACGGGGCCCGTGACCCTAGTCCGGGTGTCGTGGTTCACGACGGTCGAGTTGTATCGATGGACGGGGTGGCGGAGGCAGACTTCGATATGATCGATTTGTTCATTGCCCGGCATCATCTCGATGCTGAAACAACCGTTGCAATGATGGCAATGCCTTCGCAGGAAGTTGCCCGTATGCTTGTTGATATGCATGTACCGCGCGCTGATCTGGTTAAGCTTGCGCATGGGATGACACCAGCAAAATTGACAGAAGTGGTTGCCCACTTAACCGCCATGGAGTTGACCTTTGCCTATTCAAAAATGCGTGCTCGCAAGACGCCTGGAAATCAGGGACATGTCACAAACGCCAAGGATGATCCGCTGCAGTTGGTAGCTGATGCGGCTACGGCGGTTGCATTTGGATTTGATGAAATTGAGACCACCATGCGTGTGTCGCGTAATGCATGGTCGAATGCATTGGCCTGCTGTGTGGGGGCTGCGGTTGGTCGCTGGGGAACCTTGTTTCAATGTTCTAGTGAAGAAGCTGAAGAGCTTCAAATTGGCATGGCGGGATTTACCTCATACGCAGAAACTGTTTCCGTGTATGGCACCGAGAAAGCTTTTATCGATGGGGATGATACGCCGTGGTCCAAAGCATTTTTAACAACGGCTTACGCTTCGCGCGGGATCAAAATGCGCTGCACGTCAGGTGCAGGGTCTGAACTGTTGATGGGGTTTCATGAATCCAAATCTCTGCTTTATCTTGAGGCGCGTTGTTTGTGCATGCAGCGCGCCATGGGTGCGCAGGGCACTCAAAATGGCGGAATTGATGGCGCTCCGCTTGCAGCCAGTATTGCTGGCGGGGTGCGTGAATTGCTAGCGGAAAACCTCATCGCTGTCTGGCTGGATTTAGAGTGTGCTTCCGGTAATGACGCAAGAAGTTCCGAATCTGAAATTCGCATAGGAGCCAAAATTCTTCCCTACCTGATGGCAGGGTCAGATTTCATTTGCTCAGGATTTGGCACAATATTGAAATATGATAATTCTTTCAATGCTTCGCTCTTCAACGGGGAAGAGATGGAAGATTTTCTGGTTCTCCAACGTGACTTTGAAGCTGATGGTGGTCTCACCCCCATTGGCGAGACTGAAATTCTTGATCTGCGCAGTCGCGCCATTGATGTTTTGTCTGCGGTATTTGAGGAACTGGATTTGGGATCGCCAACTGCCGCGATGAAAAGCAGCGTGGTGGCCGCTTCCGGGTCGGACGAGACTGATAGTTACATGCCCCGAGAGGTCGCAATCATCAGCGACAAGATCAAGGATCGTGGCATAAATGTTGTTGATGTAATCAAAGCACTGGCCGCACGCGGGTTTACAAAGGAGGCTGAACATTTGTTGTCTTTGGTGAAGCTCCGGGTATCGGGCGATTACCTGCAAACATCCGCAATCATCCGAAATGGTCAGGTAATTTCTGCCATCAATGATCCCAATAATTACAGCGGCCCCGGCACAGGCTATCAGTTGTCAGAACAACGCCGCAACGAAATCATCAATATACGCGATCAACTCAATCGTGATGCTGTTCTCCATGTGGAGCAATCTTTCGAACCAAAAGAATCCACTCAAATTGCTTATAAAAAAATTGGTCAGGCAGAACGCGGCAGTCAGAGCGATGAAATTGTCATCGGCATTAGCCCGGCCTTTGGTTTGAAACTTTTTCGTACGCTTGCGGATCATTCCCTTGCACAGGTTTTGCGCGAATTGATTAGCGGAATTGAGGCCAAGGGATGCCATGCCCGAATCGTTCGTTTTCACCATACCGCGGATACTTCGTTTTTGGGGCTGAGTGCCGCAAGCATGGCAGGATCGGGGATCGGAATTGGCATTCAGGCAAAAGGAACCGCTGTGATCCATCACATTGATCGTTTGCCGCACAATAATCTGGAGCTGTTCTCTAACGCTCCAATTACCCGGTTGGAACATTATCGAAAACTTGGAGAAAATGCAGGTGATTACGCCAACGACACCTTGCCGGAACCTGTTGTCGTTCCAACGCGCGGGGAAGCGCTGGGCGCAAGGTTTCACGCCCGTGTTGCCTTGATTTATGCAATTGAAACCTCTTTGACGGGGGAAGATCGCACACCCGAAGAAATCGAAATTAAATTTTTGGAGAACAATATTGGACAATAATAGGCTTGGTGCCAAGGATTACCCATTGGCGGAAAATCGCCCCGATCTTGTTCTGGGCCAGCGAGGAAAACAGCTCGGTGAACTTGATCTTGCCGCTGTTGAGCGTGGGGATGTAGTCATGGATGATTTCCGGATCACCAGTCAAGCTTTGGAGATGCAGGCGGATATAGCACGTGATTGCAATCGACCAAAACTTGGAGATAATTTTAATCGTGCCTCTGAGCTTACGAATATTCCGCAAGATTATTTGATGGAAATTTATGAGTTTTTGAGACCCGGCCGGGCAAAAGACAAATCTGTATTGTTGGAGATATCTGAGAAATTAAGGACTACCTATCAGGCAGAACGGATGGCTGAGTTCATTGAAGAGGCCGCCGAGGTTTATGAACAACGCGGTTTGTTCACCACCAGATACTAACCGAAACGGAATCTCCTGATGAATTGGAAAACAGCCTATCGCTCGATTTACTATCGAAATGCGCCCGAGCCAGATGATCTTGATCTCAAGCCTGCGGAAACCGCACTCTTGGTCATTGACGTGCAAAACACCTATCTGGAGCGTCCGGATACAAGCGGTCTGTCAAATGATGCGCGTGTGGAATATGATGCATGGACGCCATTTCATGATCGTATGAACAGGCAGGTGATCCCCAGGACTGCCGAGCTGTTGAAGCTGTTTCGCGACGCCAGAGTTGAATGCATATTTGCCCGCATTGCATGCCACACAGATGATGGGCGAGACCGTTCGCTCAGTCAGAAAATGCCCGGATGGAATAATTTGTTGTTGCCGAAAAACCTGAAACCATCGCAATTGGTGCCTGATCTTTCTCCGGTGGGGGATGAAATTATCGTAACCAAAACAACAGATTCTGCGCTGACAGGAACCAATCTAAGATTGATCCTGCACAATTTGGGTATCAAAAACGTCATATGTTGCGGAATTTTCACAGACCAATGCATCTCATCAACGGTGAGAAGTTTGGCTGATGAGAGTTTTAACGTGGTGGTGGTTGAAGATTGTTGTGCCGCCGGAAGCGATGAGCTGCATGAAAGGGAACTGGAGATTATGAATATGATTTACTGTCATGTGGTCAGCAGCGGCGAGTTAAAAGAAATGATGGATTTGCACTAAATATTTATTTGAATATCCAATTGGCCCGAAGCGGTATGGAAGTGTCAAATCCAGTGCGTCTGATGTCAAGACGAAACGGCGGTGAATATATTAATCTTATCTTGGATGGAGATTGATATTGCGTCTTGCTGATACTTTATTTTTTTGTTGGCACGGATGTAAAATACAAATTGAATCAGGATAGCAAGCCAAATGGAGTGTTGATTGTTTGAAATCACCTCCAGGGATGATTTGCCCACAGGGAGAGAGATAATGCTGAAATACCCACTTTCACGACGTAATTTTTTGCAGCAGACAGGCGTATATGCCGCTGCTGCCGCGTCAATCGGTGCATTTCCGAACATCGCTAATGCTGCGCGTGACAAGGAATTAAACATTTATTGCTGGGAAGGGTATAATTCCGATGAAGTGCTTGACCCGTTCCGCAAAGAGTTCGGAGCCAAGGTTCGCGCAGAGGGGCTGACCTCTGATCCGGATGCGGTGAACAGATTGCGCGCTGGTGAAACCAAGGTTTGGGATATCATCAATCTAAACAATCCATGGGCACGCGAGCAGATGTTCCCCGAAGGTTTGATCAAGCCTATTTCCCGTGAACGTTTTGAGCCATATTACGACAAGATGATGCCAGCATTTAAGCCACCCTATAAATGGGCGATGGATGCTTCCGGTAAAGATTTGCTGGGCATGACACAGCGTTTCGGCCCATTTTCTTTTGTGGTCAATACGGATAAAATTAGTAGAAAATTGGCGGAAGATCAGGGCTTCAAGTTATTCCTTGATCCTGCAATGAAGGGGCGTTACGGCATTTTGACGTATGATAACTGGAATATTTATCATATGTGCATCGCGGCCGACATTCATCCGTTCAAAAAACATACCAAAGCGGAAATCACCAAATTTGGTGAAGTTGCCAAACAAATTTTCAATGGTGCAAAAAATTTGACCGACGATCTTGTTGCAATGAACCTTGCCTTGATCAATGGCGAAATCGATGCGTATTTCACTGGTGGCACCTATACGGCATCGCCAGCACGTCTTGATGGTGCAAAAAACATTCGTGGCATTACGCCAAATTCTGGCCCAATGGATGGCAAGGGCGGCATCGTGTGGATTGAGTTGACGTCTGTCGTTAACAACCCTGACCCATCTGGTCTGGCTGAGGATTTTCTTGAGTATGTTCAGCGCCCTAACGTTTCCAAGAAAGTTGCATTTGCCGAAGGAACATACAATCCTGTAACTCAAATGGGTTCTCAGGATGTTTTGAGCACCTTCTCGAAAGAAGAATTGGATGCGGTGCAATGGGATTCCATTGAGCAGGAAATGGGCAATTCTGTTGATTACGATATCAACCCAGATTACGCGGAAATGTACGATTTGTATTCTGCCGCAAAACGTGAGCGAAAAACCTAAGTTTTTTGGATTTCAATTTTAAGTTTACTTGGGTCAGGGCTCATTAGAGTTCCTGACCTAGGGCATTTTATTTTAAAGCGCAATCTGAAACCCGGTTATCACTTTTCAGATTGTGCTCTAAGTATGACGGGCGCGGAGGCCTCATGAATGAAGTAAGCGAGCCGTTTCTCGAGCTCAGCGGGATCACCAAGCGCTTTGGTGATTTTGTAGCAGTTGATGATGTTAATTTAAAGATTTTAGAAGGCGAATTCTTTACGCTCGTAGGCCCTTCTGGGTCCGGTAAAACGACAATGATACGCATGTTGGTCGGCATGGATCAGCCTTCCGAGGGCGAGATGCGGCTGAAAAGCAAGGTGATGAATGGCCTGCCAGCCAATAAGCGCCCGACTTGCATGGTTTTTCAATCCCTAGCGTTATTTCCACATAAATCCGTTGGCGAGAATATTGAATTTTCAATGAAAATTGCCGGCCAGGACAAAACCAGCAGGCGAGCGCGGGTCCGTCAATTAATGGAGCAATTGCGCCTCCCGCTAGACTATTATGACCGCAGTGTTACCCAGTGTTCGGGCGGTGAACGTCAACGCATCGCGCTTGCACGGGCACTGGCTTTTGATCCGGAAATCCTGTTCTTTGACGAACCTTTGTCGGCATTGGATTTCAGGCTGCGCAAGGTGCTGGAAAAGGAACTCAAAGATATTCATCGCGAGACCGGCAAGACGTTCGTCTACATCACCCATTCTTTGGAAGAGGCGATGGTGATGTCTGACCGTATTGCCATTATGCGTGATGGCGGCATTGTTCAGGTCGGAACGCCTTTTGAAATATACAACCATCCGAAAAATAAATTCGTTGCCCAGTTTATGGGGGAGGTGAATACGCTCCAGGTTGAAAAAGCTGGAAAAGACCAGGTCCGGGTTATTGGTTCTGGCGATGTATTCAAAGTTGTGGACGATCTTTCAGATTTCAACGACGGGTTTTTGATAATACGTCCGGAAATGATGAAAATCGGAAAATCTGCAGCGAGGCTGGATAACATAATCAAAGGTGTGGCCTTTAACGAATACGCATTGGGGTCGCGGGTGCAATACCAAATTAGAATTGAACAATTTGAAGAGCATTGGCTGGTGGAGCGCCTTCAGGACGAACCTTATGAGGGACAGGTTGGTGATACGGTTGAAATCGGTTGGCAACCGGAAGATTGTATTTTGGTGAGCGAGTAAAATAATGGCGGACAGTTCACAAGGTAGTAAATCGAAATGGTTCAGGCAGGCAGGCGTTCTTACCGCTTTGCCAGCGTCGCTGTTTTTGCTAATTGGCTTTGCCGGTCCGCTTCTCATGGTGGTCGGCTACAGCTTCATGCCGTCGAAATCGTTTTCATTGATGCAAACGCCCACGGTTGAAAATTATGTTTCGATTGTCACCAGCAGCTATTACATTTCGTTTTTCTGGTCACTTGTGCTCGCGCTCTCGACCGTAATATTATTGTTTATCATTTGCTACCCAATCGCTTATGGCATGGCCAAATTGTTTAACAAATGGGCCAATCTGGTAACCGCGCTCATTGCGGTGCCTATACTCATTTCTGAAAATATCCGTCTGTTTGGCTGGGTTCTCATATTGTTAAAAAACGGAATTCTGGATGGTTCGCTGCAAACCCTTTTTGGCACAACAGCCTCAGGTTTGCTCTTCACTGTGCCAGCCATTGTGTTGGGGCTGGTATATGTCTATCTGCCTTTTACGTTGTTCCCATTGGTCATCGGAATATCAATGGTTCCGGACACGTTGAAGGAAGCAGCCTCCGATTTGGGTGCCACGCGTTGGCAGATATTTCGTGAGATTGAGTTACCCTTGTCTATGCCAGGGTTTATGATCGGTGGCATTTTAACATTTGTACTTGTTCTGGGGTCTTTGGCTGAGGCGAAAATCCTTGGCGGGCAAGCCATTGTGATGATTGCAGATGATATTGAGTCAGCTTTCACCTTTGCCCAGAATTGGCCCAAGGGTTCGGCGTTGTCAGTGTTGCTGATAGCTCTTTCGGGCGTCATTGTTTTCATTCTGTTCAGGCGTGTCGATCTCGACAAGGTTATCGGGAGGCGATGATAGATATGCGTTCGACTTCTCAAAAAATGACGCGCCGGGCAATTATCCTTTGGACATCGATCGTTATCTTCTTCTTATATGTGCCAATGGTTGCGGTGCTGCTGGCATCGTTCTCCAAACAACGATATTTTAAATTCCCGATTCAGAGTTGGACTGATAAATGGTACCAAAAAGCCTTTTCCTCATTGTCGGTGCGGGAATTATTGTGGACCTCATTATCCGTTGCGGCACTGGTAACGGTCATTTCCGTCGTACTGGCGTTTATGGGAGCATTGGCGTTTGCGCGCTATGACTGGAAGGGCCGCAAGCTTTATCAAAAGCTGATTTTATTACCGATATTCTTCCCTCAAGCGGTTCTCGGACTGGCGATGCTGCTGTGGTTTTCCGCTCTTGGCATTACAACAAGTTGGCACACTGCCGTCTTTGCTCATCTGGTCTGGATTACCCCCATTGTCATATTGATCATGTCGATACAGGTTTATAGTTTTGATCCGGCACTTGAAGAAGCGGCGTTCGATCTGGGTGCAACCAGGTGGCAGGTTCTTACAGAAGTGACCTTGCCAATTTTATCGCCCGGAATTATTTCCGGGGCAATTTTCGCGTTTCTGTTGTCTTGGGGGAATTTTCCCTTGTCACTGTTCACCACCGGTGCAGATTCAACCATCCCTGAATGGCTCTATGCAAAAATGGTGTCAGGCTACACGCCAATGGTGCCGACCCTGGGTGCGCTTACTTTATTTAGTGCTGCGATATTCCTGTTGATTGCCTATCTTGTTTGGTTGGTTATTGGTGCCCGGAGGCGACGGATGGAGCGGCTATAAATCTCACATATGAATAAATGAAGAAGGAAATCACATGTTGACATCAATTGCAGGCCGATCGGTTATTGTTACCGGCGCGAGCAAAGGCATAGGCAAAGGGATAGCAAAAGTATTTGCTGCACAAGGCGCAAAAATTCTGGTGGTATCGCGAACCCTTTCAGAAGCAGAGGCCTGTGCTAAGGAAATTGGTAATGGCGCCTCGGGGTTTTCGGCAGATATTTCTAATTGGGAGCAATCACAGGCCATGGCTCAGGCGGCTGTTGATCGCAATGGCGGGCTTGATATTTTGTGTGCCAATGCTGGCATTTACCCGCAAACCAATATCGAGGACATGGATCCGGACGAATGGGATCTTGTGATGAGTACTAATTTGAAAGGCACATTTTTATCGGTTAAAGCCTGCCTTCCTCATTTAAAGAATTCTGATCAGGGACGGGTGATTCTGACTTCTTCCATTACCGGACCTGAAACGGGCTTTCCCGGTTGGTCCCATTATGGGGCGAGCAAATCAGGCCAACTCGGATTTATGCGTACCGCCTGTATTGAATTGGCCAAGGACGCGATTACAATGAATGCCGTTTTGCCGGGCAATATTTTCACCGAAGGCCTTGAGGGGTTGGGGGATGATTACATTGCAACGATGGCTGCATCCATACCGTTGAAAAAAATTGGTTCAGTTGAAGATATCGGCAACGCCGCCTTGTTTCTCGCATCCAAGGAAGCCAACTATATCACCGGTCAGACAATCATAGTTGATGGCGGACAGATTTTGCCCGAGTCTCTGGAAGCGTTGGCGTAGGTCATCGGTCGGGAAAACGAGGTTTTAGAATCGTCAACGTTAGCCTGAAGCATCTGATAAGTTTAGGTGGCGAGGGGAGCCACCCGGCGCTAGCTGTGCCGCGCCCCGCAGGCCGGAGTGAAACGAGAATATGCCGTGAGACAAAATAAAGCTAGATTGATTCCGTCAAAGACAGATACGATCTAGGAATTGGCCAATTGCGCCCGGTATTTTCGTGGCGAAAATCCGGTCCAGCGACGCACTGCCCTTGAGAAGGCGCTGAGTTCTGAATAGCCCAGAAGAAATGCGATCTCGGAAAAAGGCAAATGACGCTGCCGGATATACATCAGTGCCAGAGCATTCCGCGTGGTCTCGATCAGTCCCTTATAGGTCAGCCCTTCAAAAGCTAATTCGCGCTGGATGACAGAGGGCGATAGCTTCAGGGTTAGCGCAACCTGCTCCAAAGAGGGGTATCCATCCGGCAATTGTGTGCGAATGGTATTTTGGATTCTACCAATCAGCGACACTGGTTGAGCATTTTCATCGCCAACAGTTTTAAGGCAGGTTTGCATAATTGTCATGAGCGAAAGATCGCGCCCGGGCATGGTGAGTTTCATGATATCCGGCTTGAACAACAGAGCATTTTTCGGCTGTGAAAAATACACCGGCGCCGAAAACGCTGTTTCGTGATCTTTCCAGTTTTCCGGTTTTGCATGCTCAAAATGTACTTCTTCAGGCACCCAGCTCGCGCCGCATCCCTCACGAATGACATTGAAAAACATGCCAAGAGAGAGCTCGGCATCCTGTCGGCGCTCGACAATATCGACAGCTTGAATTTGGTATTCCAGCCGCATTAATCCATTCTTGTCTTCGGAAAGGCTCATCACCGACGATTCCTGTTGATAGCGAAACAGGCCAACCAAATTTTCCAATGCCATCCCGACGGTCGACGAAGAAATTGTTGCATATCCCCACAATCCAAGTTTTTGAGGAGAAAACTGATTACCAAACCATAGGCCGAAATTATCATGTTGTGACAGGCGTGAAGCCTCTTCAAATAACAGGCAAAACGAAGAAAGGCTCAACTTTAAAGTGGGTTCCCCAGCCATATCCGGCGAGATGCCTGCA
This sequence comes from Rhizobiaceae bacterium, assembly GCA_045047085.1. Taxonomy (GTDB): domain Bacteria; phylum Pseudomonadota; class Alphaproteobacteria; order Rhizobiales; family Rhizobiaceae. The sequence goes on along the minus strand of JASFYT010000034.1, from coordinate 10,800 downwards.
TGACCAAATATGCGATCAACATCACCCCCCATTTTCTCAATGAACTCGACCATACCAGTGGCCGCAGCAGCAAGCACTGCAGGATTAGCACTGGTCGCGTTATCGCTGCCAGTTGGACGTTCAAGACTGTGGGTGGCAATATTCATGCGTTCCCCAACACCGATTACGAAGCTAACTTTCTAATCATTTTGTAATCCTTGCACACTCAAGTGGACTGGATCAAGAGGAGGCATGTGCTGATATTGTGATGTTGTCATGAAAATTTCGCCGGCAGCACCATCTCAAAATTTATATTCAACTAAAATCAGCAATATAATTGCGACAAAGGGCATCTGTTTCCTTGCTGTAGGTCACCCCCATCGACTGGGCAAGATCTGTCTCTGAATGGGAGCCGATCCAGGCCACAAGCAACAATCTGCGCAGCATGACAAAAGTGGGAATTTCCGCTTCATCCTCCATTGGAAGGTCGATGACTTTGCGGTAACCTTTCACCCATGATTTTAGTAAGTCCGGGACTTCAGGTTTGTTCTCGAAAAAGGATACTGTGGTAGCACAATCGTACATCAGCCAGCTAAAGCCACAATCATCGAAATCAATTACTTTGGTTACATCACCGTCAATCAGCAGATTGGCTAGACGCATATCACAATGAATCAAGCCGAACCGTTCTTGTGCTTTTCCGAATTTTTCGAGCCGTTGCTCTATCAAGTTCACCGTTTCATGGAACAGCTGCATGCGATTTTTATCGAGGCCCATGCCATCGCGCCATCGCCCCCAAAGAGGGGTCGATCCCAGTGAAGTTTCAAAATCCCAGACTGGACGTCTAAAATTTTCTGGTAATTTCCACGATTTTACGTGTTTATGCATGTGTGCTGTGGTTTCACCAAGTACCTCGAAAGGTGCCCGCAGGTCATCGTCTTCCTCAGAAGGTTCAACGCCAGTTTCCCATTCAAAAAGTACCACATGCCGCGAATTCGGCAGGCTTTCATGAGATACTGTCTGAATGATATCTCCATCGAGGCCCGGCAGCGCGATTGGTGTAATCGCTGCACCACTTTCTCGCAGGGCCTTTGCCCAAGCCAACTCGGAGTAGATCACGTCTTTTGTGTGATAGCCTTCCCGATGGACTCGCATGGCCCAGCACTTGGAGGTGCGAGGATCTTCAACCTTGTAGGTGGCATTTTCTGATAGGTTGATTAGATAAGAAGTGACGCCCATGGGCAGGTGAAAATGGGCAAGGGCCGCATCCGCGAGATGCTTCAAGCAAATTAATTGCTCCTCATGGGACAAATCATCAAATTCTGACATATATTCCGTATCCGACCATCTTGTTTATGTCTCGACGGTAAATGGTTATGCCCCACATCACTTGACAATGAAGCGGTGACATTTGACATTGTGCAAATAGCTTGTTGCGCGCGCGTTCTCTGTCAAGTTTATATCTCTATGTGTCAAGTACTTAGCCGATTACTCAGGCACCCTGTCAGGATGTTGAGAGGTGTTTGCTTGTGAGTGCAGAAAAACTGGAATTCCTGGAGCAGTCGAAAGCTTTCTGGAACCCGGATAAAACCCAGTTCTGGCAGGATGTTGGCGTCGATCTGGTGATTGATCGCCGTGAAGGATATTGCCTCTATGATTTAGATGGCAAGCGCCTGATTGATGTGCATCTCAACGGCGGCACCTATAATCTGGGCCATCGCAATGCAGAACTGATCGAAGTATTGAATGCCGGTGCAAAACGTTTTGATATGGGCAATCATCATTTTCCAGCTTTGGCCCGAACGGCCTTGGCTGAGGCCTTGGCTGACTGCACACCCGATGGTCTGCAATATACCATTTATGGGGCAGGTGGTGCTGAGGCCGTGGAGCTGGCAATAAAATCTGCGCGGCACGCAACCCAAAAACGCAAAATTGTTTCGATTATCAAAGCTTATCACGGACACTCCGGTCTGGCTGTTAAAACAGGCGATGAGCGATTTTCCGAAATGTTTTTGTCAGAAGATACGCTTGGGGAATTTATTCAAGTGCCATTCAATGATCTTGATGCAATGGAAGATGCGTTGAGAGGAAGGGATGTTGCCGCTGTCATCATGGAAACGATCCCGGCCACCTATGGTTTTCCAATGCCAAATGAGGGCTATCTGCCTGCCGTAAAAAGCCTGTGCGAGCGGTTTGATGCGCTCTATATAGCTGATGAAGTGCAGACCGGATTAATGCGTACAGGCGAACTTTGGGGCATTACCAAATACGGCGTTACACCAGATATCATGGTGATCGGTAAGGGCATTACCGGCGGCATGTATCCAATTTCGTGTTGTGTTGTTAACGAGCGGGCAGGGCAGTGGTTGAAGCAGGATGGCTTTGCTCACATGTCCACCACAGGGGGAGCAGAACTTGGCTGCATTGTCGCGCTGAAAGTGCTTGAAATAACTCAGAGGCCGGAAGTTGCCACGATGGTGCGTTATGTTTCTGACTTTATCCGTGCGGGGCTCGACGATATTCAGGCGCTCTACCCGGATTTCTTCACGGGCATTCGGCAAAATGGTGTTATTTTAGGGCTGGAATTCAATGACCCTGAGGGCGCGAAGCCGGTAATGAGGCACCTTTACGAGCATGGTGTATGGGCGATATTTTCAACCCTTGATCCAAGTGTTTTGCAATTCAAACCGGGTATATTGATGACACAAAGCCTGTGTGAAGATTTGCTGACCCGTGTGGAAATTGCAATCGGTCTGGCGTCCGAGGAAATTATGGGTTCCAACCGGAAGAAGGTACGGTGATGGATCTGTCGATTGCAAAACTCGTCGATATAAGTGCCACAGACGCAGCGTTACGGGCTGCCGCCGATATGACGCTGGAACGTGCGAGATGGGCATCTCAGGTCTTTCAACGTTATGATCGAGAATCAACACTCGCCATCGCAGATGCAGTGGCAAAAGCTGCCCATGAAAATGCTGGAAAGTATGGCGACTGGGCGGTCAAAGAAACCGGATTTGGCGTTGCCGAACATAAGACGCTGAAAAACGAACTTTCCGCATTACCGCTGGTTGAACATTACCGGGATCGGGATTTTGTGAACCCGAGATTTGATGCAGAAACCAACATCATCGAAGTACCGAGACCCGCAGGTGTGGTTTTTGCGCTTGCACCATCTACCAATCCGATTGCTACAATTTATTTCAAGGTGTTGTGCGCCCTGATGACCCGTAACGCAATTGTAGTCAGCCCTCATCCCGCAGCGCGTGAATGCTCTGTTGATGCGGTCAATACATTGATAAAAGCTGCTGAGGCAGCAGGTGCGCCGGAAGCTGTCATTCAGGTCATTGAACATCCCAACCTTTTGCTGATCGACGAATTCATGAAGTCGGACAAGACAAATGTTATTCTTGCCACGGGCGGCAGCGCCATGGTGCGGGCAGCCTATTCTTCCTCCAACCCGGCGATTGGGGTCGGCCCCGGCAATGCTCCGGTTTTTGTGGATACGAGTGCTGATCTGAAGCAGGCAGCGAAGTTCATCTCCGATAGCAAGTCATTTGACAATTCGGTTTTGTGTACCAACGAGTCGGTGTTGATCACTTTGAAAGAGATTTCGGCCCAATTGATGCGCGAACTGGATCGCGCCGGATGTCATATCTGCAAACCAAACGAAGTCGAGTTGCTGCGCAATTATTTGTTTCACCAGCGTGGATTTAATGTGGAAGCTTTGGGGCGCGATGCGTCGTGGATTGCCGAACAGGCCGGGTTCAAAGTGCCTCGTAAAACCAAAGTTCTCATCACGCCAATCGACAAGATCGGGGTAGGCGAAGTGCTTTCGCGCGAAAAACTTTGTCCGGTACTGGGATATTATGTGGCGAATAGCCATTCGCAAGTGATGAAACAAGCGCGCGCTTTACTGCGCTATACCGGGGCAGGGCACTCTGCAGCCATTCATGCAAACGATGATCAAATCATCATGGATTACGCCGCCAGTGTTGAAGTGTACCGTGTAATTGTCAACGCGCCATGCAGTCAGGGAGCTGCTGGTTTTGCAACCAATCTCGCTCCAACTTTCACAATAGGCACCGGTTATTTTGGCCGTTCATCTGTCGGTGAAAATGTTGGTCCGCAGCACCTGGTGAACTGGACCAAGATTGCATGGAACAAGGATGTGGCGGGAAACCTTGATGGGCGCCAGATGGCCAGTTTGACCCACCGGGGAAAATTGCTAAAAGCTCCGGCTGATGGTGTGCCCGGACAATCAGGAGGAAGAAGTGCAAACCTCAAGGCCCCCGAACCTACAGCTCGCCCTATTTCTCAGCAAGACCACAAATTGCGCGAAACCATCCGTCGCATCATCGCTGAAGAATTACGCTCTGCGTTGAAAGGCTGACCCATGGCAAATTTACGATCATTCATATTCATCGACCAGTTACAACCGCAAACCATGTCTTACATGGCCAGTTGGATGAGGGGGTCCTTGCCTCGCGCCAATGTTGCAGCACAAATCATCGAAATTGCTCCTGGTCTTGATATTGAAAACCTGACCAATATTGCGCTGAAGCATGCGGATGTTCGTGCCGGTATTCTGGTTGTCGAGCGCCAATTTGGTTATCTGGAATTCCATTCCCGCGATACATCAGCGGTGCGGGAATCCGCGCAGGCGGTTCTGGATGCGCTTGGCGCGGAGTCCAATGACGCAATGCAACCCAAGATAGTGGGTTCGAAAATCGTGACACGTATAGATAACCAACATGCATTTTTGATCAACCGGAATAAATTGGGATCGATGGTGCTGGGTGGTGAGTCCTTATACCTGCTCGAAATGCAACCCGCATCTTATGCCATCCTTGCGGCAAATGAAGCGGAAAAGGCAGCCAATATCAAAGTGGTTGACTATCGTATGATTGGTGCAAACGGGCGCGTCTATCTGTCGGGCGGTGAGTCTGAAATTCGCGCTGCGCAAGAAGCGGCAGAATATGCACTGGGTGGTTTCGATGGTCATGGAGACGCCTAAGCCATGACAACTGATGCGGTCAGATCCATCATTCGTGAAATACTGGCGGAAGAACTGTCTCTCATTGCCGAAGAACGCAAAGTGCGCGCTCTTGTTTCAAAACTATCGGTAGACGAGGAGTTTGTGTCGATAAACAACGACGATGATTTGCAATCGCTGGTTCAGCAAATTTTGAAGCTCAGCCAGAACAAGCCTATGAGAGACAAGATCGCTAGGGGCGATCATGTTTTTCGGTTGAAGACCACTTCTGACCGCACTTCCGGGCTGAAGGCGGATATGCCTGTACCGGCGTCGCAGGGTGGTGTGGTGCAGATTGAAAATGGATTTTTGTCCGAGAGGCAAGTTGAGGCACTGCCGCAGGAGACGAAAATTGTGCGACTTGGGCGGGCAGTCCGGTTTACTCCCTTGGCGCGAGATCGCCTCAGGCTGCGTAAAATAATAATTGAAAGGATGAGATAATGGTGAGAGGACGTGTTACCGGCAGGCTTTGGTCAACAAAGCGTATAGAGACTCTGCCACAAGGGGCATTGCTGAATGTGGAGCTGGAAAACGGCACAGAAATTATCGCCCTCGATCCGCTTGGCTGCGGTGAGGGAGAAGATGTGCTGGTTGTGCAAGGGTCTGTAGCGGCGGCCTATTTTGATAACGTCAAGGCACCGATTGACGCCTTGATCATCGGATCGATCGACGATGATAATTAATTTTTTTGAAAAGGAGAAAACAAATGTCAAATGAAGCAATAGGAATGATTGAGACCAAAGGTTTTGTGGCTGCGCTGGCTGCGGCAGATGCAATGGTGAAAGCTGCCAATGTGAAAATTGTGTCTCGTGAAGAAGTGGGCGCAGGTCTGGTATCTGTGGTTATTCAGGGAGATGTGGGTGCTGTTAAGGCTGCTACCGAAGCGGGCGCTGACACAGCGGGTCAAATTGGCGAGTTAATATCAGTTCATGTGATCCCACGTCCTCACGCTGATCTGGCCAGCCATTTTAACTTTAATACTGGTACTGGCAAATAAAACGCTGTTGTGCTGGCCGCGTGGCGGTTATGTGAGAATGATTGAAAAATAGATGACAGAGTTACGTGTTTATCTGCCCATTGAGGATCTACAACCGCAGTTTGCGGCGTATATGGCGACTCCGACCCGTGCCCGGGGGTATCCGCCATTTGTTGGTGATCACAGCCTCATTATCGAAGTTGCACCTGCGCTTGCAATTCACCGAATTGCTGATCTGGCGTTGAAAGCAGCGCCGGATCTTGAGCCGGGGATTTTGTTTACGGAGCGCCATTTCGGCTTGCTTGAATTACATTCGAGCGCGCGTGAAGTGGTCATGGGGGCAGGGGAGGCCATCCTTGAGGGGATCAATTGCAAGGCGGAAGATCAGTTGAAGCCCGAAATATTGTTTACCGATATCATCGAAAATATTTCAGATCAGCATGCCGTTATTTATAACCGCATGCGTGAGGCTTCGATGATCCTGCCCGGCCAGTCACTTCTCCTCTATGAAATGGCTCCGGCTTTGTTTGCTGCAATGGCGGCAAACGAAGCAGAAAAAGCCGCCCCTGAAATTACGCTCATAGATGTTCAGATGATGGGGGCCACGGGCCGAATTTCCATGGCGGGAGAAACAGAGCCGTTGAAAATTGCACAGCAACGCATTGGTGAAGTTCTTAACGCCGTAACTGGCCGATGATGCCTGACCTTACAGTCCCAACGTTGGTTGTACGGGGGATGGAAAGCATCTTTTTTGCTACCAGATGCAGTAGAGTTACGCATGGAGTTTGAGGATATTTGTTTCTTCAATATTCCGTTTGTAAGGTAAGCGTCCGGTGTGGCCGCCCTAAATTTGGTTTTTCTTAGTTTCTATTTTTTAAATGTTTTAGAACATCGAGTTTGAGCTCGTCGTGTTCTGGATGTTTCAGATCAGCCATGGCTTCTACGGTTCCAAAAATATCTTTGGGTAGGCAGGATCAAGCAAGATTAATCAATTTTAGAAAGAGTTCATTTGGAACAGGATTGCTGAACTTTCCCATTTTGATCTGATGATCTCAGCCATCGCCAAAGTCATAGATGTAGTGGATGATTTTAACATCGTCGTTGACAAAAACATTTGGAAGCCGCAATGCGATTTCATCATTGTATGGTGCTTGTCCATCCTCCTTTAGAATGGGCAGGCGGTCTTAATTTGCTGATTGACGGCGAAAGGTTCAGTCATGCCACGGGCAAGTTCTGGCAAGCCAAGGTTTCAGAATTCGTATGGAAGCTGATCCAGACATATTGACGAGTATCGACAGGCTTTTAATGATTGAGTAGGCGCCTTCTCATGGAAAAGTTAGAATCACATTTTATAAGAGACATATTCCAATGCTTGAACCCATTTGTGCAGCAAAATGAGTAGCAAAACAGGGCGTATTAGCCATTATTTGGTGTAATTTCATAAAACAACTAATTAAATCAATTAGTTACATGAAAAATAATGGCGGAGAGGAAGGGATTCGAACCCTCGAGACGCTTTTGGCGCCTACTCCCTTAGCAGGGGATGTTTTCTTTTTCTTTTTTTTGTTATTTTTCAACTAATTGAGCCGAATTAGGGTTCTGCATGTGTCAAATTTGTGTCAAGAATTTTCCGTTTATGAACCACATTTTTACTCAATCAACCCACATTTGAAATTTTTTGGGTGTGTGTGTTTTGGATTCCAACAAGAATTAATGCAAATGAGCAACAATTTTCTTTACCTATTGTGATAGAAATGCTCCTAAAATACACAAGAGGTTATACTCGCGAGGGTGATTTGCCAGAACTGCTATCCAGTAGAGAATATAAAAGAGCTCCTATCACGGAAGCTGTAATTGATTTCCGCATGAATTCGGATTTTTCACCAAGGGTCGTAGAAACTATTGTTCGACGGTTGGGAAAATTGTATCCAGATTCGAAGGAAATGCAAAATATTGATGTCAAACTCGATGCCACGTCAACAGGTGGTGTTCTCAGTGTTAATCAGAGCCCACAGGGTTTTAGGTTGTCAAATCGTGAGCAAAATGAAGTGGTTATAGTTCAACCAGGAGGTGTTACTGCCTCTCGATTGGCACCTTACATGGGCTGGGAAGAATTGCGTGAAGCTGCACAGACTGTGTATTCTAATATGAGAAAAAGCAGTCAGCAGCCAGTTGCACGAATTGGAGTTCGATATATCAATCGTATAGATGTCCCGATTAACAGTTCAACAAGCGGGTTGTTAAGCCATTACTTGAATTTTTATCCAAATGTACCTACTATCTATGGTGGCCCTATGTTAAAGTATGTTGCTCAGGTGATACAACCTTCGATCATTCCTCATTGGATTTATTCGATTACATCAACAACCACGGCGGCACCCTTGCCCAAACATTTCTCGCTATTGTTGGACATAGATGTTTTTCGAACGGAAGATATTCCAAGAAAGGATGTTGACCTTTGGAGTGTGTTGGAAGAAGCGCAAAGGATAAAGAATGATATCTTTGAAAGATGTATTACTGACAATACACGGGAGCTTATTTCATAATGAGTGAAGCTGGGATTGACTACGTTGGTGGTGTGCAGGCTTATGCGAATTTTTCAAACCTTCCGGTGGACACTGAAAGCACTGAAGTGAAAATTTTGCGTGAAGGTTTGATGAGTGTGGCTTCCATTGGAACTTACAACATTATCAAAGAGCCACAGGCTTCTGGCAGCCTAGCAAAGACACTTGAGGAGCGACTTTACAACGCCCTTGCTGCGTGCAAAATGCGCGTAGCTGAGGTCGCGATGCACTTGGACAACGATTGGCGCCAACGTTTTTTTCGTCAGTTGGATAATTTATTAGATTTTGATGAATGGGACGAAGACGACCTGCCTGTCACAAGCCCATCTTTTGTTACGTTGATGCGATTACTCCTTTTCATTTATCCGACGAAAAGACCGGGAATTGGGGCAACAAGCAACGGCCATATCATTGCATCTTGGACGGCTGGAAAAAACCACCTTACTATCGAATGCCTGCCGAATGACAAAATTCGCTGGGTCGCGGTTCAGTATATCGAGGATGAACGAGAGTCTGCCGCTGGTCAAACTTCAATTGAACGAATACGAGATGTTTTGAGTGCCTATCGAACTGACCAATGGTTTGTTGAATGAAAAAAGGAGAGCGGATCCCTATCGAGCATAATGTGGTCCGCTATATATCCTTTTCAAAATTGCGAAAGGATGAGAACGATGTCGTCGTTGGGATTTTAGGAACGGCATTTCAACTGCGTGAGCAGGAGAAGTATCTCTCTACAACTTATCTAGAGCATTTCTCTGCTCCAAAAACACAGCAGGTCATCAGCGCGGTCCATGCAATCCGTGCCAGTGATTTAAAGGTTGGTGGTAAAGCCGGTTTCGCTATCGGAATGGTTAGCGACATTCAGGGTACTTGTTTATCTAGAAATCACAAAATTCGCATTATTTCTGAGCCAGAGAACGACAATAAGGCGCACGTTGCGATTAGGCAGTTTCCAACTGATGATTCTGAATTGTTGGAGTTGTTGTCCGCCGACGCATGGTCGGAACTCGTTCTAAATAAAGATGTAGAGTCTGGTGAAGTGGCCGCTTCAGATCAACAGTCTTGATAATTCCTAAATTCAATTCAGGGCACTGTTTTTTTATGGATAGCGAGATTTTGTTGCAATATGCATTTTGTCTGCTGATTTTCGGACAACGTGAATGACTAATTGCTTCTTCGATTATCTCAAGTAGCTACGGGTTCAACTCAACGACATTCCGATGGTCTGTGTCAGATTTGTGTCACTTTTTGACACAATCCAGTTTCATTCTGCATGAACCTGCAAGTTTCCGCATGCGCGCGCATTATATATAAAGGGGTGTCGGGTTATGAGATTCGTCTGAAGTCGTGTAAACATAAGGCCTGTGGCGGAGAGGAAGGGATTCGAACCCTCGAAACGCTTTTGACGTTTACTCCCTTAGCAGGGGAGCGCCTTCGACCACTCGGCCACCTCTCCACCGCCGTGGATAAGGCAGGTGCCATAAGAATTCAAGCGTTAGTTTGCGAATATCGACGTGTAATAAGGCCTTACTTGTTGCAATGGTGATTGTTCCTGGTGATTCTGCAAAAGAAGCCTCCCATTTACGGGCAATAAACGAAGATTTAAGGTAATATCACCGTCCAAAAGTTAATGAAACGTTGCCGGGGTGTTATGAAATTCTAAATTGCCCACAGTTTCCGTGACAATTCTGCAACACACGTTTCCTAACAACTGAATCCGCAGGGTAAACCTGCATTTTGCTGTTGCCTAGCCAAATGCTTTGAGTATGTTCAATATCAGGAAAGGGCATTTATTGTTCAATCCTTTGGTTCACGGGTTTTTTGTGATGCTGAATTTGCCTCCTAATATGCGGCGGCTCATCAACAGAAAAAATCTACTATCTTTAAATTGTTTGACTGGAGGTCAGCACAATGAATATTAAGAGCCTTCTTCTTGGTTCAGCTGCAGTACTTGTTGCAGCATCAACCGCTCAGGCTGCCGACGCAATCGTCGTCGAGCCAGAGCCAGTAGAATACGTTCGCATCTGTGATGCATATGGTTCAGGATTCTTCTACATTCCTGGTACAGAAACTTGCATGAACATCAATGGTTATGTTCGTTCAACATACGATCATTGGACTACAACAACCGGTGGTGTTGAAAATCCTGATCACGCTAGCTGGACTGTTCGTGGTCGTTTGAACTTTGATGTTCGTAACGAAACCGATTGGGGTACACTTCGTTCGCAACTTCGCCTTCAAGGTGGTGA
>JASFYT010000033.1:0-9188 GCA_045047085.1 Rhizobiaceae bacterium | reverse complement strand
CCGCATGCTCATCCATCGCTGCTGGCTTCGTTGCCATCTCTGCAGCATCCTCAGTGGCTTGTTCGTCCATCGCCGCTGGCTTCACCATCCCGGCTGAATCTTCCTTGGTAGCATGTTCATCCATTGGCACTGGCTTAGCCATCTCAGCGTGATCGTCTTTAGCTGTATGCTCATCCATTGCTGCCGGTTTAGTCGTTTTAGCAAGACCATCTTTGGCAGCTAGTTTTTTCTTGGCAGCAGCCTCCGCCAGTGCTTCAAGTTCAGCCATTTTCGCATATTTGTCATCTTCAGCATACCCAGCCTTCGCTTTCGTGCCATGCGACGGATCAGAAGCCGTTAGCGGTACAGTCAGTGCCATCACCAAAGATCCACTGAACAACATCGTAAAAAATGGTTTGAAAATTATCCTCATGGATTTTTGAGAAAAATCTCTATCCTTCTATTGGATGCCGCCAATTTATTGTCGGGTATTTTTAGTTTTGAATCCGCATAACCATCAATGCGCTCAACCCGGGCTTCCTCCAATCCACCCTGCACCAACATATAGTGTGCCATGTGGGCCCGTGCTGTGGAAAGGCGCCAGTTATCATATCCGAGAGACTTGTACTTACGTCCATCGGTATGGCCGCTAATTGTGATTTTACCGCTTTTTGACGAGATGATCTCTGCAATCTTTGCCATTACCATGATCATATTCTTACGTGGTCGCGCAGATCCAATCCTGAACATGCCGTGCACTGGATCATCTTCCAGAGAAATAATCGCGCCATCACCAGTGCTTTGCACACTCACATTTAGCCCGGAAACATCCTTGTTTCCCACCACATCTTTCAGGGCCTCTCTCAACTCCATTGCCAATTCCTTGGCGGCCTGTTCATCCGCAAGCTTCTTGAGCTTTGCCTCATCATCTTCCTTGGCGACTTTGGCTTCTTTATCTTTTTCAGCAGTCTCGGCATCCATCGCCGCGAGCTTTTCAGCCACTTCTTTTTTCTCTTTTTCGATTGCAGCCATTTCTTTTGCGGCTTTATCTTGAGCGAGTGCCGCTTCAATTTCGTTTTCGGTTCCTTTCTTTAGTTGATCGGAAGAACCAGCAAGAGGTACTCCCTCTTCAGTAAAATCACCAATATTGCCTTTGCCCTTTTCAGAAGTGTCATCCTTGACGCCAAAATCCAGGCTCCACGACGAAGGATCGAAAGGATCATGAAATGCTTCGCCGCCTGAAATACCTAGGTTTTTTGACTGACTGGATGGTTTGCCATCCGTTTCTTCACCAGATTTTGCACCTGAACCAACCCCGGCAGCAATCTCAGACAGCACGGCGTAGGGATCTGCAAACATTTCCGCCTCAGCCTTGGTCAACTCAGCACTGAGTGTTTCCATTGTTGTTTCCGGACTGGCAATAACGGTGGAATCATTATCGGATTCAACCTCCGCCGGTTTGCCGTATTTGGGGTCGCGAATACCCTTCGGATTACTGGTTTTGTCCATCAGTTTGATAGGATTGAAATAACTGGCAACAGCTTTTTTTGTCTGTTCACTGGAAGAATTAATCAGCCACATCACGAGGAAAAATGCCATCATCGCAGTCATAAAATCCGCAAACGCAATTTTCCACGCGCCGCCATGGTGACCATCATGATCCCCACCGCCGCGTTTGATTATAATTATCTCTTCATGAACCACTGCTTCTTCTGCCATCACTCACTTTCCTAATGATGCGTATTGGTGAATTCCTATGCCGGTTTCATGGCGTCATCACCTTGCAACCATTGGCGAATGACATAGGCTGCACGCTCATCGTTTTGTTCAACAATCTCGGCAAGTTGATCTTTAAGCTTGTTCTCACGCTCTTCGATATCGGACATGGAGAAGCCTTCTGGTCCATCCATACTGCCGCCCATACCACCGCCCATCGGCGCTCCAAGCTCATCAAGCATTCCACCGCCTGAAAAATCCATACCGCCGCCACCGGGTAAAGCGCCAGCCCCAGAGAAATCATCACCGCCTCCACCGCCAAGAAGCGTATCGCTACCACTGCCAAATACATCCTCGATGGCGCCACCTTCGGCGGCCTCTTCCTTTTTCGGTGATAGGAATCGAATAAGCGGTTTAATGCCCAACAAAGACAGGATCAGCATGCCAAGAATCAGCCCTACCGCATTCACAATGGTACCAAAATGCAGGGCCAGGAAGGATGAAGCTCCGCTTTGCGTGTCGCCAGCCGGTGCTAATTCGCCAGGCAAAAATTCAACCAGACTAACCTTAACCAGATCGCCCCGATCTTCAGAAAATCCGACAGCCGAACGAACCAAGTCTTCGAGGTCACTAATCTTCTGGGCAATCGCAACAGCATCGGGATTTTCACCCAGAGAAGCAAGGAGGCGATCCCGGTTTACCACCAGAGCCACAGATAGAGCCTCAACCTGATACCCATCGCTGACAACAGACGTTTTCTTCTGGTTGATTTCATAATTCGTTAGCTCTTCACGCTTTTCAGACGTTTCAGTAGAGCTTTGGCCACCAGCAGCATTGGAAAGATCATCGGGAAGATTTTCCGTAACTGTTGCGGACTGTTTTGCATCTTTGTTTTCGGCATTACCTTGCTCACGAACAATCTGAACCGACCGCTCAATGCGCGAATCCGGATCGAAAACCGTTTCATCAGTTCGTCGCTTATCGCTATTCAGCTTGGCGGTAACCGTAACACGAAAATTATCAAGCCCAAGATAGGGCCCGACCGCAGATGTAATCTTGTTTTCAATATTCTGCGAATAAGTATTTTCCAGTTCTATCAAATTGGACGTTCCGCCAGCAAACTGGTCACCCACAGATTGTAACAATGTGCCATCCGCGCCGATAATGGTAACATTATTGGAATCAAGGCCACGCACTGCAGCCGCAACCATATGACGAATTGCCAACGTGGTTTTTTCCGGCAGACTGCCATAGGATTTCAGCACGACCGACGCAGTTGCCACATCCTGAGAATTTCTGCGAAATCCGCTTTTATTTGGCATCACCAAATGCACACGCGAAGAATGAATTCCCCGTATCATGGAGATGGTTCGCATCAATTCGCCTTCAATGGCACGCTTGTTAGTGACATTCTGCATGAACGATGTAAGGCCCAAAGAATTAACCCCATCAAACAATTCATAACCGGTTTTTTCTCCCGAAGGCAGCCCGGCTTCAGCCAATATCATTCGTGCCGAAGCAAGATCAGAAGCATGAACCTCAATGGTTCCCTTATCACCGTCAGCCTTGAAATCCATACCGTTTTCCGAAAGGACACGGCTCATCCGGTTAAGATCATCGCGCTCTACATTGGAATAAAGCGGCGCGGTTGCAGGTGTGCTCGTTGCAACTGCTATAACTACCGCTCCAACCACCACAAGGCCCAGAGCTGCCAGAATTGCAATTTTATTATTTTTGTCCAGCCCTTGAAGGCTTGTAATAAGCGTTTGTAATAACTGACTAAAATTCATACCTGCCCCAGTTCGTTAATCAACCCAGAATGCACAATCAACCTTGTCTGAAAATTGCCTCTGCGGACAAATCAGAATCAAAAACTAAAAAAAGGCTCGGAAAAACCCCGAGCCCTAATTGCTGTAGATTGCGCCTACTGGAAGAGCGCTAGAATATTTTGACTGTTACCGTTGGCAATCGACAGGGCTTGAATACCCAATTGCTGTTGCACCTGCAGGGCTTGCAGTTTTGTTGATTCCGAGTTCATTTCAGCATCCACCAACTGACCGATGCCTCGCGTTACCGCATCCATCAACTGATCGATAAAGTCCTGCTGCATACTCACTCTGGAAGCCACAGCACCCAGATTGGTCGCTGCATCCGTCATCTCGCCAATAACATCGTCCACAGCCTGAATGTAATCCTCAAGTATCGTCAAATCTGCAACCGAATCCGTCAATGCCGATACGTTCAAGGTCGCTACGGTAACTGTGGTGGTATTGACGGTTCGAATTTCATCAATAATCCCAGTGCCCGCCGCATTTGAATCAAACAAACTAGTATTGGCAATAGAAATATCGATGGTCTCAACTGACACCGTATTACCATTTCTGTTGAATGATGAGACAACAGATTTGGTTACGTTAAAACCCGGATCGGACGAGTCAATCGCTAACCAATTCTCACCGGAAAAAGACGCCGCCTCCGAGATCGCTGCCAATTGTTCTTGAAGCGCGGTTATCTCTGTTTGAATTTTGTCGCGATCCACACCTGGTTCACGCGAAGCCACCAGCTTCTTTTTGATCTCATCGGTAACCTTGATCGATGAATCCATTGCCACATATGCGATATCGATTGTGGCGGCACCCAGCCCCAACGCATCTTTCACTGTCGAAAGCGCTTTGTTATCGGATCGCATCGATGTTGCAATCGACCAATAGGCTGCATTGTCTTTTGCTTGTCCAACCCGAAAACCGGTAGCAATTGCCGCCTGAGTTCTCTCCATTGTTTTATTAGTCATATTCAATGCTTGAAGTGCTGTCATTGCAGAAGCATTTGTATTTATACTGGCCATATAATATCGCCCTTAGCTGCTCAGAATATTCAGACATCCGGACTAACTCAACCGGAAAGGCAAATTGGCATCATGCCAGCGTCAAATCCAAACGGACCGCTTCACCCTTGAACACATTTTTTCAAATAGTTATCGGACACTGCACAATGAACCTTGCGTGAAAATGGTGTTAACTTTTTCGAAACGTTTTTGTGGTTCGCCGCAAATACGCGCTGATTCATTCAGAAGACAAATTCAAGTTTTACGCAAGTTTCAGCATGTAATCGGGTATAGACTGGCACTCTGACAGGGTTTAACACTTATGAATCGACAACAAAGGCGCGCGAATCAGGCACGATCCTCAAACAAGCCTTCCCCAATCAAACAGCAAAACCAACTAAGTGGCCAGGAGCTGGTCGTAGCCAAAATATTTGCCTTGGCGAATAAGCAGATGAAAAGCAATGACAATACGGATGCGGTCAAAACGTTCCAAAGCATCTTGGACCACGCATCCAAACCTGGCCCAATTTACCATAATATGGCAGTATGCCTTGAGCGATTGGGGTTAGACCAGCAAGCGTTGGACGCTTATCGTTTGGCGTTGGACCATGATCCAACACTAGTTGCGTCTTACACAAATATTGGTGTCTTGCTGCACAAACACAAAAAAGTAGAAGCTGCGATAAAAATTTTGGAACATGCGATCTCCATCGATCCAGAGTTTTCAACCGCCCACTTGAATCTGGGAAGTGCCTATAACTCTCTCGGCGAACTGGAAAAAACGCTGCAGTGTTACAGAAAAGCTGCCGCCATCGGTCCCGAAAGCGCAATTGCTCAGTACGAATTAATCGCTCTGCGTTATCGCATATATGATTGGCGCAATCTTGAGAGAGATACATCACAATACCTGTCAAATTTACGCGACAATAACATCGGTATTAACCCGTTCAATCTGGTGACAATGAATGCCAGTCTTGCTGATATTCACCAGCACAGCACCCGTTACGTCAAAAGTATCGGCGCGATGGAAGCTAGAAATTTCACCGAGTACAAAACAGCTCCATTCTCCAAAAACTCAATGGAGAGACGACGCATAAAAATCGGATTTGTTTCCTCAGATTTCAAACAACATCCGGTCGGTTTTCATCTATTGGAACTATTAGAAACATTTGATCGCAAACGTTTCGAAATATTCGGATTTTGCCACTCAAGAGAACAAGACACCGACATCCAGAAAAAATTACGCGCCGCATTTGACCGATTTGTACCCATCAGAGGGGTAGCTGATTTAGACGCTGCCGAAGTCATCCATGATAATGGAATTGATATTCTGGTCAATCTCAACGGCCATAGTGCAGACGGCAGAAATCGGATTTTTTCATATCGCCCTGCGCCAATCCAGATAAACTACCTTGGTTATCCAGCAACAATGGGTGCCGACTATATCGACTATATCATCGCCGATGAGGTTGTGGTTCCGATGGAACATCAGCCCCATTATACCGAATCAATCGTCCATCTACCGGATACTTTTTTCCCGGTTGATTGCCGGCGCAAGGCCAGCAAAAATGCACCCACACGAACGGAATATGGATTACCTGAAAACAAATTTGTTTTCAGCTGCTTTAACACCACTAATAAAATTACCCCAGAAATGTTCGATATCTGGATGCGTCTTCTAGAAAAAGTCGAAGGCAGCGTTCTTTGGCTCTTTGAAGCTAATGTTCTTTGTAAAAACAATCTGCAGCGTGAGATAATTGCCAGAAACATTGATCCAACGAGGGTTATTTTTGCACAAAAAGTGGATTTAGCTGAGGATCATCAGGCCCGGTGCGCCTTGCCGGATCTGTTCCTTGATACCATTCCCTACAATGCTCACGCAACGACGGCTGATGCGTTATGTGCAGGCCTACCAGTACTAACCTGCCTGGGAGAGGCATTTGCCGGTCGTGTCGCATCAAGCATGTTGAGCGCCCTTGATATGCCGGAAATGATAACAAATTCGTTGGAAGAATACGAAACAACCGCGTTAGACTTGGCAAACAACCCAGCCAAACTGAAAAAGATCAGAGAAAAGCTCGGCAAAAAGATCGCGGCGGGCCCGTTGTTTGACGGCGTGAAATATACACGAAATTTGGAACAAGCTTTTGAAAACATGGTGCATCTTCGAAGTGAAGGCAAAAACCCAGAACCGTTTTCCGTATCCAGACTGACAACAGACTAAAAAAGCCCGACGAACGCCGGGCCTTAAATCTGAATTTAGTTTCTGAACAGTGCCAGAATATTCTGACTGTTGCCGTTGGCAATCGAGAGCGCCTGAATACCGAGCTGTTGCTGCACTTGAAGTGCTTGCAGTTCTACCGAAGCCTTGTTCATATCCGCATCAACCAGCTGTCCGATACCGCGTTCAACCGCATCCATCAAATTAGAGATGAAATCCTGTTGCAATTCAACTCGAGAGGCGATTGCACCAAGAACGGTTGCACCATCCGTCATATCACCGATGGTATCATCAGCC
The DNA here is from genome assembly GCA_045047085.1 of Rhizobiaceae bacterium. Lineage (GTDB taxonomy): Bacteria > Pseudomonadota > Alphaproteobacteria > Rhizobiales > Rhizobiaceae. Next base: position 2,151 of record JASFYT010000033.1, on the reverse strand, counting down.
ATTTGCACATAGGCTTGAAGGATGGCCAAATCCGATGCTGCATCCGTCAACGTAGAAATATCTAACGTCGAAACAACCCCGGTAGTGGCTGCAAATGTACCAACTGTGACCGTGCGGGTTTCATCAAGAATTCCTTCAGCAGCTGCGTTTGAATCAAAGAGTGTAATACTTGTAATGTCGATATCCGTGGTTCCAATGGATACGGTGGAGCCACTACGTGTGAAAGAAGAAACAACCGACTTGGTTGCATTATAGTCAGCAACACTTGAATCAACTGACAACCAGTTTTGTCCTGAGAAGGAACTTGATTGGCCAATTGATACAAGTTGTTCCTGCAATTCGGTAATCTCTGCCTGCACCTTTGTCTTATCAACACCAGGTTCCGTCGCCGCCACCAGTTTTTTCTTGATTTCGTCGGTCACCTTGATCGCAGATTCAACGGCTGTATAGGCAATATCGATCGTTGCAGCACCAAGACCCAATGCATCCTTCACCGTAGACATCGCTTTATTATCTGAACGCATAGTAGTCGCAATTGACCAGTATGCTGCGTTATCTTTTGCTCCGGCAACACGGAAACCCGTTGAAATCGCTGTCTGGATTTTATTCATCGCCATATTCGTTTGACGAAGTGACTGGAGCGCGGTCATCGCCGACGCGTTGGTGTTAATGCTGGACATGATACTGTCGCCTTGAACGGAGAATTTTTTTTAACATCCGGCAAATCCGGTAAACACAAATTAGGCATCATGCCAGCGTCAGAAATGGCCCAAAAATAACTGCCAGAACTGCTATGTCTGAACAAACAATAACTATTCATGGTTAATTCTTGATTAATCAAAAATTAACAAATCCTTACCTGAATTTTGGACAAAAAAAGGGCCCGGCAAAAGCCGGACCCTCATATCAAAACTTATAGTTTGTTGCTTATCTGAATAGTGACAGGATATTCTGACTATTACCGTTGGCAATCGAGAGCGCCTGAATACCCAGTTGCTGTTGCACTTGAAGCGCCTGCAGCTTTACCGACTCAGAGTTCATATCTGCATCGACCAATTGCCCGATACCCCGTTCAACAGCATCCATCAAATCACCGATGAATTCTTTCTGCAAGTCAATTCGTGCACCGATTGCACCAACCACGGTTGCGCCATCAGTCATGTCACTGATTGCATCATCAGCCATCTGGACATAAGCCGCAATGATGGCCAGATCCGTTGCTGCATCCGTGAATGTGGAAATATTCAACGTTGAGACCTTGGCTGTGTTGCCACTAACCGTACGATCCTGATCAAGGATACCGATATTACCATTGCTATCAAACAATGTAATAGTTGTAATGTCGATATCCGTGGTACCAATGGAGACGGTGGAGCCACTACGTGTAAAGGATGAAACAACTGACTTGGTTGAGTTATAACCCGTAGCACTTGAATCAACCGACAACCAGTTTTGGCCTGAGAAGGAAGATGAATCACCAATCGATGTAAGCTGGTTTTGAAGTTCGGAAATCTCTGCCTGCACCTTTGCCTTATCAACACCAGGTTCAGTAGCAGCAACCAGTTTCTTCTTGATTTCGTCGGTCACCTTGATCGTCGATTCAATGGCCGTATAAGCAACATCAATCGTTGCAGCACCAAGACCCAATGCATCCTGCACTGTAGACATGGCTTTATTATCAGAGCGCATCGTGGTCGCGATTGACCAATATGCTGCGTTATCCTTTGCACCAGCAACACGAAAACCGGTAGCAATTGCGGTTTGGGTCTTTTCCATTGCATTGTTGGTTTGGCGAAGTGATTGTAGCGCGGTCATTGCCGACGCATTGGTATTAATACTTGACATGGTAATGCCACCTTACTCAAAAAGAATTTACAACATCCGGAAAACCGGTGAAGACAAATAGGCATCATGCCAGCGCCAGAGCTGCAAAAAATTAACTATAATTGCCAAAACTGCTATGTCTGAACAAACAATAACTGACTATAGTTAATCCCCGTTTAAGTAAAAATTTATATTCGGTTACCTGAAAGTTAAGAATTCCTTACCCAAGTTTCGGACAAAAAAAGGGCCCGGCGAAAGCCGGACCCTCAGATCAAAAACTAGTGTTCGTTGCTTATCTGAACAGTGACAGAATGTTCTGGCTGTTAC
>JASFYT010000032.1:0-61326 GCA_045047085.1 Rhizobiaceae bacterium | reverse complement strand
TTCGAGAAAAAGGCAATAAACTTCTTATCTATGGTGCAACTCTTCGTAATTAGGTGTTGGCTGAATTGAGAACACACCCTAGAAAATGCATTGGCGGAGAGACAGGGATTCGAACCCTGGGAACTCGCGAGAGCTCAACGGTTTTCGAGACCGCCCCATTCGACCACTCTGGCACCTCTCCAAGCTTTGTCAGCAACAATTTTGGCCGTTTCTTAAAATGCAAAGTTGCGCAAAATCGCTCCAATCGGGTACGCATAACTATCACCCTTCCGCATTTTTTCAACGTATTTTCTTCGAAAGGATTGTAGGATGGACAAATTACTTCCTTGGAAATATAACGTCAATGAATGTTACCGCAGGCCGCAACCATGTTACTTTCACTCTCTCATAATTTTTTGTTTGTGCATGTTCCTAAAACTGGCGGCAGTTCAATCCGGCACGCATTGATCCCGTACTCAATTCCCAAAAACGAAGGTGTGTTTCGACGGTTTTCGTCCAACCTTCCTTTCCGTGAAGCTCCCCAAAATGTCAGGTTAAGAATCCATGACACCGCTGCATGGGCACGACTAAAATTAGGCACCAAGACATTTGAAGAGTTACTTAGTTTTGCCGTCGTGAGAAATCCATATACCCGCGCAATATCATATTTCGAATATCTCAGACAAAATCCAAAGCATCCCCAAAACCGGGTCGTTCGAAATATGAGTTTTGAAAAGTATCTTATATGGGGTGGGCAAAAAGCTAAGCAGTCCAAGCACCTATGCGACTTGAGTGGGAACTTGCTGGTCGATAGGGTTTTACGATTTGAAAATATGGCCGAAGAATTTCAATCTATCTGCCGTGACATTGGTGTTTCGGTTGAATTGCCACGGATAAACATTTCGGCACAAATGTCCTTAACAGAATACCTGACACCTGAAGCATGCGAATTAATTGAGCAAATATACACGCAAGATTTTGAGTTATTCAAATACCCAAAGACGATCAGTTCCTTATTGGGAAATGCGCGCGGATGAAAGAGGTTGTCCTGTGCGCATCCAATTATATAAAGAAAAATCCCAGTCGGAAAGACTTGCAATGTCCAAATTGATGGCCGCCCTCGAAAAAGCCTTTACCAAACTCAGGCGCAAATCTGTTTCCATCGCCATATTCAATAAATATGATGGCGTGGTTCAGCGGGGCCCCTTCAAGGGGTTAAAAATCAATGGCAATGCAAACACCTCAAATGGCACTTTGGGCGGGAAAATACTTGGCGTTTACGAGCCGGAGGTGATGCAAGAAATTGTCGATCTTGGTCCATTTGAGGATGTAGTGAATTTTGGTGCGGCTGATGGATATTTTTCGCTCGGTGTTTTAATCGGTGGTCTGGCCAAGCGGTCAATCGCTTTTGAGATGACACAAAAAGGGCAGCAAGCAGTCAAGAATAATGCTGTGCAAAATGGCATTTCGGAGAAAGTAGTCATTCGTGGAATTGCCGATGACAGTGTAGGCCCACAACTGGCAGAGCTCAATTTCAGCAACGAAAAAGGGCTGCTATTGTGCGACATCGAGGGCGCGGAGTTTTCCGTTCTCAGCGAAAAAGTACTTAATGATCTAAAGGGCACGACAATCATTATTGAACTACACGACAGGATGATGAAAGAGGGGCTTTCCCTGCGCAAAGCACTCATTGCAAGACTTCCCAAGGAAGCAAAGCACAAGGTTTTATCGTCAAAACCTACCCAATGGACGGGCATCTCCGATATTGAAGCAATGAGCGACAATGACCGGGCACTGATTTGCTCGGAGGGACGCAAGGTTCTCGGCGAATGGCTGGTGGTAACCTATTAAGCGCCCAAAATAGCCACTCGAAGTTTTCGCCCTATTTAAACGTATCGCAGGATTCAATTCGGCCCGTATCGAGGCCACGCTTGAACCATTCACGTCTTTGTTTTGATGTACCGTGGTTGAAGCTCTCCGGCACCACATAGCCTTGGGTACGGCGCTGAATGGTATCGTCGCCAATCTGATTGGCTGCGACCAGACCTTCTTCCACATCCCCCTTTTCGAGCCAACCCTCGCGATTAACGTAATAGCCCCAGATACCTGCAAAACAATCAGCCTGAAGTTCCACCTTTACCGACATCTTATTCGCTTCAACCTTGCCCATACTTTGCCGCATCCGGTTGAATTGCGGCAAAATGCCGAGCACATTTTGGACGTGATGGCCAATTTCATGGGTCAATACATACGCCTGCGCGAAATCACCCTTAGCGCCAAACTGTTTGGCCAATTGATCGTAAAAAGACAAATCGATATAGGCCTTGCTGTCACCCGGACAATAAAACGGACCCGAAGCAGCAGAAGCAAATCCGCAAGCAGAACGTACCTGCCCCGTGAAAAGCACCAACTCAGGCTTGGGGTATTTCTTGCCATAAGATTTAAAAATACCGGTCCAGACTTCTTCAGTAGACCCTAAAATAGTGGCAACAAACTGGCTCATTTCGTCTTGCTTGCCACCGGTCCCTGTCCTGCGGTCGAACTGCGGCGAAGATGTTTTTGGTGTGATCGAAGGTCCCGTTCCACCGCCCAAACCACCACCAAGCCCGCCCAGTACTGTCAATGGGTTGACGCCCAAAAACCATAGCACCAGACCAATTATCACCAGCGTACCGAGGCCAAAGCCGCCGCCACGTCGTCTGCCCCCAGAGGGTAATCTAACGCCGCCGCCAGCCCTGCGTCCACGGCCCGTCCCCCCAGGCATCCGAAACCCGCCGCCTCCATTGCTCCCGCGCATGTCTCTGACATTGCTACTTCTGCGACGACCTTTCCAGCGCATAGAATATTCACCTTTATTTAGAGCACACTCTGAAAAGTGGTTGCCGGTTTTCAGAAAAATTACGGATTAAAATAAATCGATAGGTAATTTTTGAGGCCGAACCTCTCCTCGTTGCAACATATTTTAAGCCAAACCGGAAGCAAAGCAAATTACATTTTTCTCAAGTATTTTTGCCAGGCTTTGTATATCGCTTGATCGGAATAACAGCCCACTCCAAACCGCTTAATTTAGACCCTGCCAAAAAAACTAAGGCCAAAGGCTCCATTGAAGTTTCACTCGCCAATGTGACCAAGGCAGAAGCTGCCGTTGCCAAAACCAGAGACCGCCTTAATGATGCAGAGGAGCTCCAAAAACGAAACGTAGGTCGCGCCAACACAGTAACCAACTTGCGCTTCACTTTGCAGGGGGCTGAGTCAGCCCTGCTGTAGGTCAAAGCGCAAGCGAAAGTAGCTCAAACCGAGGTACGCGCCTTTACCGGCGGTGTGGTCACCCAGTTGGTGCTAAACGTCGGAAGTCCAGCCAGTAGGCTAATTCTAACACCGGCCAGGGTGGTTAATATACAGCCTGCCATTGCGGTCGGTCAGGTCACGCCAAGCGGCACATTGATTGATCCTAATGCAAGAGCCAAACGCGGTTCGGTTCTAGTGGCCCTGGAGCTTGTCCACAAAGAACATGAGGCCATGCTTCTCGATGGCAGCGGCTGTCTTGTACAGACTTATTCCACCCATCTGCCGGGCACCTTCGGCCATATCATCGCCGCCACCGGCATTATCAAGGCATTTCTCCTGCGCATCAAAGCCTGGGGCGTTCTGGTGGTCGGTGTAGGCCCCGCAGGCGGTCACTGATCAATGGTTAAAGGCAGCAGATCTTCATGAGAAACTAGGATGTGAATTCAATTTATCCAATGCCAGATACCAAAGAGTTGAATTACGCTCATACCCAATAATGCTCTTCTAAAAAAAACAAAAAAAGGCATCGCAATATTTGCGATGCCTTTTGGTTCACGTAGGACAGTTTTAGAATTTACCTAAAAATTCGCGTCAACTTACGAAAAAACGCAGATATTCCGCAGGAAATTTTCGCGTGGTTATGGACGTTGATATAACGTCTGCGCATAGCCCCTTTTGACAGATAGATATCACCTAACATGCTCTGTTCCTCTTATTGTTTTTAGTCTCGGCACAGTCTCGATCAACAATATGCGCACTGTGTGCATTTTTGTCAAGAATAAAGTGCACAGGGTGCATTTTTGTTAAGGCTGTTTCAAATCAAAAATTGCAAACAAAGCCAAACAATGGGAAACAGGGTTTTCTGGTAAAGCCTAAAGCAGGGGTAAGGCAGTCTATGACACCTGAAGAATTCAAAGCATGGCGTAAAGCCATGAATCTCAAGCAAAAAGATGCATCAGACCTGTTGGGCCTGAAGAAACGCGTCATTCAATATTATGAAAAAGGACAGCGTGACGGTAAGGATGTTGAAATTCCGAAAACCGTTGAACTGGCCTGCTACGCTTTGTCCAAAGGTATTAAATCCTACAGCGGACCCAAGAATTAAGCACCCTATGCAAATCACCTAATATCCGAGCGCAATTGCCGGGCTTTTTAAACAGGTTGTGAAAAGTCAAAAATAACCCACCTGCACCCTTCCAAAGGCTGGACCTTTACCCTATAACGCCGTTTCAGCCACACTGATAATTACCACACACTCCGGGCCACCTTCGTTGCTCGGATTTTCTTGCGAGAAAAGACGGATTTTTCATGCCTAAACGTCAGGACATCGATTCAATACTCATCATTGGCGCGGGGCCAATTGTGATTGGGCAGGCCTGTGAGTTTGATTATTCCGGAACCCAAGCTTGTAAAGCGCTGAAGGCGGAGGGGTACCGCATCATTCTGGTGAACTCCAATCCGGCCACCATCATGACTGACCCGGATCTGGCGGATGCAACTTATATCGAGCCGATCACTCCGGAAGTCGTTGAAAAAATCATAAAACGCGAGCGTGAAGCCCGCCCCAACGATAAATTGGTTGTATTGCCAACCATGGGTGGCCAAACCGCATTGAATACGGCCCTTTCCCTGAAAAAAATGGGCACACTCGATAAATATGACATTGAGATGATCGGCGCAGACGCTGCCGCTATCGACAAGGCCGAAGATCGTGACCTCTTCCGCACCGCCATGCACAAAATTGGTTTGGCCACGCCTATTTCTTCCTTTGTGAACACCTCAGAATTGAAGAAAAACTTTCAGGATGAGTTCGACAAAAAACTTGCAAAAGCAAAAGCATCTGGTGAGGAAGATACATTCCGCAAGGAATGGGCCGATGGCGAAACCCTGCGTCTTGAAGAACACCGCCTCACCGCTCAAATGCAGGCCCTAAAAGCCAGCCAAAAAACCGGAATGCCCACCATTGTACGCCCTTCCTTTACCATGGGCGGACAGGGCGGCGGCATCGCTTATACCCTCGAAGAGCTCTATGAATTGGTGCTTGGTGGCGTAGAAGCTTCGCCCACCAATGAAGTGCTGGTTGAAGAATCCGTGCTCGGCTGGAAAGAATTTGAGATGGAAGTGGTTCGCGACAAAGCGGATAACTGCATCATCATTTGTTCAATCGAAAACATCGACCCGATGGGCGTTCACACCGGCGATAGCATTACTGTGGCCCCCGCCCTCACCTTGACCGACAAAGAATATCAAATGATGCGCAATGCTTCGATTGCCGTGTTGCGGGAAATCGGTGTTGAAACCGGTGGTTCAAATGTGCAGTTCGCCGTAAACCCAGAAGACGGCCGTCTCGTGGTCATTGAAATGAACCCTCGCGTGTCGCGCTCATCCGCTCTTGCTTCCAAAGCAACAGGCTTCCCGATTGCCAAGGTCGCGGCAAAACTTGCGGTCGGCTATACGCTGGATGAACTCGACAATGATATCACCAAAGGCGCAACACCCGCATCCTTCGAACCATCGATCGATTACGTGGTCACCAAAATTCCGCGTTTTGCGTTCGAAAAATTCACTGCCGCTTCCGATGTACTGACTACCTCGATGAAATCCGTCGGCGAAGTCATGGCCATTGGCCGAACTTTCCCCGAGAGCCTGCAAAAAGCCCTTCGTGGCCTTGAAACAGGCCTCGACGGACTGGACGATATCGAAATTGAGGGCATGGGTGCAGGCGAAGATAAAGCTGCCATCCGGGCGGCTCTCGGAACACCACGTCCCGACCGTTTGTTGAAGGTGGCTCAAGCCATGCGCGAAGGCGCATCGCTGAAAACCATCCATGCCTCATGCAAAATCGACCCATGGTTTCTTGAGCAAATCAAAACCATCATAGATACGGAAGAACGCATCAAGGAACACGGCCTTCCAACCGATGAACAAAACATGCGCGCAATCAAGGCGCTCGGGTTTTCAGATGCAAGGCTGGCAACCCTGACCGGCCAGTCCCAAAGCTACGTAGCAACAGCACGGCGTGACATGAACATCCGCCCGGCCTACAAACGCATTGATACCTGCGCCGCCGAATTCGCCTCCCCTACTGCCTACATGTACTCTTCTTATGAAGTACCATTTTGCGGTGAAGTGAAAAGCGAAACGGAAACCTCATCCCGCGAAAAGGTGATCATTCTGGGCGGCGGACCAAACCGTATCGGTCAAGGTATCGAATTTGATTATTGCTGCTGCCATGCAGCCTTCGCCCTTGAGGATGCAGGTCTTGAATCGATCATGATCAACTGTAATCCGGAAACAGTTTCCACCGATTATGACACTTCCGACCGGCTCTATTTCGAGCCACTCACCATCGAAGATGTGATGGAAGTCATCCACGTGGAAAAGGAAGCAGGCACGTTGAAAGGCGTCATCGTACAGTTCGGCGGACAAACCCCGCTAAAACTTGCCAACGACTTGGAAAATGCAGGCGTGCCAATTCTCGGCACCTCACCTGACGCCATCGATCTGGCCGAAGATCGCGATCGTTTTCAGGAATTATTACACGATCTAAATTTAAAACAGCCCCATAATGGCATCGCCAGAAATGCAGAAGAAGCCAAAGCCGCCGTTGACCGCATTGGCTATCCTGTTGTCATTCGCCCATCCTATGTGCTTGGTGGACGCGGTATGGAAATCGTTCACAACGAAGCCCAATTCGACCGTTATATCAAAGAAGCTGTGATCGTTTCAGGTGATGCGCCGGTGCTGATCGACAGCTATTTACAAGATGCCATTGAGGTGGACGTTGATTGTCTCTGCGATGGCAAAGACACTTTCGTTTGCGGCATTATGGAACACATCGAAGAAGCCGGCATTCATTCCGGCGATAGTGCCTGTTCCCTGCCCGCCTACAGCCTTTCTTCCAAGACTTTGGCTGAACTAGAACGCCAGACCCGTGAAATGGCACTGGCGCTTAATGTCGGCGGATTGATGAACGTGCAATTTGCAATCAAGGGCGAAGATATTTACGTTCTGGAAGTCAATCCACGCGCCTCACGTACTGTGCCATTTGTCGCAAAAACCATTGGCGCTCCGGTCGCTAAGATTGCAGCCCGCATCATGGCAGGCGCAAGCTTATCCGAAGCTATGGATAGCTATGGCGGCAAACCGGATATCGCCAACATAAAACATATTGCCGTTAAAGAAGCGGTGTTCCCATTTGCCCGTTTCCCCGGCGTCGACACACTGCTCGGCCCCGAAATGCGCTCTACCGGCGAAGTGATGGGGCTGGACGATCAGTTTCCCATGGCCTTTGCCAAATCGCAGCTCGGCGCAGGCACAACCCTCCCCTTGAGCGGCACAGTTTTTGTTTCAGTCAAGGATTACGACAAACCGCGCATCCTGCCAGCTGTAAAACGGCTCCACAAACTCGGTTTCAAAATTCTGTCAACAGGTGGTAACCATCGCTTCTTCACCGAAAACGATATTCCAAGCGAGCGCATCAACAAAGTGCTTGAAGGACGTCCTCATGTGGAAGACGCTATCCACAACAAGCAGATACACCTCTTATTCAATACCACATCGGGCGTGAAGGCAATTTCCGATAGCCAGTCCCTGCGCCAGACCGCACTTTTGCAGCATGTTCCATATTATACCACGATCGCCGGAGCGCTCGCTGCAACAGAGGCAATTGAAGCTTTAATCAATGGGCCAATGACGGTGAAATCATTGCAGGAATATTTTGCCTGACCACCAGATTTAACGGTTCATGTGCAAATCATAGAAAATACTGGAATTTTCAAACATTAATCTGCTATAAAGACGATTGATGAAAGTAACATGGCCCCGAAATTCCATTTCGGGGGCCATATTCTTTTGGTCAAAATTCCAATTGAACCTCCAAAATATTGGGAGGTTTTACAACAAAAGCACAATCTGAAAAGTGATAGCCGGTTTTCAGATAAATTGTGCGTTAAACAAATGTATAGGCATTGCAAATTGGGCAGCAACATCGCCGCCAAGCAAAGTTTATGGGGTAAACTATGGATAAATTTCCAATGACAGAGGCCGGCCACGCCGATCTCGTTGAAGAATCAAAACGCCGCCAATCGGAAGATCGCCCATCGATCATTCGCGATATCTCGGAAGCACGCGCCCATGGCGATTTGTCGGAAAATGCCGAATATCATGCCGCCAAAGAGCAGCAAAGCTTGAACGAGGGCCGCATCGCAGAACTGGAGGAATTGTTGACGCTGGCTGAGATCATCGACGTTGCAAGCCTCACCGGCGACACCGTTAAATTCGGTGCAACGGTGCAATTAGTTGATGAAGATACCGATGAAGAGAAAACCTACCAGATCGTTGGCGATCAAGAAGCCGATGTCATGAAGGGAAAAATTTCAATTTCTTCACCAATTTCCCGTGCATTGATCGGAAAATCTGAAGGTGACAGCGTAGAAGTTATAGCCCCCGGTGGTGCAAAAGCTTACGAAATTCTGTCCGTAAAATTCATCTAAAGCGGGATCCTTAAATTGGGAAATGAACTCAAAGTCATAGCACCCAATTTAAACCGCAGACTTTCCGGTGTAACCTCGACTATTGTCCGGTTAGTCCCGCTGCAGGCAAAGACAATTGATATTGCCAGTTTTGGGTTAGGCCTGCCCGACCATACCCCGCGTATGTCGTTCAATGCCTTACTCACGCTAAATACCTCGGCTGTCTGGCACGCAAGACGAAACATGGAGATGCTGCTTGGATTGTTCCTAAAATATATCCTGCGGAAAAAACTGAAACTACTTTTCACCTCAGCGTCCCAGCGCGAACACAGCGCATACACAAAATTCCTAATCCGTCAGATGGATAAAGTAGTTGCAACCTCGAACGCCGGAAAAGCCTATCTAAAGGTTCCAGCAAGTGTGATTTATCACGGCATAAACACCACCGAATTTCAGCCTCCCTCCTCCACTTTTGATGCACGTAATGTCCTCAATTTGCCAGAGTTAAAACTAATCGGCTGTTTCGGCCGCATCCGGGCGCAAAAAGGAACCGATTTATTCGTCGATACCATGCTGGATGTATTGCCGAAGCATTCTGATTGGGGCGCTGTAATTTTGGGTCGGGCAACTGAACAACACACAGGCTTTCTGGCGGAATTAAAAGCAAAAGTTGCAGCCGCAGGTCTGGAAGACCGTATTCTCTTTTCAGGTGAAGTGCCTGTCGATCAAATAGCCCAATGGTATCAGGCTTTGGACCTGCTCGTTGCACCCCAAAGGTGGGAAGGTTTTGGCCTTACTCCGCTGGAAGCCATGGCCTGCGGAACGCCCGTTATTGCTACAAGGGTCGGTGCATTCCCCGAATTAATCATCGAAAACGAGACGGGCCACCTGATCGATCGTGACAATCTATCTCAAATGATCGAAGCAACCGAAAAACTAATAAGTCACAGTAAACAACGTGCAAAATTTGGTGTTCAAAGCCGCTCTCATATGGTCGAAAATTTCGATATCTCGGTCGAAGCGAACAAACTAATCGAAATCTACCGGGAACTTGCTTCATAAGAGCAAAATATTTCCCCTCCTTCCACAGCTTCCACTTCCCACCCCTTGAAACCCTGCCCTTGCAATTGCTATCTAAGGTCAGGACTCAAATCATGTAAGAATTTTTTAAACAGCAGGACCACATTCATGGACCCTATTCACACAAAATGCCTCATCATCGGCTCAGGCCCCGCTGGATATTCTGCAGCAATCTATGCTGCCCGAGCACTTTTGGAGCCGGTTCTGGTTGCAGGCCTTGAACAGGGTGGTCAATTGACCATTACCACCGATGTGGAAAATTATCCCGGCTTTGCCGACCCCATTCAAGGGCCGTGGCTGATGGAGCAAATGCTGGCTCAGGCAAAAAATGTCGGAACAGAAGTAATCAACGACCACATCATGGAAGTCGATCTCGATAGCCGCCCATTTAAAGCCGTCGGCGATTCCGGTCAGGTCTATACTGGTGATACGCTGGTTATCTGCACCGGCGCGAAAGCCAAATGGCTCGGCCTTCCCTCTGAAGAAAAATTCATGGGCTTCGGCGTGTCTGCATGCGCCACCTGCGATGGCTTCTTTTACAAAGGTAAAGAGGTTGCAGTCATCGGTGGCGGCAACACCGCCGTTGAAGAAGCGCTTTACCTTTCCAATCTGGCCTCAAAGGTCACCCTTATCCACCGACGCGACGAATTGCGTTCCGAACGCATTTTGCAGGAACGTTTATTTGCCAAGAAAAATGTGGAAATACTTTGGGACAGCGAACTGGCAGAAGTGGTCGGGAAAGACGGCTTTCCGCCCTCTGCCACAGGCATCAAGATCAGGAATACCAAGTCAGGTAACATCACAGAAATGGACTTAGACGGTGTCTTCATTGCCATCGGTCACGCCCCCCAAACCGAATTATTTGAGGGCAAATTGAAGAAAAAACCATCTGGCTATTTATGGACAGCGCATGATTCGACCGCCACTGAAATTTCCGGCGTATTTGCTGCTGGCGATATTACCGATGATATCTTCCGTCAAGCAGTAACCGCTGCTGGAATGGGATGTATGGCAGCGCTGGAAGTCGAAAAATACCTTGCCGAGAGGGAAAATATTAGCGAAGCTGCGGAATAACACTTGGAAAGTACTTGCTCTAATGGCAATTAAGTTTCGGGTTTTCACAATTAGGGGGCAAAAACACCTCCAAAACGACGAGGCAGAAACTGCCCGACGGGGAACAATATGGACTGGGATAAGCTGCGTATTTTTCACGCTGTGGCGGAGGCTGGAAGTTTTACAAATGCGGCTAGCAAGCTAAATTTGAGCCAATCGGCAATTTCGCGTCAAATCAGTGGTCTGGAGCAAAATCTGGGCCTGTCCCTGTTCAACCGCCACGCCCGCGGGCTGGTGATGACGGAGCAAGGCGAAACTCTCTACCACACAGCCCACGATGTGTTGCTAAAACTCGATGCCGTTAAAACTCAATTGATGGATTCAAAGGATAAGCCCGAGGGCAAGCTCCGCGTCACCACCACTGTTGGCCTTGGAATTGGCTGGCTCACCTCAAGGATTCCTGAATTCCTGGACCTTTATCCCGATGTGAAGCTGCAATTGCTCCTTGAAAACGAAGAATTGGACCTCGCCACCCGTCAGGCCGATTGTGCCATAAGGTTACGTCAGCCAAAACAGCCGGACTTGATCCAGCGACGCCTGTTCACGGTGCATTTCCACGTTTTCGCCTCCCCCAGCTATGTCAAACGATTCGGCCAACCACAAAATCTGGATGATCTGGATAATCATCGTATTGCCACTTTCGGCCAAAATGCACCTGCCTATTTGTCCGGCCTCAACTCCCTGATGACCTCAGGAATGCCACCACACCAAACGCGCGTCCCAAGCTTTGAAGCCAACAGTATTCAGTCCATTCGAAAAGTGGTCGAATCCGGCATGGCCATAGCGCTCTTGCCCGATTATATCGTTGACGAACAACATAAACTCATCCATATCATGCCGGATTTTGAACCGCCGAGCTTTGACACCTATTTTTGCTATACTGAGGAACTGCGCGGTTCCGCCAAACTCAAGGCCTTCCGCGATTTCTTAATAGGCAAAGCCCGTCAGTGGAAATATTAGAGCCAATTTCAGCCATGGATAGTATCAGTTTTCAGGATGCCAACCACCTGCTTTCATGGAGAGGCGTAGCCGATGCGCTGGAGGCCGGGCATAGACTAAAGAAAGCTGAAATCGGTGACCTTATTTTAGAAAATTCCGGCAATAGCTTGCTTAATAGAGGTGCTTGGATTGAAGATCTCGGCATGCTGTTAAAGTCCATGAGCATATTCCCGCAAAACATTGATTTACCGAGCATTCAAGGCGCTGCACTATTGTTCGATGGGAAAACCGGTGCGGTGAATTCGGTAATCGACGGCATATTGGTGACCAAATGGAAGACCGCAGGCGACAGCGTGCTTGGAGCCAGATTACTCGCTGCCCCCGCCCCGACAAATTTACTGATTGTAGGAGCAGGCACGGTGGCAAAATCGCTGTTCCAAGCATACCATGAAGTCTTTCCATCTTTGAAAAAATTCACCCTGTGGAACCGCACGGCACAGAGAGCCGAAAGCCTTGCCAGGGAATTGGCGACCCTCGGCATTACTGTCGAAGTCGTTCGGGACCTAGAGGCTGCCGCAGGAGACGCCCAAATTATTTCATCTGCAACCATGTCCACCGAGCCCGTTCTGAAAGGCGATTGGATATCTCCTGGAACCCACGTGGACTTAATCGGTGCCTTTAAGTCCGATATGCGCGAGGCTGATGATGCCCTTTTGCAAAAAGCTGAACTGTTCGTGGACTCCTTAGAGACCACCATCCATCACATCGGCGAATTGATGATACCGTTGAAAACGGGCGCTATCAAATCCAGTGATATCAAGGGCGATCTATATGACTTATGCAACGGCAATACTGCCCGCTCAAGCAAGGACGCAATCACAGTATTCAAAAATGGCGGCGGCGCTCATTTAGACCTGATGACTGCCGTATATATTCGCGAATCGCTCGCAAGGACCAGCTAACCCTTTTATTTCCCTCAGCTCCAAAGAAGCCAACAAAAAAAGTTCAATTCATACGAATAGATAAAATATTACTGTGAAACGCCACAATTCGGGTTAAAAACCACCACATTATGACCAAATTGCATAGCAGGCCTGCGAATTTGTGTGTTGCTCAACACGTTAACATATTCAATAATTAATCCAGTTGTGCGGCGCTTATCAATTCCTCCCGATAACGGCGCAATTTCAACTGTTCCCCTCTTGGAGGCTAATTTGCCTCCAAACTGATAAGCCGGGTCAATTTTCCCGGCTTTTTTTTTGGAACTTTTTCCTGACGATTTTACGTAAGTATTTCTGTTCTAGAACTTAGCGAAAGAGCTGTTCGCCTTTGATGTTCTTGTACAGGGAAGCCACTTGCTCGCCATATCCATTGAAAAGCAGAGTAGGAACGCGCTTGCCTGTATGCAATACGCGTTCATCTGCCTGAGACCAGCGAGGATGAGGAACTTCTGGGTTCACGTTAGCCCAAAATCCATATTCTTTGGCACTCAGGCTTTCCCAAAAACTTTTCGGGCGGGTGTCAGTGAAGCTGATTTTCACAATGGATTTGATGGATTTAAAGCCATATTTCCACGGTAACGCTAACCGCAAAGGTGAACCAAATTGCTTCGCCAGTGGTTTTCCGTAGGCCCCTGTTACCATGAAGGCCAGATCATTTGTCGCCTCTTCAAGCGTCACCGCCTCAATATAGGGCCATGGATACCATGTTTGTTTCTGGCCAGTGGCAACATCAGGATCTAAAAATGTCTCAAAACGCACAAATTTTGCATCCGAGGTTGGGTTAGCGAGCTTCACCAGTTCGCTCAACGCAAACCCGGACCACGGAACAGTCATTGACCAGGCTTCAACACAGCGATGACGATAAAGGCGTTCTTCAAGCGGCATTTTGGCCAGCAAGTCATCAATCCCGATAGTCATCGGTTTTTCCACCAGCCCATCAATCACAATTTCCCATGGCCTGATTTTTAGGCTTTGCGCCGCTGCGGAGATTTGCTTGTGGGAGCCAAATTCATAGAAATTATTGTATTCAGAGTTCACCTTTTCAGGTGTGATATCGCGCGACAGCTTAAAGGCTTCATTGCGCTTGACCGGATAAAGACCAGCACTTGGGTCCTCGGCCGCATAGGCCTGCCCCACATCTAATAGTCCGCCACCAATACCGGCTGCAAGCCCAGCACCTATCCCAAACCCTTTTAAGAGATCACGACGATTGAGAAACACCGATTCAGGAGTGGCCTCTCGCTCAGACAACGCCCAACTGGGCCGATTAGCACGATAAGCACTCAAGTTTACGTATTTTCCGGATTTATGCATTGTGACGGCGCTCCGATAACATTTGGATATGGAAGATATCTTCCAGGACCAGACCATATATCGGGAGAAACTGAAGACATTCAACAAACATCTTCTCACAATTGCGTCAAAAGCTTTACTTTTGGCGGATCACAGCACCTTCAGCAGCCAACTCATCTTTGGATGCGCAGAGCAGCCACATGCGTGCACGCCACGACGTTTTAGGCTTGGCAGTTGGAAGCACACCACATTGGGTATCGTCAGAAATACCACGTGGAATTCTGATTTTAACGGAAGATTGCCTGTCACGCTCTATCAGAGAAGCGTTGGAGCCACTGCCGAATGCAAAGCGAAGCCCAATATGGGCAGCGGTATAATCATCTTCGCCAACTTCAGCATCACCGTAAACACTCCAGCCTGCGTAGTCCGGGCTAGCCACTTCAAAATTCACATTGGCAACATTGCCGCGCGAAGTTCCACGGTGACCAATGGAGCCACGGAAATTATCGGTGAAGTAATAGGAAAAATCGATCTCGTCAAAGCCGCTTGTATAAACATGTTGGCCAAAACGAACACCTGCAAGAACATCCAGTGTATAGCGGCCATTGTAGATTGAGCCTTCAAAGCCAACCCGCCCAGAGTGTTCCGGGTTGATATAGCCATAATCACCATAAATTCCGAACATCCCGACTGTAGGATCACGCCAGAATATGTGCAAGCCACCAGCAGCACTGGTGTAATCGTCCTTGTATTGGCCAATTGCTAAATCAACCTGAGTACCAAAGGAAGACCAAAGCGGCGTAGTAAAGGAGCCAACCAACATATGATTCGAATTACCGCCAACGACACCAGCTTGTGCGGAAACGGTAAAATTAATACCTGATACCGCATCAGTTTGTTGAGCCATAGGCGTAGAATCGAGTATTTGCTGCGCAGATACACTGAATGTGCTCACTAGAAGCGCTGTCGCAAAGGCTAACCCCGAAAAAACTGATCTACAAAAATTCAACCTACTGCTCCCAAGGCGCATGAAGCGCAATAAGCCTGTTACATAACCTATTTTAAACGGTGTGAAAACCGCCCAATTGAGCAATCTCACACCATTTATCAGGATTTCTCCCAATAGCGCCATTTATAACACAGTTTACCAACCAAACCTCTATTTGAGCGCTGCACAAAAACGCTGAATACGCTCACAAGCTTGGGTGAGTGCTTCTGTCGATGTGGCATAAGAAACCCGGAAGTTCGGGCCTAAACCAAAAGCTGTACCGTGTACCACAGCTACCCCTTCGGTTTCCAGCAATTCGGTAACAAAATCCTCGTCCGTTTCAAGCACTTTGCCGCTTGGCGCAGTTTTGCCCATACACGCCTGCACAGAAGGATAAACATAAAACGCACCTTCCGGGCTCGGGCAAGATATGCCGGACGCCTGATTGAGCATTGAAACCACCAAATCCCGACGTTCTTCGAAAACAGCACGGCGCTCTGCAATGAAATCCTGAGTTCCGTTCAGCGCCTCAACCGCTGCCCATTGAGCAATCGAGCATGCACCTGAAGTCTGTTGGCTCTGGACTTTACTCATCGCGCTAATCAGCTCTTTCGGACCGCCAGCATAACCAATGCGCCAGCCGGTCATGGCATAGGCTTTCGAAACACCGTTCATGGTCAGTGTTCGATCATAAAGACCGGGTTCAACTTCTGCCGGAGTAACAAATGTAAAATCCCCATAGCAAAGGTGTTCATACATATCATCGCTCAAAATCCAAACATGTGGATGTTTCATCAATACATCAGTCAGAGCTTTAAGTTCATCACGAGAATAAGCCGCACCCGATGGATTGGACGGCGAGTTGAAAATCAACCATTTGGTTTTCGGCGTAATCGCTGCTTCCAATTGATCCGCAGTAAGTTTGAAATTATTTTCCATAGTCGTATCTATGGTCTTTGGCTCGCCACCATTGAGCAAAACCATATCGGGATAGCTGACCCAATAAGGTGCTGGTATCAGCACTTCATCGTCAGGGTTCAGCGTCGCTACGAATGCGTTGTATAAAATCTGCTTGCCACCGGTACCAACAATCACCTGATCCGGTGTATATTCCAGATTATTTTCTCGTTTGAACTTGCCACAAATAGCTTCGCGCAGGGGTAATATGCCGGGCACGGGCGTATATTTGGTTTCACCACGATTAATCGCATCAATCGCTGCGGCTTTGATGTTGTCGGGCGTATCGAAATCAGGTTCGCCTGCGCCAAGACCGATAACATCACGTCCGGCCGCCTTCAATTCCCGTCCCTTTTGCGCAACTGCAATGGTTGCAGAGGGAACGACGCGAGAAAGTTTATCGGCGAGAAAGGCCATAATAGTGCTCCGTAAAAGTTGGGTACCAAATTTGGTCAATGATTTTCTTGATTTAGTGGCGGAGCCCAAATCATAACATGATCGCAACCTGACTCAACAACCTCATCATAAATTTCCTATGCCCATTTTGGGCCTTTGGCAAGTCGCATTAACTACGCAATATGGGCGGCTTGAACTCTATTCGCTCTTCGCAGGTTCTGGACGTTTGACTGGCAGATAAAGCAACAAGCCCCCTGCCCCGATGCTTACCTGCTCCAAACCATCAATGGGTTCCAAAACCGGTTTCGCCATTGGGAGAGGGATGCAATTGAGAATTTGCGCGACAATATCCGATTTTTTCTTTTTCTTTCGGCTCTTTTTGCGCTTCTTACTGCGCTTTTTCTTCACGGAAACTTTCTTGATTTTAATCTTAGGCAACTCGGTCTCGGCCAATTGCGCAGGTGTTTTCATATCGCATTCGCCGAGCGGCTTTTGGTTCGGCGTGGCAATCGCATCTTTCGGCGTGCCACCGGTTGAAGAAACTCGAATACCGTGAGGATTAGGCCCGGTCGCTCTGCCAAGCCTGATCTTAAGATATTCACCAACATTAAACGGCTTACTCAAATATTTATCTTCTTGCTCTTTCAGGCTAAGTTTATTTTTCTTCTTCTTGTTCTTTTTATCTGCCTTCCGCTGAGCCTTGGACTTCTTCTTGCGCTGGCAAATGTCTTCTGTGATATCAGCAGGAATTGAATCGATACCAAGAACCGCTGGAAGGTTTTCCAGATTATAAAGCCCAAAGTCGTCGGGTTTTTTATAGGCTTCCGAGAGCAATCGCGCCGCCAACACATTACGCGTACGCCCGTTACGAGCCCCCATCACAACGGCAATCAACCGCTTGGTTTTTTGATTGACCTTCCGTTCATTGGTCACAACCACATTATAGCCGGAGGCGCAAACAAACCCGGTCTTCATGCCTGTCGTCCCCTTAAAGCGGGTCAACAGACGGTTGTAGTTGCGCAAGCGGCGCCTGCCGGATTTCAAACCGGGAATTTTAAAATAGTGCGCGTGTTGCGGAAAGTCCTTCTGGATCGCCAGTGTCAGGCGGGCCATATCAACCGCATTGGTGTATTGGGTTTTATCCGGCAAGCCATTGGGATTTGCAAAATGCGTATTACTCATGCCCAGACGCCGTGCATGAGAATTCATCAAAGCTACAAACATCTCTTCGCTGCCGCTAACAGCTTCCCCTAATGCCATCGCCACATCATTGGCGGATTTTACCAGAATAATTTTAATTGCCTGATCAATGGTAAATACGGTTCCCGGCGGATACCCCATTTTTGAAGGTGGCTGAGACAAAGCACGGGCAGTTATTGCCACAGGTGATTTAAATGAGAGATGCTGCAACTTTATCGCTTGAAAGGTCACATAGGCCGTCATCATCTTGGTAAGGGATGCTGGCGCCCAGCGCCGGTGCGCATCCTCATGCGCAATCACACGTTTGGTGTCCGCATCAATAACCAGATATGGGCCAGCAATAGATGCAGGCGTGGCTGCAACCACAAAAACTGCCAACAATATCAGTAGCCGGACATAGTAAAACATATCAATTAAAGAACGAGCACACCACATGCGTATATACCTCCCCCAAATTTGGCACCCCTGCTCACCCCCTCTTTGTCAGAGTTCTTGATAAACAACAATGAAATTATAACGACCGTTTTCAGTCATATAGGAGACACCTTGCCTAATTATGACCACATAAACTGTCCGAGCTTGCCTTATTTCCTACCAATGATCGCCCAATTGCTCTGCTTTTTAAATCATGAAATTTGGAACGGTAGGGAAAAACATGATGGAAAATCTTTGGACAAAGCAAGCGCTTTATGAATCGAACACAGAACACCCCACGCTCTGGAAAAGATTTGCGGTCCTCCCTGCCATTATTGCGGCAGTTATTGTGTCCAGCTTTGCAACTACTCAAACAGCGCATGCAGCACAATCACCGCAAACAATTGAGTTAGCCTCCGCAAATTTAGTCCGGCCCAACGATATCAATTCCGGTACATTACTGTTCCCGTCAAAACGTGAGGGCTATTACGTGGAAGCACCACGTCTGGCAACCAGCGTCAAAATTGACATTTCCGGTCCCATCGCCCGAGCCATCGTCACCCAGCGTTTCGAAAATCCTTCCAAAAGCTGGGTTGAAGGCATTTACGTCTTCCCACTTCCTGATGACAGCGCAGTCGATACATTGAAAATGAAAATCGGCGACCGCACCATCGAGGGCCTTATCAAACCCAAAGCCAAGGCTCGTGAAATCTACGAACAAGCCAAGCGCGAAGGCAAAAAAGCCTCGCTGCTGGAACAACAAAGACCCAATATGTTCACCAATGCGGTCGCAAATATTGGCCCCGGCGAAACCATTGTCATTCAAATCGAATATCAACAGACAGTAAAACAGGACTCAGGCACGTTCTCTCTGCGCTTCCCGATGGTTGTCGCCCCCCGATACAATCCAAAGCCAATCGTTCAAACCGTGGATTTCAAGCAAGGCAAATCCGGTTGGGGTGCGGTTGACCCTGTTCCAGACCGCGATAAAATTACCCCGCCCGTTCTTGATCCGCGCACTAACGCAAAGATCAATCCGGTTAAACTTAGCGTACATCTCGCCGCAGGTTTCCCGCTTGATACAGTGATCAGCCACTTCCACAAAATCGATGTAAAGAGCATAGATGAAACTGTCCGCACACTCACCCTCGCCAATGGCGAAGTGCCTGCCGACAAGGATTTCGAACTGTCATGGACAGCCAAAGGCACCGCACCATCCGCAGCCTTATTTCAGGAAGAAATTGATGGTCAAAGTTTTATCTTGGCGATGATTACCCCGCCAAAACTAACCTCGGAGCAACTCGCCCAGATTAAGAAGAAAGATCGCGAGATCATCTTCGTTATCGACAATTCCGGCTCCATGAGCGGTCAGTCGATCAAACAGGCGCGCCTCAGCCTTGAAACAGCGCTAAAGCGCCTCAGCCCAAGGGATAAATTTAACATCGTGCGCTTTAACAATACCCATGAAATGGTGTTTCAAACTGCCGTTCCTGCCGATAAGGAAAATCTCGACATTGCCCTGCGCTTTGTAAGGAACTTGCAGGCAGAAGGCGGAACGGAAATGCTTGGCGCCCTTCGCGCCGCACTTTATGATCGCATTCCTCGCGGTCAAAGTGGTAAGGAACTGGTCCGTCAGGTGGTATTCATTACCGACGGTGCCATTGGCAATGAACAGCAATTATTCAAGGAAATCGCATCAAACCTTGGCCGTTCGCGCATCTTCACCATCGGCATCGGTTCCGCACCGAACTCCTTTTTCATGAACCGCGCAGCCTTGATCGGGCGCGGTACATCCACCCATATCGGCGACATATCCCAAGTCGCCAAAAATATGGGTATCCTATTCAAGAAACTCGAAAACCCGGTCCTCACCGGGCTCCGGGCAGTGGTTTCAGGTGAGGTAATGTCTGAAGTAACACCTGATCCACTGCCCGATCTATATCTCGGCGAACCCATCGTTCTTTCTGCTAAATTGGCAAAAATTTCCGGTAATCTCACCCTTGAAGGCGATTTCGCAGGAACACCATGGAGCGTTAAACTTGATCTGACGAAGGCTACAAAAGGCAACGGCCTTGGAAAATTCTGGGCTCGTCGCAAAATTGCTTCACTGGAAGCCTCCCGTTCAAACAGTGACGAATCTTCAATCGACACCCAGATTGAAAAAACCGCTCTCGACCATCATCTGGTCAGCCGCCTCACCTCGCTTGTGGCTGTGGATGTTTCCAAATCCCGCCCTGATGGGAAACCTCTGAATACCAAAAATATGCCTGTAAACCTGCCCGATGGCTGGGAATTCGATCAGGTATTTGGTGAATCTGAACTTGTACCTTCTTCTGCGCCTACCAAAACACGTGCATCAGCTCCTACCAAAAGAAAAAGAGCCTATGCTCGCAGCCTTGGAGAACGGGTAGCTGCACTAATAATGCCCGCCCCCACTCAAGAAATCGCAGCAACCGTTGCTGCTAACCATGTCCGCACACAGGCCGTAATCCTACCCAAAACAGCGACGCCTGCCGATAAAAATATCATACTCGGCATCCTCTTACTGATACTCGCTGGAATGACTTGGATGACCTCAAAAATGTGGCGCGGCACGGGGAATAGCATCTTGGCTAGCACAAAGAGAAAATCCAATAGTTACAACCTATTACCGTGAGAATATAATGAAGCATGATAAAAAAAGCCCCCTCACAATTCTGATGGGTCTGGTGTTGATAATGGTGACTGCTCTTGGACTGACATTCATCGCCTCCGGCGTATGGATCAAGGCCAAGGCGGAACTGGCGCAAATATTGTTGGACCGTTCTTTTGAGCAAACCATTGCCGAAGGCAAACCAGTAAAACCATGGAGCTGGGCAGACATGACTCCCCTCGCCCGCATCACCTCGGAACGATTGGATAAAAGCTCCATCATCTTGTCCAGCATCAGCGGCCAGTCACTGGCATTCGGCCCCGGCCATATGTCCAACACCCCAATGCCGGGCGAACAGGGAACTGCCGTTTTAGCAGCTCACCGAGACACCCATTTTGCATGGATACAACATCTGCGTCCGGGCGATAATATCCAGATCATCGGTAGCACAGGAGAAATCAAAAATTTCACCATGCGCAGAGCATGGATCGCGCCCTACGACCAATCAGGCATCAACGCAAACAGTAGTGAACACCTGCTGGCGCTAACCACCTGCTACCCGTTCGATTCAAACCAACAGGGCAAAGAGCGTTATATTGTCGAGGCAGTTCTAACCGACCAAATCGCCAGCTATTAGGGCGCAGGATGCCGATAGACATAACAAGGATCATTGTTAGGGGTTGCAGCATCCATATCCCGTACTGCTCCCATACGTTCCACAAGTTTTAATGAACGCGCGTTATCAGCGTCGATATAGCTTACCACTGTCTTCCAGCCCAGTGTCCCATAAACGAATTCGCGAGCGCACATAGCTGCCTCAAAGGCGTATCCATGCCCCTCAAACCCTTCCCATAACAGCCAACCAAGTTCAGGCTCAGGAAAATCCGCAGGATGGTTCAAACCAATTTGCCCCATGTAGTCGCCGTTCTCTCGATGCTCAATAGCCCACGCACCAAATCCCAGCAACACCCAGTGCCCAACGTCACTAGCAAACATGCGCCAGCAATCACCGCTGGACATCGGACCGCCCACAAAACGCGAACGTTCGCTGGCCATGAAGTCTTCCAGACGACTAAAATCAGACATCTCAATCGGTCGTAGTCTTATGCGTGTTGATTCAAGAATGGGAGGTGTAGTCATACTACGCATTTGCCAATGCTGCACGGGCCGCATCGCAGGCCCCATCAGGATCACTAAGATCAGGCACGTAGACCTTTTCCCCGATGGTCAAATGCAGAACCAGCGTTCCGCCACCAAATATCCGCCCCGATAGCCCACGTCTGATAGAGACTTTTTCAACCAGAGCGTAAGGCAAATCCACCAGAAATCGTTTTGGCCATCCCGGATGATAGCGAATGAATGCGTCACACATTTGGACGCGAGTGGTATTGAACCGCAAAAATGCATGAATGGTCAGCAACGGGACTCCGACAGCAAGAACGAGGACAAACAGTTTTGCCAGTGTCCCCTCGCCACGACCAAGAACCAATAAAAACAGCCAGCCAAATAAATAGGCCACTGCGATCACCATTGTCGGTATGAATACATGCCAGTGAGCACCGTAAATTTCACCATCCGAACGCACAAAATCATCCGCAGGCCCGACTGCAGGTGGGTCTGCAAGTATATCAGTAATTGCTTCGTTATCATTGCTCATTTGTCGTCAGAATGCAGGTCAGCAATTCACTTGGCAAGTGCTGAACGCTCTGATAGGTCAAATGGCACACCTCCCACGCGGTATTTTTAAGAACAATCCACAACTCTTTATGCCCAAAACTTCTGCCAATTTGCTTCTACTATTTGCCGGTGCTGTCTGGGGCATGGGTTTTGTCGCCCAGCGTACAGCAATGGACGATATCGGACCCATGGCCTTCCTCGCGTTCAGATTTTTTGTGGCATCGATCGCCGTGTTACCGCTGGTTTTTAAAGAACTAAAGCCAGCAGATAAACGGGTTACCACTTCCAATGTACGTGGTTTCTTTTGGGTGGGAACAGCATTTTTCCTCGCCATGGCGATGCAACAGGTGGGTTTACTTGCCACAACAATCACCAATGCTGGGTTTTTGACCGCGCTTTACGTCATTATCGTACCGCTGATTTTATTTTTTGCTTTGGGCGAGCGGCAACCAACTATTATCTGGCCGGCAACGGCTCTGGCATTGGTTGGTATTTTCCTGCTCAGCGGCGGTGAGGTAGCCCGTTTGACATGGGGTGACTGGTTGATCATCCTTGGAGCGTTCTTTGCAGCACTTCAAATTATCCTGACAAAAAAAATTGTGGACGCAACGGGCCTGCCCGTTACCATGGCTTTCACCCAGTTTTTTATCTGCGGAGTATTTGGCACAGCTTCCTATTTCCTTGCCCCATTATTCGGGTTGGCAGAAATCACCGTAACCTATGAAACCTTCTTGGCCGCCCTGCCTGAAATCCTTTATGCAGGAATATTCTCGGGCGCTCTCGCTTTCACGATACAGGCTGTGGCCCAGCGTTATACCAGCGCCAGCTCAGCAGCAATTTTGTTATCATCCGAAAGTCTGTTTGCAGCAATTTTTGCCACTTTGTTGCTGGGTGAAAGTCTAGGGTTCATCGGATATATCGGCTGCGCCCTGATCTTCACAGCGATTCTGGCAGTCGAATTGATACCCGCTCGCAAGCAACAAAAAAGCCAGCTCCCTTCCAGGAACCAGCTCTGATATTTGATAGATCAAAAAGACCTATTTAGTCTGGCTTTTAACAATCAGCGAGGCCAGCTGGCCATATTCTTCACAAACCCTGGAGCCGCAAATGCGTTCAATTTGCGTAAGCTGTTCGCGCGCTTTTTCCATCATACCCAATTGAATATAGGCTTCGCCCAGATATTCGCGTACCAAAGAGAAATCAGGGTCGGTTGCAACCGCTTTACGGTAATAACCAAGGGCTACATCCATGCGGCCCGACTTGCGGTTGGAAAATCCAAGCATGTTTAAAATACGCGGATCACCCTGATCCGGCGCGCTCGTTAATACGACAATCGCCTTTTCGTAATCCCCGGCATAAGCAAAGCTACGGCCTTGTCTAAAGA
This sequence comes from Rhizobiaceae bacterium, assembly GCA_045047085.1. Classification (GTDB taxonomy): domain Bacteria; phylum Pseudomonadota; class Alphaproteobacteria; order Rhizobiales; family Rhizobiaceae. Next base: position 37,511 of record JASFYT010000032.1, on the reverse strand, counting down.
TTGAATCCTGATCAAGACTGGACGATTTTTTCTTGAAAAAATCAAAAAAACTTTTTTTCTTCTTTTTGCTACCCTCTTTCGCGACAGCATTTTTTTCTGACTTAGGAATACATTTGAATTTTGATCCAGGAGCACGCACGAAACCCGCTTTACATTTGGGTACGAAGCTTTGCGATGTTGTACCAGGACCATCAGAATCACCGCCGCCGCCGCCACCGCCACCGCCACCGGCCGCAAACGCAGGCTGCCCTACGCCAAGTCCTACGACCAACCCGATCACAGGAAGCATAGAGGTCCCAAGTAATTTTCCAGAAATTTTTCTCATCGTTATCTCCCAATTTTTGAGTAATTACTGCTTACTTCAATACACATGGGCGGCCTGCCGAAATTTATAAGATTTAAATCAAACACTTTTCCGGCAGGCCGGATTTTATCAATAATAAGGCGAACGGCACAAACGGCGTGAGCCTTCCCAAGGCTGATAGCTATTGTCGTAATCGCGATAAGAGCGATATCTGTCATAGCACCAGCGTACATGACGGCTAGAATAACTCCGGCGCGGCGGCTCATAATAGCGATCGCGGCGATAGCGACGACGATCGCTATCTCTGGCAATAGCGCCACCAATAAGTGCACCGATGGCTAAACCGCCCAACACGTGACCAAGCTTATGCGAAACTTTGATCGGGCCTGCATCGCTAGCTGCAATAGCCGGCAACACATTAATGTGTGATGTAACACCTGCTGCATTTGCTTGAGAAGCAAAGACGGCAGGTACAAATGATAGCGCACAAACAAGCGCAATCGACTTAGATAGTTTATTCATAATTGGATCTCCCAATTGGCCAAACCAACAACGATTCGTGTTGTTGCTCTGACAAGATTCAAGGCTAAACCCAATAAATACAACGGTTCCAGCCCCACTTTAAAGCCACCATTGGCGGCAAAGCTTGCTTATTTAAATCAACAAGTTGACTATACACACAAACTATATGAACCAAACCTGAATAAGAGTGTAATTTTGCACACCACAACACCATAACCATGCATCTGGTAAACATTTTCTGTGCACCAAACACCCAATGCAATGGGTTTTATATTCAGAATAATAACGGATTTGGCTCCATCACCAGATGCAACGGCCCACCTGCATCCCACGGATTGGCCCGCGCGACGGCTTCGTCAAGTTCAACCCCAAGCCCCGGTTCAGTTGAAGGAATGACATATCCGTCTTCCCACTGAATCGGTGACTTCAGCAGTTCCGCATGGAACCCATCCCACTTTTTAATGCTTTCCAATATCAGGAAATTTGGCGTACATGTCGAAAGTTGAATATTGGCTGCGCCGACAATTGGCCCGCAATAACAATGGGGTGCTATATGGGCATGGTACGTTTCCGCAATCGATGCAATTTTCTTGCCGTTGAGAATACCACCGGAGCGCCCCAGATTAAGCTGTAATATGGAGGCAGCCCCAATTCGCAAAACTCGCGCAAATTCATAATGGGTACAAAGCCGCTCGCCGGTAGCAATGGGTATCGTGGTTTGCCCAGCAACGACCGACATTGCCTCCGGCATATCCGGCGGCACGGGTTCTTCAAACCAAAGTAGATCATAAGGCTCAAGAGCCTTGGCCATGCGAATCGCACCTGAAGGCGAAAACTGCCCGTGCGTGCCAAACAAAATATCCGCCCGCATGCCAACGGCTTCACGCACAGCTGCCACCATGCGGGTTGAAAGATCAATATCCACCAGCCTCGGTTGATGTCCATCAAATGCAGTATATGGCCCGGCAGGATCAAATTTAATCGCCGTGAACCCTTCTTTGACAGCTGCAAGCGCACTTGTTGCCGCCATATCAGGATCATTATAAACAGATTTGGCATCTCCCAATTCAGAGGGCTGAACAATACCTGTTTCCGGATAAAGGTAAGTGTAGGTACGAAGCCGCTCATGCACCCTGCCCCCGAGCAATTCATAAACCGGCTTGTTCGCTTCCTTGCCAATAATATCCCAGCAGGCAATTTCCAAGGCAGAAACGCATGCCATTAGCGTGGGATCAGGCCGCTGCGAAAAACCGGAAGAATATGCCCGTCGCCAAAACGTTTCAATGTGATGGGGATCTTCACCAATCAAATAACGCTCCGCCACATCCTCAATGCAGCGAACCATCACGTTTGGTCCGAAGGTTGCACCATAGGCTTCGCCATATCCAACCACACCGCCATCCGTGACCAATTTTACGAAAATAAAATATCGCCCGCCATAACCAGGGGGCGGATTGCCGACAACGAAGGTCTCGATATCTTTGATTATCATTTTAAATCAGACCCTAATCAAATACGATTACATTCTTGATTGCTTTACCATTTCTTACTTCGTCGAGAGCAACGTTAATCTGCTCAAGAGGATATCGACCAGAAATCAACGGTTCAAGTTTCAACTTGCCTTTGCGGTAAAGGGCAATCAACTCTGGAATGTCTTTTGATAGTTTCGCAGACCCCATCTTAGTCCCGATGATCTTCTGGCTCCACGCCGCCAACGTCATCGGATCATATTCCGTCATAGTACCCGAAGAAGGCATCCCTACCACTACCACGCTGCCGTTTTTAGTGATGTAACTGGAGGCACTTTCAATGGCGCGTTTGGAACCTACGGTGACAAAAACAAAATCCGCCCCACGTCCGCCAGTAATGTCCATCACTTGATCTACGGCATCCTCGTCGGTTGGATTAACCCCGTGGGTCGCACCAAACTCGCCAATCAGCGCAAGTTTTTCTGCCGACAAATCCATACCAATCACACTAGCCGCTCCCAGATGAGAGGCCGCTTGTATTGAGTTTAATCCAACCCCGCCACAGCCAATAATAATCGCATGCTGCCCCTCTTTAAGCCCGCTTGCATGTTTTACCGCGCCATACCCGGTCAATACACCACACGCCAGAAGCGACACCAAATCGAACGCAATATCATCGGGAACAACCTCAAGCTGGCTTTGTTCCACCACCACAGCCTCGGCAAAGGCTCCACTATTCATCGCCTGATGCAACTTTTTGCCTGAAGCATCAAAGATCGGCTGGTTCCTGTTCAAGGGAAATACTTCCTCGCACAAAACCTCATTACCTCCGGCGCAATAATGGCAATTGCCGCAATAGCGAATGAGCGTCACCACCACATTATCACCCACTTTGCATTTGCTGACACCGTCACCAACGCTCTCAACAATACCGGCACCCTCGTGACCATAAACCGCAGGCAGATCACCGCCCCAAGCCCCGTCCATGAACGAGATATCTGAGTGACAGATGGCGCAAGCCTTCAGCTTCACCCGCACTTCACCGGGTCCCGCTTCTGCCAGCGTAATTTCTTCAATGATCAATGGTTCACCAAAACCTCGACAAACAGCTGCTTTCATCCATAAAATCCTTACCTCTCAAAATACCCTTGAGAATAATCGTTATTGTTTCAAGCAAAATTTGCGCCTGCTTCCACTTTGTGGCAATGGATTCCCATGACACAATCCTCAAAGCCAACCGGCAGCCTCACCCTCCGCACCCTCGCCATGCCAGCTGATGCAAACGCGGCTGGAGACATCTTCGGCGGCTGGGTCATGGCACAGATGGATCTGGCCTGTGGCATCGCCGGCGCGGAACGTGCCAAGGGGCGTATAGTAACCGCTGCAGTCAATGCCATGGCGTTTGAAAAACCGATGCATGTGGGCGACACGCTTTCGGTCTATACCGACATCACAAAAGTCGGGCGCACTTCCCTCACCATGCAGGTGGAGGCATGGGCTCAACGTTATTTGAGCGACGTGATGGAAAAGGTAACCTACGCCACCTTCATCATGGTGGCGTTCGATGAAAGCGGCAAACCAACCCCAATTCCACCAACCATAATTCCAAAAGAGACCACATGACCCTCCTGCTTCTATTCATGCTGCTTGCTATTGGCGTCTCGTTTTTATGTTCGATTCTGGAAGCCGTATTGCTGAGCGTAACGCCTTCCTACATTGTTTCCATGGAAGCGGAAAAACCTGAGCTGGCAAAGAGGCTCTCGGAGCTAAAAAAGGAAGTAGATCGCCCCCTGGCGGCAATTTTAAGCCTCAACACTGTAGCCCACACAGTGGGTGCGGCAGGCGCAGGAGCACAAGCCGCAATCGTATTCGGCGAAACATCACTGGCAATCTTCTCAGCCATTCTTACCCTGTTGATACTGGTTCTGTCGGAAATCATCCCAAAAACCATCGGCGCCACCTTCTGGAAACCCCTAACCCCGATGATTGCCACGATGTTGCCGCCGCTAATCTGGGCCATGTGGCCGCTGGTTAAACTCTCGCAGGGCATCACCTATCTCATGGGCGGTTCCGGCGAAGGCGCAATCAGTCGCGCAGAAATCGCTGCCATGGCCGATGTAGGCCAACGTGCCGGTGTGGTCGATGAAGGTGAATCCCGCATCGTGCGCAATTTGCTGCAATTCAACAAACTATCGGCGCAGGATATTATGACCCCGCGCACAGTGGTCTACGCACTGCCCCAATCCATAAGTGTCGGTGAGGCCCTCGAAGGTATTGACGAGATGCGTTTTTCCCGCATTCCCATTTATGGCGAAACGATCGATGAAATATCGGGCTTTGTCCTAAAAACCGATATCCTGTTGAAGGCTGTAAACCGAGGCAAAAAAACCGCGCTCGAAAAGCTGAAGCGTGATTTGCTGCGAGTACCAGTAAATTTGAATTTGCAAGAACTGTTCGAGACACTGCTAAAAACCAATGCCCACATTGCCCTCGTTGAAGACAAATATGGCGGCACCGCCGGTGTTGTTTCTCTGGAAGATGTGGTTGAAACCCTCATAGGCCTGGAAATTGTCGATGAGGCCGATACTATCGCCGATCTACAAGCGTTGGCGCGAAGTAAATGGGAAGAACGCACCAAGAAGCGGCAAAGCATGAGCTAAACCGGCAGTTTTACAATCGCCCGCGTGCCATCCATAGAACTGGCATGAAGATTGATATCGCCGCCATGATTGCGCGCAATATCTCTGGCAATCGACAAGCCCAGCCCCGTTCCGGTCTCATCCAGATTACGCGCCTCATCCAGCCGGATAAACGGTTTGAACACTTCTTCACGTTGGTCTTTGGGAATGCCCGGCCCATCATCATCAACCACGATGGTAACCCAGCCCTTGCTCTGGGTGGCAGAAACTTCGACCCTGTCGGCATAACGAAACGCATTGGAAATCAGGTTGCCCAACAGCCGCCCGATCGCATTGGGCCTGCCGGAAAAGACAATCGCCTTACTGCATTTGATAACGTAGTCCTTGCCACTGATCGACGCTTCATTTTCATATCGGGCAAGAACTTCGTGCAGTTTAATCTCTCCCATTTCTTCGCCTGCTTCCCCGCGGGCAAAATCAATATAGCCCTGCAACATACGCTGCATCTCATCCACATCCTGCTGCATGGCATCGATTTCTTCATTCTCCCCCACCAGTGCCAATTGAAGTTTGAATCGGGTCAAAATCGTTCGCAAATCATGGCTCACCCCTGTAAGCATGGTCGTTCGCTGCTCAAGTTGCCGCTCGATACGTTCACGCATCTGCATAAATGCAAGCCCGGCCTGACGCACCTCTGTTGCGCCCCGAACCCGAAAATCGCTTGCTAACCCCCGCCCCTTACCGAAACGTTCCGCAGCTTCAGCAAGATGTAATATTGGCCTGATCTGGTTTCGAAGCAGCAATATTGATATAACTACCAGAACGAGCGACGTTCCCACCATCCAGATCAGAAAAATATGGGAATTCGATGCATAAGCACGGTTGCGCTGAACAAAAACCCGCAACACTTTTTCAGGGTTTTGCATTCTAATCCTGATTTCCAACAAGTTGGACGCACCCAGCGTATCAATCCAGAATGGTCGACTGATTTGCTCGGTAATTTCCGCGCGCAGTACATCATCCAGAATATCAAAAAACGGTTTACTGCTCGCTGGTGGGAACGGATCAGGCGGCAATACTGAAATATTCAAGTCCAGTTTGTTTACTGCCAATGCGACGATTTTATCATATTCCACGTCCTGAGGATACGTCTCGATCACTTCGATAATGGCCGCTATATCACTCACCACAGCCTTGGAAAGACGCTCCGTCACTGTTTGCCAATGGCGTTCCATAAAAACAAATGCCACCACCGATTGCAGCAACACCATAGGAATAATAATAATCAGCAGCGAACGGGCATAAAGCCCCTTGGGCAATCGCTGCCAGAGCCAACCACGCAGACCCCGCCCGGTAAGCACAACACGACCGGTTTTGCGCACCCGCTTTTCAACAGGTGCATTAGCCTGCAATCGATTTTGATCTATTTCACGGGTGTTCTCGGCCATAATCTCGGCAATTAAGCCGCCCTTAGCTGTAATTCATTTAGGAAACGTTGGCGATATTTCAATCGCAAATGCACCTATCAAACCATTTTAAAGCACAAATTTTATAAAAACCAGATACCATTTTCCTCATTGTACTCCTGTCCAGTATCTATTAAATTCCCATACGATTTATTGTGTCATGATTAAAGGCAGCATTGAACGCTAACAGGATGGCACCTTGCATCCGCCTTGAAAAAGGTAAAGCTTCTCAGCTTGATGTTCCAAAACGATCTTTAAACAAAAATGCGGGATTGAGAGCATGTTTGGTAGGCTCAAAGATTGGCCAACACGCGGCAACCGGATACGCCCGATATGCATATACGTTTTTGCCCGAAATATGCGTCGTTGCCATCATATTGTGGTGGATCCAATAGCCTTGAATCTGATCTCTTCCTATTCGTAAAAAGAACATATAAAGAACAAAATGGATAGATACCCCCTGTCAGCAGAAACTCGCAGATAAATTTCAGCAACTGCTTAGACCGAACAATATATGACTGAGTTATCCAATCCGCAGGGATAAACTTGTATAATCATTTACGGTTCAACCAATGCTTCTTATTCGCCCCTGTTACCTTAATAAAAAGAGCGGAAATTGCACCAATGACAAGAAGAATTGGCAGCATCAGAAGAAGAGAAATTGGAACGCAGCATCGTCTGATTATTTTCATGATAATACCCACCAAGCGAAGGTAATGATCGCTACCCATAAGATTATGGGCAAAATTATTATCAAAATTCCACGTTCTCGCCGCAAATATAGTGATCTAATCTGCTCTTGGATAGCACCACGTCCAACCAACTTGTTGGTGATACTTCGTAATATTGTAAAAACAAATAGCTCCCAAATATTCAAATAGGAGGTATTTGACTTTTGACAGAAAGTTACTCATGATTATCAAAGATACTAAAAATAATGTTAGATTACAAGCAGTTAAGAATTTCAACTTGCACAGGAGACCGAACCATGAGGCGCGATCAAAAACCTTCCTTTTTGATCGCATGGATATATATCAATGATCCGCTGGCCCTACACCAAAAGTCCTTCCTTCGATAACGCCCGTATTGTCGGCTATGCGCGTGTCTCAACAACTGAACAAAAACTTGATCATCAGCTTGACCTTTTAGAAAAAATCGGCTGCGATCAGGTCTTTTATGACCATGGTGTTTCAGGTGGGAAAGCCCAGCGCCCTGGTCTGGATAAGATGCTCGCATCCTTGAAGCCTGGTGATATTGTCGTTGTCTACAAGCTCGACAGACTGGGTCGCTCTGTCCTGAACCTCTCCGATCTCATTACCCGCTTTGGCAATGATGACATTCATTTTTGCTCACTCACCGAAGGTATTGATACCACCACGGCCGGCGGCAAGTTGGTCTTTCATATGTTTGCCGCTATGGCAGAGTTCTACCGTGATCTTATCCGTGAGAACACGATAAACGGTCTTGAAGCCGCCCGCAGGCGCGGTATAAAACTTGGTCGTCCAAGATTAATGGATGACTTAATGACAATTGAGGCACATCGCTATCTTAGCCAAGACGGCAAAGATTTAGATCAAACCGCCGCTCGTTTTAAAGTCTCAACAAGCACCCTGAAACGCGGTTTTAAACGCATGGGGTTATATGAAGCGGCCTGAGTGTTCCCATTGGTTCTGTCTCGCCAACAATCCTCGATATTAATCGGACATTGGCCCCTATTACATATCCACTGATCCAGTTGAGTGGCTAGATGGCAAAAGGGGGCTTAAATGGCAAACCACATGCGGTTGTCGATGGCGAGGGACGATCGATAATCATGTGCCTGAGGAAGGATAAAGAGTTGATTAAACCGGAGCCAGGTTACTCTACTACAAGCTTGTAGCCGATGCCACGCACAGTTTGCAGCCATTTGGGGTTTGCCGGATCTGTCTCAATTTTTCGGCGCAAGCGGTTGATCTGAACATCAATCTTACGTTCACCCGCAATGCTATCACTGCCCAATAGTTCATGCCGCGCCACAGTATCTCCGGGCCTCGTGGCAAATATCACCATAATTTCCTGCTCTCGATCCGTTAAACGCACCATTTCATTGTTCTGAGTCAATTTGCGTTGTTTGACGGAAAATTTGAATTCCCCAAAGGCAATTTTCTCGATCACCGGTAGCTCAGGCTTGGCACTGCGCTTCAAAATCGAATTTATCCGCAACAGCAATTCGCGTGGATCAAACGGTTTTGGTAGATAATCATCCGCCCCCGCTTCAAGCCCGTTAATACGATCATCGGTCTCGGCAAGCGCCGTCAGCATCAATATCGGCACATCGCTGGCGTGGGAACCTTTTTTTCGAGAGGTTTCCGCACGCAGGGATTTGGTAAATGCTGTACCGGTTTCCCCTGGCATCATCACATCCACAATCAACATATCAAATTGCAAACTGGCAATACAACGACGCGCTTCCGCCGCATCGCTGGCCATGGACACCCGAAATCCATGCTCCCCAAGATAACGTGAAATAAGTTGCCGCAAGCGCCGGTCATCGTCCACCACCAAAATATGTGGCGCATCATCCGCAGGGATATGGGGTTCTGTTAAGGCAGAATTTTGCATCAGGTCAAATCTCGCAAGTCAAAATTATAAGTCAGAATTCAAGTAATATCTTATATTTGGCAAGGTTGCTTTCAAAAATTGTATCCGGTTATTTCGCAACCTATTCTGGTTTGGTGGTACCTTTCAAAGCGTAGAAAACTTCGAGCGTCGGCAATCCAAGTACTGGATTATTCTCCGCCTTCTCAAATTTTCGGATAGCCCGCCAAGTTGCTGGACCAAATATACCATCCAGTTTTCCGGAATAGAATTTTCCTTCCTTCAGCATCTTTTGAATTTCTGTGAGACGAAATTCATAGGCCGGTATCGTTATCCAAGACAAAAGAGGAAGGTATTCTGAAAAATTGGAAACATTGACCGCCAGATTATACAGGGGTTTCTTTCGATATCTTTTGATAATTTTTCTACCACGTTTGAGATATTTTTGCTGGTAGTATTCCGCTACATTAATAGCAACAATAGAAAGCTCCGAATCCGTTTCAAGTATCATCGGTGCACCAGATGCTCCCTGGAACAGATCACATAAATGTCGAATCGGGTTGAATATTTTTGGCGGTTTTCGCCGCTTTTTCTTCAAATTTACACCTTTGATCTGACAATTATCTGTAAACAGAAGTTTCTTGCCAAATTCACGATCGCCGTGATAACCAACTTCCAGAATTTTTCCTGCTTTCGCGGCTTTGGCAATCTCCACATTGGTAATCGGCTTTAGCGGAAGAACATTTCCACCGCAGATTTTCCGTCGCAACTTGATGTAAGCCCAATCTTGCTTAAAATTCGATCCTCTAAAGGTTTTGGATATCGGATATCCGGCAACAACATTACGGGGGATTAGATCTTCAGAATACAACACATCGGTGCCGATGCGCGTATCGGACACTCTGGAGGACCACAAATAGAACTTTAATCCGGTTGTATCGGCAAACCGTTTTTTCTTGGCAGCTTTCAACACACAATGGGCAGCCGTTAAAATCACATCCGGAGCAACGCAGGTCGCCGTGCAGCCATATTTGATTGTGCTGTTGTAAAGAAGGCCAATTTTTTCCCGCAAATGCTTGTATTTTTCAGGAAGTTCTATCCGGTCGTCTTTACCAAACACATGCACCCGGTGCACAAGCGATGGAGCACTAAATTCAAATGCCGCTGTCATCTTTGGTTGAGCAAAACTTGCGTTTGCATTCGCCAACCCAATAATCATCGCAGACAACAAAGCAACCAAAAACCGTACTCGACCAAAAATCAACTTTCCAAGACAATTTGAAGTCATTCACATTCCATCTACAGTCATATTGAAGATACATAAAACATGGCACACATCTATAACAAATCCCAACGCTTAATCGGAATACTTTCGCGGACTAAACCAACAACTTGATATCATTTCAATTTGCATGCCATGCTGAAACAGCGATTCGTGTGCCTCGCGCTCAACAAATACAGAATTGAACATAGAGAATATTACCCAGCACAAATGGAACCAATTCTGAGGGGCAGAGTAAATGGACCATTATGATTTTATTGTAATTGGCAGTGGTCCGGCAGGACGAAGAGCGGCTATTCAGGCAGCAAAACTGGGTAAACAGGTACTGGTCGTTGAACGTGGTCGGCGCGTCGGTGGTGTCTCCGTCCACACGGGAACAATTCCTTCCAAAACCCTCCGCGAAACAGTCCTAAACCTCTCGGGTTGGCGGGAGCGCGGCTTTTACGGTAGATCGTACCGGGTAAAACAAGACCTGACTGCAGAGGATTTAAGCGCACGCCTGCATATTACACTAACCCACGAAATTGAGGTTCTTGAACATCAGTTCGCAAGAAACCAGGTCACAACTCTGCGCGGCGAAGCCAAATTCATCACCAATAACCAAATTGAGGTTGCTGGTGAAGAAGGCGAAACGTTCACCTTCACCGCTGATCGTTTTCTTCTGGCTGTGGGAACGGTCCCCTTCAGGCCGGATACGATCCCCTTTGATGGCAATTGCGTTCTTGACAGCGATGAAATTCTCAACCTGAAAAAATTGCCGCGCTCACTCACCGTTATTGGCGCCGGAGTTATCGGCATCGAATATGCGACCATCTTCAATGCACTGGATGTGCATGTCACCGTGATTGAACCTCGCGACACCATGCTTGATTTTATCGATCGCGAATTGATTGACGATTTCACCCATCAGTTGCGTGACCGCGGAATGTCGCTCAGATTTGGCACCAAAATGGTGGACATCGTTCATGACGATAACGGCAGACGCATCGTGCATATGGAAGATGGACGACATGTAAAATCGGATATCGTCCTTTTTGCAGCCGGACGCATGGGGGCAGTTACCAAACTTAATCTCGATGCCTGCGGTATTGAACATGACCATCGCGGACGAATTTCCGTTGATCCAATGACCTTTCAAACCTCCCTGCCCCATATCTATGCGGCTGGCGACATCATAGGCTTCCCAAGCCTCGCCTCCACCTCCATGGAACAGGGCCGGATTGCGGCTTGTCATGCCTTCGGAGCCAAGGCATTCGAGCCACCAAAATATTTTCCCTATGGCATTTATTCAGTCCCCGAAATGTCCACCATCGGCATGACCGAGGAAGAAGTAAAAGACAGAAAAATCCAATACGAATGCGGTATTGCCAGATTTAGAGAAACCTCAAGGGGCCATATCATGGGCGTCGATACGGGCATGTTGAAGATGATTTTCTCGCTAAAAACCCGCAGATTACTCGGCTGTCACATAGTAGGCGAAGGAGCCACAGAACTCATTCACATCGGACAAGCAGTATTAAATCTTGGTGGTACATTGGAATATTTCGTTGAAAACACATTCAACTATCCAACCCTCGCAGAAGCCTACAAAATCGCAGCATTAGATGCTTGGAACCGTTTTCCTCCGGCGTAAATCTAACTCAAGTCGACTTAGGTGGCGAAGAGCCACCCGGCGCTAGCTGCGCCGCCCATGCGGAGGGCCCGAGTGAAACGAGGATACGCCCGTGAGAGCAAACAAGCCTAGTTCGTTCCCATCTAAGGCAGCAATTTCCGTAAATTCTTGCGCCCATCCACGTCGATCATCTCGGTCAAAAAGTCAGAAACCACATCGCGTTTTTCTGCTGATAATCCAGCCAGCGCCTTTTCTATCCGCGTTGATTGAAAAACCGACAGATCATAAATCAGATCCCGGCAAAGGTCCGTCGGGTATAACAACCGCTTGCGCCGATCCCGCTTGCCCATGCGCTGGTAAACATAGCCCTCATCAATCAACTGGCGCAGCACACGCGCGAGGCTTTGCTTGGTAATGCTCAAAATCTCCAGCAGTTCGGCCACGCTCAGCCCCGGCTTGCGATTGATAAAGAACATCACCCGGTGGTGGGCACGGCCAAATTCAAGCTCTGCAAGCAACCGATCCGCATCACCCGTAAAATCGCGATAGGCAAAAAACAGCAGCATAATATTATCAAGCTGGGCAATCTGCGAACTGGTAATCGGTTCAACAATAATCTCTGGTTTTTTCATTTTCACCACCACGAGTATTCCCTGCTTTTTGCAAGAACAACGAGCATATCATGGCACGGCCTGAATAATATGTCAGCACTATTGACATATATTTTCGTTCCAAATAGGTTTTTACTATCAGCAGATGCGTAATCAATCTGCACGAAAACGCTTGGAGAAGCATCATGGCAGGCATTCCATTCGACCAACTCGACGGTCATATCTGGTACAACGGTGAACTCGTTGAGTGGGGCGACGCGAATGTACATGTACTGACCCACGGCCTACACTATGCCAGCGCAGTCTTTGAAGGTGAACGGGCCTATGAGGGCAAAATCTTCAAACTAACAGAACATACAGAACGCCTGCACCATTCTGCAGAGCTTCTTGGATTTAAAATTCCATATTCAGTCGAAGAAATCGATCAGGCCTGTGTCGAAATTATGGAAAAACAAGGCCTGACCAACGCCTACCTTCGCCCAATAGCATGGCGCGGCAGCGAGATGATGGGCGTTTCTGCTCAAGACAACAAAATCAATCTGGCCATCGCCTGTTGGGACTGGCCCAGCTATTTTGCACCGGAAGAAAAACTCAAGGGCATCCGCCTCGATATTGCCGAATGGCGTCGCCCGGACCCGGCAACCATCCCCTGCTTCTCAAAAGCGGCTGGCCTATACATGATCTGCACCCTGTCAAAACACGCAGCCGAAGCCAAAGGCTATGCCGATGCACTAATGTATGATTGGCGCGGCCACGTGGCCGAAGCAACTGGCGCCAACGTATTTTTCATCAAAGATGGCGTCATCCACACCCCAACCCCTGATTGCTTCCTCGATGGCATCACGCGGCGCACAGTAATGGAACTGGCAAAACTGCGCCAAATGGAGCTGGTCGAACGCACCATCCTGCCGGAAGAACTGGACGGTTTCGAAGAATGCTTCCTAACCGGCACCGCCGCAGAAGTAACCCCGGTATCAGAAATCGGCCCACATAAATTCAAACCGGGCAACATCACCAAAACCCTGATGGATGACTACGACGCAGCCATTCGGGCGCATGTGCAGGATTAGGTGAGGATATCATGCCTGACGAATAGAGATGACAGCAACGGATATCCGATACCTCAAATCAAATCACTTCGGTTGGGCACAAAGCTCACCGGAGTTTTCTCGATACTTTTCAAGCGCAACAGATGTCGCCACCGTCTGCTTCCACCACTGCTCATCCGCCGAACCACTACCTTCCAACAAATGGCTTGTACCTGCCGATATCAACGCCTTATACAAATCTTCATAGAACCCGGTAGTGCCTTTAACGCATTGCAAAATGGTTCCACTGATTCCCAACGAATGTGGCCAGTCGAAACCTTCAGGGGTAATCTTGATCATATGTAATAGAGGATCTTTCCAACCGCTCGTGGGACAATTTGGATAGTCCGTATAGAGATTCACAATCTCTCCACCTTTTGTTGTGGAAACACTATGTACAAAGCTTCTAATTAGCGCGCGATAACAAACGTTTGAAAGAGGGGTTATTGTCTCTGTAATTCTCTGATATTTACGTTTCGAATCCGCATGAGAAATTCGAGTATAACGCTGATATTCCAGATGCCGCACCAAGGTCGGAGAATTTTTAACCAAACCATATACATCAAAAATAATCTGCATATCTGACACCATCACCGCGATATTCAGTATTTGTAGGTTCTCTGAATTTGTGCTTTTAGAAAATTGCATCCAGGGCGAACGTAACACCCCTTCTTCGGGCCCACCTCGCCATCGAAATGTAGAAATCTCATCTTCTTTAATACGCGAATCTATTATAATCGCTTTTAAAAATTAAATCTCCAGCCTTATGCTGTCAAAATCCTTTAAAATACTTTGGTTGGACAACAAACGCTTTAGTATTTTCAGATGTTCTTTATAGACGGTTGAATGTATACGGCGGAACCTTGGCCTAGTTGAATATTGATTTCTCTGTATTCAACATGACTTAATTCCTTCTCCTCAAAGCGAGAATACGCAGCATCTTGGGCTAAACTGGACAATGGAACTAGCAGCGACAAGTGAAAAATTGCTACAATTAGCAATTGCCAAAAAAACCGCTACGCATCCACCAGCTCCAATAAATTTATTCACCAACACAAAACGTTCTTTCTTAGAAAATTTTATGGTATTCGTTGGCGATTGCAACATTCTCAGCATTACACTCATCACAACAGATAAGAATACTTGTTTAAAATTCAAATAAGGTCAAGTTCCGATTGGTAACTCCCAATTCCTATACATAAACACCAATACATCCACTCAAACGGTTTATTTACATCAGTACATTTTATATTATAAATATAATCAGACCTAATCATCACTAGAAATACCCCCTAAATAGATGCATACTAATAGATATCAAAATCTTTGGGGGAATCGGCTTTTTACTAAACGCAGCATGATGCATGCGAAACAGAGGAAATGATTATGGAAGCACTTATTATTCAGGCGATATCTGGTCTTGTGGGCGGCGGAATCGTTGGCACACTTGTCAAAACAGCAGCAAAAACCATGGTCCCCAAATTGATTGCAGGCATTGTCGGCGGTATTGGCGGTGGTCAGGCACTTGGTCCAATGCTGGGCGGCATGATGGGCGCGGCAACCGGCGATGGCGCTAGTGGCATGGACATGGGCGCAATCCTTGGCAATGTTGTCAGTGGCGCGTTGGGCGGCGGCATTTTGACCGGCATCGCAGCTAAAGTCATGTCCGGCAAAGGCCGCTAAGGTATTCATGGCGCATTGGATAATTTGACTGCTTTTCAATAAACCGTTGAAATTTGAAGGTGACCAATTCGGTCGCCTTTTTTTGTGCTACAGCATATTCTTGAAACAAATTATGCACGCACAAAGGAAGCCTCCATGGGCCAGTTACAGATCGCCATCATTCCCGTTACACCTTTCCAGCAAAACTGCACGCTGATTTGGGACAATGACAGTAAAAAAGGCGTGGTGATCGATCCCGGCGGCGATGTTCCTCAAATCCTCGCAGCAATCGAAGAGGCAGGCATTACAATCGAGAACATCCTGATTACGCACGGCCATATCGACCATGTGGGCGGTGCGATGGCATTGAAGAAGAAACTCGGAGTTGAAATCATCGGTCCCCACCTCGATGATAAATCACTCTGCGAAAACATCGACAAACAAGCCGCCATGTTCGGCACCGGTTCCGAATACCAAAATGTGACACCGGACCAATGGTTGAAAGAAGGCGACGAAGTCTCAATCGGTGGCCACAAATTTGCCGTCTATCACTGCCCCGGCCACGCGCCGGGCCACATCATATTTTACAATGACGAAGCAAAATTTGCCCATGTGGGCGATGTGCTGTTCAGTGGTTCCGTTGGCCGCACAGATTTACCCGGCGGCAGTCATGACGCCCTGATAAACTCCATCAAAACCAAACTGCTGCCCCTGGGCGATGACATCAGTTTCATCTGCGGCCACGGCCCCGGCAGCACCTTTGGAGAAGAGCGTAAAAACAATCCATTTCTCCAATAGAAACAATCCATTCTAGTTATAAAAATGAATGAGAGCCCAAAGGGCGAGCGTGTGAACCCGGCGTTAATGCGCCGCGCATCCGCAGGCCTGAGCGCGTCATGTCGGAGACATGCATCAAAAATGCGAAGATATGCCGTGAGAACAAAGAAAGCCCATACAAAAAAGGCCCGCAATCGCTAAGATTCGGGCCAATTCATCACTTTATCCCGTGCAGTTTACTCGGCCATAGCCAAATTAACCGCTTTCGGGCCTTTACCACGCTGGTCTGCCTCTGTCTCGAATGAGACTTTTTGATTTTCCGCAAGAGATTGAAGTCCTGAATCCTGAACCGCTGAAATGTGAACAAATACATCATTTCCACCAGCATCAGGAGTAATAAAGCCGAAGCCCTTGTCCATATTAAAAAATTTTACGACGCCTGTCTGAGACATTTTTCTTTCCTCTTTCAAAATTCCCCACCTATGCAGGAATGCCTCAACATCGTGCATTTTCACCCGTTTTGCAAGGAAACTTTACCCTCCTGACAATAACCGTCAGCAGCATCTGAAATAGCCCTTCCTATTTAACCAGACTCACCCCATATTGCGATCATGTCATCTGACGATAAAAAACCAACCGGTTTTGGCGAAGCGCCTCAACCGGAACTAACTGGCACACCGCTCTCAGGCGGCATTTCCGCATGGGCAGACGAGATTGCCGAAGCGACCGACGAAAAACCAAAAAAACTAAAAAAAATCCCAGCCAGATCAAGCGCTCCCAGCAAATCTGCACGGGGAACGTCCATCGGCGGAGCCGCTTCTGCGAAAGAACGCGCTGCAACAGGCCTGAACCCGGTCGCTGGTCTCGATATCTCGCTGGAAGAGGCCGAAGCCCTCGAAGCAAAAGCAAAAGCTGCTCAAAAGAGCAAGCGCAAGAAGAAGAAAAAAGACGACAATACCATCGCCGCCCCATTTGGTTATGACGGCGTAAAGCTTGAAGGTATGACGGCCACAGTGGATGCGCTTTCCAAGCTGATATCCGAGGGCGACCCTCTCATCAAGAACGGCGAGAAATGGGTGCCACACCGTCCTGCCCGCCCGGAAAAAGCAGAAGGCGGCATTGCCATTGAAATGGTCACGGAATTCAAACCTTCCGGCGATCAACCCACAGCCATCAAGGACTTGGTCGAAGGCCTCAGCGAGACGGAACAAACCCAAGTGTTGCTCGGCGTTACAGGTTCCGGCAAGACCTACACCATGGCCAAGGTGATACAGGAAACCCAGCGCCCGGCACTGATACTTGCGCCTAACAAAACCCTTGCAGCACAGCTTTATGGAGAATTCAAAAAATTCTTTCCAAACAATGCGGTAGAGTATTTTGTTTCCTATTATGACTACTACCAGCCGGAAGCTTATGTACCGCGTTCAGACACTTATATCGAGAAAGAATCCAGCGTCAACGAACAGATTGACCGCATGCGCCACTCGGCCACCCGCTCCCTGCTGGAACGCGATGACGTGATCATCGTGGCCTCCGTTTCCTGTATTTACGGCATCGGTTCGGTGGAAACTTACACCGCCATGACTTTTGAAATGAAGATCGGCGATACGCTGGATCAACGCGCTTTGCTGGCCGATCTGGTAGCACAACAATACAAACGCAACGACCACGCTTTCACCCGTGGTACTTTCCGAGTGCGCGGCGATACCATCGAAATATTCCCGGCGCACCTTGAAGACAGCGCTTGGCGCATCTCCTTGTTTGGCGATGAGATTGAAACCATCACTGAGTTCGACCCTCTAACAGGACAAAAAACAGGCGATCTCAAATCGGTAAAAATCTACGCTAATTCGCACTATGTGACACCACGACCTACGCTCAATCAGGCGATGAAATCCATTCGCGCTGAATTAAAGGGCCGCCTTGAAGAATTAAACAATGCAGGCCGTCTGCTCGAAGCCCAACGCTTGGAGCAGCGCACCCACTTTGATCTGGAAATGATGGAAGCCACCGGCGCTTGCGCAGGCATCGAAAACTATTCACGTTATCTTACAGGCCGCAAACCCGGCGAACCGCCGCCAACCTTGTTTGAATACATCCCTGATAACGCCTTGGTGTTCGCAGATGAGAGCCACGTAACCATCCCTCAGATCGGCGGCATGTACCGGGGCGATTTCCGTCGCAAGGCAACGCTCGCCGAATATGGCTTCCGTCTGCCAAGTTGCATGGACAACCGCCCTCTGCGCTTTGAAGAATGGGACGCCATGCGCCCGCAGACCGTTTGCGTTTCTGCAACCCCCGGCGGCTGGGAGATGGAACAGGCTGATGGCGTCTTCGCTGAACAGGTTATCCGCCCAACCGGACTGATTGATCCGCCGGTTGAAGTACGCCCTGCCAAAAACCAGGTTGATGATGTGCTCGATGAAATCATGGCTACCACCAAGGCCGGATATCGCACATTGGTCACCACACTAACCAAGCGCATGTCCGAAGATTTGACAGAATATCTCCACGAAAACGGCATCAAAGTACGTTATATGCACTCTGATATCGACACGTTGGAGCGCATTGAGATCTTGCGCGATTTGCGCCTCGGGGTTTTCGACGTGTTGGTAGGCATCAACCTGCTGCGCGAAGGTCTAGATATCCCGGAATGCGCACTGGTGGCCATTTTGGACGCGGATAAAGAAGGCTTCCTGCGCTCGGAAACCTCGCTAGTGCAAACCATTGGCCGCGCTGCCCGTAATGTGGATGGCCATGTCATACTATACGCCGACCGCATCACCGGTTCCATGGAACGCGCCATGTCTGAAACCGATCGCCGCCGCGAAAAGCAAGTTGCCTACAATGAAGAACATGGCATCACGCCGGAAAGCATTCGCTCGCAAATTACGGACATCATCGGCTCGATCTACGAGGGTGACCACGTCACGCCGGATATTAGTTTCGCCGAAGAAGGAGCATTGGTTGGCAACAATCTGGCCGCCCATCTGGAAGGCCTCGAAAAAGAAATGCGCGATGCCGCAGCCGATCTCGATTTTGAAACTGCCGCTCGCCTGAGAGACGAGATCAAACGCCTGCAAGAAACCGAATTGCTGATCGCAAATGATCCGCTGGCCCGCGATGTGGGCATCAAAAACACGCAAAAAGCACGCAAAGCCAAAGCCAGCCGCCGAGGACGCGCGGATAAGAGCACTGACAAACCATCCCTGTTCCGCAAAAACACTCTCGACGAAATGACCGTAGGCAGAACAGAAAAACCCAATGGTCCCGCACCCGTCAGAAGAAACAAAATTGGTACCGGAAGCTATGAAGATCCGGCAGATGTGAAGCGAAACAAGCGCGGACGCGGAAAAACCGGCCGTCCGGGACAATAAATTTCCGTCTAACGATTGCCAAAACAAGGCAATCACGCTTCAATTAATCCATTCAATTCCCATATTGCGGAGATTTTCATGCGCCTTCTTATTTTAAGCCTCACCACGGCCCTTTTGTTCACAGCAAGCCCTGCCAACGCTCAATCGAGCACAAATAATGCTCATACAGCACTCGACGACGCCAATATGAGTCAGTGTCTGGAAGCAATACGTAATATGAGCGAAGGCGGAACAAACAAAGGGGATATGCACGATTGTATCGGTATTATCTCCAACCCCTGCATGGAAACACCTGATGGTAGCAGCAATTTGGGCATGGGTTTTTGTATCCGTCGCGAAATCGACTGGTGGGATATATGGCTAAATTCCAACTACAAGCAGCTAAAGAACGTTATGAACCAACAGGATTTCACCCAATTACGCGACCTGCAACGCAAATGGATTGCCTATAAAAACGCCAAATGCAAATTCGAATATGCAAGCTGGAAAGGTGGAACAATGGCAACAATTGCTTCCGCTCAATGTTTCCTTGACACCACGGCCGATCAGGCCATCACGTTGTCAGATCATTTACGCAAGAACTGGTAGTTTAGCGGCGTTGTTAACTCCCCGGAAATCATTCGCAAAACACAGGGCTGACATGCAAAAACAGCATTTGTCATTTCAGTCCAATGCTCCTATCTCTATGTCATCGGAGGAGAGCAGCGGTACCCTTCCTCGCATTAGGACATGATGTCCATTTTTGAAACACCGTGAAAGGAACCAGTATAATGTCATTTTTCTCAGCACTCAAAGAATTCGCATACGGCCTCAAAGTAGGAACCTCTTATACGGTTTCTAATCGTCACGATTTCGTAGAAAAAGTTGTCGCTTCAAAAATCAGTCATCCCGGCGCGTAATCATTCGCTTTAGCCGATTTGGTTTTTAAGGTTTTAAGGCCCTGCTGAATTTCAGCGGGGCCTTTTTTATTGCACAACAATACAATGAAGAACTTTAATGCAGGCGCCCACCATTCGGCGCGTCTTTATCCACATTAGCCAGTGTCACATGACCGTTCTCATCTGGAAAACCCAGTGTCAAAACCTCGGACATAAATGGCCCGATCTGCCGTGGTGGAAAATTCACCACGGCCATCACCTGCCGACCAAGTAAGGTTTCCGGTGTGTAGTTCTCGGTAATTTGCGCTGAAGTTTTTTTCACCCCGATTTTTTCTCCAAAATCGATCTGCAATTTATAGGCAGGCTTTCGCGCTTCAGGGAAATCATCCACCTGAATGATCGTGCCAACGCGTATATCTACAGCAAGAAAATCATCAATCGAAATTTCATCAGATGCCATATTTTTCCTTACAGTGACAATTCTTCGGAACGCTTCTTTGCGGCACCAATGGCTTTGAGCATGAGCGGCCCCAAACCATCGTCAGCCATCAACACATCTAGTGCTGCAGCTGTAGTGCCATTGGGCGAAGTCACATTTTTTCGCAATTGCGCGGGTTCATCATCGCTCTGCATCATCAGTTCACCTGCCCCCGCGACAGTCTCGCGCGCAAGCTGCAAAGCAAGTTCTTCGGAAAGCCCCGCAGCCACACCAGCTGCCGCCATACATTCAGCCAGATAAAACGCATAGGCCGGACCGCTTCCTGATACCGCCGTCACAGCATCAATCAGGCGTTCTTCATCCACCCAAGCCACCGAACCGGTTGCTTGCAAAAGACTGTCTACTTGAGAACGTTGAATTTCAGATACCAATTCATTGGCATAACCAACGGTAATGCCGCGCCCGATAAGAGCAGGCGTATTGGGCATAGCACGAATACAGGCAATCTCGCCCGTACCGGCACAAATCGAAGCAATGGTTTTTCCGGCCGCAACAGAAACCACCACCGTATTTTTACCAATCAGCGGAGCAATGCCGCTTACTACCACATCTAGAATTTGAGGTTTGACTGCAATAATCACGATGTCGGCAGATGCCGCGTCGTTGGCGCTAGAAAAATGGCCAACATCGTTATCGGCGATCATTTCCGCCATCATCGGCGGGGGAGAAGGATCAACAACACTTATCCTGCTGCCTTCAATGCCTTCACGAAGCCACCCGGAAAGCATGGCACCGCCCATATTTCCGGCACCAACCAGACAAATTGTAAAACTCTCTTCGCCCGACATATTTCAGAATCTTTCATGGTTAAATTGAAGCAATTATTCGCCCAATATAACCATGAAATCCCTTAACACAAATCAGCAATTACCCCGTGTTTCAAACAACACACAATCCATTGCCTCGCGGGCAGAATGCCCGGCCCAAAGAACATATTGGAAGGCCTGATAATAGCGCTCACAAGCATCCAACGCACTGGTCATCAAACACTTCAACTGCTCACCATTCGGCTCCGCACCACCGTTCAGCATCAATGCCTGACGGAACATCCCCGTACCATCACCGCCCCAAATATCAAAATGACCGATCAGCATCTGCTCATTAACCATCGACAACAACCTGCTGATCTCAAAAGCCTTCTCTTCAGGCACTTTCATGTCAAAAGCGCAGGATAAATGCAGCGCCTCCACATGCTCCATCCAAGAGAAAGAAATACTATAATCCGCCCAAACCCCGCTGACTTGAATGTTGATTTCGTCCTCGCAACTACGTTCAAAATTCCAATCATTCACATTTGCAACCTGCTCCACCATATCAACCGGATTAACATGACGTGTTGGTTCCAAAGCTAAAAGCTCCATCATTTTTTCTGCCCCATACTCGCTGCTTCCAGCGAAAAAAAATTAATAAAAATCCCCACGGCCAAAGCTGGTTTGGCCGGTTACTCATAAAACATTACTGGATACGCCACATGCACTACGACAAGATTCGCGGTGTCTGCTTTTTATCTGTGGCTGGTTTGCCTTCAGCGAAGCTTCCGAATCATTCCGTGCTTCCAATGTACATTGCTGGACTCCCATAACCACCCATTGAAAACAAAACCTTACAAGAACCCACCGAAATGATTGAATCAACAGATTCACGGATTCCGCTAAGGGATTCATGCAAAAGAATTTTTTCGATTTTCACCCTGTGGAAAAGTAGTTGTGACTATTTTTTTGAACCGGTGGAAGAAGCCCGTTTACGAGGAGTTTTTGGTTTTTCCATTGCGGAAATACGTTTTTCCAGTGCTTCGACTTGCAATTTTAGCGATTCATTCTCAGAACGCGCGTTAGCGGCCATCTCGCGAACAGCTTCAAAATCATCACGTTTGACCAAATCCATGTCACTAAGGAATTTCTCCGCCTGTGACCGGAACGCCGTTTCAGCCTCCCGCTTCATTCCTTGGGCAGCACCTGCTGCATCTGTCATGAGTTTTGCAAATTCATCGAATAAACGATTTGGGCCCTGATTCATTTGACAATTCCGTCGCTGATAATATCTGTCTATAAGCTAATACCTATAATGCTTCGTTTCAATACAAACCCCACGGCAAAATCACCAATGCTTATTCCCTTCTCGGCAATCGCCTTTCCAACTATCAACCCCGTGGCCATTTCGCTGGGGCCACTACAGGTACACTGGTACGGCCTTGCCTATGTGGTCGGTATATTATTTGGCTGGTGGTGGGCGAGAAAAATGGTTTCCACTCCCAACCTTTGGAAAGACAACAAATCCCCCATAAGCCCGGACCAGATTGACGATTTTCTCACATGGGCCGTTGTCGGCATCATACTAGGCGGGCGGCTTGGCTATGTGTTGTTTTATGATCTGGCCACCTATCTGGCCGATCCATTGCAAATCACGGCCCTATGGAACGGCGGCATGAGCTTTCATGGCGGATTGCTCGGCACCATCATCGCCATGGTCTTGTTTGCCAAAAAGCGCTCGATTAATATCTTCAGCCTGTTTGATGTGATTGGAGCCAGCGTAGGCATCGGCATTTTTCTTGGCCGCGTCGCCAACTTCATCAATGCAGAATTGTTCGGCAGGCCAACCTCGGTTGCTTGGGGGGTGATATTCCCTGGCGGCGGACCGGTACCAAGGCACCCAAGTCAGCTATATGAAGGCATACTGGAAGGGTTGGTCCTATTTGCTCTGATGACC
The DNA here is from genome assembly GCA_045047085.1 of Rhizobiaceae bacterium. Taxonomy (GTDB): domain Bacteria; phylum Pseudomonadota; class Alphaproteobacteria; order Rhizobiales; family Rhizobiaceae. The sequence continues at coordinate 14,042 of JASFYT010000032.1, read as the reverse complement.
TTCCTTGCCTACGCCCTGAGCAAACTAAAACAACCGGGTTTTGTCGCAGGAGCCTTTGTCGCGTGGTATGCACTCAGCCGCATCTTTGTTGAATTCTACCGGTTGCCCGATGAACATATTGGCTATCTGGCCGGTGGTTGGCTCACCATGGGCATGGTGCTGTCGCTACCGTTGCTGGCCATCGGCATCTGGTCCATGAGACGAGCGTCAAAGTGAGCAGCCCACTAAAGCAGAAAATCCTCCGCCACATCGAAGCTACTGGCCCGGTGAGCATCGCAGAATACACCCATATCTGTATGTCCGATCCCAGCCAAGGCTATTACCAGCAACAAAACCCAATCGGGCGCGCAGGAGATTTCATCACTGCACCGGAAATTAGTCAGATGTTTGGCGAGCTGATTGGAGTTTGGTGCATCGAAGCTTGGCGGCAGATGGGAGAACCCAAAGCCTTCAATCTGGTCGAACTTGGCCCCGGCCGAGGCGTTTTGATGGCAGACCTGTTGCGCGCCGCCCAATCCGTTCCAAAGTTTCTGGCAGCCGCAACAATCACCCTAGTTGAGAGCAGTCCCAAAATGCAGGAACTCCAGCGCAAAAAACTGGACGAGCAATGCGCTTGGGCATCAGACATTTCTGAAATCCCCGCCGGCCCTTCCATATTCATCGCTAATGAATTCCTCGACGTGCTGCCTTTCCGCCAATATGTGAAGCACAAATCCCAATGGATGGAACGCGCTATCGGTGCCAATGCCACATTCGAAGAACTCGAATTCACCCTCAGCTCAGGCTCTATTGATTGTCGGTTATTACCCGAAGGTTCCAATGAAGAACCAGACGGCGCAGTATTCGAGATTGCCCCGGCTCGCGAAGCAATCGTGCAAATGGTAGCCGAGCACATCAAAAAACATAGTGGTGCTGCCCTGTTTATCGATTACGGACACACGATTTCAGGTTTTGGCGATACATTTCAGGCAGTGTTAAAGCATGAATTTACCGATCCCCTCACCGCACCCGGGAAAGCGGATCTAACAAATCATGTGGATTTCTTTCCGCTCACAAAGGTCGCAGAAATAGCAAATTGCTACCTATACCCCACCCTCACCCAAGGAGAGTTCCTACTTGCCGCCGGCCTGCTCGAACGTGCAGGTACCCTTGGTCACGGCAAGGATGAGGCAACACAAGCCAGATTGAAATCAGAAGCCGAACGGTTAGCACTTCCTGACCATATGGGTGATTTATTCAAATGCCTCGCCTTCGCCAGCACCAAAATGCTCCTCCCCCCATTCGCAATTGTCGATTGACTTAGCCGCCCACCTTGCCCACCATTCACCAAAGTCATGTGGCTAAACATTCACGAGGAAAAATGAACCCACTCAAACCGGTTCTCTGTGAGATATTGTCCAGACATAAGGGCGTGGTCAATCATGGCTTCTTCACCCGTAAGGGTGGCGTATCAAAAGGCATGTATGAGAGCTTGAACGTCGGACTTGGTTCTGACGATGATCAGGAAAAAGTTCTGGAAAACAGATCAAGAGTGGCGAGTCATTTCGGTGCAACATCCGGCCTCCTCGTCACCCCAAATCAGGTTCATTCATCCAGAGCCACCGTCATCAGCGCTCCTGTGGGCGAAACAAGACCAAGAGTCGATGGCATCGCCACCACCAATCCCAAGCTGGTAATCGGGATTCTAACCGCCGATTGCGGCCCGGTCTTATTCTGCGATCCCAAAAACCGCGTCATCGCCGCTTGCCACGCCGGATGGAAGGGAGCAACCAGCGGCATTTTGGAAAGCACCGTTCTTGAGATGGAAAGCCTCGGTGCGGAACGCTCGGAAATTCAGGCAACCCTCGGCCCAACGATCAGCCAGAACAATTATGAGGTAGGCCCAGATTTTGCTGAACGCCTATTGGAGCTCGACAAGGGCAATCGGACATACCTCGTCTCATCCACAAAACCCGGGCATCAATTATTTGATCTGCCGGGATATATCGTCAACAAATTGCTTACATCCGGCGTGAGTGCGCACTGGACCGGTCACTGCACCTACGCTGATGAAGAACGTTTCTTTTCATATCGACGCACTACCCATGACCATGAACCGGATTACGGACGCCAAATTTCGGCGATTTCACTATCAAGTTAATTTTCCAGGAGAATTTCAATGGCATTGCATTTTGAACGCGGCGAATACGCCGCTCGCCTAGACCGCCTCAAGGAAAAAATGGCTGAGGAAAAAATTGACTGCATGCTGCTATTCGCGCAGGAAAGCATGTATTGGCTCACCGGATACGACACATTCGGCTATTGCTTCTTCCAGTGCATGGTGGTGACCGCCGAAGGAGAAATAATTCTTCTCACCCGTGCGCCAGATTTACGACAGGCACGTCATACATCGATTGTCGAAAATATTATGATCTGGAGCGATCGCTCCGGAGCAGATCCGACGGTAGATTTGCTCAACATTCTTTCCGACCTCGATTTGGTTGGCACATCGATAGGCATTGAATACGCAACGCAAGGACTTACAGCCCAAAACGGCAAGGCCGTTGACCAGCGCCTTTCTTCCTTCGCCAAGCTGAGCGACGCATCAAATGTGGTAAATGGATTGAGAACTATCAAATCAGCCGCAGAATTAGTGCATGTGCGGCAAGCGGGCGTTCTGGCAGATGAAGCTTTGGATGCAGCCATCGCCACAACAAAAGCTGGCGCATTCGAAGGTGACATTCTGGCTGCCATGCATTCCGCAATTTTTTCAAAGGGTGGCGATTATGCAGGCAATGAATTCATCATCGGTTCTGCCGAAGATGCACTGCTCTGCCGCTACAAGTCCGGTAGGCGAAACCTATCCCAAAATGATCAGCTGACCCTCGAATGGGCCGGCACATGGGCCCATTACCATGCTGCAATGATGCGCACCATCATCGTTGGCAAACCTACCGGTCGCCATGAGGAACTTTATGAAGCTACACGTGACGCGCTGATTGGCGTTCGTGAGGCCATGGTTGTCGGCAAAACCTTTGGTGATATGTTCGACGCCCACGCCCAAATCATGGATGCGGCAGGCCTCACCCGTCACCGGCTCAATGCATGTGGATACTCACTGGGAGCAGTTTATTCACCCTGCTGGATGGATGATCCGATGATTTATTCCGAAAATCCCACCATCATTGAAGAAAACATGGTGATATTTACCCATATGATTATCGCCGACAGCGACACAAATACCGCCATGACCCTCGGTCAGAGCTACATTACCGCTGAATCTGGACCCGAATGCCTTTCCCGGCATGAAATTGACCTTATCCGCTGTTAGGGTTACGGCTTGTCTGGAAAAAAAGGTTGGGGGCTTTGAGGCAAGGAATGGTCGTTGGAATGCCGGTAAAAAGATGGATTTTAAATTTCTGCACAGTCCTGTTTTGCAGCCTGATGTTGGCTGCGTGTAATACAAGCAATTTTGGCGATGGCCTTGGTGGAAAAACGCCTCCTCAGGAAGTTGGCAATATTCAAACGCCATCCCAATCCAGCGAAAACGCACTTGTTGATAGCCAACGCGAACCGCCTCCAGGCGAGTTGACCGGCGACAATCAGCAGTTCGCATCCCTACCCAGTGGACCGGGCATCTCCTTTCTACCTGTAACCGGTGCCCCTCAGCGGTCGGTCTCAGTCCTTTCAAAATCGCTTGCAAGCGCTGCAAACAGCAATGGAATCAATTTAATACCGTCAAATATCAATGGAGCTAGCTATCGCATAAAAGGGTATTTCTCAGCCCTTGATGATGGCAAGGGAACTCTTCTGGTTTATGTATGGGACGTGCTTGATGAAAGCGGTTCGAGATTGCACAGAATCTCCGGCCAACAACACACCAGCAAAAAGTCATCAGACCCGTGGTCATCGGTTTCCAATGGCGAAATTGACCGTGTTGCCAGTGATACCATGGCTCGATTAAGGCTTTGGCTCGCCAGTCGTTAACAAGTGTCTGTTATTTGTACGATTTATTCGCAGATTCACGGTAAAAAAGGCGGTTAGGCATTGCAGGCCAATGCGCAATTGCCTATAGAACGCCCATATCAAAATCATATCAGGGGCCACCGGAACATCCGATGAAACTGTTTGCTGGAAATTCGAACAGAAAGCTCGCCGAACAAATCGCGACCTATCTGGATATCTCTCTGGGCAAAGCGAATGTTCGTCGCTTTGCCGATCAGGAAATTTTTCTGGAAATACTGGAAAATGTGCGAGGCGAAGACTGTTTCGTGCTACAATCCACGTCTTATCCAGCCAACGACCACTTGATGGAATTGCTGATTATGATCGACGCCCTGCGGCGCTCATCAGCAAGGCGCATCACAGCGGTTCTCCCTTATTTCGGTTATGCAAGGCAGGATAGAAAACCCGGCCCACGCACACCGATTTCCGCCAAACTGGTTGCAAATTTGATTACCGAGGCCGGGGCCGATCGCGTATTAACGCTTGACCTCCACGCAACGCAGATTCAGGGTTTCTTCGATATCCCAACTGACAATTTGTTTGCAATTCCCGTTTTTGCTGAAGACATCAAGCAAAATTACGAGCTAGAAAATCTGATGATCGTATCACCAGACGTTGGCGGTGTAGTTCGCGCTCGCGCTCTGGCAAAACGGGTCGATTCCCAACTCGCAATCGTTGATAAACGCCGCGACAAACCTGGCGAATCTGAAGTCATGAACGTTATCGGCGAGGTTGTAGGCAAGGATTGTATCCTAATTGACGATATTATCGATTCCGGTGGCACTTTGTGCAACGCCGCCGAGGCACTGCTGAAACAGGGCGCCAACAGCGTTACCGCCTATATCACCCACGGTGTTTTATCCGGTGGAGCTGTTGCCCGCATTACATCTTCAATGCTGAAAGAACTTGTAATTTCCAGCTCCATTCAAGCAAATTCTGCAGTTCTGGCCGCCCCAAATATTCGCATTGTACCAATTGCCGATTTAATGGGCGAAGCCATCAAGCGTACAGCCATGGAAAAATCAGTTTCCAGCCTGTTTGATTAAGGGTTTGAGGGCTCTCTACCCTCTTGCCAGCCCGTCGATTCTGCCCTATAACGCGCTCACCCGCACAGACACCCTTGGAGGCAGTGCGGGTTTGTTGTTTTTTGAGATCAAAACCATTTCTGAAATTCAGCAACTTTCCAGTGACAAACGTCGCGGGAAAGACCTTCAAAACACGTGAAAGGTAAATGCAATGAGTGACACAATCGTACTTGAGGCACAGGCACGTGACCGAGTTGGCAAGGGGGCCTCTCGTGAACTACGCCGCAACAAACTAGTGCCAGCCGTTATCTACGGCGATAAAAAAGATCCCCTATCAATCGCGCTTCCGTTCAAGGAATTATCGATACAGGCTTCAAGCCGTAGCTTCATGACCAATCTTGTTGACATCAACATAGATGGCAAGAAACATTCGGTTCTGCCAAAAGACATCCAGTTTGATCCCGTACGCGATTTCGTCGTCCATGTGGATTTCCTTCGGGTTTCCAGCAAAACCGTGGTTACAGTTGAAATTCCGGTTCACTTCATAAACGACGAGGAATGCCCTGGTCTGAAAGCTGGTGGTGTTCTTAATATCGTTCGTCATGCTGTTGAAGTTAACTGCCCGGCCGGAGCTATTCCTGAATTCTTCGAAATAGACCTCATCAAGTTCGAGCTTGGCGACAGTGTGAATATCTCCACTGTATCTCTGCCAGACGGCGTTGAGCCAACCATCACTGACCGCGATTTCACCATTGCAACCATCGCTTCACCAGCCGGTCTGAAAAGCGACGACGAAGATGAAGGTGCCCCAGAAGCACCAGAAACTGAAGTCATCGGTGAGAAAAAAGAAGACGAAGCATCAGACGATTAAACCCGAGGCTTTCCCGCCTCCCAAGGAGTACCACCCATGCTTATTATTGCAGGGCTCGGCAATCCGGGCGGGAAATACGCTTCGCACCGACATAACATCGGCTTTATGGCGGCGGACGAGATTGTCCGCCGCCATTCTTTTGGCCCATGGCGGCAAAAATTCAACGCTGAAATCTCCGAAGGCACAATCGGCGGAGAAAAAGTACTTGTGGTCAAACCGCAAACCCACATGAATAATTCCGGTGAAGCAGTCAGCAAAGCCATGCGCTTTTATAAAGTAGCCCCTGCCGATATCGTCGTGATTTACGACGAACTCGATCTGGTAGCAGGCAAAATGCGTATGAAAACCGGCGGTGGTGCCGGTGGTCATAATGGCATTAGATCAATCGATGCCCACTGCGGCAACGGGTTTCGCCGCATGCGCCTTGGTATTGGCCATCCGGGCCACAAGGACCGGGTAACGAATCACGTGCTTGGCAATTTTTCCAAAGCTGATTATGAGTGGGTAGATTCCCTATTACAGGCAATTGCCGATAACGTTGAATATCTGGTAAAAAGCGATGATCCGGGTTTCATGAACAAACTTGCCCTGACGCTAAAGGGTGATCGCTCCGACAACCATTCGCAAAAGAAGCAAAAAGCCGTTAAAAACAAGCAACAATCGCACATCAGACAAGCCCGCCAGACTTCGGTCAAGAATCCGCCCAAAGCCGGCCCGATGGCTGATATGCTAAAGAAACTATTTGGCAAAGGCGAAGACTAGGAGCAAGAGCAAACATGAATCCGCAAATACAACAAGCTTTCAAAGATCAGGCTACCAGTTGTAGGGCGCTCGGCTCTCCCTTTACCGCCAGAATTTGCATGGCGTTTGTAGAAAATCTACGCCCGGATTCAACCCTTGGTAACATTATCAATAACTGGCAGGGCGACCCAACAGGGACCGGAGATGCTTTAGCCCTTCGACTTTGCGGTGCACTTCATGCCCTGATCCTCGATGATTCAGACGACATCCTCAAAGCCGCCTACCCTGATAATATGCATAAATGGTCTGACGATGCCCTTTGGTCAGCTATCCAACATGCGCTGAATACCCATGAACCATTCCTAATTTCACGGCTAAAATCTGCTCCCCAAACCAATGAAATTCGCCGTTGCGGTGCATTGGTGCCGGGGTTTTTGGAAGTAGCAAACCACTTCAACTGGCCGTTGGTTCTTTCTGAAATCGGTTCCAGCGCCGGACTAAACCTCAATTGGGACCAATATCAATATTCTTTCGGTTCAAAAATTTGGGGTAAGAAAGATTCTCCGATACACCTTTTGCCGGAGTGGAGCGGCCCCACCCCACATGTTGATAACCTCGAAATCCTCTCCCGCAAAGGCTGTGATCTCAACCCGCTCGATATGACCAACAAGCAAGATCAACTTCGTTTATTGTCCTACATCTGGCCCGATCAAATCGACCGCATAGAGCGCACCAGACAGGCAATTGCAATTGCACAGGATCATGTTCCAAAGATCGCTAAATCAGGCGCCGCGGACTGGCTGGAGCAGCGTTTGACCACTCAATATGATAACGCGATCCACATCGTATACCACTCTATCATGTGGCAATACTTGTCATCAGATGAACAAAATAGATGCCGCAAGGCACTGGAGACCGCAGGCGCGAAAGCCGACAAGAATTCAAGCCTTGCATGGCTCCGCTTGGAAGCTGATGACGAGAAAGAAGGTGCAGGAATCTACCTGACCTTATGGCCAACCGGAAAAACCACACTCATTGGCCGGGCAGATTTTCACGGTCGCTGGGTCAATTGGATCGGTCTATAGAAATATAGGCCAGATATCACCTGAAAACCGCTAAAACCTTGACTATCGTCGTTTAAGCGTTTAGCGCCACATAAGTAGTTTTTCTGCCATATAACTGGCTGTTATCCGGAGTTTTCCATGGGTTTTAAATGCGGAATTGTTGGCCTGCCCAACGTAGGTAAGTCAACGCTTTTCAATGCGCTTACAAAGACAGCGGCAGCGCAGGCCGCAAATTATCCATTTTGCACGATTGAACCCAATACCGGCGAAGTGGCCGTTCCTGATCACAGGCTGGCTGAACTGGCAGCCATTGCCGGTTCCAAGGAAATCCTGCCTACCCGCATTTCATTTGTCGATATCGCAGGCCTCGTGCGCGGCGCTTCAAAGGGTGAAGGTCTGGGAAACCAGTTTCTCGCCAATATCCGCGAAGTGGATGCCATTGCTCACGTTGTGAGATGTTTTGAAGATGACGATATCACTCATGTAGAGGAAAAAATCGACCCCGTCTCCGATGCAGAAACCATCGACACCGAATTGATGATCTCCGATCTTGAAAGCCTTGAACGGCGCGTCAACCAGATGCGCAAGCGCGCCTCCGCCAAAGACAAGGAAGCAATGACAGTGCTGCCAATGATGGAAGCAGCTCTGGAACTCCTCAACGATGGCAAACCGGTACGCAACCTGCTTGAAGGCATTGCCGACGAGGATTTGATCATCCTGCAAGACCTGAACCTGCTCACATCCAAGCCGGTTTTATATGTTTGCAACGTCGGCGAAGAAGATGCTGCTGAGGGCAATGCTTTTTCAGATGCCCTCAAAAAACTTGCCGATGAACAGGGTGCCGCCTGCGTGGTGATTTCCGCTGCCATCGAAGAAGAAATTTCACAACTCCCGGAAGATGAGCAGCCCGAATATCTGGAAATGAATGGACTAACCGAATCTGGTCTGGATCGCCTGATCAAAGCCGGTTACTCCCTACTCGAACTGATCACTTATTTCACATGCGGCCCAAAAGAAACCCGAGCCTGGACAATTCCCGTAGGCACCAAAGCCCCGCAAGCCGCCGGTGTCATTCACACAGATTTTGAAAAAGGCTTCATCCGCGCCCAAACCATCGCCTTTCCTGACTATGTAAGCCTAGGCGGTGAAGTGCCTGCCAAAGAGGCAGGAAAAGCGCGCGATGAGGGCAAGGAATACGTGGTGCAGGACGGTGATGTAATGCTGTTCAAGTTTAACAATTAGATCAGTCTTTACGGCCACAACCAACACATATTGGGTCATCCTTGGTCAAGCCCAAGGATGTCGGAAGCTGGAGATTAGTCTCACTCCCCTTCAAACTCAATCAGAGTTCGAACAGGCACGCCCAGCGCTTCAATCTTTTTGCGCCCACCAAGGTCAGGCAGATCAATCACAAAGACTGCTGCTACCACATCAGCCTTTAGTTGCTGCAACAGCTTAACCGCACCTTCTGCAGTACCTCCGGTTGCAATCAAATCATCAACTAAAATAACCTTCTGCCCTTCATGTACAGCATCCTTATGCACTTCCATCTCGTCAACGCCATATTCCAGACTATAAGCAATACGGATGGTTTCGTGCGGTAGCTTTCCAGCTTTTCTGATCGGCACGAAACCGCAGGAAAGTTGGTGCGCCATAGCACCCCCAAGAATGAAACCACGCGCTTCAATACCGGCAACTTGCTCAATACCCAGTCCCGCATAAGGGTGCACCAATTCATCAATCGCACGGCGAAATGCACGCGGTTGCCCCAGCAAAGTTGTGATGTCACGAAACTGAATCCCTTCATGAGGATAATCAGGTATGGTACGGATAGAATTGGCCAATTGTTCGCGAAGCGTGGCGTCCATGAATTTAGTCCCTTTGAGCACAATTTGAAAATTGAGAATCAATTTTTAAAAACATGTGCGTTAAAAATACAGGCAAATAAAAAGGGCCCTGCATTGCAGAGCCCCAATTTCGTTCCAAGACAATTTTCTCTAATCTTTCAAAGACGCAAAAACTTGTTTTTTGGTCAGGTAAAGCAAGATGGAAAATATTGCTAAAAACAATAGAACCTTAAAACCCATTGCCTTACGTTCAACTAGGTGCGGTTCAGCAGCCCACATCATGAATGCTGACACATCCTTGGCATAATTATCAACTGTACCCGGCGTTCCGTCATCATATTCAACCAGATCTTCATCCAGCGGGTTGGCCATTGCCAATGACGCGCTAGCAATGAAATATGGGTTGTAATGGGTGCCTTCGGACACTTCATGATCCCCGGGCTCTTTGCCATATCCGGTCAGGAGCGAATAGATATAATCCGGTCCGTTTTCAGCGTAGAGGGTAAAAATATCAAAAACGAACGTCGGGAAACCGCGCTCAGGTGCACGTGCTTTTGCCAACAATGAAAAATCTGGTGGAACCGCACCATTATTGGCCGCCGCCGCAGCTGCTTCATTTGGGAAAACCAGTGGAAAGCGGTCAGACGCAACGGCAGGACGTTCAAACATCTCACCTTCTGTATCTGGACCGTCAGTCACTTCATAATCTGCCGCAATCGCTTTTACCTGCGCCTTGGAAAAACCAAGGCCTTCCAGATTGCGGAACGAAACCAGACCAAGTGAATGGCAGGCAGAACAGACTTCTTTGTAAACCTTAAAGCCCCGTTGCAACTGCCCCAAATCCCATTTGCCAAAAGGCCCCGCGAAACTCCATTTCACTTCTTTAGGATGTTTGATCGGATATTTACTTGCCGAAGCAGTACCGACACTCGCCAGAGCAATCCCCGCGACGACCCCAAGGCCCGCTATTGCTGAGATGATTTTGTTCATTTTCATATTCTCAAACCTTACGCTCTATTCAGCAGGCTGTGCTGAAGGAGTTGATTTCGTGGCGTTGATGGCATCGGCGATACTGGCCGGCCGTTCTTTCGCTTTTTCCACTTTGCCCAAAATAGGCAGGATAATCAGGAAATGACCGAAATAAGCAGCTGTCAGTATCTGCGACAGAACCACATAAATACCTTCAGCTGGCCGCGATCCCAGATACCCGAGACCGATACAAACCGCAGCGAATATCCAGAAGAACTGCTTGAACAGCGGCCGATAAACACCAGAACGAACCTTTGATGTATCAAGCCATGGCAAGAACAGCAGGATGGCAATAGAGCCAAACATCGCAATCACGCCACCAAGCTTGGAGTCGATAAGAACAACATCGGTGAAAGGTATCGAGATGCTGAAAGTCACCGCCCGCAGGATCGCGTAGAATGGCAAATAGTACCATTCAGGCACGATGTGTGCTGGTGTTTTCAGCGGATTGGCTTCCACATAGTTATCTGGATGCCCCATGAAATCTGGCAGGTAGAATACAAACCATGCAAACGCCATGAAGAACAGGCTCATAGCCAGCGCGTCTTTCAATGTAGCGTATGGGGTGAATGGAACCGTTTCCTTCTTCATATCCTTGACTTCAACACCGGTTGGATTGGATTGACCGGTCACATGAAGCGCCCACACATGCAGGCCAACTACACCAACCAGCATGAACGGCAATAGATAATGCAGTGAGAAGAAGCGGTTCAGCGTGGCGTTATCCACCGCAAAGCCACCAAGCAACCATTGTTGCAGGCTCTCGCCAACCCAAGGGATCGCCGAGAAGAAGCCGGTAATAACGGTTGCACCCCAAAAACTCATCTGACCCCAAGGCAGAACATAGCCCATAAAGCCGGTAGCCATCATAAGAAGGAAGATGATAACACCAAGGATCCAAAGAACTTCGCGAGGAGCCTTATAAGAACCATAGTACATGCCGCGGAACATATGGATATAAACCGCAATAAAGAACATGGATGCACCGTTGGCGTGCATACGGCGGATCAACCAGCCATAGTTCACATCACGCATGATGTGTTCAACGCTCTCAAAGGCCAATTGTGTAGAAGCAACATAGTGCATTGCCAAAACAACGCCGGTCAAAATCTGGGCAATCAGCATAACTGACAAAATGCCACCAAATGTGTACCAGCCATTGAGGTTGCGCGGCACCGGATAGGCAATAAAGCTATCATACATCAGCCTTGGCATTGGAAGACGCGCATCCAGCCATTTCATGAACCCGTTTGTCGGGACGTATTGTGAATGTCCACCACTCATTGTGAAATCTCCTGTCCCTAGCCGATTTTGATTTTTGTGTCTGAAACGAAACTATAGATTGGAACCGCCAGATTTTCAGGCGCTGGCCCTTTTCTGATCCGTCCCGCTGTATCGTAGTGTGATCCGTGACATGGACAGAACCAGCCACCAAAATCGCCTGCCGTTCCCACAGGAACACAACCAAGATGGGTGCAAGATCCGATCATCACGATCCAGTTTTCCTTGTCAGCGCCAGCAGAACGATTAACATCGGTTGCCTGTTCGCCTTCATGGTTCTTATTACGTGCATCCGTATCCTTCAGATCAGCAAGAGCAACGGCTTTGCCTTGTTCAATCTCTTTTGCGGTACGGTTGCGGATAAAGACAGGCTTACCCCGCCACTTCACTGTGATTGCCTGCCCCTCTTCAATGGATGAAATATTCACCTCAATGGAAGCAAGAGCTCTGGTACTGGCATCCGGGTTCATCTGATCTATAAAAGGCCAGGCGAGAGACGCTGCACCTACAGCACCAACGGTGCCTGTAGCTACATATAGAAAGTTGCGGCGTGTAGGCTCATCCGCATTTGCCATAATGTCTGCGCTCACGGAGAAACCGTCCTTTCGCAATCGACAAGAAATTTAGTCACACCGGTACACCGGCAATTTGCCGATGTTTAAGCCTTCGAATGGGTGTTTGTCCAGACGTACTAGTGCAATTTGGCCACAATGTCGCGGAACAACCCAAAGCAATTGTGAAAAGGCAGTAATTTCAAGCCATATGGGCAGTTTGAGAACAGTTTCGCCCGCGCGCCGGGATTAACCACTCGTTAATAAACTGGAGTGATTCCATCCGGTTTTAACCAAGTCAATTTTCTAAGGTTTCCCAACTTCAAATATCATTAAGTAGTATCACAATTCCAGCAGCCAGTACCAAACAAAGAGGAGAATAATACCGCCGATTAAAAGTGCGAAAAGGTTCCTCCGGCAATAAACGCACCCAAAACCCGGTAAACCCAATCAGGCCGCGCATGAGCAACCCCGCAGCCAACGCCATAGCAGCCCATTTGATCAACCATAGCGGCAATATAGGCAAAGACCACAATCCACCCAGCAACAAAACAAGAATAGCTGCCCCAATCATCACGGCCGTGACAACAAAGCATTGCACTGGCGCAGGCATCCGCTTGATCCCCGGACTGCCAACGATCGTTCGGGCAAGCTTTTGCTCATCCCGTTCCGGCCACCAAATTTGAAACCCCCACATCCCGTGGATGATCGCGATATCAAGAAAAACAACAAAAAGAACAATAGTTACAATCAGCATTTTTTGATCTCCTATGCTCCGTCATTCTGACGCAGAGCTTCCCCAAGAACCATTGCACCGGAAAGCGCCATATTGATAGAACGGGCCTCACCTTTCATCGGGATTGTGATTGCGTAATCCGCACGCTCTGCAACATCATCGCTCACACCCGCAGATTCCCGACCAAGCATCAACAAATCATCCGGCAGGAATTCAAACTTCAGATAAGAACGCTCCGTTTTGGTGGTCAACAGGATAAGCCGCCTTCCTTGCTCGCCGCGCCATGTTTCAAAAGCTGACCAATCCAAATGGCGCATCATGCTGGCAAGTTCAATATAATCCATGCCAGAACGCCGCAGCGCCGTATCATCCAGCCGGAAACCCGCAGGCTCAATTATATGCAGCTTCACACCTAGGCAGGCAGTCAGGCGCAACAAAGTTCCTGTATTTCCGGGAATATCGGGTTGGAAAAGAACCAGATCAGGCATATATATTTCTATTCTCTACAGTTGCTATATTTCAAAACTTCTTATCACATCAGTTGTTACCTCAGCGCAATGTGATATTAATAAATGTCTACCATCCCTGATTCCCAAAATCCGAGCCTAACCATGTTCACTTTTTTCGAAAAGCGGATCGATCCTTATCCGCCGCAAGAACCTGCCCAACCCCCTGAAGGGCTGGTGGCTTTCTGCTGGCATTATTCCAAAGACGCCATGCCGTGGTTGATAGTCATGTCATTGGCCTCAGCAATCATCGCCATGGGCGAGGTCGCCCTATATGGATTTTTAGGGTCAATCATCGACTGGCTGAACAACGCCGATAAGGCAACATTTCTGGAAACCGAATTCTGGAAACTTCTCGGGATGAGCATATTCCTGCTGATCGGGCTGCCATCGGTTGTGTTTTTCGG
>JASFYT010000031.1:0-71808 GCA_045047085.1 Rhizobiaceae bacterium | reverse complement strand
AAATGGAAACAGGTTCGCGTCATTGAGGGCGCGTCCCAGCGGGTGCAGGAAGATACCATGCGTTTTGCGAACATCATGGAACACCTTGGGGTGAATATGGTCGATTCAGTAATGACCCTTTTCGCGTTCCTACCGGTTCTTTATGCTTTGTCGGCGAGCGTCACGGAGCTTCCCATCGTCGGTGCGATACCGGCTCCTTTGTTTACCGCTGCAATATTGTGGTCAATTTTCGGCACAGCGCTCCTATCTTTAGTCGGAATCAAATTGCCCGGACTGGAATTTAAAAACCAACGTGTAGAAGCAGCCTACCGTAAAGAGCTGGTTTACGGCGAAGACAGCGAAGACAGAGCGCAACCTATGACGGTGAAAGAGCTGTTTTCCCACGTGCGGAACAATTATTTCCGTCTCTATTTCCATTATATGTATTTCAACGTCGCCCGCGCATTCTACATTCAGGCAGACAGTCTTTTCGCTTACTTCATCCTGATTCCAACGATAATCGCCGGAAAAATAACCTTCGGTATTTTGCAGCAGATTTTAACTGCCTTTAATCAGGTGAGTAATTCATTCCAGTATTTGGTGAATTCATGGACGACAATCGTTGAACTGCTATCTATATATAAACGCTTAAAATCCTTCGAAGCAGCAATCCACGATCAACCCCTGCCGGATATCGATAGTGAATACCTAGCTAGGCAGGGCGCGGAGTAATCACGCCCGAGCTCACGGTATTCACCACGCCGCGGGCGGGAGCGAAGAGCGACCGGCGCTTATGCGCCGCCCATACGGAGGGCCCGACCGATAGGGAGGATATGCCCGTGAGAACAAACAAATGCTCACCCACCGGGTGAGCAAATTAAGCACATTTCACACAGCGTTCAGCCATTGGGTCGACCTTCAACCGGCCTGATGGAATTTCCTCGTCGCAGTCTGCGCAATAGCCGTAGTCGCCATCCTTGATCCTGCGAAATGCCATTTCGATTCGTTGCAAATCAAGTTGGCGGTTTCGTTCTTGTGCCTTTGCCATGGCTTGTTGCTGCATCGCATCCATGCGAGAAAGCCTGCCGACAGACTGCTGATCAAGCTCCACAGTCTGACGCGACTCCTGCGAAAGTTCGGAAAATTCTTCCAACTCTTTCTGCTTTTCATTCAGCAAGTTAACCGCAAGTTCAATATCAACAGACATGGTATGGCAATCCCTCTTGTCAGGTCCTATAATCAAGCCAATATTAATCAAGCATAGCAGCGAGAATACCATGTGGATATTGATTTTAGGACTGATAATTTTTCTCGGAAATCACTCGGTCCAAATGCTTGCCCCCCAATGGCGCGATGAAATGATTGTTAAGATCGGGAAACTAAATTGGCGTGGCCTTTATTCCATTCTCTCGCTAGGTGGGCTCGGTCTGATTATTTGGGGCTTTGCTGAAGCGCGTCCCGATGCGCCAGACCTGTATTATGCACCAAGCTGGATGCCCGATCTCACCATGATGCTAATGTTGATTTCCTTTGTTTTTATTGTCGCAGGCAGCCTGCCCACCGGCTATATCAAGGCGCGATTGAAGCACCCCATGATCACCGGTGTCATCATCTGGGCATTTGCTCATTTGTTGATGAACGGTGATTTGGCCAGCGTTGTAATGTTCGGTTCCATTCTTGTCTGGGCAATTTGGAACCGAATAAACGTTGATCGCAGAAGTTCAGGGACGCAAGTCGCAAGTTCAATTTTTCCCGATATCATCGCCCTTGTCGTTGGCCTTGGTCTCTGGATGCTGATGCTGCATGTTCTCCATGGCATGCTGATTGGCGTAGAAGTGTTTGCATAAAGGGTATGAATTCGGCTACAAGGCACCCAACAACAAAGCCAACCACTAAGATTGACTGGCCAAATCGTCGCAATTTGCGACAGATTGCATGACCAAACTACAGTTTTACCAATCCGGATTGAGAATTTAATGGAAGACGATCAGTTTATTCGCGAGGTCAATGAAGAAATGCGGCAGGACCGCATGGAAAGCCTCTGGAAAAGATATAAATGGGTTATCATGGGCGTTGCGGTTTCGATCGTGGTGGTTACTGCTGCATCGCGCGGCTGGCAAAGCTACACTGACGGACAGTCAGCAGCTTCCGGTGATAAATTCATGGCAGCCATCGCATTATCCAATGATGGCAAGCACGATGAGGCAATCAAAAACCTCGAAGCGCTGAGTACATCTGGCTCCGGGCAATATCCTGCATTGGCGCAGTTGCGGATCGCTTCTGAATTTGCAAAACGTGGCGATGTTAGCGAAGCAGTCGCAGCCTTTGATAAAATTGCAGCAGACAGCAGCTTTGACGCGACTTTACAAAGCGTAGCTCAGTTGCGCGCAGGTCTTTTGCTGGTTGATTCTGGCAGTATTGAAGATGTAACAAAACGCCTTGGCGCTCTGGCAGAGGGCGGCGAACCGTTTCGTCATTCTGCCCGGGAGGGGTTGGGCCTTGCTGCATGGAAAGCCAACAAATTGCCAGATGCCTATAAATGGTTTCAGGCAATCCTTGATGATGCGCAATCCACCGCAGGCACACGCTCTAGAGCTGATGTCATGCTGAAATTACTTGCCGGCAAAGGCATCACTAAGGCTAACTAGTTAGTCCCGCTTAACTGGCCGTAGAGGCAGCGAAGAGCTGCCCGGCGCTAATGCGCCGCGTTTCGCAGGCCCGAGCAAAGCGAGGATACGCCGTGAGAAAGAAAGAAGCACAATTATGAGTTTCACAGTCGCCATCATTGGTCGTCCCAATGTGGGCAAGTCGACTCTGTTTAACCGACTGGTCGGTAAGCGGCTTGCAATAGTCGATGATACGCCCGGGGTTACCCGCGATCGCCGCATGGCCGATGCACGCCTCGGTGATTTGCGCTTTAAGATCATTGATACAGCCGGTCTTGAAGATGCGGATGAAGAAAGCCTGCAGGGCCGCATGCGTGAACAGACCGATTTGGCAATTGAAGAAGCTGATCTCTGCTTGTTTCTGGTTGACGCGCGAAGCGGTATTGTTCCTGCTGATAAAAGCTTTGCTCAAATTCTGCGCAAAACTGAAACGCCCATCGTTTTGGTTGCCAACAAGATGGAAGGCAAAGTCGGCGAGAGCGGATATTATGACGCTTACCGGCTTGGCTTTGGCGATCCAGTGCCAGTTTCCGCCGAACACGGCATTGGCATGAGCGATCTCTATCAGGCAATCCTTGATAAGGTAGGCGAGGAAGTAGCCTTCCCACCCAAACCAGCACCAATCGAGGCTGATGATGGTGAGGACGAACTGCCCGAAGGCTTTGAAGAGGGCGAGGAAGAACTCGCTTACGACAACACCAAGCCCATGAAAATTGCAATCGTTGGCAGGCCTAACGCGGGTAAATCGACGCTAATCAACGAGATGATTGGCGAAGACCGCATGTTAACAGGCCCTGAGGCTGGCATCACACGCGATTCAATTTCAGTGGATTGGGAATGGCGTGGCCGGCAGCTTCAACTTCACGACACAGCCGGAATGCGCAAAAAAGCCAAGATGCAGGGCAAGCTTGAAAAGCTTTCCGTATCCGATGGACTTCGTGCTGTGCAATTTGCCGAAGTTGTGATCATCGTTTTGGATGTAACCATTCCATTTGAAAAACAGGATTTGCAGATTACCGATCTGATCATTCGCGAGGGCCGCGCACCGGTCATCGCTTTGAACAAATGGGATCTGATTGAGGATCGTCAGGCAGTCCTAAAAGAAATGCACGAAAAAGCCGCCCGTCATCTCTCGCAGGTAAAGGGTCTTAAGGTCATTCCGGTTTCCGCCGAGACAGGCGAGGGCATTGATAAGCTCATGGCCGCCGTTCTGGACGTTCATAAGACATGGAACCGCCGCATCCCGACGGCCCCGCTTAACCGTTGGCTATCGGGCATATTGTATCATCACCCACCGCCAGCAGCGTCGGGTCGCCGTATCAAATTGCGTTATATTACTCAGGCCAAAAGCCGCCCGCCGACATTTTCTGTGTCATGTTCCAAACCTGATTCCCTGCCAACTTCATACAGCCGCTATATGGTCAATGAATTGCGCAAAGAATTCGATTTGTTCGGCACACCAATCCGCCTGTATATGCGCAAAAGCGAAAACCCTTTCGCAAACAGGAAGCGACGCAACAATTAATTATCTGAAATTTTACGTCTCCACAATTAGAGCATAATGATGCCAAATTTCACCTGCATTGAGTTTCGCTGCGGGGAGATTTTCCAATTTTAACTTTCTGGAAATGATCGCTTAACTGTTCCTCAAGGTTAATTATTTATGGTCATTCCTAAGATAGTTCAGTTCGTTTGGTCCCATCGGCCAAATACGTCATACCTGTGGAGTAGAGTTTTGCGTACTTCCCATCTTGTTTCTCCCTGCTGGCAGCAGCGGGCAAAGAAATTCGTATTTCCATTGCTTGCCGCTGGCGGCATGTTTTTCGGTTTCCCCAATGCGATAGCATTTCAGGACGTTGCGAGCAGAGACGCCTCCAACCGCTGGATGGCACACATTGAGGAAGCTCCCGGTGAGACCATTCTTGCTTCTGCTTTTATCACGGGTAAAACCGTCCAGTTATCTGCCCTCGATCATACGGTTACCGGATCGGTTTCTAATATAGCTGAGCATACCAGACCCGTGAAGCGGTCCATCCAATTGGGTGTAAAGACCGAGCGGGTGCCACAGAAAATCAATCGTTCCCTCAAGGGTGGTCGCGTTGTTTCCATAACTGCGAAATCCGCGCCAGTACATTTTTCGGCCGGGTCGGTTCTCCAGCGTCAAAGCATGCTTGAAGGCCTCAATCGCAGCAAAAAGCTTGAATTGGCATTTGTAAAACCCAAATCTCATCAGGAAGCTTTGAAGATTGCCTCGGTTTTTCATTCAAAAAATTCTGCTAAATCAAATATCAATCCAAATCTTCCGGTCATGATTGCAAAGCTTGTGAAAGAATCAGAAAGTTCCGTCTTTGCCTACGCTGCCGAACCTGAGCTGGAACGCTCTCCGTTTGCAGCTGTGTTAAAAACAACGGCGCCGCTGGCGCTCTTGCCGAAGTTGAGCAAAGACGATCACAAATGGGCAAGCGGATATCTGCCCAAAAATGCCTATTCCAAGCGCCAGCAAAAATGTCTGGCCGAAGGTATTTATTTTGAAGCACGCGGCGAACCAGTGCGCGGGCAGGCGGCCGTGGCCCAGGTTATTCTTAACCGCGTCAAAAATCCGGCTTACCCAAAATCGATATGTGGTGTTGTCTACCAGAATAAAAACTGGCGCAATCGTTGCCAGTTCTCTTTTGCTTGCGACCGCATCCGTGATCGTGTGAGGAATAAAAAACTCTGGAGCGTGGCCAGACATATCGCGACTGAAACCAGTGCTGGACGCATCTGGTTTCCCCAGGTCGGCTCATCCACCCATTATCACGCCATTTATGTAAGCCCAAAATGGGCAAAAAAGATGAAAAAAGTCGGAAAAATCGGCCTCCATGTCTTTTATCGCACCAAGAATGGCGGCTGGAGCTAGAACCAGAATCAGGCCTGTTTCACTGGAAATTTGCTTGTTTCTACCGCTTTGTGCTAGGCGCATTGTCGCACTGCGAAAACAATCTGCATTTTTATGTTGGAACACGACCTAAGTCGTACTGCAAATGCTTGACACTTGGGGGCTGTGAACCTATGTTTCGCGCGATCTTAGAGACCGAACCTCTCGTGTTTTTGATGAACCTTTCAAAGGAATTTATCGCTTGGCCAAGAATAGCCAAAAACCCGACAAAAATGGAACCAAGGATCAACTGGGTAATCGTCTCGAATCCCTTCAACGTGAGTTAAAATCACGGCGCAAGGACGATATAGAGCCCGGAAGACGAAATACCGATGCTACTGGCTTTTCCTATGCCATCCGTTTGTCCACCGATTTTGTGGCGGCAATTCTGGTTGGAGCAGGTTTGGGCTGGGCGATTGATCAATTTTTTGGCACAACGCCATGGGCAATGATTCTATTTTTGCTCCTCGGGTTTTGTGCCGGTGTATTGAATGTAATGCGTTCTGCAGGATTGGTAGCTGAAAATAGGGCCTTGCGTCCTGGCAGCAAGGCCGATACGAAAGAGCGAAATGAAGATGAATGATGCGATAATCTGGTAACAACCAGTGCAAGACGCAGAATAAAGAAGGATATCAGGTGGCAAACGATCCTATCCACCAGTTTCAGATTGTTAAGTTGATCCCACTCGAAGTGGGCGGCGTTGATCTGTCTTTTACCAATTCAGCCCTATTCATGGCGCTCACAGTTGCCTTTTCCGCAGGGTTTTTGATTCTGTCGACCAATGGTCGCGGGCTTATCCCCGGCAGGTTACAGTCCATATCGGAGATGTGCTTCGAATTTGTGGCCAACCTGCTTCGAGATAGTGCAGGCAGCGAGGGAATGAAGTTCTTTCCCATGGTGTTCTCGCTCTTTTTGTTCATTCTGGTCTCGAATCTCTTTGGAATGTTCCCGTACTTCTTCACGGTAATGACGCATATTGTCATCACTGCCGCCTTCGCCGTCATGGTGATCGGTACAGTGATCATTTACGGTCTGATGAAAAACGGGCTGGGCTTCTTTAAATTATTTGTGCCGCAAGGTGTTCCAGGGGCGCTGGTTCCTGTGATTGTATTCATTGAAGTTCTGTCCTTCGTTTCGCGCCCAATCAGCCTCTCCGTACGTTTGTTCGCAAACATGTTGGCTGGACACATCACACTGAAAGTTTTTGCAGGTTTCGCTGTCTCTATGATCGCAACAATGGGGGCTGGTGGTTTCGTGCTGGCTCTCCTGCCGATTGCTTTCACCGTGGCATTAACCGCGCTGGAGTTCTTGGTCGCATTCTTGCAGGCCTATGTATTCGCAATCTTGACTTGCATGTATCTCAACGATGCAATTCATCCCTCACACTAATTAACTGAAATTCAATTCTAAGAATCAAACCAAGTAAAAGGAATATTATCATGGAAGCAGATGCAGCAAAATTGATCGGTGCAGGCATTGCATGTGTTGGAATGGGCGGCGCTGGCGTTGGCCTTGGCACATTGTTCGGCCACTTTCTTTCCGGCGCTCTTCGCAACCCATCCGCAGCAGACGGCCAGTTCGGTCGCTTGATCTTCGGCTTTGCGGTGACAGAAGCTCTCGGAATTTTCTCATTGCTTATCGCCCTTCTCCTTCTCTTTGCTGTTTAATCCCAGCAATCAATATTTTCGGGCGTAACATATGTAACGCTCGGATTCCCTTTCGAAGGAGGGGCTTATGTTTGTAAGCAAAGCACTCGCTGCAACAAGTGATGCAGCGCATGGCGCTGGTAAAGAGAGCGGTGGAAATTTTCCGCCGTTTGATCCGACCTATTTTGCCTCCCAGTTGTTATGGTTGGCGATCACGTTTGGCTTGTTCTATTTCCTCATGGCACGGATTGTACTTCCGCGCATTTCCAGCATTCTGGAAACACGCAAGGATCGCATTTCACAGGACCTTGATGAGGCTCAGCGTCTAAAGGACGAGTCTGATCAGGCCCATGCTGCCTATGAGCAGGAACTGGCCGAAGCAAAGCAGAATGCCCACGCCATTGCCCAACAGGCAAAGGATAAGGCAAAAGCCGAAGCCGATACCCAGCGCAGCAAGGTTGAAGAAGATTTGGCCAAGAAGCTTTCTCAGGCGGAAGCAAAAATTACCAAGATCAAGACTGCAGCCTTGGCTGAAGTTGGTACGATTGCAGCTGATACTGCAGAGACAATCGTCAAAGAACTGATCGGCGGGAAATTGACCAAAGCTGAGATTACAAAAGCAATCTCGGCAGCAGGTAAATAGGAAAATATGATGGACGCTACCTTTTGGGCCACCGTTGCTCTTTTCTTCTTTCTGGCCGGCATGGTCTATATCAAGCTACCTGGAATGATCACCAAAAATTTGGATGATCGTGCTGATAAAATACGTGGCGATCTGGACGAAGCCCGCAAACTGCGCGAAGAAGCGCAAGTTTTGCTGGCCGAATATCAGCGCAAACGCAAAGAAGCTGAAAAAGAAGCCGAGAGCATCATTGCTGCAGCCAAACGCGAAGCTGATGCTCTGTCTTTGGATGCAGCCAGAAAAATGGAAGAGTTCGTGGAACGTCGCACAATCGTTGCCGAGCAAAAGATCAAACAAGCCGAGGCTCAAGCCTTGACCGAAGTTCGCTCTTCAGCAATTGACGTGGCCATGGCCGCGGCCGAACAAATCATCGGCAGCAAGGTCATCGGTAAAACCGCCAGCGATCTGATCTCACAAGGCATTGCAGAAGTAAAATCAAAACTGCATTAATCGCCGATCAAAATTGTATATTTAAAATGCCCGTACCATGTAGCGGGCATTTTTTTGTCTATAAGCCAAGCAGGCTCTTCACCGGTTCAAAGCTCTTTCTGTGGAGAGAACAGGGCCCCAGAATATGAATGGCCTCGCGGTGTGCTTTGGTGCCATAGCCCTTATGTTTGGCAAAGCCATAACCCGGATACTCGATCTCTGCCTGCACCATCATACGGTCACGAATGACCTTTGCGACAATAGAAGCTGCGGCGATTGAAAGAGATCGTGCATCTCCTTTGATGAGCGCTTCCCCTATACCTGATATCGGCTCCGGCACATCGTGGCCATCCACCAATACATATTTCGGCACTAAAGATAGAGAATGAACAGAACGCACCATCGCTGCAAGTGTTGCTTGACGTATATTGATCCCATCGATCTCTTTGGCTGGGGAGGCTGACCACGCAACAAGAGATGTGAGCATGATTTGATCAAATATTGTTTCACGCTTGCCGGCAGAGAGTTTTTTTGAATCGTTGATACCGTCAGGAATATTATTCACATCCAATATAACCGCAGCCGCCACAACCGGGCCCGCGAGAGGTCCGCGTCCGGCCTCATCGACCCCTGCGACCGGCCAATGCCCCATTGTGCCCAGTCTTTCTTCGAAAAGAAAATTAGGCCCGTCAGGCAGTTTGAATAAGGGCAGAGAATCGGTGTTTGATGATTGGGGCATAGGGCGATGCTTCACCAAACTCCGACTCTCTGCAAGCCCCATACCCAATTCAATTGCGGCGAACTAGGTATGGAGAAATCAGATACAGACCTTAGAACAAACTAAGTTGCGTATTATTCATGGGTGACTGGAACAAATTAGTATTAAGTTGATGCCTGTCACGGTTGAGCTTTAACCTTTTACAGGCAATTTCAAAACGCCGCCTGATCTGCCATGCATAAGGCCCATCACCCCGCATACGTTCACCAAACTCGGCATTATAATCTTTCCCGCCGCGCATGGAGCGAAGAAGCCCCAACACTCTGTTGTAGCGATCAGGGTATTCCCGTAGCAGCCAGTCGCGAAAAATAGGGCTTACTTCACCGGGCAGGCGCAGCAGAATATATCCAGCCTCATCTGCACCGGCAGCTTTGGCCGATTCTAAAATACGCTCCATCTCGTGATCACTAAGTGCAGGAATGACCGGACCAATCATTACGGACGTTGGAATGCCGGCTTCACTCAATTGATGAATGGTCTTCAACCGCAGGCCGGGTGCTGCTGCACGTGGTTCCATTGCCCGTGCCAGACGCCTATCCAGTGTAGTGATGGAGATTGCTACCCGAACAAGATTCTTGGTTGCCATTCGCTCAAGAATATCAATATCACGCGTCACCAGATGCGATTTTGTAACAATCGCTACCGGATGGTCTGCCTGTTCCAGAACTTCCAGTATTTCCCGTGTGATACGCCATTTTTTTTCAATTGGTTGATACGGGTCCGTATTGGTCCCCATAGCGATAGGCCTTGCCTCATAGTTCTTTTTTGAAAGGGCCAGTTTCAATAGCTTGGCTGCACCGGGCTTTGCAAACAATTTGGATTCAAAATCAAGCCCCGCAGAAAGCCCCATATAAGCGTGTGTCGGTCGCGCATAACAATAAATACACCCATGCTCACAGCCACGATATGGATTGATCGAACGATCAAAGTGAAGATCCGGTGATGTGTTCTTCGCAATGATCGTGCGTGCGTTTTCTACCTGAACTTCTGTTTTGAATGGCGGTAGTTCATCAAGCGTCTGCCAGTCGTCGTCAAATACATCGCGGGAAAATGTCTCATATCGGCTCGATGGATTCAGTCCCGCTCCGCGGCCACGTCGACGTGTATCCCGAATGGTATGGCGGTTCCTTGGAAGGACGCTGTCAGCCATAAATGACTCATGCGCAAGGGGAGCACTATGATGCGAACCAACATTCTGCGTTTCGATCGATGCCATAATATTTCTCCTTGCCTGCTCCAGGAAAACATGATTATCATATGAAATAGAACAAAACAAGAACAAATTGGATTGCTTTGAAAGAAACATAATTCTAAGGCATAAGTTGGTGGGACTAATTCAATGAATCGGTGGAATTTAGGAATGCGGAGATTTGGGTTGAAGATCGGGAACTATTTGATCGTGTCATTGGTAATTACTTTGCTTTCAGTCGCTTCACCTGTCCATGCTGCTTCGAAAGCTTCAGTGGAAAAACAGTTCCAGCGCTGGATTTCCAAAACCCTGTGGAAAGATGCCCAATCCAGCGGTGTTTCCTCCCAAACTTTCAAGAGAGTTATGTCGGGTGTGAAGATAAACTGGAAATTACCTGATTTGGTGATGCCCAGATCAAAGCCAAAATCTACGCGGGTCCAACAACAGTCTGAATTCCGTAGTCCGGCACCCTATTTTTCTGAAAAGCGAATACGATCATTGGTTGCTTCCGGCAGGAAACTAGCTGCCCGGCACAAAAAGCTTCTTAGTCGTATTGAGAAAAAATATGGTGTTCCCGGACGCATCGTTTTGGCGATCTGGGGGAGGGAATCAGGCTTTGGTCGAGCAAAAATCCCCCATGATGCAATTCAGGTTCTGACCACCAAAGCCTTCATGTCCACTAGAAAGCCACTTTTTCATAAGGAAATTCTGGCAGCCCTTGTCATGGTTGAAAAGGGGTATGTCACCCGCGATTCGATGAAAAGCTCATGGGCAGGTGCCTTAGGACAGCCGCAATTCCTTCCGTCGAGTTTTCTAGAATATGCGGTAGATTTCGATGGGGATGGCAAACGAAACATCTGGACATCGGTTCCAGATACACTTGCTTCGATCGCCAACTATCTCAATAAATATGGCTGGCAGCGGGACAGGGATTGGGGCTTTGAAGCTAAGGTGCCATCGTCTGTTTCCTGTGCTCTCGAAGGCCCTGACCAGATGCGTGCCGTATCTGCATGGGCCAAGTCTGGTGTGATGCGCATTTCGGGTAAGGCGTTTCCCAAATCAGAATTAAAACGCAAGGCCGCATTGCTTGTGCCAGCGGGTCTCAGTGGTCCTGCTTTCATCGCAACACCAAATTTCTATGTGATAAAATCCTATAACAACTCGGACCTCTATGCCTTGTTCATCGGTAATGTTGCCGACAGGATTGCCTATGGAAATAGTCCATTTAAAGCGGGCTGGAAAAAAATTAGCGGCTTAAAACGCGGTCAGGTGATGATAATGCAAAAACGACTTATAAAACTGGGCCACGATGTAGGCGGGGCTGATGGCCTTGCCGGTTTCAAAACCCGACGTGCCATTGGCAGTTGGCAAATAAAAAATGGTCGCAAGCCCACATGCTTTCCAAGCAGTGAACTGGCGAAGGTGCTGCGTTAGAGTTACGAACCGGCACCGCGCTTCAAATGCTCATCCAGCCTGGGCATGATTTCCACGAAGTTGCAGGGCATATGGCGATAGTCAAATTGCTGGCTCAGTATGCCATCCCAGGCATCCTTGCACGCACCGGGTGAGCCGGGAATGCAGAATATAAATGTCGATCCAGCCAAACCCGCAGTCGCACGTGATTGGATGGTTGATGTACCAATTTTTTCATAGCTGATGCGATGAAAAACATTGGAAAATCCATCCATGCGTTTTTCAAACAAAGGTTCCACTGCCTCAGGCGTAATATCACGCCCGGTAAAGCCCGTGCCACCTGTCGTAAGGATCACGTCAATATCATCTTGAGCAATCCAGCGCTTCAATTGTGCCTGAATTTTTTCCACATCATCGGTAGTAATCTGGCGATCAACCAAAGCATGTCCGTCTTTCTCCAATCGGTCAGACAGCACTTTTCCCGATTTATCTTTATCAAGTGTGCGTGTGTCAGATACTGTGAGGACAGCAAAGCCCACCGGAATAAACTCACGGGAATTATTGGATGACACGATCAAGTTCCTCTCTGTTGTTGAATAAATTGGTACTCATGACCCACCATTCTGGGTGTTGGCCTGATAAGACAATTTTTGCATTTTCGGCAGCTTCGGCTGTCTCAAAAACCCCAAAACATGTGGCACCCGAACCACTCATTCGGGCAAATTGAACTTGCGGTAAATTTGCGATTAACTCAATAACGCTTTGGATGATTGGCGCATGAGAAATTGCAGGTTCCTGCAAATCGTTTCTGGTTCCGTATAGCGTCTGGATGGTGAAATGATTGGGTAATTCCATACGCGAATTTATCTTGTTCACAAGGGATTTGAATATATCCTTGGTAGCAATGCTAATACCGGGATTGACCAACAGCAAATGAAAGTCTCCAAATCCATCCAACAAAGTTATTTCGTCGCCCACACCGCGCGCGCGCAAGGGGCTGCTTCGCAAGCACATAGGAACGTCAGCACCCAATTGCTTTGCCACATCGAGTACCGCTTCGTCGTCGTGAAAATTCCAGAGATTTTTCAGTCCCAGCAGGGTCGCAGCAGCATCAGCCGAACCGCCGCCGATACCGCTTGAAACCGGAAGATTTTTTTGTAACTGGATACGAACAGCGGGCGCTGAAATTCTCAGTGAAACCAATATTTCGCGTAATTGGGTAACAGCGCGCAAAACCAGATTATCACGACCAATAGATAGAGTGTCGCAAAACGGGCCTGATAATTCCAACCGGTCTTCGATGAGGCCATCCGGAGTTGAAATGAGAAGTTCATCCCCCAACGCTGTAAAAACCACCAGCGTATCAAGCAGGTGATAACCATCATCACGCTGACCAGTAATGTGCAAAGCCAGATTAATCTTGGCAGGGGCGCGGCAGAGAATTTTCATCCAATTTGTGATTGACGGATATCCGCCAAACGACGAATTTTAATTCGCATTTTGCGCGGTATCATCGGTTTCATCAACCAGACCATGTTGCAGTTTTTTTTCAATTTTTGCTTTTTCCGCCGGTTCCGGCTTGGAGTTGATTGCGTGTTTCCACTGGAATGTTGCTTCCAGTTTTCGCCCAACCTTCCAATAAGCATCTCCAAGGTGATCATTGACCGTGGCATCTTGCGACATGAGTTGCACAGCCCGCTCCAGCTCACGAACCGCCTGATCATAATCGGCCAGCTTATAGTGGGCCCATCCAAGGCTATCGATAATATATCCAGAGCGTGGTTTTAACTCCACTGCCTTACGGATCATTGCAACGCCCTCATCAAGATGAATGCCCTTATCAATCCAGGAATATCCGAGATAATTTAATACGTCAGGCTGATTGGGGAAAAGTTCCAGTGCTTTTTTGAAGTTAGGTTCTGCCTGATCCCAATGGTCCAGACGTTCCCGGGCAATTGCCAGACGAAAAAACAAATTCCAGTGATAGGGTTGAGGTGCGCCGATTTCAGCAACCGCAAGGTCATATATCTCGGCGGCTTCGGTGTAATTCTTATCGCGACTGAACAATGCACCAAGGGTCATGTAGGTTGTGAGGTTCTTCGGTGACCCGGCAATCAGTTCGCGAAGGCTGACAATCGCTTGATCTTTTTCACCAATAGACGAAAGGTTCAATGCTTTGGCAATCGACGCACGATGAAATAGTGGAGATAATTCGGTAATGGTTTCCAGCAGTTGATTGGCATCAACATAGTGCTTTTGGCGTTCATAAATACCAGCCAGAGCGAACGAAATTACGTCAATGCCGCCATTCAGATAATTGGCAAGTTGAAGGTGAGTTTTTGCAAAAGGCGTTCCCCCTTCGCGTCCAATGGCAGAGGCGATATTAAACAGTAATTCTGCTGCCCCTTCCTGCGGCGAAGTCACCAATGGTGTCACCGCCTTTTCGTCACCCATAGCTCTTTGAAGTGCCGTAAAAGCCGCATGGTCTGGTAGAAAACGGCTGCCTTTTGTCAGTGCAGAAATTGCCTTGTCTTTATTTCCAGCTCGAATTTCTGAACGTACAAGAGCTTCAATTGCCCGGGCGTAGGTTTCTGTCAGGACCGAGGCTAATTGCCTTTTTTCAAGCACTTTGGAAAAGCGAACTGCGGCATTTTTATTGTCGCCGCTGGCAGCAAACATAAGTCCCATATGGTAGTCGCGAACCAATGTTAACCAGTCTGGACCTTTGATTTCTTCAGCGTTCGCTATAGCACCTTTCAGATCGCCCGCACCAATCAGAGCCCAGCTCTTGATAATACCAGCCGTCAGTTTGTTGAGATCATTGCCGCGAATATCGGCCAGCGCCAGTGGGACTTTCGTCCATGACCGTTTGCGCAATGCTTCAACGCCTAAGGCAATCTTGGCAAGGAATACAGGATTACCCCCACCTTGAACCGCATCGGCAATGGCAATTGCGTCTGAAATTTTGCCATTGGCCATCAGCGCAACAAACAGATTACGTTTTAACTCTACATTTTCCGGGTCCAGTGACACGGCACGGGAATAAAAAGCCACCGCTGCACTGTCATCATTATCTCGTCCAGCAATTTGGGCGGCCAAAAAACTGCCTGCAAGGCTCGCATTATCAACAGTTTCCTCAATCTCTGTTTCCAGCGCCACAGAGGGCGTTGAGAAGTTCAAAGCAAGAAAAACCAAACCGGTGCAGAAGCCTAATAATATTTTTTTCATATGTTTCCCAAATAACTATTTGTGATTTTCACGGCCTATTCGGCCCGACTGATACAAAACTCCAACACATCAATTAGCGCGTCTTTATGGGCCGATGATGGCATTGGTGCCAAGGCATCCTTGGCGACTTCCGTGTAGTGGCGAGCCCGCAATACTGTATCGCTGATTGCCTCATATTTTGTAATCAAATGAAGAGCATTCTCCAGCGCCGCATCACTGGTCTGTCCGTTAGACATTGCATCTTTCCAGAATTTTCGTTCCTCATCGCTGCCACGGCGATAACTCAACACCACAGGAAGAGTAATTTTGCCTTCACGGAAATCATCGCCAACATTTTTGCCAAGGCTGGAAGTGGATCCGATATAATCAAGAGCATCATCAATCAGCTGGAAGGCCACCCCAAGATTGGCGCCATAAGACCTAAAACCATTGATGATCGATTGATCGCGCCCGGCAATGATAGGCCCGACTTCAGCGGCGGCTGCAAAAAGCGCCGCTGTTTTTGAACGGATCACCGTCAGATATTCGTCTTCCGTGGTTTCAAGATTTTTTGCCGCCGCAAGTTGCAGCACTTCACCCTCTGCAATTACGGTTGCAGCATGAGACAATACTCCAAGAGCGCTGAGCGAACCCACATCTACCATCATGCGAAAAGCCTGACCGAGTAAAAAGTCGCCAACGAGCACACTGGCCTCATTACCCCAAAGCATCCGAGCAGCTTGTTTACCCCGGCGCATATCGCTTTCGTCAACCACATCATCATGCAGCAACGTTGCTGTGTGCATAAATTCCACACTGGCAGCCAACGTAACGTGGTGATCGCCCTCATAGCCACACATTTGTGCCGCTGCAAGAGTAATCATCGGGCGTAATCTTTTGCCGCCTGAATCAATCAAATGCTTGGCAATTTCAGGGATCATTTTCACATCTGATCCGGTTTTCGACAGGATCAAAGAGTTTACCCGTTCCATGTCGTTGCCGACCAATTGCATCAGTGGTTTAATGCTGGCATTTGTTGGCTTTTCACCAATCGGTACTACAACACCTGACATTCGTTCAATTTCCTATATGCGATCATATTATCATTATAGAGTAAGGTCGTTCCACATGAAAGTAATCTTGCCGCCTCGAAGGTGCAAGAGATAGATTGACACAACTCTTGGTAAATAGCTGGTTTCTACCGATTAATGGGTGAAAATGGGCGGCTGGTCACCAGAAGTTTATTACCAGTGAACAAGCGTGGCTTGAAAAGTGAGCTCGACAGTGGCATTTTTCCACCATACCAAATGGGGCGTTATATGATTGAACTCATTAAAACCAATAATCTTGTGACCATTTCCTTCGTTGAGGCTTTGCTTAACGAGCAGAATATTGAGTTTCTTGTATTTGACCAAAATATGAGCATGCTTGAAGGCTCCATTGGCGCAATCCCGCGGCGCGTAATGGTGAAAAATGAAGCACTGCATAGGGCAAGGCGTATTTTACTGGATGCCGATTTGGGGCACGAACTCAAAGCATCAACAGGTTCTTGAGGATGAGTAATCTTACCAAAGATATTTCCAGGGATGTCTTTCACAAGGGCAGTGAAAGCGGCAGCTTTGAAATGTTGCAATTTACCGATAAGGGCCACCGCGCCGGTATGGATGCAATGTTGCTTGCCGCAAGCCTGCCGGATGATTCTTATGGTTTTGTTGCCGATCTGGGTGCAGCCAGTGGAGCAGCGGGGTTGGCCGCCATAAACATCCACAAAAATCTTTCTGTATTGTTGGTGGAAATCAACGAGCATCAGGTGGATCTTGCAAAACAAACCCTGCTCTTGTCGGCCAACAACCACTTCCTGAACCGAGTAAACATCATCCAGGCTGATGTGACTTTATCCGGTGACAAAAGAAACGCTGCCGGCATGAAACCCAATAGCGTTGACCATGTTATTTTGAATCCCCCCTATAATCAGCCAAATTTGCGCGCTTCCCCTGATCCCATGCGCGCAGAAGCCCATGTGATGGCCGATGGCGGGTTAGACGCATGGTTGCGCACGGCTTCAGCTATCCTCAAGCCTGGCGGAACTCTATCGTTAATTTATCGAAGTGAACGTCTGGGCGAGATCATTGCCTGCTCACAAGGCAGATTTGGAAACCTCACCATCCTGCCAATTTTTTCCCGTAAAAATGAAACAGCAAAACGCATCATCGTACGCGGCATTGCAGGTTCCAAAGCGCCGCTTCGGCTGGTGCCGGGACTGGTTATGCATGACGATGATGGCAGGCCTTCCAAAGAAGCCAACGAGATACTAAATGGAAATCGTAATTTGAATTTTGTTGATATCTTGTAAATTGGCTCAACAAGCTCCATTTTGAGTTTCAATATTAAACTCAAAGCCCTGGGGCAAAAATGCAATTTAAAAAATTACTTCCAGCAAAGTTCCGCAAAGATCATAAAATTATTCCGGTGGTCAGATTATCTGGCGTCATTGCTTCAGGCGGATCAGCCTTCAAACAAAACCTGTCCTTGGCCTCAACTGCCGGTGTTTTGGCAAAGGCCTTTGCCTTCAAGGACGCACCAGTTGTTGCAATTTCTATCAATTCCCCGGGTGGTTCGCCCGTACAATCCAGACTGATTTATTCGCGCATCCGCGAGCTGGCGAAAGAAAAAGATAAAAAAGTTTTGATTTTTGTTGAGGACGTAGCAGCTTCCGGTGGCTACATGATTGCCCTTGCCGGTGACGAGATCATCGCTGACGAAACATCGATTGTCGGCTCCATTGGCGTTGTTGCTGCCGGTTTCGGTTTTGACAAGGCAATTGATAAACTTGGTATTGAACGGCGGGTTTATACAGCCGGTAAAAACAAGGTTGGCCTCGATCCGTTTCAGCCAGAAAAGAAATCAGATATTGACCACATCAAAAAACTCCAGCTTGATATCCATGAAATTTTCATCGATATGGTCAAAGAACGTCGTGGTGATAAATTGAGCGACAATAAGGATATTTTCACAGGCATGTTCTGGACTGGCAGGCCGGCTAAAGAGCTGGGCCTGATCGATGGTTTCGGACATATGAGCGCCGTGCTCAAGGAGCGCTATGGTGAGAAGACAAAACTCAAACTCATTCAACCAAAGCGTGGGTTTTTTGGGCGTAATGTACCTGGGGTCAGCACGGAATTAACATCTGCTGCGGCAGGCGGTCTGGCGATTGGTGTATTGGACGCCATTGAAGAACGCGCCCACTGGAACCGCTTTGGGCTTTAAGGAAAGAAGTTAGGGGAAAACATGTTGCAATTAACCGCATTCGCTCTGATTGGCGGGGTTGCGTGGGTAGGCTACAAAGCTTTTCGCAAAGAGATGCAACGCGCCGCAGACGAATTGGAAAAAACCGAACAAAAACGGGGAGAAAAAGTGGTGCCTTCACTAAAAGAAGGACCAGACGGTGTGTTTCGCCCTGACGACGAGTGATTAACCTTCGATATCGGTGGATGTTTCTTGACGGGGCCGCTTAAATGGGTAGGTTTCGCGAGAAGACAATAATCTGACTTGTTCGCAAATCTCACGGGCCAAAATGACTGATACAAACGCCTCCATACCCGCACATATGCAACCAACCAATTCCTTTCAGGGTTTGATTTTAACCCTGCATCAATATTGGGCCGATTACGGCTGTGTGGTGCTGCAACCTTATGATATGGAAGTGGGCGCTGGTACATTTCATCCAGCCACAACCTTGCGAGCGCTGGGGCCAAAATCTTGGAACGCCGCTTATGTGCAGCCATCACGTCGCCCCACCGATGGTCGCTACGGTGAAAACCCAAACCGCTTGCAGCACTATTATCAATATCAGGTGCTGTTAAAGCCATCTCCACCCAATTTGCAGGAACTCTATCTAGGTTCCCTAAAGGCTATCGGCATTGATACAAACCTGCATGATATCCGCTTTGTTGAAGACGATTGGGAAAGCCCCACTCTGGGTGCATGGGGTCTTGGCTGGGAAGTCTGGTGCGATGGCATGGAAGTTTCGCAATTCACCTATTTTCAGCAGGTCTGCGGGCAGGAATGTTCCCCTGTTGCGGGTGAACTCACATATGGCCTTGAACGCCTCGCAATGTATGTGCAGGATGTTGATAATGTTTACGACCTCAATTTTAATGGTCGTGAAGGCAATGACAAAGTCACCTATGGTGATATATTCCAGCAGACAGAACGTGAATATTCCCGCTGGAATTTCGATGTTGCAAACACCGATATTCTATTGAAGCACTTCGAAGATGCGGAAGGCGAGTGTAAACGCATTTTGGAACAGGAAGAGACAGACCCAAAGACTGGCAAGAAAATCATTATGGCGCATCCAGCCTATGATCAGTGCATTAAAGCCAGCCACGTATTCAATTTGCTGGACGCAAGGGGCGTTATTTCGGTCACCGAGCGCCAGAGTTATATATTACGCGTGAGAACGCTTTCCAAAGCCTGCGGGGAAGCCTTCCTAAGAACAAAAGCAGGTGGAAACACGGGAGATGAATTATGAAAATATCTAATTTGATTTTGAAAACTGTGATTACTGCAAGCGCTGTATCAATCCTTGTCATAGCACCTGCACAAGCTGAATATCAATTTGGTGATGTTAGCCGTGGAATTCGTGCGGCAGTTTGCGAAGTAAGAGCTGCCCATCAGCCAGAATGGCTACCAGGTCACTATGCTTTTGCATCAAATAGCGACAATAGTCGTTGTGGTTGGGCCTATGGTCTGACTACCAATAAATACGCCATCGCCGCCGCATTGGAAATATGCGAATTGGCATCAAATACCGAGTGCGAGATTGTGTACTCCAAATAGGTTCAATCGAATTGCCTGATTTATTTGAGGCCCTATTGGAAGCAATACCCGCACGCCCGTGCGCTCACAGCGAAGCGAGAACGTACAACTAAAAAAACCGCATGCGGGGACGCAACCATTATGCCTGATTTACTACTTGAACTTCTATCCGAAGAAATACCCGCCCGCATGCAGAGAAAAGCTGCGGGCGATTTTCGTAGCGCTGTGACCAACGCGTTGGTTGATGCGGGTCTGACCTATGAAGGTGCCAAGGAATTCTGGACGCCGCGTCGTCTGGTGCTGGATATCCGTGGGCTCACCGCTAAATCCGCCGACTTGAAAATCGAACGCAAGGGGCCGCGTACCGACGCACCGGAAAAGGCGGTTGAAGGCTTTTTACGAGGGGCGGGGCTTGCCTCAGTTGAAGATGCGGAAATCCACAATGACCCAAAAAAGGGCGACTATTATGTGGCGGTGATCAAAACTGCCGGGCGTAATGCACAGGATATCATCGCCGATGTCATGCCGGATATCATCAAAAATTTCCCATGGCCAAAATCTATGCGCTGGGGTGAAGCAAGCCGAGAAGCCGGAGCGCTAAAATGGGTGCGCCCATTACAATCGATCCTGTGCACCTTCGGCCCCGAAACCGAAGAAACAGAGATTGTACCGTTCGAAATTGCCGGCATTAAATCCGGGAACAAAACCGTCGGCCATCGCTTCATGTCAGAAGGCGAAATCACAGTGAAGCGGTTTGAAGACTACGCCGCAAGCCTCGAAAAAGCCCATGTGATGATTGATGCAGAACGTCGTAAGGAAACTATTCTGGCGGATGCACAAAACCTGGCCTTCGCCCAAGGCTTTGATCTTGTGGAAGACAAAGGATTACTGGAAGAAGTTACTGGTCTGGTGGAATGGCCAACAGTTCTGATGGGCACGTTTGAAGAAGACTTTCTCGATATTCCAAGAGAAGTCATCCAGCTTACCATCCGCGATAACCAAAAATGTTTCGTGCTGAAAAAACAAAATTCAAACGACCTCGTAAACCGTTTCATGCTGGTATCAAACATTGTCCCGTCTGATGGCGGAGCGGAGGTCGTTCGCGGCAATGGCAAGGTGGTGAACGCACGCATTTCTGATGCCAAGTTCTTCTGGGAAAGCGACCTGCAAATCGCAACCTCAGATGAAGGCTTCAAGCCATGGGTTGATAAACTCGATCACGTGACATTTCATGCCAAACTTGGTTCCCAGGGCGAGCGGGTAAAACGCATTGCGGCACTGGCCAAAGAGCTGGCAGAAACCGTTGGTGCTGATCCTGAGAAAGCGGAGCGTGCAGCAAATCTTGCCAAGGCAGATTTGAACTCCGCAATGGTCTACGAATTCCCTGAAGTGCAAGGCCTGATGGGCCGATACTATGCCGAACGGGCAGGAGAAGACGCTTCTGTCGCAGCAGCCATTGAAGATCACTACAAGCCTCAGGGACCGGGTGATGACGTACCAACAGATCCGGTTTCTATTGCTGTAGCGC
This sequence comes from Rhizobiaceae bacterium, assembly GCA_045047085.1. GTDB lineage: Bacteria > Pseudomonadota > Alphaproteobacteria > Rhizobiales > Rhizobiaceae. The sequence continues at coordinate 50,553 of JASFYT010000031.1, read as the reverse complement.
TTGCAGATAAACTTGATACGCTGGTTGGTTTTTGGGCCATCGATGAAAAACCCACTGGCAGCAAAGATCCATTCGCCTTGCGCCGTGCAGCACTTGGTGTGATACGCTTGGTGCTTGAAAACGAAGTGCGATTAAACCTTCTTGAAACCGCCAATCATTGCATGGACAAACTGCTTAAGGGCGAAGCCAAAAACGATGCGGCAGATTTGTTGGCGTTTTTCCACGACCGCTTAAAAGTGTACCTGCGCGACAAAGGTATTCGCCATGATTTGATCGACGCGGTAATTACACCAGAATCAGACGATCTCTTGACCATCTCCCGCAAGGCAGAAGCCCTGCAAAAATTGATTGAATCGGAAGAAGGCATCAACCTTTTGGCAGGCTATAAACGCGCCGCTAATATCCTCGCAGCCGAGGAGAAAAAAGGTGCAGAAATTCCAACGGCGATCTCAGATGATTTGTTGAAAGTAGATTCAGAAATAGAACTGAACACTCGCCTAAATGAGCTGGAAAAAAATGCCGTTGAAGCGATACAATCAGAAGATTTCGCATCCGCCATGTCGGCACTCGCCACTTTGCGCGAACCGATTGATTCCTTCTTCGAAAATGTACTAGTTAATGACGACGACCCGCAAATCCGCCTTAACCGTCTGGCGCTTCTAAATCGCATCCGGCTTGCCACTTCCATGGTCGCCGATTTCAGTAAAATCAGCGGCTAAACAAAAGGAATTATTATGAAAATCTGGAAAATTTATCTATCAGGCGAGATCCATTCCGATTGGCGCGAACAAATAGAAGCTGGCGCGAAAGCTGCTGATTTGCCAGTAGAGTTTGCAGGCCCCGTCACCCACCACGAAGCATCGGATGATTGCGGCGTTGCAATTCTGGGCGAAGAGCCGAACAAATTCTGGCACGATCATAAAGGCGCGCAATTAAACGCCATCCGTACCAGAACATTGATCGGCGAAGCGGATGTGGTCGTCGTGCGTTTCGGCGAAAAATACAAACAATGGAACGCAGCATTTGATGCAGGTTATGCCGCAGCGCTGAACAAACCAACCATAGTAATGCACGGCCCGGATCATCAACACGCCTTGAAAGAAGTTGACGCCGCAGCACTGGCTGTCGCAGTTACTTCAGAAGAAGTGGTACAACTGCTGACCTACGTTATCAAAGGCGAACTGGCTGGTTATACCAGCTAGCTGAAGGCGATAGTGGCGGAAATCATTGCCGAGAATAGTGAGATTGCTGCAATAATCAGTAGTGCCGGCACATAGGATGGCGGTCCTTTGTGAGGCGATTTCGAGCGCCATGCCAGTAAATTCAAAAAGCTGATAATGAGCAAAAGCAACGTAGCAAAACCAATTTTTGCCGAAAACGCACTGCCATCGATCCATGGTCCGTATTTGATGATCATCAACATCGGTCCGGTAATCCACAATGCCAATATTGCGATCAGTCCGGTGATGCGGAACAAATAGCGCAGCTTGTTGGCAAATGCCGGCGAGGGCAAATCATGCGGCCCCTTGGCAAACATCATATATAAATTACCGAGACTTGCGACTGAGCCAAACATCAACGCACCGATATGAATAATCTTAAGCAGAATAAACATAATTATCCTTTCTCGCGAGCAATTGCCCGCCAGCCAATATCCGAGCGACAAAAGCCATTCGACCAGTCAATTTTATCAATTGCTGCATAGGCATCTGCCTGCGCTTTGCTGACCGAAGACCCCAATGCCGTAATATTCAAAACACGCCCGCCAATGGCTGTCAGCTTGCCATCATTTTCAGCAGTGCCCGCATGGAAAATCTCAATGTTATCGGCTTTAGCCTTATCAAGGTCGTGAATTTCTGTACCTTTTTCGTAGCGTCCCGGATAGCCCTTGGAGGCAAGTACCACCGTGAGTGCAGTGTCTTCACTCCACTCCGCCTCAACTTCCAGTAGGGAGTTGTCAACCGAGGCAATCATTAATTCAAGCAAATCAGATTTCAGCCGGGGCAAAATGACTTGTGTTTCCGGATCGCCAAAACGCACATTATATTCAATCAGTTGCGGTCCGTCTTCAGTTAGCATCAGGCCAGCAAAAAGGATGCCTTTGAACGGCATACCACGCGAATGCATTCCCGCAAGGGTAGGTACGATGATCTCGCCCATCACCTCATCAATCATTGCCTGATCCATAATGGTCGCAGGGGAATAAGCGCCCATGCCGCCGGTATTGGGCCCCGTATCGCCTTCACCAACGCGCTTGTGATCTTGAGCGGTCCCCATCAATAAAGCGGTCTGGCCATCGCAAAATGCAAACAAACTTACCTCTTCCCCTTCAAGGAATTCTTCGATCACAACCTCGTAACCAGCGTCACCAAATGCGCCCTCAAAACAATCGTCGATTGCATCCAGCGCTTGTTCGATGGACATCGCCATGATCACGCCTTTACCAGCTGCCAAACCATCTGCCTTGATGACAATCGGTGCGCCCATTTCACGGACATAATTTTTGGCCTTAGGCGCGTTGTTGAAGCATTGATAAGCCGCAGTCGGAATGTTGAATTCCGCGCATAAATCCTTGGTGAAACCTTTGGAACCCTCCAGTTGCGCCGCAGCGGCCGTCGGACCGAAGGCAAAAATATCAGCAGCCTCCAGCGCATCAATAATACCCGCAACCAACGGACCTTCCGGCCCAACAATGACAAAGGAAACATCATTATCACGGCAGAATTCAATGATCTGTTGGTGATTTGAGATATCCAGCGCTACGCATTCAGCCACTTGGGCAATGCCTGCATTCCCCGGTGCGCAATAAAGCGTTTCCAATTGCGGAGATTGCACCAGTTTCCATGCCATTGCATGCTCGCGGCCACCAGAACCTATCAACAGGATATTCATCAAACATTTTCCAAGTTTTTATTGCCATTCAGGTAGCACGCTTTGATTGCCCTTGACCAATTTAGCCCAAGCGTCCACAGCTTTCAGGGATGACAAACAGTTCTGAAATCAAAGTCGCTGACGCCCTTCCCGATAGCTGGGTCTACCGACTATTACCAAACTGGCTTTGGCCCTACGCGCAACTGGCACGTTGGGAACGCCCGATTGGCTGGTGGTTGTTGATGTGGCCTTGCTGGTGGTCGCTGGCCCTTGCCATGAGCGCGAGCGGCAATGCAGATTTGATTTTAATGACTAAATATCTGGCGTTGTTCATGCTCGGCGCTATTGCCATGCGCGGGGCAGGGTGCACTTATAATGATTTGGTCGATGAGGAAATCGATAACAAGGTTGCACGTACCCGTTCGCGGCCATTGCCTTCCGGTAGAGTGAACCGATCTCAGGCAAAGATGTTTATGAGCCTGCAATTGCTGATCGGTTTTATCGTGCTTTTGCAATTCAATTTCCAGACGGTATTGCTCGGCTTTCTGTCCGTGGTGACGATTGTTATTTATCCCTTCATGAAGCGCATAACGTACTGGCCGCAACTGTTTTTGGGCTTTGCATTCTCCTGGGGCGCATGGGTTGGTTGGTCGTCTATATTCGGCTCGGTGAATTTGGCTCCGGCGCTGCTTTATATCGGATGCATCATGTGGGTGATTGGTTACGACACGATGTACGCCCATCAGGATTTGGAAGATGATGCACTGGTAGGAGTGAAATCTACCGCCAGGTTGTTCGGTGATAAAACTAAAATGGCGCTAGTTTTGCTCTATTCAGGCGCGCTGGTGCTTTTCGCTGCCAGCATGTTCATGGCAGATGTAGGATGGCCGGCCTATGCAGGCTTAGCGATTGGTGCAGGACATCTAGCATGGCAAATTGTGCGCTTGCGCATCGAAGATGCAGCCCAATGTCTACAATTATTTAAATCCAACACGCAATTTGGCTGGATATTCTTTATCGGGATTTGTTTATCGATTGTTTGAGGCTTAGTCTCTATCGACGTGCAATGATTTCAGAAGCACTCAGACGCTCAACTTTTCCCACAACACCAATTTTGCGACGGCGCAGGAAATTCGGGCGATGTCTGACCGTGCGAAAACGCTTACGGCGCTCGATTGGTTCTTCAACCATGATCTCTCCCAACAACTTGCGCACTGTGCTGGCTGAATTATTTGCGTCAAGAATAAGCATCGGCAGGGATAAAACCCGGCTCCATGCATGCCAATCAGCAGCAATATCATCCATGTTGTCTGTCACCAGAACCGGTATGCATAATTCTGAATCTGCGTGGTGTAGTTCGAGCGTTACCAGCATGCCGCCATCATCGGTTTCCACTGCACGTGCAGCAATTCCTTTGAAACTATGGGTTGGCAGCTTTATGGAAGTTGGCGAGCCGCCCCGCTGCATTTCAACCCCGTCGCGATCGATAGAATAGGAAAGCGAGCTGTCACTTCTAACATTATGGGGAAGGTGAAAAGGGTCAAGCCGGATATCCCGACCAGCCCAATTCTGGATGGCGTGTGCAGCCATTAGTATGCCTCTCTGTCTCCTTCAGAGCCCAATTCTGTGTCAGGTCTTCTGAATTAACACGGGGATTGTTTTTTGTTTTTATTGGTCCGTGTTGAGGAGAATATAGCAGGCGACTGCTCCGAATTTACCTAACAAACGGAGTCAACAATCCCTTAACCTGCCACGTGGTTATCGAAGGCTTATCGGGATTGGTAAATTGATAATGAATCTATTTAGGGACTATTATTTGCCTTTGGACATAAATGTCATGAAAGCCTGTTTGGCTTCATCAGAGGCAAGTCGCTCGCCGAACAGCACTGCCTCTTCCTTCATGCGGGCAAGAATATCAGAACGGTCACCGCGTATTAGTTTGCGGGTGGTTTCCATCGCCTGCGGCGGCTTGGAAGCAATATTTGTTGCGATATCAAGAGCAGTTTGCTCCAAGGCGTCCGGCGCCACGATGCTATTCACAAAGCCTGCGTCCCGTGCATCCTGTGGGCTAAATTTGTTGCCCATAGCAAGAAGTTCAAATGCCCGGTGATGCCCCATCAAACGAGGTGCAAGCAGGCTGGAGCCAGCCTCCGGCACAAGCCCTAAATCCACAAATGGTGTTTTGAAGGTGGCTTGTTCCGAGGCAACCACGTAGTCGCAATGGAGCAACATAGTTGTGCCAATGCCAATCGACAGACCATCAACTCCGGCAATCACTGGTTTTTTCGCCATGATGATTTGTTCAAGAAAATCAAATACCTGCATAGAGGAACGGTTGCCGCTCATGGCAATTTTCATAAAATCACCAATATCATTGCCTGCAGAAAAGACACCGGGGCAACCCAGAATTAACACAGCTCCTACCGCATTATTATCAAACGCATTTTTCAGTCCATCAGACATTTGGCCATACATCTCGGCTGTGAGGGCGTTCTTTTTGTCCGGCCGGTTCATGCGGATGATTTGTACGGCACCGTTAAGTTCGATGGCAATATGGTCGCTCATATTCGAAATTCCTATTGTTGTTCCAGCAAAGCACGGGCACCAAGCAAACTTGCATGGCCTGCGGTGACGCTTTGTTTAAGTGCTATACATTCATCCAGAAAATTCTCGGCAAAATAGCGTGCAAGCTCTGCCCTCGGTCCATCATTCAATCCAGCTTTCGCCAGATAGGCACAGCCTGCAACCAGTCCAAATTGGCGTAAATATGGTGTAGCACCAGCCAATACTGGAGATTGATTGCCTGCTTCCAGTTGCGCCAAAATCCAGTTGGTGGTCTCTTCCAATGCGTTGATTGCAGTATCAAGTTTTGCGGTGGTCTCACCAAATTCAGGCGTATTGGTTCCACGCACTGCCTTGGAAATCCTTCGCAAATCAGCAATATAACTCGTCACTGCTTCGCCACCCGATAGCCCCAATTTACGACCAACAAGATCAATTGCCTGAATGCCATTCGTGCCTTCATAGATTGGATTAATCCGGGCATCGCGCATGAATTGAGCCGCGCCCGTTTCTTCGATAAAGCCCATGCCACCGTGAATTTGAACACCTAGCGTTGCAACTTCACAGCCGATATCGGTGGAGAATGCTTTGGCAATCGGGGTCATCAGCCCGGCCATTTCATTCCATTTTCGAGCTTCATCGCCTTCGGTATTTTTCGCCATATCCAGTGCGTAAGCACATGAATAACAAATACCACGCGCTGCCTGTGTCATTGATTTCATCGTCAAAAGATTTCGCATCACATCAGGATGTTCAACGATCGGGCTCATGCCCTCGCCGGAATATTCGTCCGATTTTCCCTGCTTGCGCTCATGGGCATAAGCGAGCGCGTGCTGATAGGCCGCCTCGGCTATCGCCACACCCTGCGTACCCACATTAAGACGGGCATTATTCATCATGGTGAACATACAAGCGAGGCCACGATTTTCTTCGCCAATCAAATAGCCAATTGCTCCGGGTTTATTGCCGTCAAAGCCGTCGCCGAAAATCATCGTGCAGGTGGGAGACCCGTGAATGCCGAGTTTATGTTCCAGACTATGACAAAAAACATCATTGCGCACACCAATTCTGCCGTCCGAACCAACCATATATTTAGGCACGAGGAAAAGTGATATGCCGCGCGTGCCAGCAGGTGCATCGGGCAAGCGGGCCAACACCAGATGGCAGATATTATCCGTCATCTCATGGTCGCCATAGGTGATAAAAATCTTCTGCCCGAAAATCCGGTAAGTGCCGTCATCGGCACGTTCGGCTTTCGCTTTAAGAGCACTTAAATCAGAACCGGCACCCGGCTCCGTTAAATTCATCGTGCCGGTCCATTCACCGGTAACGAGTTTTTCAAGATAGGTGGATTTCAGTTCATCCGAACCATGCTTGTGCAATGCTTCAACAGCACCGATGGTAAGCAAAGGGCAAAGGCCAAAGGCCATATTGGCCGAGTTCCACATTTCAGAGACCGCAATTGCCATCATGATCGGAAGGCCCTGGCCGCCAAACTCTTCTGGTCCGGCGATGCCATTCCAGCCACCTTCTATCCACGCATGATAGACGTCTTTCCAACCCGGGGCGGTTGTAACAACGCCATCGTTCAGAGTCGCGCCATGTTCGTCGCCCACGGTATTGAGCGGGGCAAGTTGATTGGAGGCAAATTTACCCGCTTCTTCCAGCACCGCGTCAACAATATCCTCGTCCAGATCGCCAAAAATTCCGTCATTTATAGCTGCGGACATACCTGCTACGTTCTTTAGGGTGTGGGCAATATCTGAAACGGGTGCGCGATACATGGGACATCTCCTCGAATGGCATAGAAGTTCGTCCCATTGTCTTGACGAAAATTTACGTATACGTCAATGTGATTTTTTATAGTCAAACCTCCGGAAAATACCAAAATGGTGCAATTGCTGCCATCAAATCCCAGCGCCTCCGCATTCGAAAAAATGTTAGCAGAACTCACCAATGGTCGACAAATCGCTATCCCGACCGAAACGGTTTATGGCCTTGCAGCAGATGCCACCAACGGCTTGGCTATTGCAGGTATTTTCGAGCGCAAGGGACGCCCAAAATTCAACCCGCTCATTTGTCACGTGAGCGATATCGCAATGGCAAAAAAGTACGGCATCCTTAATACACTTGCAGTAAAATTATGCGAGGAATTCTGGCCGGGGCCTCTAACTATTGTCGTGCCAGAGGTTAAAAATTCAGACGTGCATGAACTTGTGACGGCCGGGCTTGGAACCATCGGCCTTCGCTGCCCTGATGGGGTGTCGCGACAATTGATAGGCAAGTTTGGCAAACCTTTAGCTGCGCCCAGCGCTAATAAATCTGGAGGCATATCGCCGACAAAAGCTGCTCATGTGGCAGAGGAGTATAAGGGTGAGGATTTGTTGGTGCTTGATGGTGGTCCTTGCATCGTGGGTCTGGAATCGACAATTGTCGCAATAAATAACGGCACCATCACCATGCTTCGCCCCGGTGCAATTACCACAGAAATGATATCAAAAATCACCGGAGTTGAAGTGCTGTCTCACGATGCTGGCGGTAAAATTCTCGCGCCTGGCATGATGAAAAGTCATTATGCACCCAATGCGCAGGTAAAAATTAATGTGGATAGCCCGGATGCAGATTGCGGCTATCTCGGTTTTGGACCGGCCAGTCCAGACAATGGAAAAACTATCAATCTCAGTAACAAAAGCAATCTGGCGGAAGCTGCGGCTAATTTATATAGTGCATTGAAATCACTCGATGAAATGGGTGTAAATACCATATGCGTTCAACCAATTCCAAATGAGGGATTAGGGATAGCAATCAACGATCGATTGATGAGAGCAGCGGCACCACGACCGAAGCAATAAGGGACTAAATAGTTGACCGAGATTTCTAAAGACCTATTGCAACACTTCACCGATATCGTCGGCGATAAATATGCCATTGATGATAGTGGTGATCAGAGCCACTACATCCACGACAATCGCGATATTTACATCGGTAGAACACCGTTGGTACTCCTTCCTGCCAACACTACCGAAGTAGCGGCAATCCTAAAACTTGCATATGAGACGGGTACGAAAATAGTGCCGCAAGGTGGTCATACCGGCCATGTGGCTGGTGGCGTTCCCAACGATACCAATGATGAAATTGTCGTGGCACTCGGTCGCATGAACAAGGTTCGTGATTTAGATTTGGCCGGAGACACCATGACATTGGAAGCAGGCTACATTCTGGAAAATGCCCAAAAATTGGCCGATGAAAATGATCGCCTGTTTCCCTTGTCCATCGGTTCAAAAGGGTCCTGTCAGGTCGGCGGAAATATTTCCACCAATGCCGGCGGTACAGGTGTGCTGGCCTATGGCAACACGCGTGAAATGGTGTTGGGGCTCGAAGTGGTGCTGCCAAACGGTGATGTTTGGAATGGCTTGCGTCGGTTAAAAAAAGATAATACTGGCTACAACCTCAAGAGCCTTTTTATTGGCGCCGAAGGTACTCTGGGCATTGTTACAGCGGCTGTCTTAAAACTGTTTCCTAAGCCGAAGTCTCGCGATGTAGCATTCATTGGGCTGGATAGCCCGCAAAAGGCGCTGGACCTGCTGCAAATTGCCAAAGGTGGCGCGGGTAGTTCGCTTACGGGTTTTGAAATCATGCCGCGTATTGGAATCGAATTTGTCTTGCGCTATCAGGATCAGATCCGTGATCCCATGGGTGCCCCACATCCTTGGTATGTGCTTATGGAAATTTCATCCAACCGACCCGAGGGAGATGCCAGCGGAATGATGCAGGAAATTCTTGGTGAGGCGTTAGAACATGGCGTAGTGAACGATGCGGCTATTGCCCAATCCATAACCCAACAAGAAGAGTTTTGGAGTATTCGCGAAACACTGGCCCCGGCCCAAAAACCGCAAGGTGGTTCTATCAAACATGATATCTCGGTGCCGGTTCATTCAGTCCCCGAGTTTTTTACCAAAGCAGAAGCCATCATCATGCGCGAACTTCCAAACTCCCGCATCTGTGGCTTCGGCCATATGGGAGATGGCAATATCCACTATAATATTTCTGTGCCAGTGGGCGAAGACAGCGAAAAATTTCTGTCTAACCGCTTACGCATAAACGGGCTAATCCATGAACTTGTGCTATTGCTCGACGGCTCCATTTCGGCTGAGCACGGCATTGGGAAATTGAAACGGAAAATGATGGCTGAAACCAAAGACCCGGTTGAATTGAACCTTATGAAAGCCCTGAAGAAGGCCATCGACCCACAAGGGTTAATGAATCCGGGGAAAGTACTTTAGCGCTCCAACAGAGCCACGACTTCGATATGTGGCGTATAGGCGAATTGATCGAGCGGTGTCACCGACAGTAATTTGTAGCCGCCATTAATCAGGATGCGTAAATCTCGTGCCAGCGTTGTCGGGCTGCAGGAGACTGCGGCGATCTTTTTGACTTTCGATTTTGCCAATTGTTTGACCTGCATTTCAGCACCCGCACGTGGCGGGTCAAAAACGACTCCGTCGATTTTTTTCATCTCGGCCGCAGTAAGTGGGCGACGGGAAAGGTCGCGCTTTTCCGCATTGATAGTACGCAGTTTTCCTGCCGAATTACGCCACGCCAGTTCGAGTGCTGCTATTGCTGAAGCCTCGGACTCTAGTGCAATCACGGTTGAAAATTCCGCGAGATTTAACGCAAACGTGCCGCTGCCGCAGAATAAATCAGCAGTCTTTTTGCAGCGGGCAAGATGGGAAATAACCATTTCACTCATGGCGGTTTCTGCAAGTTTTATAGCTTGAACAAAACCTCCCGGTGCAGGCGCGATCTTGGTCTTTCCGAATGTAAGCAGTGGTGGCTTTTGCTCAATTAAGACTTCGCCATTTACCGACAAACGGCAAAAATTGGTTTCCATGAAACGTCGGATGACGGTCTGGCGTTGCTGGTTCGATGGTGATTTTTCGCATTCAACCGCAACATCCAGGCCGTTGTCACAAGCCAAAACGCTTACATGGGAAGTATCATTCGCCGGAAGAAGCCCGGAAACCATCTGCTTAATCGGTTCAATCGCTTGAACTATTTCTGGCAGAAGAACCGGACATTCCTTTACCGCAATCATGGTATGGGAATTGCGCTCCAGATAACCAAGCACCATGCCTTCATTGGTTTGACGGGCTGAAAAAACGGCACGCCGTCTTTTACCGTTTTCAAAGGTGCGTACAGGATCAACCTCAATCGAAATATTTTCAGATTGTAGTGCCGATTTTACCAAATCCCGCTTCCATTCGAGATAAGCACTTTGTTCCATGTGTTGAAGCTGACAGCCGCCGCATTTGCCAAAATGCACGCATAGGGGTTCAATGCGTGACGGGGAAGGGGAGACGATGGCCTCCAGATCACGCCGCTTGCCAGCGCCGCTTACGGACACAGTTTCACCTTGCAGGGTGAAAGGTACAAAGACACTGCCTTCATTTGAATTTGCCACGCCGTCGCCCTGTGCGCCCAAGCGGTCAATTACCAGTTCATTCATCGTTTCGTTCCTGCTATCAAATATTCTTCATTGCCATCCCCGCCAAAGATCGGTGAGGGCAAAAAATGGGTGCATTGCCATCCGGGGCAACTATCCAGCCAATCGGAAAGCGCCTGAGCACATTCCTTGGCTGCATCTTTATCTTTCACCAGACCACCTCTGCCAATATGGTCACGGCCCAGTTCAAATTGCGGCTTGACGAGAAAAATCCCGTGTGCGCCGCTGGCAGCTATATCAAGTGCTGGGGGAAGAGCAAGCTTGAGCGAGATGAAACTCACATCGCAAACCAGAAACTCTGGCACCACACCACCAAGATCATCAATCGATAATTCACGCGCATTGAGATTTTCAAGATTGGTTACGCGTGGGTCACTGGCAAGGGCCGCGTCCATCTGCCCGTGACCAACATCAACTGCAAACACATGTTTAGCGTCATGTTCCAGCAATACTTGAGTAAAGCCACCAGTCGATGCGCCAATATCCAGAGCGATACGACCAGCCGGATCGAAACTGGATATCTCAAGTCCTTCGATTAGTTTTAACGCGGAGCGCGAAACATAGGTCATGGCCGGATCATTGATTTCGACGGCGCTATCAAATGTCAGAGTACGACCAGATTTTAACGCAGGCTTTCCAGCCACCAAGACGCAACCCCGCGCAATGGCATCGCGAGCGCGTGAGCGGCTATTGTAGAACCCGCGTTCTACCAGCAAATTATCCAGTCGGATTTTTGATTTCGTATCCATGAAGGTTTCATGGCTTGCGAATGGTTGGTTTACAAGAAAAATTTAAACCTCAGCGCAGACTTTCAGTCTGTAAGCCCGTTGGCGATCTGTTTGCCAGTACCATCAAAGCGGTCCCAAACAACAGTTTTTTCAATGTTTTTTCCGCCCACACTGCCCGTGGCCATATGATCCAGCAGAAGTCCGTTTTCGTCCAGCATCATGCTTGAATTATTCATTTTCTCAATTTGGGAAACACTGGGAAGAAAAACACTATCAGCAAATGAGGTGGTGCGTTCCCAATCATTTATGCCAATTGAACCGCGCAGACCAATGACACTATCGTTTGAGTGCTGGAACCCAACTAGAATGCCTGCACACGCTGTTGAAGCGCCGACAATCATCACCAGCGATGACAGTAATAATTTGTGGCCAATGTTACGCATGGCAAATGAACTCTCAAATGGTTTATCCCGAGATCAATTTTGCCATACGATGGTTATAAAACTGCCAATAAACATGGTTGATATTTGGTAAATAAATGCGCCGAATGTAATACGATTTGCTCCGGTGAAAAAGAGCCGCCCGGCACGATCTAATTAGATTTCAAAAGGTTCTTGAGTTTTTCAAGAGCTGTTTCACCACTTTCGCCATATGAAATCGTGCCGGAAAAACTTCCGTCTGAATTCATCAGATAAATCGATGCGGTGTGGTCCATCGTATAGTCGCCATCTTCCAACGGAACTTTTTTTGCATAGACCCGATACGCAGAAATGGCTTGTTGCATATTTTCCGGTGTGCCGGTTATGCCGACAATCCGTGGGTCGAAAGCACCCACATATTCAGCCAGAATTTCCCTCGTGTCGCGTTCGGGGTCGATGGTAAAGAAATAAAATTTCAATTTATCGGCATCATCGCCAAGTTGTTTCAGCCATGCACTGGCTTCAAAAAGCGTGGTCGGGCAAACCTCAGGGCAATTGGTGAAGCCAAAAAATATCGCGTGAGGCTTGCCTTTGAGGTCATCATAGGTGATGGGCAAACCGTCATCGGTGCGAATAAGATCAAACGGGCCTCCGATGGCCACAACAATGGAAGCCTTCATATTGGTCTTGTTGTATTGGGCAAATGCCAGAACCGATAGCAATGTCGCAATAGCTACCCAAATGAGTATTCGAAATTTCTTCATGAATATTGCTACTCTATATGCTGTATCTAAGAGTCCAAAGGTTCCGTCCCTTGGGCCGAACCATCTGCACCGACGCGAATTTTTTCTACTTTATCTTCCGCTGCTCTAAGCAGTGTTTGGCAATGATCGCGCAGCTTTTCTCCGCGCTCGTAAAATTCAATGGATTTATCCAAAGGAACATTGCCCTGCTCGAGGTTTTCAACAATGCCCTCAAGCTGGGAGAGAGAATCCTCAAAGCTCATCTTGGTAACACTTTTGGTTTGTTTTTCTTCAGCCATAAAAATATCTCGCTATTAGCCCAGTTTCAGGCGTCTGACATGTGCGGCCGCAGAATCGGCCAAACCTTCCAGATCGTAACCCCCTTCAAGCAGGCTAACAAGTCGGTTTTCACAGTGTTTTTCGGCAAGTTCCATCACTTTTGCGGTAGCCCAGTCGAAGTCATCTTCTATTAACTTAATACCTGCAAGAGGGTCTTTAAAGTGAGCATCGAAGCCTGCTGAAATTAATATCAGTTCAGGGGCAAAATTATCGACCGCCGGGAGAATATTCGAGGTAAATGCTTCCCTGAACGCGTCACCGCCATCCCCTTCGCTAAGAGGCGCATTGAAAATGTTGCCGGTGCCGGTTTCATGCTTTGCACCGGTTCCAGGATAAAGCGGCATTTGATGGGTCGAGGCAAAGAGTACGCTATCATCTTCGTAGAAAATATCCTGCGTCCCATTACCGTGATGCACGTCCCAATCAATGATTGCGACACGTTCAATACCGTATTTCTCCTGCGCGTAACGCGCGGCAATGGCAATCGAATTAACGAAGCAAAAACCCATAGCAGTCGTTTTTTCCGCATGATGTCCCGGTGGGCGCATATAAGAAAAAACATTGTCGGCGCGCCCGTCGAAAACGCAGTCCACTCCCTCAAGTGCTCCACCAACAGAATGGCGTACAGCATCCCAGCTTTTTGGGCTGGCACTGGTATCAGCATCAATGACCACAATGCCGGTTTCAGGAATACGGCCTTCCAGCATTTTTACGTGTGATTCCGGATGGGCCAATTCGAACATCTTGGAATCGGCCGCAGGCGCATCCATGCGTTCAAGATCATCGAAATCTGAATGGCTGAGCGCTCGTTCCACAGCCCTTATCCGGTCAGGACGCTCCGGGTGCCCGGGCGGCGTGATATGATCAAGACTGCTTGGGTGTGAGAAAACGACGGTGGTCATGACTAGTCTCCGGTTGGCTCTGATTGTGAAATCAGCACCTGTTACAAGTCAACAATTGTTGGAGCCCTGCGGCTTCTTACCGGTGGACAGAATAGACAGTGCCATCTTCAAGACCGACAATAAACTGTACGTTTTTACCTTTGTCCTTCAATGCGATGGCTTTGTTGATGGGGCTGGGAAGCACCGCTTCAGCAAGGAGAACCATTCCGCTACCGGTCAGGCTCATGACATACAACGACTGGCGATCGGCAGAGGGAAGGGCCAAGTCCGGTGTTCCGTTCCCGTCATAATCGAGGACCACTGATAGCCGTTGTTCCCGCGAGCCGATCACATGGTTTGAAAGCCCGGAAGCTGTGGCCCTTTGCAGCAATTTACCGCGGTTGTATTTATAGAATTTCAAAGTCCCGCCAATGTGCGGAGTGATAACGGCTGCAATTTCGAGTGTTTTACCACGGCTGAAATTACTAATACCAGCGATATTCAGCCAGCGATTGCTAAGCCCGATATGAGGGGTAGTCGCCTTTTGTACCAGCAGAGGACCGTTGAGGCCATAGACGGTGATCGCTGCCCCTTTGCTCACGGATGAACGGATGGTGATGACTTCAATCGTTCCGTTGCGGTCAAGATCAACCAGACGGGGAGTGATATCCTCAAATACTTCTGAGCGGGGTAGACGATAGGTGAGGGTGGCTCCAAACCGGGTTCTGACTTTCAGGCTCCCCGCTTCAATTTTATCCCCCAATATTCCGTGGCGATAGCGTTCTGTTGGTCTCGAATACCAAGCGGCAATAATATCGCCTTTTATCGTGGAAATTTTTCCGTCAGGTAGACCGTTTTTAGATGGTTTGCGCGGGTCGATAACGATTTCAGCGGGGTAACTGTCTGCATCCAGTTTCTCCACCACCAATTTGTCTGCCGCGATTGCGCCGTTTAACGAGGCAATTAATAGCAAGCTTGCAAGGATACGGCGCATGGTGGATGTCCTATTCGGTTAGAAGTGTCTTTACAATTTCAATACCGAAGCCCTCAAGCCCCACATAATGACGTTCGCGCGATGCCATGAGTTCTATGGACTGTATACCCAGATCTTTCAAAATTTGAGCGCCAAGCCCAATCTCCAGCCATTCTTCTTGCCGAGATTTGGCTTCGTTATGATGTTCGCGCCCTTCATCGACAAGCTGGTGCCCGGGATTAACAACCCCCACCGCGCCCTCGCGCAAATAAACCACAACGCCGCGTCCGTTCTTGGCGATTTCCTCCAAAGCGTTGCTCAAGGATTTCGCCGTGCCGAATACATCATCAATGATTGATTCAATTTGCAATCGCACCGGGATATTCTGCCCGTCACGAATGTCGCCAAACACAACTGCAAGATGATGCATCGCATCCCATTTGGTTTTGTATGTGTATGCCATGGCTATACCGGCCGTGGTTTCAATTTCAAATTGCTCCACCTGCTCGACCATGCTTTCCTTGCGCTGACGATAGGAAATCATGTCGGCAACCGAAATAATGTGCAGCTTGTTTTCCTCGGCAAATGCGTTCACTTGCGGCCCACGCATCACAGTGCCATCGTCATTGACCAGTTCGGAAATTACACCAACCTCAGGCAGTTCAGCCAGGCGGCAAAGATCAACCGCTGCCTCTGTATGGCCGGAGCGCATCAGGACACCGCCTTCTTTTGCAACCAGCGGAAAGATATGGCCGGGGCGCACAAAATCCAGTGCGCCGGAATTGGGGTTCGCCAATGCCCGAACAGTTGAATTGCGTTCCTCGGCAGAAATTCCTGTGGTGGTGTCATGCTTATAATCAACGGACACTGTAAAGGCGGTTGCATGGGGCGCGTTATTTTCTGCAACCATAGGGGCAAGGTTCAGCCGCTGAGCCTCTTCTGCCGTCATCGGCGTACAAACAATGCCGCTGGTGTGGCGAATGATGAAAGCCATCTTTTCGGTGGTGCAATGAACGGCAGCAACAATCAAATCACCTTCATTCTCGCGACCATCATCATCAACAACAACAACAATCTCACCAGCTTCAAAGGCACGAATGGCCTCAACAATTTTTGCTTGATCGTAACTCATAGTTATACGCGCCCTGTTTGTCCGCGGTGTAAAAGGAAATGGTCTGCGATGGCGCAGGCCATCATGGCTTCGCCAATTGGAACTGCCCGAATGCCGACACACGGATCATGACGACCCTTGGTGCGCACATCAATTTCTTCGCCCTTGGCAGTAACGCTTTTGCGTGTGGTCAAAATCGAGGAGGTGGGCTTCACAGCAAATCTTGCAACGATGGGTTGTCCAGTGGAAATGCCGCCCAAAATACCACCGGCATTATTAGAAAGGAATTGTACCTGACCATCATTACCCATGCGCATTTCGTCGGCATTTTCTTCGCCGGTCAATGTGGCCGCATCAAATCCATTACCGATTTCAACGCCCTTAACGGCATTGATAGACATCATGTAAGAAGCGATATCCTGATCGAGCTTGGCGTAGACCGGAGCGCCCAGTCCGGCCATAGCACCGTCAGCCACTACTTCAACAACAGCACCTATGGATGAACCATTCTTGCGAATACCATCGAGATAGTCACTCCACTCAGCAGCCATTTTTGCATCGGGGCAGAAGAAATCATTATTGTCTACCTCATCCCAATCCCATCGGCTGCGATCAATTTTTTTGTTGCCAATCTGAACCAGCGCACCGCGAATGGTAACATTCGGAATGACCTTGCGAGCAAGCGCACCGGCTGCAACACGCGCTGCGGTCTCGCGGGCGGATGATCGTCCACCACCTCGATAATCGCGAATGCCATATTTTGTATCATAGGTAAAATCAGCATGACCCGGGCGGTAACGGTCTTTAATCTCAGAATAATCTTTGGAGCGTTGATCAGTATTTTTAATCAACATCGATATCGGTGTGCCGGTTGTAATCAAAACGCCGTCTTGGCTCTCATGGGGCAAAACGCCAGAGAGTATTTCTACAATATCGGCTTCCTGTCGCTGGGTGGTAAAACGCGATTGGCCGGGCCTGCGTTTATCCATAAATGTCTGAATTTCAGCCAGTGTGATTTCCAGTCCCGGAGGGCATCCGTCGATAATACAGCCCAATGCAGGACCATGGCTTTCGCCCCAAGTGCTAACACGAAACATATGGCCAAAAGTATTGAACGACATGGAAAGTCCTGAAAAAACGAGTTCGCTGGATTTGTAAGTGGGAAATCTTGTTTGGTCAAATAATCTTCACCCCAAAAGAAGGATCAGACGAATTCTTCGCTACCCTTTTGGATAACGCAAACCTTATCCTGCGGAAAAACAAACCCACCGGCCTCTTGTTGTTCCAACCCCAGTAAATGAAAGCGCAAGACACGACCAACCACGCCATGGGCAACAACAACTGCATCCCCTTCAAGGCTTTCATACCAGTCTGAGATGCGATCAAGCATCATCGCGCAACTCTCGCCATTGGGCGGGCAAAACTGCCAGCGAATTTCCTTACGACGGCGATGCAATTCAGGAAATTCCAATTTGACCTGTGGCAGGGTCTTACCCTCCCAATCTCCGTAAGAGGCTTCAATCAAGCGATCATCAATCTGAACGCTTTCATCTTCGTGGCCCAGTTTTACCAATACACGCTGCATGGTTTCGCGGGTACGCTTCATCGGACTTGAAATAAATGGCAGAGAGTGATCGGTGGGCAAAATTTCTGCAAGTTTTTCGCCATTGCGGTCGGCTTGTGCCTGTCCCGTAGCATTGAGTGGAATATCCCGACGTCCCTGAAAGCGAAGTTCTGCATTCCAGTCCGTTTGTCCATGCCGGAGATAGTAGATTCGAGGGTCAGCCATTTGTTACTAGTCTTTGACCACCGAAATATCAGGTGCATCCACCGCCTTCATGCCAACCGTATGGTAGCCTGAATCCACGTGATGCACTTCGCCAGTAACCCCCCTTGAGAGATCCGATAATAGATAAAGCGCCGAATCGCCCACTTCCTCAATGGTCACAGTGCGTTTCAATGGCGAATTATATTCGTTCCATTTGAGGATATAGCGGAAATCCCCAATGCCCGATGCGGCCAGTGTTTTAATTGGTCCGGCAGAAAGCGCATTAACACGAATTTGTTTGCCGCCCAGATCAACAGCGAGATATTTAACGGATGCTTCAAGTGCCGCCTTCGCAACGCCCATGACGTTATAATGAGGCATTACCTTTTCGGCACCGTAATAGGTCAGCGTCAGGATCGATCCGCCATCCTGCATCAGCTTTTCAGCGCGCTGGACGATTGATGTGAGGGAATATACTGAAATATCCATGGTTTTGCGGAAGTTTTCAGCAGTGGTATCCACATAACGTCCGGTTAACTCATCCTTGTCTGAGAATGCAATGGCATGCACCAGAAAATCTATCTTGCCGTGCTCTTTTTCTATGTCGGCAAACAGAGCATCGATGGTATCGGGGTCAGTCACATCCACATGACCGCCAATTTGCGCGCCCAATTCTATAGCCAGCGGTTCAACTCGTTTTTTGAACGCGTCGCCTTGATAAGTAAGGATCAAATCTGCACCTGCATCAGAGCAGGATTTGGCAATACCCCAAGCGATTGAGCGTTTATTAGCGACGCCCATTACAAGTCCGCGCTTGCCAGCCAACAATCCGTTTGTTGTAGCCATATCAACCTCCATAAAGGGTTTTGGCAATGATACTAAGACCACGACAGGTCAATGATTATGTGGGTATCGCATAGGCGCAGTCACCCCGCAAGCGATACCGAAAAATCTCAACAACAGTATTAACGTGAAGGGTATGTATTATTTGACGGTATCCCCATAAAGCGCTTTGAGCGCATCTAAACCATCTTCCGGCAGTTGAATGGCTGCCTCCACAAGTAAATCCCCGCTGCCGCCACCTTTTTTTGGTAATCCTTTACCTTTCAGGCGAAAAATTTTGCCCGAATTAGTGCCTGCTGGGATGGTCAACGATAGTTTTCCATCAACGGTCGTCACCGGTTCTTTGCCACCCAAAACCGCGGTTTTTAGGGGCAAGGGCAATTGGTAACGTAAATCGGCACCCTGAACCGAGAAGCTTGGGTGAGAAACAAATTTAAAGGTAATCAACGCATCTCCCGGTTTCATGCCGGGATGCTTCTTACCCTGTCCTTTGAGACGGATGGTTTGGCCATCTTCAGATTCAGGGGGAATTGAGACGGAAATTTGTTTGCCATCAGGCAGTTTGACTGACGCTTTGCCACGAGCAAGATCTTCAACGCCCACCCGTATTTTTAACTTGATATCAAGATCAACGCGCTGTCTTTGCTGCTGTCGTTGGCCACCAAATCCGGAAGAAGGGCCTGCATTTTGTCTGTTTCCGCCAAAGGCCGAACCGAATAACTCGCTAAGAATATCTTCCGCACCATGCACATTCTGGCCAAAACCACCGGCTCGTCCGTCAGGTCTTCCTTGTCCTCGCGGGTTAAATCCGCCGCCTTGACCAAAGCCCGCGAAGCGTTCCTTGCCTTCGCCATCAATTTCGCCGCGATCGAACTGCGCGCGTTTTTTCTTGTCACCAATAATTTCATAAGCCTGGTTGGCCTCAGTGAACTGCTGCTGCGCTTTTGGGTTGTCTTTATTGGTGTCAGGGTGATATTTTTTCGCAAGTTTACGAAAAGCAGCTTTGACGTCGCTTTCACTGGCACCTTTTGAAACACCTAAAACCACATATGGATCACGCATATATTTACCCCAAGAAAAAACATACTCACACCGGGATTTATGCCCGAAGCAAGTTCAGCTTACATTGATATGGTGATTTTTGTGATAAATGTCCACAAAATCGCCTAAATCGACAGTTTTTGGTCAAAAAATATTAAAGTTTTTTCTTAAAAAAATGCGAGAGTATCCAAAACCCTTTTTTAATCTCGCAGGTTTCGCCATCGTAGATCGAAATGCCCATGAAAGAATCCACAGTAGTTTGGAATTTTTTGCATCGGTGCCCCTGTGGACCAACGAATTTTTCAATGGCAATAATCGTTCCGCTATTGCCGGTATCCGGGTTTTGCCAAGCCAGCGTGTCGGAGGAAGCTTCAGTACCATCATTTTGCACAACGGCTGATTTGATGACTTCCGTATCAGTCGTATCAACACCTTCAGCTTTGACCGTTTTGGAAATTGACCCCGTGACAATCTCGCTTTGCAGATCGCTTGTATCGACGGCTTTGCTCAGTGTACAAGCAGACATACCAAGAGCCAGAATTCCGAGACATACCATTTGGAAGAGCAAGCGAGTTGCTCTAACATGGAAGCGACGGTTTTTCTGTTGTGCAGATGACAAAATAATATGAGTGCTGGTTGCTGCGTGCATGGGTACGTCCAAAGATAAACAATGGGACAAGTGTAAATGAATGATCAATCATCTGGGTTAAGAAAAGGTGACCAAAATCAGGAAAATCCGTTTGAATTGTTCTCTGAATGGTTGGGATTGGCGGAAAAATCTGAACCTAATGACCCATCGGCCATGACGCTCGCTACTGTTGATAAGGATGGCATGCCTAACGCACGTATGGTGCTAATGCGCCGCTGGGACGAGCGCGGTATTGTGTTCTTTACCAATTTCGAAAGCAACAAAGGTAAAGAATTGTTAGCCAATCCAAAGGCCGCCGCCAGTTTTCACTGGAAATCCCTGCGCAAATGCGTGCGCTTTAGAGGTGAAGTTGAAGTGGTATCTGACGATGAGGCAGAAGATTATTTCCAGTCCCGCGCCCGTGGCTCGCGCATTGGCGCATGGGCCTCCAAACAATCGCGCGAACTGGAAAGCCGATTTGCGCTGGAAAAAGAAGTGGCCATCTTTGCTGCAAAATTTGGCGTTGGCGAAATTCCAAGGCCGGACTATTGGTCAGGCTTCCGCCTGAAACCACTTTCGATTGAATTCTGGAACGACGGAAAGTTCCGCCTGCATGATCGCCAAAGGTTTGAACGGGAATCGTTGAACGATAATTGGAACATATCGAGGCTCTATCCTTAGATCACAATTTTTACATAAATCGCTTTCTTTTATTTAACAAATAAGTTAAATAAAGATTCTGAAATAGTTACAGGAGCGATTATGACCGAAACCTTGCACGACAAAATGTATCCGGGTGAAAGCGCCGACTATCGCGCTGCACGTAATGAATTGCTGAAAGCCGAACTTGAACTGGACGCTAAGGTCCAAAAAATTGCTGAAATGCGAAGGGCATTGCCCGATGGCGGCCTCACCCCTGAGGACTATATATTTGAGACTGTCGACGGATCGGGGCAGGAGGAAAAAGTCCACTTGTCGAACCTCTTTGCTCCTGAAAAGGACACGCTTTTCTTATATAGCTTCATGCTGGCACCGGATACGCAAAACGCTTGCCCGGCCTGCACATCGTTCATTGATGGCCTCAGTGGTATTTCGCAGCATCTGAAAGATCGCCTAAATTTTGCAATTGTAGCCAAGGCACCGATCAATCAGTTTGATGCTTTGGCAAGGTCCCGAAATTGGCCCGGCGTGAAACTGCTCTCATCATTTCATAACAACTATAGTGACGATTATTTCGCGGTCGGAGACAACGGCAATCAAATGCCTGCTGCAAATATATTCGTAAAGCGGGATGATGGCATTCATCATTTCTGGGGCGCAGAACTACTCTATGTCGACCGTCCTACCCATCCACGCCATGTGGATCAGATTTGGCCGATGTGGAATGTTTTCGATCTTACACCGGAAGGGCGTGGCACGGACTGGTTTCCAAAACTAGCCTACTAGAACGCAGTCTAAAAAATTATAGTGGGGATTCAGGTAATTCCAGCGTTAAAAGTCCGTTATGAAAAGGCGGCAGAGGCAGCTAAACTCCTGTGCCGCCAACCGTCATCTCATTCATGCGGATGGTTGGCTGACCAACGCCTACCGGTAGGCTCTGGCCCGATTTACCGCACATGCCGATGCCCTTATCAAGCGCCATGTCGTTGCCGATCATTGTGATGCGCTTCATGGCCTCGGGACCATTGCCGATGAGATTTGCACCCCGTATTGCCTGACCGACTTTACCATTTTTGATTTCATAGGCTTCGGTGCAGTTGAAGACGAACTTTCCGGAAGTGATATCTACCTGTCCACCACCAAAGGAAACGGCATAAATGCCATCCTTCACGGATTCCATAATTTCCTGCGGATCGTGTTTGCCCGAATGCATATAAGTATTGGTCATCCGCGGCATGGGCATGTGCGCATAGGATTCGCGCCTGCCATTACCGGTGGGTTCCATGCCCATCAGCCGTGCATTTTGGCGATCCTGCATGTAGCCAACCAAAATACCGTCTTCAATCAGAACCGTATTTTCAGTGGGCGTTCCCTCGTCGTCCACGCTCAGCGATCCACGTCGTTCATCAATGGTGCCATCGTCCACAATAGTGACGCCTTTGGCGGCAACCTGCTCGCCCATCAATCCCGCAAATGCAGAAGTTTTTTTGCGGTTGAAATCGCCCTCCAGCCCGTGACCAACTGCTTCATGCAACATGACACCGGGCCAGCCGGGGCCCATCACCACATCAAAGGTGCCAGCCGGCGCAGGCTTTGCACCTAAGTTAACCAACGCCTGACGCAAAGCCTCGTCCACAGCAAATTGCCAGCGGTCCTCGACCATGAATTCCCCAAAACCGCGACGACCACCTTCGCCATAGGAACCAGATTCTTGACGATCACCTTCGCCAACCACAACGCTCACATTTACCCGAACCAAAGGCCGTACATCACGAACCAAATGGCCATCCGCACGTAAAATTTCTACTAATTGCCAACTACCGGAAATGGAGGCCGTGACCTGACGAACCTTGGGATCTTTGGCGCGGGCATAGGCATCAATTGTTTCAAGAAACTTTACCTTGTCGGCAAAGCTCGGCGTACCAAGTGGATTTTCGTCGCTATATAGCGCACGATTTGTGCCCTTGGGAGCCGCGGCATAAGAACCGCCATACCCTCGTTGAACGGCGCTCACCGCATCAGCTGCCCGTTTTAAACCGGCTTCCGATAAATCTCCTGAATGGGCAAAGGCTGCTGTTTCGCCAACCACGGCCCTAAGGCCAAATCCTTGATCGGTATTAAACGTGCCAGATTTCAACCGACCATTGTCAAACATCAAGGACTCGCTCTGGCTGTATTCCAGATAGAGTTCCCCATCTTCACAACTGCCTAAAGTATCGGATACAATGCTTTCGACCCGCGCTTTATCCACATCAAATTTATCAAGAAGAGAATCCATAATTATGCTTTGCCTTAACTCTATGGGATTTTATTGTAGCCTTCGGTGAAACCGTTTAGGTCAACCGGAATTCCGATGCCTTCTTCCGGAGTCTGGAACACAATGAAAGTAGCGCTTTTGCCGGTTTTCAAAGTTTCCAGCAATGCACCCTTTAAAATGACTTCTGCATAACAACCATCC
The DNA here is from genome assembly GCA_045047085.1 of Rhizobiaceae bacterium. Classification (GTDB taxonomy): domain Bacteria; phylum Pseudomonadota; class Alphaproteobacteria; order Rhizobiales; family Rhizobiaceae. The sequence continues at coordinate 27,025 of JASFYT010000031.1, read as the reverse complement.
TGAAAACAGCGCACAAAATAGGCGCGCCCGATATCTTTACCGTCCACATTCAGACCCAGCCCGTTAGGTAGCAGCACCCCAAGGGGGGCCAGAACACGCATAATTTCAGCCTTGCCATCTGCGGTGCGCAATATTACGACCGAAAGCCCCACTTCGCTGCGATCTTCCGCCACAACGTTTTGCATAAGGGCACATTGTTCAGAGATGGCACCTGGTGGTGTATCACAAACCATGGCCCATGCGCCGTGGTTTGATTTCACCGCTCCCTGGGCATTAGCATGTTCAGCGTAAGAAAAGCCCGTTACTGCACAAAGGACAAAAAGTGCCGAAAGGATAAGATGGTGAACAAAATTGGGGGTAAATTTGGTTCGTATCATATAAATTTCCGAATCATTGATCTCGTATTGAGTGATGCTTTATGACAGCAACACATAAAACCATGCAACTTCTATGGCGTAGATGAAGCAAATACCACAAATATTGTTGATTCTTAGGCCACAGACGATATTTGCACACACTATCAGTGGCGCTTCGTACCGTTTGGTGTAAAAATGCCGCACAATTGTGACGCCCATACACGTTGCGATTATCACTTCTTTGTGGTCTTACATGCGGGAATTGGAATTCTTGACTTTGGTCAAGCGGGGTTTTGAATTCTAAAAGTTTGAATTTATTGGAATTGATTGACAGCTGGATTTGTAAACCCCGCTGGCATTGACAGGAGAAAACGTGATGAAAGTTATCACGGCAGGTTTTTCATTTGTAATGGCGTGGATGGCGCTAAGTGTGTCTGCGCTGGCAGATCAGCCGGTGCCATGGCAAATGTGGCATCAGGCATCCGCAAGTGATATGATGGAGCGCATCGACTGGTTCGATGCTTATACATTCTATTTCATTGGGCCTATTACAATTTTTGTGACGATCCTGCTAGGCTACGTCATGGTGCGGTTCAGCCGCAAGAATAACCCAAATCCTTCAAAAACAAGTCACAATTCAACCATTGAAGCAGTCTGGACCATTGGTCCAATCATCGTATTGGTAATGATTGCTTTTCCATCGTTTGATTTACTTAACCGTCAATTGGCGCCGCAGGAGGAACCTGCAATGACCATCAAGGCCACCGGGTATCAGTGGTATTGGGGGTTTGAATATTTGGACGGTAGCGAAATTTCCTTTGATACAGTGATGTTGCAGGAAGAAGACCGCGCCGAAGTTGGCAAGACTGATAAAGCCATTTACCCGCGACTTCTGGCTGTGGATAATGAAATTGTCGTGCCAGTGAACGAGATGGTCCGTGTTTTGGTAACCGCCGCTGATGTCATCCATTCTTTTGCCATGCCGTCGTTTGGCATCAAGGTTGATGGTGTGCCGGGTCGCATGAACGAAACATGGTTCAAGGCGAACCGCGAAGGATTGTTCTACGGCCAGTGTTCCGAGCTTTGCGGTAAGGATCACGCATTCATGCCAATTGCAGTCAGGGTTGTTTCTCGCGAAAAATTTGACACGTGGAAATCAGCTGCCGCGGATGATGTTGAAGCCGCCAACAAAGCGTTGATGGCATCCATTGCAAGCGACAAACCAGTTAAAGTTGCCGGAAACTAAGTAAGTTTCGGGCGAAGAAGCTCTAAGGAGAATACGGTCATGGCAAGTGCTGCACATGGTGGAGAATACAAAGCATCTTTTTTCACGCGTTGGTTTCTTTCAACCAACCATAAGGATATCGGTACCCTCTACCTGATATTTGCGATCATTTCAGGCATCGTTGGTGGTGCTCTGTCTATCGCGATGCGTATGGAGTTACACGAGCCGGGGATGCAATTCTTTTCCAATCCCCATACCTTCAACGTGTTTGTAACGGGCCACGGTCTGATCATGATCTTCTTCATGGTGATGCCTGCACTGATTGGCGGCTTTGCCAACTGGTTTGTGCCGATCATGATCGGTGCGCCGGATATGGCTTTTCCGCGTATGAACAATATTTCATTCTGGCTTTTGCCGCCTGCTTTGCTGTTGCTTATTCTTTCCATGTTTGTGGAAGGTCCTGCTGGTGCAAACGGTGTTGGTGGTGGCTGGACGATTTATCCTCCTCTTTCTACTTCCGGTCAGCCAGGACCGGCCATGGATTTTGCAATCCTGTCGCTCCATCTTGCTGGTGCCTCTTCTATCCTTGGTGCGATTAACTTCATCACCACGATTTTCAACATGCGTGCCCCGGGCATGACGATGTTTAAAATGCCGTTGTTTGCATGGTCTATTCTGGTTACCGCCTTCTTGCTGGTGCTGTCTTTGCCTGTGCTTGCAGGTGGCATCACCATGTTGTTAACAGATCGTAACTTCGATACCGCCTTCTTTAATCCAGCCGGTGGTGGTGACCCTATTTTGTTCCAGCATCTGTTCTGGTTTTTTGGTCACCCTGAAGTGTACATTCTGATCTTGCCGGGCTTTGGCATAGTCAGCCACATTGTCTCCACTTTCTCACGCAAACCTATCTTTGGTTACATGGGAATGGCATTGGCGATGATTGCAATTGGTGCTGTTGGCTTCATCGTTTGGGCGCACCACATGTATACGGTTGGTTTGTCCCTTGATACCCAGCGTTATTTCGTATTTGCCACCATGGTTATTGCGGTTCCAACGGGTGTTAAAATCTTCTCATGGATCGCCACTATGTGGGGCGGTTCGATCACATTCCGTACGCCAATGATCTGGGCAATCGGCTTCATCTTCCTGTTCACTGTTGGTGGTGTAACTGGTGTCCAATTGGCAAATGCTGGTCTGGATCGCGCCTTCCACGATACCTATTATGTGGTAGCGCATTTCCATTACGTGCTGTCTCTTGGTGCTGTGTTCGCAATTTTTGCGGCCTGGTATTACTGGTTCCCGAAAATGACTGGCTATATGTATAATTCATTCCTTGCCAAGTCTCACTTCTGGATCACCTTCATCGGCGTGAACATGCTGTTCTTCCCACAGCATTTCCTCGGTCTTGCTGGCATGCCTCGTCGTTATGTTGACTATCCAGATGCCTTTGCTGGCTGGAATGCAGTCTCTTCATGGGGTTCATATATTTCAGCAATCGGTGTCATAGTCTTCCTGATTTGCATGTTTGAAGCTTTCAGGGCCAAGCGGCCTGCTGGCAATAATCCATGGGGTGAAGGTGCAACTACGCTGGAATGGCAATTGTCATCTCCTCCACCACATCACCAGTGGGAAATATTGCCAAAAATCAAGTAAGTCAAAATCAGTGAAACGCCGGCAACTCCGGCGTTTCATTTTAAGGTTCAAAAATTAGAGTAATTGTTTAGACAGGCATTATCGTAATGGCTACGCTGGAAAATAAATCTTTAGCCGATCAGGGCGTTCGCATTTCAGATGCAACGCCAGCGGACTATATTGCCCTGCTGAAGCCACGTGTAATGTCACTGGTTGTATTTACGGCACTGGTGGGTCTGGTTGTGGCCCCTGGCGACATCAATCCGTTCATTGGGTTCATTGCAATCCTGTGTATCACTGTTGGAGCTGGCGCTTCCGGTGCGCTCAATATGTGGTATGATGCCGATATTGATAAGGTCATGACACGCACTGCAAACCGCCCAATTCCGGCGGGTCGCATCACAAAAAATGAAGCACTTGGCTTTGGACTTACCCTTTCATTTATGTCCGTTCTGGTGATGGGAAGCTTGGTAAACTGGTTCTCGGCGGCGTTCCTCGCATTTACAATTTTTTATTATGCCGTTTTTTACACCATGTGGTTGAAGCGTTCGACACCGCAAAACATCGTCATCGGCGGTGCAGCAGGCGCATTTCCCCCGATGATCGGTTGGGCAGCAGTCACAGGCAATGCTTCGATTGAGAGTTTTGCACTTTTCGCGATAATCTTTTTGTGGACTCCTCCACATTTTTGGGCGTTGGCATTGTTCAAAAAAAGCGACTATGGCGCAGCAGGCGTTCCCATGATGCCTAATGTCAAAGGTGAACGTTCCACTCAAAATCAGATACTAGGCTACGCGTTTTTAACCGCAATCTCTGGTGTGATGCCTTGGGTTATCGGATTTGCCAGCACTGGCTATGGCGTCGTTTCAGCTCTACTAGGCGCGGTCTTCATTAAGTATTCTTATGATGTCTGGACGATGCCATCTGACAGTGAAACAAATGGACCGGCCAAAAAGCTTTTTGGTTTTTCAATTCTTTATCTTTTCCTCGTGTTCTCGGCTCTTTTGGTTGAGGCGATTATTGCAAGGGTGATGGCATAATGAGTGATAAAAATATGAAAAATGAAGTAATGCACGAAGAAGGTATTGTCCTAACCGATGCCCAGAAAAAATCCCAGCGCGCTCGCAATATAGCGATTGGTTTGGTGCTTGGTGGATTGGTTATCCTTTTCTACGGCGCAACCGTAGTGAAGTTTGGCCCGGAAATTCTTGAACGGGCGATGTAACTTGGAACAGAATTTGGCAAATCGGAAAACACCAACGGATAAAGGCAGTGCAAAAAACTTGCGCATTGGTGCCATTTGCCTTGGGCTTGTGTTTGGAATGGGTGGAATGGCCTATGCCGCTGTACCTCTTTACAAGATATTTTGTCAGGTAACTGGCTTTGGCGGCACCACCCAGCGTGTTGACAACATTGATGGCATCAAAATTCTCGATCGTGAAATCACGGTAATTTTTGACGCTAACATGACCTCCGGCCTCGACTGGAGTTTCAAACCGGTTCAGCGACGGGTTAAAGTTAAATTGGGCGAATTGAAACAAATCTCCTACATTGCCGAAAACCTGTCGGATAAGCCGCTTACAGGTACAGCGACCTTCAACGTGACGCCGCAAGCAATGGGGGCCTACTTCAACAAGATCGAATGCTTTTGCTTCACCGATACGAAAATTGAACCGCACGGCAAACTTGATATGCCGGTGGTGTTCTTCATTGATCCAGATCTTGATCAGGAAGAATTTTTGAAATCAATTAAATCAGTCACACTTTCATACACTTTCTTTCCATCAGAATCAGACGCGCCCGAACAGCTATCCAGCGCCAATCAGATTGTTGATGGTACGGACAACAAATTATAATCAGAATTGTGTTTCCAAAAAAAGCGGAAATACAAACGATAATACAGGAGAATATCATGTCAGATGGTCATAACGTCGATCACGACTATCACATTGTGGATCCAAGTCCTTGGCCACTGATTGGTGGTATCGGCGCATTCACAATGGCGATTGGTGCCATTGCGGGCATGCGTTATCTCAATGAAGATGTCTTCATGCTCGGTGGCGTTGATTTGGCTAATCCATGGCTATTCTACATCGGTGTAGCTCTCGTGCTTTATACCATGTTTGCCTGGTGGAGTGATACCATCAAGGAAAGCCACGCAGGCGATCATACCCCAGTGGTGCAGATGCACTTGCGCTACGGCATGATTTTGTTCATTGCCTCCGAGATCATGTTCTTCGTTGCTTGGTTTTGGGCATTCTTCGATGCAAGCCTGTTTGCCAATGAGGCCGCACAATATGCACGGGTTGAATACACCGGTGGTCAATGGCCGCCAGTTGGCATTGAAGTATTGGACCCCATGCACCTGCCTCTGTTCAACACGGTTATCCTGTTGCTTTCAGGCACCACAGTGACGTGGGCACACCATGCCTTGATACATGACGAACGCGGCATGCTGAAAGGCATGCTGTTTATCACAGTAGTTCTTGGCGTTTTATTCTCTGGTGTTCAGGCATATGAATATGCTTATGCACCGTTCGATTTTAAGGAGTCCATCTATGGCGCGACCTTCTTCATGGCAACCGGCTTTCACGGTTTCCATGTATTGGTTGGCACGATCTTCCTTCTGGTCTGCCTGTTCCGTGCAATGTCTGGTCATTTCAAACCTGAGAAGCACTTCGGTTTTGAAGCTGCCGCATGGTATTGGCACTTCGTGGATGTGGTCTGGTTGTTCCTGTTCTTCTCCATCTATATCTGGGCTTCATGGGGAGCAACATTGGCGCACGGCTAGTCTACGACAAAGTTAAGGTTTCGAAGGCGGCTGATCTAATTGGCCGCCTTTTCTATTGGTAGTATCAGGATTTATTATGGCCAGTTCCCACGACAAGGCACTCTATCCGCCAGTATCGCCCGTCACCGTCGGGCTAAAAGGCACTTGTCCAAGGTGTGGACAAGGTCGTTTATTTGCGGGTGTTCTAAAACCCGCGAAGGAATGCATGAACTGTAAGCTTGATTACTCTTTTATTGATTCTGGTGACGGGCCTGCAGTTTTTGTCATTATGATCATGGGGTTTGTTCTTCTGGGGGCGGCGTTGGCTTTTGACAATATGTTTCACCCGCCAATTTGGGTGCATGTCATCCTGTGGGGGCCGGTCATCATCTTCTCATGCCTCTGGACCCTGCGCATCAGCAAGGGCTTTATGATTGCCCTGCAATTCAATACAGACGCAAAACAAGGTACGCTGGCTGACGACAGCGACGAAACTTAGAACATGGACCAACCTAAGAGAAACATGGCAAAAAATCGTTTAGCCAAATGGGCCATGGCCGTATTGTCCCTCGCATCCTTCGTCACCCTCTGTTTTCTGGGTAATTGGCAGGTGCAAAGGCTGGAATGGAAGGAAACGTTGGTCGCACAAATTGATCAACGCATGGCATCAAATCCAGTTTCCCTTCGCGAAATGCAAGCCATTCAGAAAAACGGCAAAGATGTTGATTACCGCACGGTTACCGTCACCGGCATTTTCGACCATGACAATGAAGCATATTATTACAACACCAATTCTGGTGTGGTTGGCTGGAATGTTTTCACACCATTAAAAACCGATGGCGGCTTGGTGGTGCTGGTGAATCGTGGCTTCGTGCCTGAACCCTATCGCGAGCCAGCAACCCGCGCCAAAGGGCAGGTGACAGGTATCCAATCCATTACCGGCCTAGCCCGAACGCCGCCATCTGAAAAGCCAAATTCCTTCATGCCCGAAAATGACATCACGGCAAATATTTTCTTTTGGAAAGATTTGCCTGCCATGGCCGCAAAAATGGAGCAGAATGCCAATAATGTTGTCCCGTTCTTCATCGATGCGGGCGAGGGTAAAATTCCCGGCGGCTACCCCAGGGGCGGGACCACAAGAGTATCATTTCCAAATAACCATCTTCAATATGCAGTCACATGGTACGGGCTTGCATTCGGCCTTGTGCTCGTAAGTGGGTTTTTCCTTTGGTCCAACAGAAAAAGCAAATCCGACAACGATGCTTGACACTTGGGGCAACTCACCCTTTATTCCCGATATGATTTCATTGGAGAAAACCGCGTGAGCGAATCCGGCAAACAGACTAATGGCAAGAGTGATCTAACGTTGCGCCTCTGCGGTCCGCGTGGCTTTTGCGCAGGCGTTGATCGCGCTATCCAGATGGTGATCGTAGCGTTAAAAAAATACGGTGCGCCGGTATATGTCCGCCATGAAATCGTTCACAACCGATATGTAGTGGAAGGTTTGGAAAATCTCGGCGCGGTTTTTGTTAAAGAACTTGATGAAATTCCACCAACAAACCAGCCGGTAATATTTTCAGCCCACGGCGTTCCAAAATCTGTACCAAAAGACGCGGAATCCAAAAATTTGTTCTATCTGGATGCAACTTGCCCATTGGTCTCTAAGGTTCATAAGCAAGCCCTGCGCCATATGCGTAAAGGCCGTCATGTGTTGCTGGTGGGCCATAAGGGGCACCCGGAAGTTATCGGCACAATAGGGCAAATGCCCCCCGGCACCATGACATTGGTCGACACAATGGAAGATGCTAAGCGTTTGCAACCAAGCGACCCCAGTCAACTTGGATATGTAACCCAGACAACCCTTTCCATGGACGACATGATGGATGTGCTGAATTGCCTTGAAGAACGATTTCCAGCACTTGAGGCGCCTGTCTCCGATTCCATTTGCTATGCCACCACCAACCGTCAGGACGTGGTGAAGCTGGCCGCAGAAAATGCCGATCATTTCCTCATCGTTGGTGCGCCAAATTCTTCTAATTCGAAGCGTCTGGTGGAAGTAGCCATCAAAGCTGGAGCCAAACGCGCCCTTCTGGTTCAAAGCGCCTCCGAAATCCCATGGTGTGAAATTGAGGGCGCAAAAATTATAGGTCTTTCCGCAGGAGCATCCGCGCCCGAAATTTTGGTCAATGAAATAATTGAGTCTTTTCGCAAGCGTTTCGCGATGAAGCTTGATCTTGTGGAAACCGTTCAGGAAACAGAAAATTTCCCTCTACCACGCGAAATTCGTGACGTCACATTGGCAAAGGCAGATATGGCCTTTGTGAATGGAGATTAAACAGTGGCAGTTTATACAGAAATATCAGATACGGATCTGGCTGACTATCTTCGCCTTTACGATATAGGCGAATTGCATTCCGTTAAGGGCATTGCCGAGGGTGTGGAAAATTCAAATTTTTTGATCACTACGGACAATGGTCCCTTCATCCTGACGCTCTACGAAAAGAGGGTAGCTGTAAAAGACCTTCCATTCTTTTTGGGTTTGAAGGAACATTTAGCTGATGCAGGCTTTTCCTGCCCAAGACCCATTGCCATGAAAACCGGCGAGACCCTCGGTACATTGGCAGGTAGACCGTCTGCAATCATCAGTTTTCTCGACGGCTTGTCGGTCAGTAAACCCAAGGTTAAAAGCTGTCATCAGGTTGGAATAGCACTTGGCCAAATGCATATGCTGGCCAGTGACTTCGAAATTCACCGCAAAAATGCTTTGACCTTGGAGAACTGGCGACCGTTATTTGAAGCTTCTGGTGAGCGGGCAAATGAAGTGCAGGACGGTCTGGTGAGTTTCATTTCAAAGGAACTTGATTTCCTTGAAAAAAACTGGCCGATAACACTACCAGACGGGATCATCCATGCTGATCTGTTTCCTGACAATGTATTTTTTTTGAAAGAGCAACTTTCTGGTTTTATCGATTTCTATTTCGCCTGCAATGACTTGCTGGCTTTTGATCTGGCTACTTGCATAAATGCCTGGTGCTTCAATGCGCAAAACGTCTTTGAACCGGAAAAGGCAAGTGCGCTGGTGCGGGGTTATGTGTCAGAGCGGGTGCTTTCTCAAGAAGAATATGACGCCTTGCCAATTTTGTGTCGTGGGTCGGCATTGCGGTTCTTGTTGACCCGCTTATACGACTGGCTAAACGTGCCACCCGGTGCATTGGTCGTTCCCAAAATGCCCGACGAATATATCGAGAAACTTCGGTTTCATCAAACTATCAAACAGACTCAATCCTACGGTTTGAGCGCCAAAGAGGCAGGGCTTTAATGATCGAACGTGTGAAAATTTGGACTGATGGAGCGTGTTCTGGCAATCCCGGTCCCGGTGGCTGGGGTGCATTATTGCGGTTTGGCGACCATGAAAAAGAACTCTCCGGCGGAGCCGAGGAAACCACCAATAACAGGATGGAATTACAGGCGGCAATCGAATCGTTAATCGCATTGAAAAAACAATGCCATGTAGACCTCTATACAGATTCGCAGTATGTGCGCGGAGGCATTACAGGCTGGATCAAAAACTGGAAGAAAAACGGTTGGCGTACAGCCAACAAAAAACCGGTTAAAAACATCGAATTATGGCAAGCTCTGGAAGAGGCATTGGGCCATCACGAAGTCGAATGGCACTGGGTTAAAGGCCACAATGGCCACCCGGAAAATGAAAGAGCAGACGAACTTGCCCGCCAAGGAATGGAGCCTTTTAAGTTGGACTCATTCTGACGGGCAGACGTCAGTAAATTCTTACAGTTGTTCCAGAATGGTCGCAGCACCGGAAGTAATCGCTGAGCCGGGTTTTTCTTCAATGTTCAGCGATGTCACCACTCCATCATCGACAATCATTGAAAGCCGTTTGCAACGGATGCCAAATCCGGCAACGCCCAGATCAATATCAGCTCCAATTGCTTTGGTGAACTCCAATGCGCCATCGGCAAGAAAATGGATTTTTCCAACGCCATTGGTGGCTTTTGCCCACGCGTCCATTACGAACACATCATTGACGGAAAGAACGGCTACTTCATCAACACCTCTGGATTTAAGCGATTCCAGATTCTCCAGATATCCGGGAAGGTGGCTTGCTGTACAGGTGCGGGTAAACGCACCGGGTAAAGCAAATAGAACTACTTTTTTACCCCCAAAAAGGTTTGCATAGGAAAGAGTATCAGGCCCATCTTCGCCCATGATCTTAAAATCCATTTTCGGAAGGCGATCACCAACCGAAATACCTATCGTTTCAGACAAAATACTATCCATTCAAATTTGGAGTAAAGTAAAGTTGTCGAATTCTATCCTAATTAATCCGGCGGTACCAATTGCATTCATTCCAAAATTTGTAATATTATGAAAAAGAATTCTATTCAGCTTTTTTCCATTGCTCAACACTGTGGTTTCCGCTGACAAGCGTATATCTCAATTTTTTCTTGGCAATATCAGCTTCCGGTGGAACCTGCGAGAGATCAAGTATGAACTCAGCCAACCGCCCATTGATACGAACGAGGGAGGCAGGTGCCAGACGCCATTCCGGTGGACCTTCGACAAACAGACTGAGAGGTTTTTCAGCAGAAGGGATATTGGCAAATATCTGCAAGTTTCTGCGGCTGAAATTGACCCGCTCAATGCCCACTTCTGCCGTTGGTTTGCCGGGAAGATTTTCACGAGCAAGGTTTATAAACCCATTGCTCACCGGGTCTGACCGGTTCAATTTAGACATCGGAATTTCAAAATTTGCTTGTGCAGGGATGCAGATTTTTTCACATACACCCAAAAACATCTCCAGTCTGATATTGTTTTCCGGGTCAAACGAAAGCATGGTGCCGTCAAAGACAAAACTCACGTCTGATTTGTAGCCAACAACCTGGGATTCTTGGATTTTCATTTGTTGTGGCGTGGGCAAATGGACAGCGTCGTGTTTATAGCCTTTCGAACCAGCAAAACTTAGCTGCGGCGGTATTCCGCTATCGCCGGGAGCGCGCCAATAAGTTTTCCAGCCTGGATTGAGTCTGATTTCGATAGCACCGGAAATTTTGCCAGTATCAGGCGCAAGTACGGCAATCATCCGCGCCTCACCGCCACCAATGTCCTGCCAGTCAGTGCTTGCTGCAACACTACTATCCGCCATCCAAAAGGTGATGAAAACAAACGCTAAAATAGCTGGTGACAAGTGTATATTCACGTTCTGAATCCGCAAGATGTGATCGATCAATCTAAATATCATAGGACACCCATACACGATTACACCCATTCGTGCGACAGTCCCCTAATCAAGGATGATCATATCTCGGTGAACTCGATCCCTTCGTATGCACTATTGGACAATTCTTTTGGTTACAAATAGGTATTTATTAGCGCAATTTATCTAAAAATCGGCTGTCACTTTACAGATTGTACTCTGGCTATATTTTGCGTATCGTCCCTAAGGAATTTGCCCATGGCGGCTGCGCACGGGCTGATAGAGGACAATATGGACAAAACGCTGTCTCTTACGGGACAATTCTTGATTGCAATGCCGGGCATGGGAGACCAGCGTTTTGAGAAAAGCGTAATATTTGTCTGTGCTCATTCCGAAGACGGTGCGATGGGGTTCATCATCAATCAATCCATGATGTCACCGGATATTGGCGAGTTTTTTACTAAACTCGAAATTATCACAGATGAAGAGCAAGATACCGTTAGCGAAGAACTTGCACTTCGGAGCCTGAACATGGGAGGGCCGGTGGAGCCGGGTAGAGGCTTTGTTCTCCATACCCCTGATTATGAAAGCGAAACATCACTAAAAATCGGCGACAATGTCTGCCTTACCGCCACCCTCGAGATACTGAGAGCCATTGCCATGGGCAGAGGGCCGGAACAGATTTTATTGGTGTTGGGTTATTCTGGATGGGGTGCAGGACAACTGGAAAGTGAAATCATCTCCAATGGTTGGCTCAATTGCGAAGCGGATCGTGATATTCTATTCGATCAGAACCACGAGACGAAATACGAACGTGCCCTTGCCATTTTAGGGGTCGACCCGCTGCTTCTGTCCAGTGAGTCAGGCCATGCCTAGGTTTTCACCAGAGCCGCGTCCTCTGCGAGGATTTCTTCGACCTTCTTGATACTCATCGGTTCTCCGAACAAAAACCCTTGTGCGAATTCACAGCCCATTTGCGCCAGTTCAGTCACGTCGGATTCCATTTCTGCTCCCTCAGCGATAATTTTTTGGTTCAAACCATGAGCCATAGCGATAATTGCGCGCAGTACAACAAGCCGTTCCGGACGGTCTCTGGCCTGTATAAACGATTTATCGATTTTGATCGTGTCAAACGGGAACCGGGTTAAATATGAGAGGCTGGAATAGCCCGTGCCAAAATCATCCAGTGAAAGCCCAACGCCCATGGCATGAATTCTGCGTAACACTTCTGACGAGTGTTCCGGATTTTCCATCACAAGGCTTTCAGTAACTTCCATCCGCAATAAATTCGGAGCCATCTGACTTTTCTTTAGTGCGTTGCGAATATCATTTACGATATCGTGCCGTAGTAATTCGCGGCTGGAGATGTTGACGCTGACAAAACAATCAAGGCCCTCAATATCTCGCGCCATCGCTGCAAAGTCCCCGGTGGCTTTTTCTAAAACATAAGATCCGAGTGCATTGATCAGACCGGAACTTTCCGCCAGCGGGATGAACTCCACCGGTGATATGGAACCAAGTTTAGGATGTTCCCAGCGCAACAGCGCTTCGAACCCGACAATGCCCCGATCTTCCAGATTGATGATTGGCTGATAGAGAACAAACATCTGATCGTTCTGCAATGCGCTTTTAAGGTCCTCAAGCAGGATGACCGTTTCATCCTTTACAGTGCGAAACGCCGGTCGAAACGGCTCAATCCTGTCGCCACCAAAACGTTTGGCCTGTATCATGGCCAGTTCTGCATCTCGCATCATCTGGTTTGGTTTGCTGTGCTCGGGTGTCCAACTGGCAATGCCGATTGATGCGGTAAGCACGATATCTTGCCCTGCAAATTGCACTGGTGCGTTAATGGCCTTACGAATGGATTCTGCAAAACCAGCAATTTTATTAGGCATGGTTTCTGATAGGAGCAGAATAGTGAACTGATCGCCGCCCAATCTGGAAAGGTGATCACCCGGTTTCAACAGCCGGCCCAGACGCCGCGACACCGTTAGCAGAATTGTGTCGCCAAGCGAGAACCCGTGCTTAGCATTTATCTCACGAAATTCATCAATATTGATATGAAAGACTGAGGGCCTTGAATCTGCGTGCTGAATGGCAAAATTGATCACCGTATCAAGTCGGTTGATGAATAATTCCCGATTTTCCAGCCCGGTCAGATTATCGTGCACCGCATCGTGCAGTAAACGTTCCTCGGCGTTCTTTTCTGCTGTCACTTCAGCGATTGAACCAATGCAACGGATCACTTCATTATCAGAACCAAGCATTGGGCGTGCACGAAGCTTGAACCAATTATAGTGGCCATCTTCGGCGCGAACCCGAAAAGTTTGGGAAATGCGTCCGCGGCGATGTTCCAAAACCGCATCCAGTGTGGCTTGCAGGCGGTCGCGGTCATTGGGGTGGAGTAATTCCACCCAGTTTCGCGATGGGCCGTTGAGTTTTTTTTGTGTGGTGGAGAGAATGTGGGTAGCTTCGTCCCCCACATATATTTGATCTCTGGTTACGTCCCAGTCCCAAACGATATCGCCACCGCCGATTAACGCAAGCGCCTGACGTTCCACATCGCTAACCAGTCCATGTGCCAGCGCTCCACCGGCAAAAGCATGCTGCATGACGGTAAATCCGAGCAGCAGCATAATCAGTACCAACCCGCCAACCAGTGCGGGCTGTACCACATCATTGGCAATCCCGCCGGTAATAGTCATACCGGCACCTGTAGTCCAGGCAAGCACTAGCATCCATGTGGGTATCAACATGATAGCACGGTCGAAGCGTTTTAACGCCAGATAGGTGATCAATCCGGCACCCGAAATTGCAGTAAGTGCAATGGAAAAACGAGCAATGCCAGAGGCGATTGAAGGTTCAACAACAGCGATCCCTAACAGGATAATAAGGCCAAGAACCCAAGCCACAGTGACGGAAGAAAAATGTGAGTTCCAGCGGTTGAGGCTCAAATAGGCATAAAGAAATATGATAATGCCAGCTGCAAGGAATACCTCGGTCGAGGCACGCCAGACCGGAGCGCTAGAAGCTGTGAGCGAAATAATTTTGTCCCAAAAACCAAAGTCAACACAGACATAAGCCAGTACGCCCCAGGCAAGGGCAGCCGCAGCTGGAAACATTGCCGAGCCTTTGACAATAAAGAGAATGGTCAAAAACACAGCTAACAGCCCGGAGATACCTAGCACAATACCGCGATATAGCGTGTAGCTATTCACGGTGTCTTTGTATGCGGAGGGTTCCCACACATAAAGTTTTGGCAGGCGTCTGGCCTTTTGTTCTGCAATCAAAGTAATGACCGCACCGGGGTCAAGCGTGATTGAAAAGACATCCGCTTCGTTGTCGTTCTGGCGAACAAGTGAAAACCCTTCACTCGGTGTAATCGTCGTTATGCGCACCGAATCGAGATCTGGCCAAATCAAACCGGAACCAACCAGTCGGTAGTGGGGTGCAACAATCAGCCGTTCAATTTGTTCATTGGATTCATTAGCAAGAGAAAATACTGACCAGTTTGATGCTACGCCTTTTTCTCCCGCCTGAACTTCGATACGGCGCACAATACCATCTGCATCAGGCGCGGTGGAGACTTTTAAACTATCCCCGACCTCGGAATAAAAATCGACGGAGCCGGTAATATCAATCGCCACATCATCGCGGGAAATACCAACAGGTTCAAGTGCATAAGTGGTGCCAACAGAAAACAGGACAACGAAAAACACGCCCAGACAGGCGCAAATTATTTGTATCAGTTTTTGTAGTGGAAACATGCGTTTCAGGCCCGTCATGCGTTTATCAATCTCCATGACCTATTCTGTAGCAAACCCAAGGAATATTTTCCAAATGTATTCTGGTTTATTCAGCGGCATTTACAGGTTTTAAACCCAAAGACGCGCTGATATCATTTAGACGAGTCATATTTTTGGTTGGGCCAATAGCGGTTAGGGTCGCATTGCTTCCACTAAACATCCGACCGGCAAGGTCGCGAATACGTTCGATGGAAAGTGCATTCAGACGTTCCATCAATTCTTCGTTCGGAATTTGGCGACCAAACAACAGTAATTGACGTGCAATTTGCCCGGCGCGGGCAGTGGGGCTTTCCATGCTCATCATCAGGCCGGCTCTAACCTGCGCCCGGGCACGATCTAGTTCTGCCTGAGAAATATCTTCGCTGGCGCGTTTTAGTTCGTCAAGGATAACCGGCACCAATTCCTTTAAATCGTCTTCGCCTGTCGCCGCGTGGATACCAAACACTCCGGTGTCTGAAAATCCCCAGTGAAAGGCATAGACCGAATAGCAAAGCCCGCGCTTTTCGCGCACCTCTTGGAATAGACGAGAAGACATTCCGCCGCCCAAAATACTCGCTAGTAGCTGTGAAGCGTAAAAATCGCGCACATGGTAAGCACGCCCTTCAAAGCCAAGAACCATCTGGGCTTCCATAAAATCACGCTCAACAATATCTTCCGTGCCCACATAAGTCGCACTCTTGGTAGGTTCTGGCAAATCACTTTGAAAGCTGGCAAATGTTTCTTCCGCCTGTTTGACCAAAGCATCGTGATCTATTCTGCCAGCGGCTGCCAGCACCATATTGGGGCCATGGTAATGGCTATCGAGATAGGTTTTGATATCGCTTGGCGTGAAACTTTCCACCGTCTCTGGCGTGCCCAGAATAGGTCGACCAATCGCCTGATCGCTGAAAGCTGATTTTTGAAACATGTCCATGACAAGATCATCAGGCATATCTTGCGAAGCACCGATTTCCTGCAAAATCACATGTTTTTCGCGCGTGAGTTCTTCTTCGTCTAGCGTAGAGTTGGCCAAAATATCATAGAGAATATCGGCTGCCAGCGACACATCTTCGCCCATCACACGGGCGTAATATGCAGTGGTTTCAACACTGGTTGCCGCATTGATATCACCGCCAACGTTTTCAATTTCTTCGGCGATTTGGCGGGCGCTGCGGGTGGAAGTTCCTTTGAACGCCATATGTTCCAACACATGGGCAATGCCGTGTTGGTTATGACTTTCATCTCTTGAACCTGCTTTAACCCAAACCCCCATTGCAGCAGATTCCAGATGTGGCATGAATTCGGTGACAACGTTAAGCCCATTGTCCAGCTTTGTTACTGATACACTCATCTGCAAACTTTAACGATTGAACGCCTCCATGTCATTCTTTCTTTTGTCGTAGCGCGATAAGGCAATTAGATGCGACCATGCTCAGAAATAAATGCTTCCACAGCTTCCTGAGAGTTCTCCAGAATTGTGAATTTCTCCTCTCGCTCCATCATACTTTTCTGCCAATCGGGCAATTCCGGATAAATACCACTGGCGTTTTTGACAGCAGTTGGAAATTTTGCCGGATGAGCCGTTGATAAAACAATCATCGGGCCTTGTGAATGATGATCTTTTGCCACATGCACCGCAACGGCCGTATGAGGATCGAGCAGGTAATCACTGTCCGCCAATGTCTGTCGAATGGTCTCACCAGTCTCAATTTCGCTACAACGACCGGCAGAAAATTCTGCACGCAATTGAGCAAGCGGTTCTTCATCGATGGAAAATGCGCCAGACTGGTTGAGGCCTGACATTGCCCTTTCAATCGAACCGCTATCGCGCCCGTATAATTCGAACAAGAGGCGTTCGAAATTGGACGAAATTTGAATGTCCATCGACGGAGATTGGGTCGCTTCAACACCGGTTACTTCATAGCGTCCGGTTTCCAGCGTGCGTGCCAAAATATCATTCTGGTTGGTGGCAATGATAAGTTTTTCAATAGGAAGGCCCATTTTCTGGGCTACATAACCTGCAAAAATATCACCGAAATTCCCGGTAGGAACTGTGAAAGAAACTTTGCGTTCAGGTGCACCAAGGGACGCCGCCGCAGAGAAATAATAGACAACCTGCGACATGATCCGCGCCCAGTTGATGGAATTCACACCTGATAACTTCACTTGATCCCTGAAGCCATGATGATTAAACATCGCTTTTACCAACGCCTGACAATCATCAAAATTACCTTCGATGGCAATTGGATGCACATTAGCATCATAAACAGTGGTCATTTGACGTTGTTGTACGGGGGAAACTTTCCCCTTGGGAAATAACACAAAAATATCGGTGTTCTCGCGCTTACGAAATGCTTCAATCGCCGCACCGCCTGTATCGCCTGATGTGGCGCAAACAACCGTGGCTTTTTCATTGCGCTCGGCAAGGGCATAATCCATTAGCGGCCCAACAAGCTGCATCGCCATATCCTTAAACGCCATTGTAGGCCCGTGGAAAAGTTCTAAAATCCAAGTGTTAGAATTGATTTGAACCAACGGCACCACAGCTTTATGGTGAAAATTGGCATAGGCATCATCTACCATTTTGGCAAAATCAACTTCGGGAATTTCACCTTCGACAAAAGGAGCCAATACAGTTTTTGCAATTTCGGCATAGGGCATGCCGGCGAAAGATCTAATGGTCGCCGTATCTAGCACCGGCCATGCTTCGGGTACATAAAGCCCGCCATCGCGTGCCAATCCGGTTAATAATACATCACAAAACCCCAGCGCTGGCGCATTGCCGCGCGTGCTCACATATTTCACCTGAAAAATCCTATTTTCGTCTAAAGAACGTCGTGTTTTTGCCTTTTATCGATATAAAATGCAATGATTGGTTTAACGAAGTTTGTGAGCAACCCATTTTGTAATTCGTTTTTGATTGATTCTGGTGCTATAGAGTTCCCCAAACGTCTTCGGGGCAAAGGTAATATGAGTAAGAGTAGCAAAAATTTCGCGTTTAATATGACCATTTTGGTAGGCGTTACGCTGGCGTTGACCGCTTGTACGTCTACAAAAAATGGTGGTGCTGTTGGCGCGCTTGATGTTGGTAACAATCAGAGGCAAGCAAAGGTCGCGCAGGAAGAAGAGACACAGGATTTGCGCGCCTATTGCCCCAAAACAGTGCTTCGTGCGGGAACAGAGACTTACCGAATTTATAAACGTGGCGTAAAAAAGGGTGATGACAACGCCCGCAACTCCGTGCGCTATCAGGGCAGCATCACTGAGGTGGTGCGCGAATGTAATTATAACGGCAATACATTGAATGTTCGTGTTGGCGTTGCAGGGCGGGTAATCAATGGTCAGTCAGGTGAAACTGGCACGTTCAATATGCCATTGCGCGTCGCAGTCACACGCGGCGAGGAAGTGCTTTATTCCCAATTACATCAAGTAGTCGGAACGATTGAGCCCGGGAAAACCAACGGTCATTTTAAATTTGTCGATGGAAATATCCTGATTGATAAGCCAACGAAACAAAATATCATCATCTATGCTGGCTTTGACGAAGGTCCGCCAAAGAAGAAATAGCGGTTCTAGGTAAGTCCCAATTCTTTGCGAAGCGTCTTGGTCAATTTACCCATGATTATCGTGTAGGCTGCACTAATATATTCTTCAATCGCTGCGTCACTCATGGCCTTTTCCGCATCAATCTGCACCCATTTTGCGCGCGCAAGATATGGTGCCGGAATGATATTTGGCTGTTCGCATAAAATCGTATAGGTGAGATCCGAGCATTTGAAACTAAGTTTCTCATGCTCGCCCTTGCCCCATTTGGGATAAATGGCAAATATTTTTCCACCGATTTTCCATACCGATGCATTGCCCCATTGGATAACGTGGGTAGCCGCTTTCAAACTACCGCAATAGGTATCGAATTCATCGCGGGTCATGCATGTTCCCCGCTCCAATGACCGAATGCTTCGATCAGGGCTGGTAAGTCGCGAAAATTTTTGATCACAGTTTCAGCACCGGCATCCGTCAAAGTATCTGCGTGCCCATGCCATGTGTGAGAACCACCTGTAAAACCAATGACGCGAATACCTGCAGCCCTTGCAGCCGTAATGCCGTGGGAAGAATCCTCCACAACAATAGCTTCTTCAGGTTTTACCTCAAATTCGGACAAAGCTTTGAGAAAAACATCGGGCTTTGGCTTATTCGCTGGCGGATCAAAATCCTTTGCCGAGAAAATATAGGGCCTGAATCGATCATAGAGCTTCACCTTGCTAAGCATATCTTTCAGCCGATTGGCAGGCGAATTGGAACAAATGCAGCGAGGTTGATCAAACATATCCAACATATCATCAGCACCGGGAATAATTTTCACCTCATTGCGAACTGCTTCATCAATTTTTCCTGATATGCCAGCAATCACCTCGTCGGGAAATGAAAAATCCAGTTCTTTTTCAATTGCAGCACGAATATCGGCGCTGGAACTGCCAGCAAAGCGAATTGCAAATTCTTCATTCTCAATCTCATAACCAAGACCACGATAGGTTTCGGCCTCAATTTTTGAAGCAATAACTTCAGAATCGACAAGCACTCCATCGCAATCGAATATGACAAGTTTGATTTCTGACATGCAGGATAATCCTATGGTTTATGAACAAAGATTTGTGAAAGAAGAGCCATAGCATATCCATTTAATAGAGCCACTACCATCGCCGGAATTGAAAAATATTTTTCCTTTAATGGTTTATTTACTCTGTTCGGTAACCATGTCGCCAGTATTGTAACGCGTAAAAATGGTGCTCCATGAGTGTATTGAGTCTGGCAGAAATCAACCCTGAAGTAGAAGTTGCTTCCCAATCCCCAAATTGGCTGAATTCAATTATCAAAGGCAATTGCGTTTCCGCGATGGAAAAGCTGCCGGAGAATTCTATCGACGTCATTTTTGCTGATCCTCCATATAACCTTCAGTTGGAAGGCGATCTACATCGCCCGGACCAGTCCAAGGTTGATGCCGTGGATGATGCATGGGACCAGTTCTCAACATTTGAAGCTTATGACAAT
Source organism: Rhizobiaceae bacterium (assembly GCA_045047085.1). GTDB lineage: Bacteria > Pseudomonadota > Alphaproteobacteria > Rhizobiales > Rhizobiaceae. Next base: position 6,993 of record JASFYT010000031.1, on the reverse strand, counting down.
TTCACCCGAGCATGGCTATTGGCCGCGCGCCGTGTCTTGAAACCAAATGGCACCATTTGGGTCATTGGCTCCTATCACAATATTTTCCGGGTCGGAAATGCGCTGCAAAACCTGAACTACTGGATATTGAACGACATCATCTGGCGTAAATCCAACCCGATGCCAAATTTCCGTGGACGGCGTTTCACCAATGCCCACGAAACCATGATCTGGGCATCGCTCAGTCAGGATGCAAAGAAATATACCTTCAATTACGACGCCATGAAAATGGCCAATGACGAAGTACAAATGCGATCCGACTGGTTGTTCCCCATCTGCAATGGCGGCGAGCGACTAAAGAATGAAGACGGCAAAAAAGCCCATCCGACCCAAAAACCGGAATCCCTGTTACATCGCGTATTGATGGCATCCACTAAGCCGGGCGATATTGTACTCGATCCATTCTTTGGTTCAGGCACCACAGGCGCTGTTGCAAAACGCCTCGGTCGTAATTTCGTAGGCATCGAGCGCGAAGACAAATATATCAAAGTAGCCACCGCGCGGATCGCCGCAGTAGAAGTGAATTCAGCCCCCGTGCTGAAAGTCACCACCGGCAAGCGAGCAGAACCAAAAGTACCCTTCGGCGCTTTGATTGAGAGCGGATATCTAAAACCCGGCACCGAGTTGACGGACACAAAAAAACGCTGGAAAGCAGTTGTCCGACTGGACGGCTCTCTGGAAAAAGACGGCGAAAGCGCCTCCATCCACCGCATGGGCGCCAAGGTACAAGAACTGGACGCCTGCAATGGCTGGACCTTCTGGCACTTCGAACAGGATGATAAACTGGTCGTCATAGACGAACTAAGAAAAGCCTACAGAAGCGAAGTGCTATCAGCCGGAGCCTGACAATTTAAAAAATTATGCCGTGAACCAAGGCACAAAAAAGGGGAGTAACGATGATACACGTTGCTCCCTTTTTATTTGGTACATCCCGGCAAGGCCTGTTCCAAAACCTTCATCATCAGTCCAGGCAGGGCCTCACCGGCTAGTTCATCCCGACCCGACCACCAGCCATCTTCCATTCCGCTTTCTGCTTCCCCAATCCATACCTCCAAGACCAAATGAAAATGCGTGAATGTATGACGGATTTCTCCTTTATTGACCCAGTTCAGTTTTAAAGGGGCAGCGTCACACCCTGTTTTTCCATCCTGATTGGAATTCCAGTCGGTGGTTGGCACAACGCTCATGCCGCCCAACAGACCGCTATCCGGACGTTTTTGCAGGAAGATTGCTCCGTCTAGGCGCTGGATTACGAAGGCTGCACCTTTGCGGGTGGGCTTTTGACGTTTTGGCGGGCGGATGGGGTAACGCTCCATGTCGCCTTCGGCTCTTGCAGCGCATAAATCCACCAATGGACAGATGAGACAATTTGGTTTTTTGGGCGTACATATTGTTGCACCCAAATCCATGCAGGCTTGCGCAAAATCTCCGGGACGGACCAAACTGAAGTGGGCTTCAACATGTTTATGGATCGGTATTTTTGCAGCGGGTAGCGGTTCGGAAATTCTGAATAAACGAGCAAACACCCGTTCCACATTGCCGTCGACCACAGCGGTTTCTTCCCCAAAAGCAATGGCTGAGATTGCAGCACTGGTATAGTCGCCAATGCCGGGCAGGGCTTTGAGCTCGTTGATATCGTTTGGAAATTTGCCGTCCAATTCAAAAGCCACAATCTCGGCGCAGCGCTTTAGATTTCTGGCGCGGGAATAATAGCCAAGGCCGGCCCATGCTTTCATCACATCTTCTGTTTCTGCATTGGCCAGCGCCGTTACATCAGGCCATTTATCGAGGAATTTTATAAAATAGGCCTGCACCGTCACAACTTGGGTCTGCTGCAACATGATTTCCGACAGCCACACATCATATGGATCGGCAATCACGCCGGCTTTGCCATCGTCAGGCGGGATACGCCAAGGCAGCTTTCGCGCATTGATATCGTACCAGTTCAGCAGATCAATTGAAATTCGGTCAGTCAATGTTAGAATGGCACCTGAAAACGAGAAATCGAATCCCAATAATAGCGAAGCCAAATCCGTTGAACCAGTCCGCAGATAAAAAGCCACAGGTCAAAAAGGCTAAAAAGATTAAAAAGCTGAAGCGGAATAATCAGCGTGCAAAGTCTATGAGCGAACTGGTAGGCGGGATTTTAGAACCAATCATCGCCAAACGTGCAGGCATGACCCTCAATCTGATGAATGCGTGGGCAGATATCATCGGCGGTCAGTTAGGCAAGCATTCACGCCCCGAAAAAATTCTATGGCCGCGCCGTGCTCATGATGATGATCCATTTCAACCTGCAACGCTGGTGGTGGCTTGCGACGGCGCGCAGGCAATTTTCTTCCAGCATGAAACTGATGCAATTATTGAACGGGTAAATACATTTTTCGGATTTAACGCGATCGGCCGCATAAAAATTCAGCAAAAGCCGGTAGCGAATTATTCCCCACAAAATGCCAGTGAGGCGTCAAAAGAACTGAACAAAGACGAAAAGCAAAAGCTTGCCGAAATGGTCGGCGACGTCGAAGACGAAGAATTGCGCCAAAAACTAACTAAACTGGGCAAAGGTATCATCCTCCGCCAACGCGATGAAGACCAAATCTAGCCGCCGCCCACGCAAGAGAAATGAATGAGAGCCCAAAGGGCGAGCATGGGAACCCGGCGCTAATGCGCCGCGTCTCGCAGGCCCAAGCACAGCTTGGATACGCCGTGAGAGTAAACAACCAACAAAATCATATCACGCAAAATTTATGAAGATTACGATTTTGTCCCATTTCAGTCGCGTTTTTCTGCATTATGTTATAACAACGGGTAAATATTTTCACGCCCGAAGCTTTTTTAATCGACAGGACGCAATATGCTAATAAACAGACGCCGAATTCTTGAACTCTCTGGTGCCACTGGCCTTGCTTTGGCTGCGGGTGGTTTGCCAAATCCTGCATTTGCAGAAGATCTTTCCACCCTTTCAGAGGCCGGCCCTATGGGCGATAAGTTTATCGGCAAGGAAGATGCTCCCGTCACGATCATCGAATACGCATCTATGACGTGTCCCCACTGTGCGAGTTTCCATGAGAAAGTTTTGCCGGAGCTGGAGAAAAAATTCATCGATACGGGCAAGGCCCGTTTGATTTTCCGTGAATTTCCGTTTGATCCAAGAGCAACAGCGGCCTTTATGTTGGCCCGTTGTGCACCTGAAGGCATGTATTTCCCAATGATTGATGTGTTGTTCAAACAACAGTCAAAGTGGGTTCGTGCGCAAGATCCTGTGCCTCCACTACAAAATATTGCAAAACTGGCAGGTTTTACACAAGAGTCCTTCGAAGCATGCTTGAAAAACCAGAAGGTTCTAGACAGTGTGATGGCAGTTCAAAAGAAAGCGGCAAAGGACTATGGAGTGAATGCCACTCCTATGTTCTTCATCAATGGTGAGAAATTTGAAGGCGCTTATACAGTCGAGGGCATGTCAAAGGCAATCGAAGCTGCTATGTAGTGTTTTAGGCACGCATGGGGTCTTCGCTTGCGTGCCTAACGCTGCCTTCCTAAATGGGGTAATTGCCCCATGAAGTTCAACAAACTTCGGGTTCTTGGCTTCAAATCCTTTGTCGAACCGACGGAATTCTACATCGAAAGAGGTTTGACTGGCGTCGTCGGTCCCAATGGCTGCGGCAAGTCCAATCTTGTCGAAGCTTTGCGATGGGTTATGGGTGAAAACTCATATAAAAACATGCGCGCTTCCGGCATGGATGACGTGATTTTCTCTGGCTCCGGCAACAGGCCGTCCAGAAACACTGCTGAAGTCACACTCTTTCTCGATAATACCGACAGAACCGCTCCAGCCCAGTTTAACGATGCCGATGAATTACAGGTTTCGCGGCGTATTGAGCGTGAATCGGGTTCTGTTTATCGCATTAATGGCAAGGATGTCCGCGCCAAGGATGTACAACTGCTTTTTGCTGATGCTTCCACCGGCGCGCGTTCGCCTTCCATGGTCGGCCAAGGGCGTATTGGTGAACTGATCTCCGCTAAACCGCAGGCAAGGCGGGCACTGCTTGAGGAGGCAGCGGGAATTTCCGGCCTTCACTCACGTCGTCACGAAGCAGAATTACGCCTCAGGGCCGCAGAAACCAACCTTGAACGGCTGGAAGATGTGGTGACCCAGTTGGATAGCCAATTGGACAGCCTCAAACGACAGGCGCGGCAAGCAGCTCGCTATCGCAATCTTTCTGGTGATATTCGCAAGACTGAAGCGCTTCTTTTCCATCTTCGCTGGGCCGGTGCCAAAGAGGTGGAAGTCGAAGCGGAAAATGCTTTGAATGCAGCCACAGTCGCAGTTGCAAGTGCCGCCGAGAAGCAAGGTAAAGACGCTACCACCCAGGCTGTTATCGCTCATAAATTACCGCAATTGCGTGACGACGAGGCCGCCGCCGCCGCAGGTTTACAACGCCTCACCATCGCACGTCAGCAGATTGACGAAGAAATTGCACGTATCGCTGAGCGTAAAGCAGAGCTTGAAGGCCGCATCACGCAACTTGATGGCGATCTCGAGCGAGAAGAACGTATGATTTCCGAGAACGCGGATTTTCTCGAACGCCTCGAAGCTGAAGAAGCAGAATTACAAAATCAGAGCCGCAACCTCGCTGAGACCGAGGAAAAGACCAAGGAAGTTCTGGAACAAACCACTTTGCAACTTGGCGAAAGTGAAAAAGCGTTCACCGATTTAACGGCCGATCTTGCCGAACAAAATGCTCGCAAAAGCCAATTGGTAAAAACCCTGCAACAGGCAAATGAGCGCAAATCGCGTCTTGATAGCCAAATGCAGCAGGTCGAGCATGATTTGACCAAGATCACAGCTGATATCGCAGCCCTTGCCGGGCCAATGGAAAAGCAGGAAGCGGCGGAAAAGCTTGAGGCTGCCCTTGCAACGCATGAAGCTCAGTTGGAGCAAGCCGAAGCGCTGATCGTTGAAAAAAGACAAGCCGAACAGTCCGCTCGCGAACCGCTCACCGTAGCTCAGGCCCGGGTGAAAGAAGTGGAGACCGAAGCCAGAACCCTGCGCAATATTCTCAATCAGGGTGGGCAGGATTTGTTCCCTGCTATCGTTGAAAAAATCAAGGTTGAAGCGGGTTATGAGGCAGCCCTGGGTGCCGCTCTTGGCGAAGATTTGGACGTTTCAACAGATGCGTCCGCTCCTGCTCATTGGGGCTTGATTGCAGGTGAGGGCGATCAGGCTTTACCTGATGGGGCAACGCCGCTCGCATCATTTGTTGACGCTCCTGCGGAGCTTGCACGCCGCTTAGCCCAAATTGGAGTAGCCACACAAGAAAGCGGCAATGCGTTGCAAAAGCTGCTGAAACCGGGGCAAAGACTTGTTTCAGTCGAAGGAGATTTGTGGCGTTGGGATGGATATTCCGCCGGTGCAGAAGCGCCGACACCCGCAGCCCAGCGCCTTGCCCAGAAAAATCGTCTTGCTGAACTCGATAAAGAGTTTGATCTGGCAATTGCGGCCCTTCGTTCCGTTGAAGCTGCGTTTGAAACTGCAAAAGCGGATGCCCAATCAGCAAATGACAAGCAACAACAAGCACGTGAAACACTGCGCGGTGTGCAACGCGAATTAGGTATTGCCCGTGAAGAACATGCAGTAGCTGAACGCGCAGTGAGCCAGTTTGCCAGCCGTAAATCTGCGCTGGAAGAAGCTAAGAACCGATTATCTGCCGATATTGAGGAGATGCAGGTTTCGCTGGTCGAAGCGGAAACTGCTTTGGCGGCGGTGCCTGATCTTGGGGCGTTAAACACGGAACTTGACGGAAGACGTACCAAGCTAGCGCAGGACCGCGCAAAACTTGCCGAAGCACGTGCCAATGCCGATGGCCTTTCGCGTGAAGCAGAGGCACGAGGCAGACGCCTGCAGGCAATAATCGGTGAGCGTGATAACTGGAACAGCCGCGCCTCCAACGCCAAAAAACAGGCTGCAACCCTGCGCGCGCGCCACACAAAATCAAGCGAAGATCTGGCCGAGATCGAAAAAGCACCAGCGGAATTTGAAAGCAAACGCATCGCTTTGATCAGTCAGGTGGAACAGGCGGAAATGAAACGTTCTGATGCCGCCGATATTCTTGCCCGAACAGAGAGCGGCCTCGCAGATGCAGATCGCATCGCGAATGCATCTCTTTCCGCTTTGTCGGAAGCTCGTGAGAAGCGTGGCAGAACAGAAGAGCGGGTGGATTCTTCGCAAGAGCGCCGTGTCGAAATCGAAGCCCGAATTCGTGAGGAACTTGATTGTCATCCAGCCGATGTGCTTGCAATCACCGAACTGGATGCCGACGCCAAATTACCTGAAATGGTTCCGACAGAAAATAAGTTGGAAAAATTGAAATCCGACCGCGAACGCCTTGGCGCAGTAAATTTACGTGCTGATACCGAGCAGGAAGAAATTCAGGAAAGCCGCGATAATCTGGTCAGCGAACGCGACGATTTGATCGAAGCTATCCACAAATTGCGCCTCGGAATTCAAAGCCTGAACAAGGAAGGTCGCGTGCGTTTGCTGGAGGCTTTTGACGAAGTCAACGAACAATTCAAACGTCTGTTCACCCACCTGTTCGGCGGCGGCACGGCGGAGTTGCAATTGATTGAATCCGACGATCCACTGGAAGCTGGCCTCGAAATTATGGCTCGCCCGCCGGGCAAAAAACCCCAGACCATGACCTTATTATCCGGCGGAGAACAAGCCCTCACAGCCATGGCGCTGATCTTCGCCGTATTCCTAACCAACCCGGCCCCAATCTGTGTATTGGACGAGGTCGATGCTCCGCTGGACGATCACAACGTTGAGCGTTTCTGCAATTTGATGGACGAAATGTCAGGCGCCACCGACACCAGATTCGTCATCATTACCCACAACCCAATCACCATGGCCAGAATGAACCGCCTGTTCGGCGTAACCATGGCCGAGCGCGGAGT
>JASFYT010000030.1:0-48837 GCA_045047085.1 Rhizobiaceae bacterium | reverse complement strand
GGTGATGAAGTCGTAATGAACCTCTTCGGTTACCAGTTGGATTCAGCAGGCGCACTCACGGCGTTATGCCTGCTGCTCTTCATGGGAGCCATGGGGAAATCGGCACAATTCTTGCTGCACACGTGGCTACCCGATGCCATGGAAGGGCCAACACCTGTTTCTGCTCTTATCCATGCTGCAACAATGGTAACGGCTGGCGTGTTCCTCGTGGCGCGCATGTCGCCGGTATTTGAACATTCACAAACAGCACTCACCTTTGTCACTTTTATTGGTGCAACTACCGCATTTTTTGCAGCGACCGTTGGTCTGGTGCAAAATGATATCAAACGGGTGATTGCCTATTCAACCTGTTCCCAGTTGGGGTATATGTTCGTGGCCTTGGGCGTTGGTGCCTATGGCGCAGCGATCTTCCACCTTTTCACCCACGCGTTCTTTAAGGCGTTGTTGTTCCTTGGCGCTGGCTCGGTCATTCATGCCGTATCGGACGAACAGGATATGCGGAAAATGGGCGGATTAAGAAAACACATTCCCAAAACCTACATGATGATGCTCATCGGAACGGTGGCACTAACGGGCCTTGGCATTCCTGGAACCTTTATCGGCACCGCCGGTTTCTTCTCTAAAGATGCCATCATCGAAAGCGTCTATGTGGCCCATAATGCCATGGCTGGATATGGCTTTGCCATGCTGGTGATTGCAGCACTCTTCACCAGTTTCTATTCATGGCGTCTGATCTTCATGACCTTCCACGGCAAGCCCCGCGCTTCTGCTGATGTAATGAACCATATTCACGAATCACCCAATGTGATGCTGGTACCGCTCTATATATTGGCGGCTGGTGCGCTATTAGCTGGCGTCCTGTTCTCAGGCGCATTCACTGGCCATGAGACAGGCGGACACCACGAAACATGGTATAATGCGTTCTGGCGTACAGCTCTTGTAGCCGGTCCGGAAAATCACATTCTGGCTGATTTCCATAATGTGCCGACTTGGGTAAAATTATCTCCCTTCGTAATGATGGTGATTGGTTTCCTCACGGCCTATTGGATGTACATCAAAAGCCCACACATTCCAAAAGCTCTGGCTCGTCAGCATCATGGCCTTTATCAATTCTTGCTCAACAAATGGTACTTCGACGAAATCTATGATTTCTTCATTGTTAATCCAGTAAAATGGCTCGGCAATTTCCTTTGGAGAAAAGGTGATGGTTGGCTGATTGATGGCTTTGGGCCAGACGGAATTTCTGCCCGCGTGCTTGATATCACCAATCGTGTGGTCAAATTGCAGTCGGGTTATGTCTATCACTATGCGTTCGCAATGCTGATCGGGGTTGCAGCCCTCATCACCTGGACCATGTTCGGGGGAGCGCACTAATGAATAGCGATTGGCCAATTCTGACCACCATTACCTTTGCACCACTTGTAGGCGCATTGTTCCTTATCCTCATTCCCATGGACAGCGAAACCGCAAAACGCAATGTGCGTAATGTGGCGTTGTTCGTTACCAGTTTCACATTTATCCTGTCCCTCTACATCTGGCTGAAATTCGATAATTCCAGTTCAGATTTCCAATTCGTAGAGCGCGTCGGCTGGATTGACGGCTTCATGGAATATCACATGGGTGTCGATGGTATATCCATGCTGTTCGTAATCCTCACAACATTCCTGATGCCACTTTGTATTCTGGCAAGCTGGGAAAGTGTGAAAGACCGAATCAAGGAATATATGATTGCATTCCTGATATTGGAAACCTTCATGATCGGTGTGTTCTGCGCGCTCGATATGATGGTATTCTATATCTTCTTTGAAGCAGGCCTCATCCCTATGTTCCTGATCATTGGCATTTGGGGCGGCAAGCGCCGGGTCTATGCCAGTTTTAAATTCTTCCTTTATACGTTGATCGGCTCCGTGCTGATGTTGCTTGCGATGATGGCAATGTTCTGGCAGGCAGGCACGACCTCCATTCCGGAACTGATGGCACATGAATTCCCGGCTGAAATGCAAACCTGGTTATGGCTGGCATTCTTTGCGTCCTTCGCTGTAAAAATGCCAATGTGGCCGGTGCATACCTGGTTGCCTGACGCGCACGTTGAAGCGCCAACAGCTGGCTCGGTTATTCTGGCTGGTATCCTGTTGAAAATGGGTGGGTACGGCTTCCTACGATTCTCCATACCAATGTTTCCGTTGGCCAGTCTTGATTTCCAGAACTTTGTTTTCGTCCTCTCGATCATCGCCATCATTTACACTTCCTTGGTGGCGCTGGCGCAGGAAGATATCAAAAAGCTGATCGCCTATTCATCGGTTGCCCATATGGGGTACGTGACCATGGGTATCTTCTCGCTCAACATAAACGGCATTGAAGGCGCTATCTACCAGATGCTGGCACACGGCCTTGTTTCCGGCGCGCTCTTCTTATGCGTTGGTGTGGTTTATGACCGTATGCATACAAGAGAAATATCGGCCTATGGTGGTCTGGTAAACCGAATGCCGAAATACGCGGTAATATTTCTCATCCTGACCATGGCTAATGTGGGCTTGCCCGGAACCGCTGGTTTCGTCGGCGAATTCCTCACGCTGCTCGGTGCATTTCAGGCCAATACATGGGTTGCACTCTTTGCAACCACCGGCGTGGTTTTGTCTGCAAGCTACGCATTGTGGCTTTATCGCCGAGTGGTTTTTGGAGCGCTTGAAAAAGAGAGCCTGAAATCCATTCTCGATCTGTCATCCCGCGAAAAAGTCATCCTCTATCCGTTGGTCATTCTGGTACTGTTCTTCGGCATTTATCCAATGCCCGTATTCGACGTGACCAATGCATCGGTGGAGGCACTGGTAAATAATTATCAAGCAGCAGTCAGTGCTGTTAAGTGATAACCTAAGAAGCGACCAAAGAAACGAATTGAAGCATGAACGCTATAACAACCCTGTTTGACATACCAAACCTGATGCTGTTGGGACCGGAGCTTTTGCTCGTCATCGGGGCCATGGCATTGCTGATGATTGGCGCTTATGCAGGTAAAAATTCAACGGCGCTAATCACCGGGCTAAGTATTGCACTGGTGGCAGCAGCTGCCATCATGTTGGTATGGATGACGGGTACTGGCGAAGCCATGCATGGGGCGTTCATTCTCGATCCATTCGCGAAATTTATGAAAACTCTAGTCTTGATTGGCTCTGGTGTAGCAATTGCCATGTCCGTCACCTTCACCAGAATTTCAGGTTTCGAACGTTTCGAATTTCCAATTTTGGTGGTGCTTGCCACTGTCGGCATGATGTTGATGGTTTCAGCCAACGATTTGATCACGCTCTATCTTGGTTTGGAAATGCAGTCCCTTGCGCTCTATGTGCTTGCTTCGATCAATCGCGATTCTGTACGTTCTTCTGAAGCGGGGCTAAAATATTTCGTCCTCGGCGCATTGTCCTCAGGCATGTTGTTATACGGCGCATCGTTGATTTACGGTTTCACCGGACATACCGGTTTTGCGGGCATTGCAGAATCTCTGGCGGGTTCTGGTCGTTCAGTTGGTTTGATTTTTGGATTAGTATTCCTTCTTGCAGGCCTCGCATTCAAAATTTCTGCCGTACCGTTTCATATGTGGACACCAGACGTATACGAGGGGTCGCCGACCCCTGTCACCACGCTTTTTGCTGGCGCTCCAAAAATTGCGGCTATGGCATTGTTGGTACGTGTGGTGATCGGCGCATTCGAGCCAATTACTCATGACTGGCAACAAATCATCGTATTCATTTCGATTGCCTCCATGGCACTGGGTGCGTTTGCCGCTATTGGCCAGAATAATATCAAACGGCTAATGGCCTATTCATCCATTGGCCATATGGGTTTTGCACTTGTTGGACTGGCTGCTGGGACACAAGCAGGCGTTACCGGTGTCATCCTCTATATGCTGATCTATTTAGCAATGACGTTGGGCACGTTTGCCTGCATTATGGCGATGCGTAGACGCGATGGTGTGGTCGAAGATATTTCCGATCTGGCAGGGCTTGGTTCCAGTAACCCCGCGATGGCCACTGTTCTGACTATCTTGATGTTTTCACTAGCAGGCATTCCACCGATGGCAGGGTTTTTCGGTAAATACTTCGTTTTCCTCGCAGCCATTGAAGCAAATTTAATTACCCTTGCAGTACTTGGCGTATTGGCCAGTGTGGTTGGTGCGTTTTATTATTTGCGCATTATCAAGATTATTTGGTTTGATCAATCCGAAGAAAAATTCGTACCGATGGCGGGAGAATTAAAATTGGTGGTAGCTGCGAGCGGACTGTTTACTCTGTTTTATATGTTCGTTGCAGGTCCGCTGTCAAAAGCCACATCGGTTGCTGCATCCTCTTTCTTTTAGAGATCGGGGGCAAAATTGCTGGATGATTATCGTTATATAAAACTTACCTCCACAGATTCTACCAACACGCGATGTATCGAGTATGCAAAGGATGGTGACCCCGGAAATTTGTGGGTCACTGCCAAAACCCAAACATCTGCCCGTGGCAGTAGAGGGCGCGAATGGCAATCAGCTGAAGGCAATCTCTTTGCCTCACTCTTGCTAATCAATCCGGCAGAAAGCGGTTATGCAGCAGTGCTTAGCGGTTTGACGTTTGTAACCTCTCTTGCTTTGCTATGGACAATTAAAGAAGCGTCGATCGACACCAACGTAAAATTGAAATGGCCCAATGATGTGTTGGTCAACGGCAAAAAATGCGCAGGCATTTTACTGGAGAACCAAAATATTCAGGGCAAAACCACTTTGATTATCGGAATTGGGGTGAATTGCGTATCCCACCCGTCCAATACCAACTACCCGGCCACCGATCTGAGCAGTCAGGGTATTGCAATTTCCGCAGAAGAATTGTTCATGTCTCTGGTGACCCATTTGGATGGTTTTATCACCCAATGGGACCGGGGCCGTAATTTTGCCGAGATCAGACAGTCATGGCTAAAACACGCAATCGGATTGGGCAAATCAATTCGGGTCAAAATACCGGGGCAGGAAGATGAAACCGGAATTTTTGAAACAATCGACGAAACAGGCCTTTTGATCCTTGATCAGGAAAACGGCATAAAGAAACGCATTTCAGCAGCAGATATATTTTTTAATGGTTAGAAAAAAACAATGAAGCAGGCAGAACTGGTATTTGTACCCCTTGGCGGGGTTGGTGAAATTGGCATGAATTTGGCCATGTATGGCTATGGTCCAGAGCATGATCGCGATTGGATCATGGTTGACCTTGGCGTGACGTTTCCGGGTCCAGATCTGCCCGGTGTAGATCTCGTCTTACCCGATATACGCTTTGCGATCGAATTGGGTGATCGCCTAAAAGCGATCATCATCACCCACGCCCACGAAGACCATTATGGCGCGGTGCTAAGTCTTTGGCCATTGCTGCAAAAACCAATTTATTGTACGCCCTTCACCGCGGGTATGTTGGAAGCAAAAGCGGTTTATGAATCTGAAGCGCCAAACTTGCCAATAAATCTTTATGAAGCCGGAAAGAGTTTCACTGTCGGCTCCTTCGAAGTTGAGCCGGTGTGGGTTACCCACTCCATCCCGGAGCCCGTATCTTTGGCCATCACAACGCCACTGGGAACCATCATCCACACCGGTGATTGGAAGATAGACATGGAACCATCTCTCGGCGCACCAACTGATAAACAGGCGTTCACACGCTTGGGCGACGAAGGAGTATTAGCGCTGATATGCGATTCAACCAATGCTATGCGAGAGGGTGAATCACCGACAGAAGTTTCAGTTTCAAAAAGCCTTGCTGAACTCATCAAAGAGTCTCCGGGGCGCGTGGCTATTACCACTTTTTCATCCAATGTGGGGCGTATACGCTCTATTGCGCGCGCTGCGGCCTCCGCTGGCCGCAAATGCATGTTGATGGGTAGTTCCATTCGCCGCGTAGTCGATGTTGCCACCGACCTTGGTTATTTCGACGATATGCCGGATTTCATTCAAGAAGACGAATTTGCTTCCACCGACCGCCGTGAGATAGTCATTATCCTAACAGGGTCACAAGGTGAAAACCGCGCAGCGCTTGCCAAAATCTCTCGCGAAGAACACAAATTCGTACATTTTGTTCCCGGTGATCGTGTGGTATTTTCTTCGCGCACCATTCCCGGTAATGAAAAACCAATCATTGAGATTGAGAACCGTTTGATTGAGATGGGGGTGGATATCATCACCAACGATGATACGCTTGTGCATGTGTCCGGCCACCCGCGTCGTAATGAATTAAAACAAATGTATGATTGGACGCGGCCCGAAATCCTCATTCCGGTACATGGAGAAACCGCGCACCTCGTAGCCCATGCAAAATTTGCCGGAGAACACGGCATTCCTTCCGTTGTTCCCACCAGAAATGGCGATATGGTGCGTTTGGCCCCGGGAAATCCTGAAATCATCGACAGTGTGCCATTCGGGCGGATATTTAAAGATGGTCATATCATTGACGAAGAAGGTGCAATTGGTGTGGTGGAGCGGCGACGGCTGGCATTTGCTGGTCATGTAGCGGTCTCTATTGTTCTGGATAGAAAAGGCAGCCTCGCAGATGATATTGATATCATGCTTCAAGGGCTGCCCGATACGACGCCAGCAGGTGATGATTTTGAAAATGTGCTCTATGAAACCGCGGTTGGTACCATAAAGAGCATTCCTGTGGGCAAACGTAAAAATGAAGAAATGGTCCGCGAAGCCGTGCGCCGCGCCGTCCGCGCGACTGCAAGAGATCATTGGGGAAAACGGCCGGTAACAACAGTTTTTGTTGCCAAAGTGAAGGAATAAAGCTGTGATCGGTAAACTAAACCATGTAGCAATCGCTGTCCCGAACTTGCAGGCGGGCATTGATACCTACGCCAGCGTGTTGGGTGCCAATGTTACGGAACCAATGGCAATGCCGGAACATGGCGTAACCGTGGTATTTGTCGAATTGCCCAATACCAAGATTGAACTACTGGAAGCGCTGGGCGAAAATTCACCCATTGCAGCTTTTATTGAGCGAAATCCAGCTGGCGGTGTTCACCATATTTGTTATGAAGTAGAAGATATTCTGGCAGCACGGAACCAATTGATCGAAAAGGGTGCTCGTGTGCTGGGAGATGGTGAACCAAAAATTGGTGCCCATAATAAACCTGTGTTATTTTTGCATCCCAAAGACTTTTGCGGTACTTTGGTCGAACTGGAGCAGATATAAAATGTCTTTTCTTACAGCTTTCGCCGTCTATTTTATCATCTGGTGGATGACACTATTTCTGGTGCTTCCATATGGCAATCGCTCACAGGCGGAAGCAGGAGAAATTGTCCCGGGAACTGAACCCGGCGCACCAGTAGACGCAAAATTTGGACGTAAACTCATTATCACAACGCTTCTGTCGGCTGTTTTTTATGGTGTTTATTGGCTGATCACCAGCTATTTCGGATTCAGCCTCGACAATATTCCGAGCCCATTCCCTAAACATTTGCAATAGCATTTCCTAGCGCGACCCATCTGTATCTACCACGCCGAAAGGCGTGAGCGAAGAGCGACTGACGCTTTATGCGCCGCCCATCCGGTGGCCTGAGCGCGTCATGTCGGAGACATGCATCAAAAATGCGAAGAAACGCCGTGAGAAGAAAATTCCCAATAAAAAAGCAAGGCCGAAGCCTTGCCATAAGTTTGCATGTCTCGATCCACACAAAGTGAAACATTAAAAAAAACGCTGGCAGCGGATTAAACGCGCCTGGATCACATCCTCCCAAGATTAGACAGCTTACAACGCTGGGTTAACCCCATTTCTATAATTAAAAAAAATAAAGCACATAGGAACGGTTCTGTCATGTTAAATCTGACATTTTGCCGCAGTATGATTAAATTATGGAAATTCGCAGAAATCTGTTTCTGTATTTTTGCCACATATCGAGCGCACTTGTATGAAGTTCAAAATAAGGTTTTATACAGTTAGATAAATCCAACTGATTCACCAACTAAGTTCGGCCAAATTTAATGCGACTGTCCCAGTATTTCCTACCTATCCTGAAAGAAACCCCAAAAGAAGCAGAGATCGTATCTCACCGCCTAATGCTTCGTGCTGGCATGATCCGTCAGCAATCATCTGGCATCTATTCTTGGCTGCCTCTAGGCTTGAAGGTATTGAACAAAATATCAGATATTGTACGCGAGGAGCAAAACCGGGCAGGGGCCATCGAGATCCTTATGCCGACAATCCAGTCAGCGGATCTTTGGCGCGAAAGCGGACGCTATGATGACTATGGCAAAGAGATGCTACGCATCACTGATCGCCATGATCGTGATATGCTGTTTGGTCCGACCAATGAGGAAATGGTAACAGAAATGTTCCGTTCCTATGTACGCTCCTATAAAGCTTTGCCGCTGAACCTCTACCATATTCAATGGAAATTCCGCGATGAAGTGCGCCCCCGTTTTGGCGTCATGCGCTCACGCGAATTCCTGATGAAGGACGCATATTCATTCGATCTGGACGAGGCAGGCGCACGCGCCGCCTACAATCGTATGTTCGTGGCATATCTTAAAACATTCAAGCGCCTTGGCATCAAAGTTATTCCAACCCGTGCAGATACAGGGCCAATCGGCGGCGACATGAGCCATGAATTCATTTTGTTGGCTGAGACCGGCGAAAGCGAAATATTCTGCGATAAGACGTTTTTGAGCATGGAAGTGCCCGACGACGATACAGATTTCAGCGACACTGCCGCAATGGCAAAAATTGTTGATCAGTGGACCACACCATATTCCGGCACAGATGAAAAGCATGATGAAGCTATCTGGGCTGACATGCCTGATGAAAATCAGGTTACTGCCCGCGGCATTGAAGTTGGCCACATATTCTATTTCGGCACGAAATATTCTGAATCAATGAACGCAAAAGTTATGGGCGATGACGGCAAGGAACATCTTGTCCATATGGGATCCTACGGCATTGGCCCAAGCCGTTTGGTAG
This sequence comes from Rhizobiaceae bacterium, assembly GCA_045047085.1. Taxonomy (GTDB): domain Bacteria; phylum Pseudomonadota; class Alphaproteobacteria; order Rhizobiales; family Rhizobiaceae. The sequence goes on along the minus strand of JASFYT010000030.1, from coordinate 39,873 downwards.
CTGCAATCATTGAGGCTTTTCATGATGATCGCGGCATTCAATGGCCAGACAGCATCGCGCCATTCAATATCGGCTTGATCAATATGAAGCCCGGCGACAGCGCCTGCGATGAAGCATCTGAAAAACTCTATGCCGCCTTGGGCGATGCTGGACACGATGTGCTTTACGACGATACGGACACCAGAGCCGGTGCAAAATTTGCAACTATGGATTTGATCGGTTTGCCAGTTCAAATCATAATTGGCCCCCGCAGCGTTGCTAACGGCGAAGTGGAAGTCAAAATCCGCGCAACCGACGAGCGTGAAACCATGCCAATCGAAGCCGCCATCAATCGTTATGGCAAGGGTGCTAATGGCTGAAGAAACTACATTGAGTGCGGCTGCTAAAGGCGGTTCGACAAGTCCATTTTCAGCGTTCGAGCGGATGATTGCCGGGCGATATCTTCGTGCCCGGCGCAAGGAAACTTTCATTTCCGTTATTGCCGGATTTTCGTTCATCGGCATCATGCTTGGGGTTGCCACCCTAATCATCGTGATGGCCGTGATGAATGGCTTTCGTGCTGAATTACTGGATCGTATTCTGGGCGTAAACGGACACATGATCGTGCAACCCATCGATGGTGAACTGGTAGATTACAAAGCAATCTCCGATCGCATCAATAATCTTGAAGGCGTGCGTTACGCCATTTCTTTGGTCGAGGGACAAGCTTTGGTTTCCAGTGGTATCGGTGGCAGTGGTGCTTTGATACGCGGAATTTCAGAAGCTGATTTGAAAAAAATCAAAGTGATTTCCGACAATATCAAAGCAGGTACGCTGGAAGGGTTTGATACCGGTGAAGGGGTAGCTGTTGGCATTCGCCTGGCCAATAAACTGGGCCTGCGCGTTGGTGATGATATCACGTTAATATCGCCGGAAGGGGACGTAACCGCTTTCGGAACCACGCCGCGCGTGAAAGCCTATCCAATTTCGTCCGTATTTGAAATCGGCATGTCGGAGTATGATTCCTCGTTCATTTTCATGCCGCTGGAGGAATCCCAGCTATATTTCAACAAAGAGGATTACGTTAGTGTGATCGAGGTGTATGTTGATAGACCCGATAAAATCGACGATCTGCGTAAGCCGATTGAGGAAGCCGCCGATCGTCAAGTCTTTCTGGTCGATTGGAAACAGCGTAACGCCACCTTCTTTCAGGCGCTCGAGGTGGAACGCAATGTGATGTTCTTCATTCTCACATTGATCGTATTGGTTGCTGCACTAAATATCATTTCGGGCCTCACCATGCTGGTGAAGGATAAGGGCAAGGACATCGCAATCCTGCGCACCATGGGTGCGACCAGCGGTGCCATAATGCGCATATTCTTTATGACGGGTGCCGCCATCGGTATCTTTGGCACACTGGCAGGTTTTTTGCTGGGTGTGATTGTCTGCCAGAATGTAGAACGCATCCGGCAGTTCTTTTCCTGGCTATCAGGCACAACGGTGTTTAACCCGGAACTCTATTTTTTGAGCCAGCTACCCGCGGATATGGATGTATCAGAAACCATAACCATCGTGTCGATGGCGCTGGGCCTTTCTCTCATCGCAACGCTTTTTCCTGCTTGGCGGGCAGCCAAGCTCGAACCAGTTGAAGCACTTCGCTATGAGTAATAAGCCAGCCCTCATTTTAAAAAATGTCGTGCGAACCTATGGTGAGGGATCGCAGGCATTGCATGTTTTAAATGGCGCTGATTTAGAAATCATGCCAGGAGAAATGGTGGCAATGATTGCACCTTCTGGTGCTGGAAAATCAACATTGCTCCATTCCGCTGGCTTGCTTGAGCGGCCGGACTCTGGCGAAATCTATATTCGAGGAAAGGCGACACGTGCCTTATCGGACGATGAACGCACGAAAATGCGCCGTCACACCATTGGTTTCGTCTACCAGTTTCACCATTTGCTGCCAGAGTTTTCCGCTGAAGAAAACTTGATGATCCCGCAAATGATCAACGGGTTAGATAGAAAAACCGCAAACAAGCGTTCACTCGAATTACTCGACTATATGAAGATCCGTGAGCGGTCAGATCATCGCCCTTCTGAACTCTCAGGCGGCGAACAGCAACGCGTGGCAATTGCCAGAGCCGTCGCTAATTCGCCGGGCATCCTGCTTGCGGATGAACCCACGGGAAATCTTGATCCAGATACCGCCAGTCATGTGTTCGCCACCCTAGAATCTTTGGTACGTAACACGGGCCTTGCCGCCCTGATAGCGACACACAACCACACTTTGGCGCGCAAGATGGATCGCTGCATCACGCTTGAGGCCGGTAAAATCATAGATATTACCGAGTAGGATTCCAATTAGTGAAAATTCTCACGGCTTTGTTGACAATTCAGAATAAACATGAACATATAGAGAACATAAGAGGATTGTAGCAAAAACATATGCTGAGGAGTGTCATAATGCCAATTTCATTTAGGGATATCGCGTCACTGGGAACCATGGGACTGTTCTTGACCACCATCTTTATGTGGGGTGAAATTCTCCGAACTTTTGCGTAAACTAACACGTTAGATTTTTGTGTAAAATTCAGGAGATAAAGCTCAAGCTCCGTTAATGGCTTGATATTGCCCCGGCAACACGTGACACTCTTTTGGGCGCCGTTTGGTTCCAAAGAATCAGGAGTGATGTGAGTTGGCGGCAAAAAAAGATACTACGGCAAAACTCAGGCAGGAAGTTGCTGGCGGTCCAAATAGCACTGATGATTCAGTAGGTGAGGGTGCTGGATTGCAGTTCATCCATCTGAATGTTCATTCCTCATTCTCGCTGCTGGAAAGTGCCTTGCCACTGGCCAAGCTAGTTGATCTGGCAATTGCCGACAATCAACCAGCCCTTGCAGTAACTGACCGCAACAATCTCTTTGGTGCGCTGGAGTTTTCAGAGAAAGCTTCAGCTAAAGGTTTGCAACCGATTATGGGTTGTAAAATTGCCATAGAGTTTTGGGACGACGTCTACGGCGAAGGCGATGCAGATTTTGAATCCTCCAAAAAAGACCATTTGAGAGAGTTCCCAGGTCTCGTTCTTCTGGCAATGAATAATACCGGTTTCCGTAACCTCGCCCATATTGTCAGCAATGCCCATTTGAGTAGCGAAGCGGGTAGTCTGCCGCACATTACTTATCAAGAGTTGGAGGAATTTAATTCGGGTCTGATCTGTCTGACAGCCGGTAATGATGGCCCAATCAATCAATATATCAAAGCTGGGCGTACGGAAAATGCCCGTGACTGTTTAAACAAGCTGCAAGAATTCTTCGGTGATCGGCTTTACGTTGAATTGCAACGTCACGAAGATAAAGAGCAACAAGTCGAGCCAGGCTTGCTAAAATTGGCCTACGATATGGAACTTCCAATCGTTGCAACCAACCAACCACTTTTCCCAACCCGAGATGATTTTGCAGCACACGATGCGTTGATATGCATTGCCGAAGGTGCCGTGGTTGCAATGGAAAACCGGAAGCGCTTCACCGAAGAACATTATTTCAAGTCTCAGGCTGAGATGGTCGAACTCTTTTCCGATTTGCCCGAAGCGTTGGAAAATACGATCGAGATTGCGAAGCGTTGTCACTATCGCGAAAAAACCCATTCGCCGATTCTACCGCGTTTCATAGATGGTACTGATAATCCCGAAGATGCCATGAAACAGGAGATTGAGGCGCTCAATGCCATGGCTCGCTCTGGATTGGATGATCGGCTGGATAATCCAGGCATCGCCGATGGCTTCAAACGTGAGGAATATAACGCAAGGCTAGAGTTTGAACTGGGTATTATCGAACAGATGGGCTTTCCGGGCTATTTTCTGATCGTGGCAGATTTCATAAACTGGGCCAAGGAGCGCGGAATTCCGGTGGGGCCGGGGCGTGGTTCTGGCGCGGGGTCGCTTGTTGCATATTCCTTGCGGATTACCGATCTTGATCCAATGCGTTTCACCCTGTTGTTCGAACGCTTCCTAAATCCTGAACGCTTGTCCATGCCGGATTTTGATATCGATTTCTGTCAGGATCGCCGCGAGGAGGTTATCCGCTATGTACAGGATAAATATGGTCGCGATCAGGTGGCTCAGATCATCACCTTCGGAAGTTTGCAAGCAAGGGCTGTGCTACGTGATGTAGGTCGCGTATTACAAATGCCTTACGGGCAAGTAGACCGCATTTGCAAACTGGTGCCAGCCAACCCTGCCAATCCCGTCACCCTTAAACAGGCAATAGACGAGGAACCAAAGCTGGCTGAGGCGCGCGAAGAAGAGGAGATTGTCGGAGAATTATTCGATATTGCCTTGCGCCTTGAGGGCCTATATCGCCATGCCTCTACCCACGCTGCGGGTATTGTGATTGGTGACCGCAAGCTTGACCAATTGGTGCCGCTCTATCGCGACCCACGGTCAGATATGCCTGTAACCCAATATAATATGAAGTGGGTGGAGCCAGCTGGCCTCGTGAAATTCGATTTTTTGGGTTTGAAAACCCTGACCGTGCTCGACAAAGCCGTTAAGTTCATCAAGGAAAAAGGCATTGAAATTGACCTGAGTACCGTCGAGATTGACGATGCAAAAACCTACGAAATGCTGATGAGGGGCGATACCGTCGGTGTGTTCCAACTTGAGAGTCAGGGCATGCGTAAAGCCCTGCTTGGCATGAAGCCCGATAGGTTCGAAGATATCATCGCATTGGTGGCGCTTTATCGACCCGGCCCGATGGATAATATTCCAACCTATAATGCCCGTAAGCACGGCGAAGAAGCGCCCGATTATTATCACGATAAAATCGAGTCCATCCTTAAAGAAACCTATGGCGTAATCATCTATCAGGAGCAGGTCCTACAAATTGCCCGTACTCTCGCCGGTTATACGCTCGGCGAGGCTGATTTTTTGCGCAAAGCCATGGGCAAGAAAATTAAGGCGGAAATGGATGCCCAGCGCATTCGCTTTGTTGATGGTGCTGTCGAAAACGGCCTAAAAAAAGCTCATGCCAATACAATTTTCGACGTGTTGGCAAAGTTCGCGGGTTATGGATTCAACAAGGCGCATGCGGCTTCTTACGCATTGGTGTCTTATCATACCGCATATCTGAAAGCATGGCACCCGGTGGAGTTCCTTGCCGCGTCCATGCAGTTGGATATGGGCAACACCGACAAATTAAACATCTTCCATCAGGAAGCCGAAGGTCTTGATATTGACGTAGTACCACCATCGATCCAAACATCGAAGGTTGGGTTTTCTGTTAAAGACGGAAAAATATTCTACGCCCTTGCCGCCATTAAAGGGGTGGGCGAGGGCGCTGTTGAACAAATCGTCGAAGACAGGCTTAAAAATGGACCCTTCAAATCCATCACAGATTTCTTCAGCAGGCTTGAAGTCAAGAATGCCAATAAACGAACTTTGGAAAACCTGATCTGTGCCGGTGCACTTGATTGCTTCGGCTTCCCACGCGAACAATTGCTCGCAGGGTTGGAGCGCTTAATTGGTCATGCCGCTCGCATCTCTATGGAACGTGAAGTCGGGCAGAACGACATGTTTGGCGCGAGCATGGGGGTTGAACAGAAAGTCGAACTCCCTCTGGTTGAGGCATGGACTTCAACAGAAAAGCTCCAACGAGAATTTGCCTCCATCGGATATTATCTCAGTGCTCACCCGCTGGACGAATATCGCGAAATTCTGGATAGTATGCGGGTGCAGCTTTACGCAGACTTTGAAAAGGCTGTGCGCAGTGGTGCTTCCGCCGGCAGGTTGGCAGGCACCATCACAGCCAAACAATTGCGCAAAACCCGGTCTGGCAAACGCATGGGCATCTTGATGATTTCAGATCCTTCCGGCCAGTATGAAGCCGTTATTTTTGAAGAATCTCTCAATCGGTTTGCTGACTTGCTGGAGCCGGGAACCTCGGTAATTATGCTTGTGGGGGCAGATATCCGCCCTGAAGGGGTAAGCGTTCGGGTAAACAGCGTTGAATCCCTCGAAAAAGCTGCAAATAAAGATAAACGCAACATTCGTATATTTATGCGGGATCAACAGCCATTCGATAATTTGATGCCGTTAATGAAATCGCGCGGTGATGGAAAAGTTTCCATCGTTGTCATTCAGGACAACGGCGAACGCGAGGTAGAGATCCTGCTCAGAGAAAAGTACCAATTAGGCAGCCAACTGGCCAGGGCGATCAAGGCTGTTCCAGGTATCATCGATGTTCAGCAATACTGAAAGTATGAATTAGGCAATGAAGCATAATTGCGAAAAGCGGCAACCAGTTCTCAGATAAAATATGTTAAAAAAATGCTTTAGGATGCATCCTGTAAACCGAAATTTAAGCAGTTCACCTCATATTACGTTCAGTATATTTTGGACTATTTGTATTTTGTAAGGGTCCCCTTAGTGTCAACACGCCAAAAACGCACCAACCCATTGGGCATGTTTGTTGTGCCGGTTATTTGCCTCGCGCTGATTACCTATTTTCTTTATCACACCAACCAGGGCCGCTTTGGTATGCTGGCAAAAGCTGAACTGGCGGTAAAGGAACTGAGCCTGCAATCTGAATTGGCAAGCATCAAGCACCAACGCGAAATTCTGGCTGCACGTGTCGCATTGATGCGCGTTGGCACCTTGGAGCGTGACATGCTGGACCAACAGGCGCGGTTTCATCTAAATCTGGTTCACGATTCTGAAATCGTAATTTTCCTCACTAAATAACTGCAGAAAAACACCTGTTTGCGCACGGTTTAGCTCAAAGCTTGCTTGTATCAACTTGAATTCAGTTAATTTGTGTAAAAAACTGTGTAGAGGTACGCATATAGCACGTGGCCTGTGCAAAACTGTCTGTTGCAATAAATGGCCTATCCATTATCATTTCTCCAAATGAACTTGGGAGAGAGATATATGGCGACGCGGCCTAAACGAGCACCTTCAAAATCAAGAATGGCTCAAAAAACACCAAAACCGGCAAATTTTTCCAAGGACGAGGAGCTACAGGCATATTACGACATGTTGCTGATCCGCCGTTTTGAAGAAAAAGCAGGACAGCTATACGGCATGGGCTTCATCGGCGGTTTCTGCCACCTTTATATTGGACAGGAAGCTGTCGTCACCGGTATGCAAATGTGCATCAGCGAAGGTGATCAGGTTATTACAGGTTATCGCGACCACGGCCATATGCTCGCTTGCGGTATGGAACCTGGCGGAGTTATGGCTGAATTGACGGGACGCAGTAATGGATATTCCCGCGGTAAAGGCGGCTCCATGCACATGTTCTCCAAGGAAAAGAATTTCTACGGCGGCCACGGTATAGTTGGCGGACAGGCGTCACTCGGGACGGGGCTGGCATTTGCCAATCACTACCGGGAAAATGACCGCGTCAGCCTAACCTATTTCGGTGACGGTGCGTCTAATCAGGGACAAGTCTACGAATGTTTCAACATGGCAGAACTATGGAAATTGCCCGTGGTCTATATTATTGAAAACAATCGTTACGCGATGGGTACTTCCGTTTCCAGAGCATCGGCATTCACAGACTTCTCCCAGCGGGGTGCATCATTCGCAATTCCCGGCATCAAGGTCGACGGCATGGATATTTGTGCGGTAAAATCTGCTGGCGAACAGGCCGTAAAATGGTGCCGTGAGGGCAATGGCCCATATATTCTGGAAATGGAAACCTACCGTTATCGCGGACACTCCATGTCCGATCCAGCCAAGTACCGTTCGAAAGACGAAGTGCAAAAAATGCGGGCCGAACAGGATCCGATCGAGCAGGTAAAGCAACGCATCATTGCTGAAAAGATTGCCAGCGAAGACGAATTGAAGGAGATGGACAAGAAAATCCGCACCATTGTTGGTAATGCCGCCGAATATGCGCAAGCAGGTCCTGAACCTGATCCAAGTGAACTTTATACTGACATTTTGTTGGACGCGTAAGGGAGGAATATTGAAATGCCTATAGAAATTCTCATGCCTGCGCTTTCCCCGACAATGGAAGAAGGTAATCTTGCAAAATGGGTCGTAAAGGAAGGTGACAGCGTCACTGCTGGTGATGTGATTTGCGAAATCGAAACAGACAAAGCCACCATGGAAGTAGAAGCCGTGGAAGAAGGCACGATCGGTAAAATTCTTGTCCCTGAGGGCAGCGAAGGCGTCAAGGTGAACACCGCAATTGCAGTTTTGCTGGAAGATGGCGAGAGCGTCTCTGATATTGGCACAACGCCTGTAGCCCCTACCCAGGCAGAAAATGCTGAAACGCCAGTTCCTGCCGCAGATACCTCTGTGGCTCCCGTATCAACACCAATATCGGCGCCGGCAAGTGTCGTTGAATCTGACCCTGATATCCCGGAAGGTACAGCCATGGTGGAAACCACCGTACGCGAAGCTTTACGTGATGCCATGGCTGAAGAAATGCGCAACGATGATAAAGTTTTCATCATGGGTGAAGAAGTCGCTGAATATCAAGGTGCCTATAAAATCACCCAGGGCTTGTTACAGGAATTTGGCGAACGCAGAGTGATTGATACGCCAATCACCGAACACGGTTTTGCGGGCATCGGTGTAGGAGCGGCAATGGCTGGTTTGAAACCAATCGTTGAATTCATGACCTTCAATTTTGCCATGCAGGCGATAGATCATATTATCAATTCCGCTGCCAAAACCCTTTATATGTCGGGCGGACAGATGGGAGCGCCAATCGTTTTTCGTGGTCCAAATGGTGCGGCCACAAGGGTGGGTGCGCAGCACTCCCATTGCTATGCTGCCTGGTATAGCAATGTGCCAGGGCTGAAAGTCGTGATGCCCTACAGTGCCGCTGATGCCAAAGGCCTGTTGAAATCAGCCATCCGTGATCCGAACCCGGTGATTTTCCTTGAGAATGAAATGCTTTACGGCCAATCCTTTGATGTGCCGGATATGGATCACACAGTTCCTATCGGCAAGGCGCGCATTCATCGTTCCGGCAAGGATGCCACAATCGTTTCTTTCTCCATTGGCATGACCTATGCCATCGAAGCTGCAGACATTTTGGCGGAGCAGGGGATTGATTGTGAAATCATTGATCTTCGCACTATTCGCCCGATGGATTTGGATGCAATCATTACTTCGGTCAAGAAAACGGGCAGGCTCGTGACAGTTGAAGAGGGCTTCCCGCAATCTTCCATTGGTGATTTCATATCCAATAGTGTGATGCGGCTGGCATTCGATTATCTCGATGCGCCGGTTCACACGATTTGCGGCAAGGATGTTCCCATGCCATATGCGGCAAATCTTGAAAAACTTGCATTACCCAATGTGGAAGAAGTCGTGGATGCGGTGAAAGCCGTTTGTTACAGGACATAAGATGCAGCGCCTAGATATCAAATCCGTTAGATACAGCAAGTTTGGCAGATCAGTCTTGATAAACGGGCGCGGCGTTACTCTGGAAATTTCTCAAGAGGCGTTGGAAACTTTATATAACCGGAGGTTGAGCAGCGAAGAAGCCGTGCTCAAGGTTGTTGAAGAAAGCAAACGTCTCACCCAACTTGCCGAGCGGGTGCCCGCTGATGATGGCAAGATACAGATTACGACGAATATTCTAATGAATAACGGAATATTCAACGAACAAAATGGAGGCTGACTAAATGCCGATCAACATAACCATGCCAGCACTTTCACCCACTATGGAGGAAGGCAATCTTACCACATGGCATGTGAAGGAAGGCGATAGCGTTTCGTCTGGCGATGTGATTTGCGAAATCGAAACCGATAAAGCCACAATGGAAGTTGAATCCATAGACGAAGGTGTGGTTGGAAAAATTCTGGTTGCAGAAGGCGCTGAGGGCGTAAAGGTAAATTCGATCATTGCCATATTGCTTGAAGAAGGCGAAAGCGCTTCCGATATCGATGCGTCTGCAAGCGCTGCACCTGTAGCAACCAGCCCACCCGCTGTGGAAGCCGCAAAACCGGAAGTTGCAAAGGAAACACAGGCCCCGATGGTAGTCGCGCCGGCTGCCGCATCTGCACCCGATCCATCCGGTGATCGCATATTCGCATCACCATTAGCACGTCGTATCGCAGCTCAGGAAGGCATTGCACTTTCATCCGTCAAAGGCACAGGCCCTCATGGACGCATTCATAAGCGTGACATTGAGGAAGCACTTGCTGCAGGCACAATAGCTGCGCCATCTCCGGTGGCAACGGCATCTGTAACATCGCCAGAATCTCCAGTCTCTAAGGCTAGTGGCATGTCTGATGCGCAGGTTCTGGCACTGTATAATGAGGCGGAATATGAGAAGTTCCCACATGACGGCATGCGTCGGGTCATCGCCGAACGACTGACCGAAAGCACTCAGACCATCCCATCCTATTTTATTACGATGGATTGCGAACTGGACGCTTTGATGAAGCTACGTGCAGAAATTAACGCAGCCGCACCAATTGTTGATGACAAACCGACATATAAAGTTTCGGTTAATGATTTCATCGTCAAAGCCATGGCCATGGCACTGCAAAAGGTGCCAATGGCCAACGCTTCATGGACCAGTACGGATCGCATCCTGCACAAGCATTCCGATGTGGGTGTTGCAGTTGCTGTGCCTGAGGGACTGTTCACACCTATTGTTCGCAAGGCTGAGCAAAAAAGCCTGACGGAGATTTCTGCTGAAGTTAAGGATATGGCTGGCCGGGCAAAATCAAAAAAACTGGCTCCGGTTGAATATCAGGGCGGCACCACTGCAGTTTCCAATTTGGGCATGTTTGGAGTGACGGATTTTACCTCCATCATCAACCCGCCTCATGCATCCATTGTTTCAATCGGTGCAGGGAAGCAACAACCAGTTGTACGAGATGGTGCACTGGCAATTGGTATCATCATGGCGGCAACTTTTGCCTTTGACCACCGGGTTATTGATGGAGCCCTAGGCGCAGAACTTGCGGCAAGCTTTAAAGGGTTTGTCGAAAAACCGCTCTCGATGCTCGTATAGAATTAGTTATGAACCGAATATGAATGTTTGAATTGTATAGCCTGCCCGAGACAAGATCACAGCAGCAATGAATGCATTGATGAAACTAAAGCCTGCCTGAATAAACCGAAATCTAAACAAGAAGACAAATGTCCTCATCATAAACCAACCTATGATTATAAGTCCGGGGCCTTTGATCTTCCAATCGAGCAACAGAATGCTGTCAAAGGAAATGAATGAAAGTAAAAATTCTTGCATGGCGCGACTTTGATTCGATTAGGCAGGAAGCTGATTCTATTACCTTTAAGGGCAAAAAGTGACGAAAAAAACAAATAGAGGCACAAATGGCAGAAAAATTTGACATAATCATTATTGGCGGCGGCCCAGGTGGCTATGTGGCGGCAATTCGTGCGTCGCAACTCGGTTTAAAAACCGCCTTGGTTGAGCGCGAACATATGGGCGGCATTTGCCTCAATTGGGGTTGCATTCCAACCAAAGCTTTGTTGCGTTCCGCCGAAATCTATCACCAGATGGAACATGCTAAGGATTATGGGCTTACCGCAGATAAGTATGGTGTGGATATTGCAGCCGTTGTGAAACGCTCACGCCGCGTCTCCGGCCAGTTGACCATGGGTGTTGGCGGCTTGATGAAGAAAAACAAAGTCACAGTGATCTGGGGCGAAGCAGAAATCGTCAAAGCGGGTGAAGTTAAAGTCTCTGCCATGAAAAAGAAACCGATGGAGCCACAGGCAAGACCACCACGTGGAACGCTGGGTGAGGGAACTTATCAGGCCAAAAATATCATTTTAGCCACAGGGGCACGTCCAAGAACATTGCCCGGCATTGAACCCGATGGCGATAAGATATGGACATATTTCGATGCGCTCGTGCCAAAAAAGATGCCAAAATCTTTGTTGGTCATGGGATCAGGTGCCATCGGCATTGAATTTGCCAGCTTCTATCACACCCTCGGTGCTGATGTGACGGTCGTTGAACTAATGCCAAACATCATGCCGGTAGAGGATGAAGAAATATCCAAACTCGCACGCAAGCAACTTGAAAAACGCGGCATGAAAATCCTCACTGAAGCCAAAGTATCAAAGGTTGAGAAAACCGCAGCTGGTGTTACAGCAACAGTAGAAACCAAAGATGGCAAACAGGAAAAATTCAGTGCCGATGCTCTGATATCTGCCGTCGGTGTACAGGGCAACATCGAAAACCTCGGACTTGAAAAGCTCGGCGTTAAAACCGATCGTGGTTGCATCGTCATTGACAGCTACGGCAATACCAATGTGCCGGGAATTCTCGCTATTGGTGATGTTGCAGGCCCGCCAATGCTTGCTCATAAGGCAGAGCATGAAGGTGTGATTTGCGTTGAAAAAATCGCAGGCAAATCTCCCCATCCAATGGACAAGAACCAGATACCGGGTTGCACCTATTGCCATCCACAAGTGGCATCTGTCGGTCTAACTGAGGCCAAAGCCAAAGAAGCTGGGTACAAGATCAAAGTGGGTCGGTTCCCGTTCATCGGCAACGGCAAAGCAATCGCACTTGGTGAACCCGATGGATTGGTAAAAACCATATTTGACGAAAAAACTGGCCAGCTTCTTGGCGCCCACATGGTTGGGACGGAAGTAACTGAGCTTATTCAGGGGTTTGTCATCGCCATGAACCTGGAAACAACAGAGGAAGACCTGATGCATACGGTTTTCCCACATCCAACATTATCAGAAATGATGCACGAAAGCGTGCTAGACGCTTATGGCAAAGTAATAAACTTCTAGACGGAAACGCATATGCCGAAACCGCTAAATGCATTTTTATGGATATTTTGTGCTATAATTGCATTTGGCGTACTGGTCGGATTACCAAATTTTTGGAATCCACAAGCTGTGCATATCCCGTTTGGTCCAAATGGAGAAAGTGCTGAAGGATTGGACGGACTGATCGCATCAGTTCTATCAAGCAGCGTATTAGGGTTGGTTTTCGGCTTGTTGGCAGCACTCATTGCTTGGGTGTTTAATGCAGGGGCGAACAAGGCAAATGGACGGAATTGAATCATGGTAACGGTACTTGATACAACAGGCGTAAAACCTCGCCACCCAGAAAAGGTCAACCGACCGGATAACGCCATTCAGCGTAAACCATCATGGATTCGTGTGAAAGCTGGCGGCTCGAAGGTCTATGATGAAACTCGAAAAATCGTAAAAGAAAACGGCCTCGTAACGGTATGCGAAGAAGCCGGTTGCCCCAATATCGGCGAATGTTGGTCGAAAAAACACGCCACCATGATGATCATGGGCGACACATGCACAAGGGCGTGCGCCTTCTGCAATGTGCGCACAGGCAAACCCAATCCGCTGGATGTAGCAGAACCTGAAAACGTTGCAATTGCTGTTGAAAAACTAGGTCTGAAACACGTGGTAATCACATCGGTAGACCGTGATGATTTGCCCGATGGTGGCGCGGACCATTTCGTTCAGACAATCGAGGCCATCAGAGCCCGTTCGCCGGACACCACAATTGAAATTCTTACCCCGGATTTCCAACGCAAAGAAGGCGCATTGGAAAAGGTGGTTGCAGCAAAACCTGACGTCTTCAACCACAATATGGAGACTGTTCCTTCCAAATATCTGTCAGTGCGCCCCGGTGGTCGTTATTTCCATTCCATCCGCCTGCTGCAAAAGGTCAAGGAACTGGATCCAACCATGTTCACCAAGTCCGGCATTATGGTTGGCTTTGGCGAAGAGCGGAATGAAGTACTGCAATTGATGGATGATTTGCGCTCAGCCAATGTGGATTTCATGACCATTGGCCAGTATCTGCAACCCACTACCAAACACCACAAAATTGTGCGTTTCGTAACGCCTGATGAGTTTGACGCTTACGCAACCATTGCCAAGACCAAAGGCTTTTTGCTGGTGTCATCTTCGCCCCTGACACGCTCATCGCACCATGCTGGAGAAGATTTCGCCCTGTTGCAGGCCGCTAGAAACAATCGGTAACAATGCCAAAGTTTGACAAAAAGCACATCGTCAATCATCAGGCGAGACAGATGTATGATCTGGTTGCCGATATTGAAAAATACCCTGAATTCCTGCCTCTTTGCAGCGGGTTACAGATACTCTCTCAACGTGAAAAACATGGGCGAACAATTCTAACTGCCGATATGACAGTTGCCTACAAATTGCTGCGCGAGACATTTACCAGTCAGGTTATATTGAATCAGGAAGATTTGCAGATCGATGTAAAATATATCAACGGCCCGTTTCGATATCTTGATAATCGGTGGAACTTCACTGACGTTGACGAAGGTAAATGCGAAATCAGTTTTGCCATTGATTATGAATTCAAAAGCAAAATGCTTGGTGCGGTGATGGGGGCTATGTTTGAAATCGCTTTTGGCCGTTTCACAACAGCCTTCGAAGAACGAGCCAACAAAGTTTATGGCTGACCGTTATTGTTCTTCGGCCTGCAAGCCATAAGCTAGCAACATCTCAAAAGCCATTTTTACGGTTTCATTGCGAATTTCATCCCTGCTTAAATCACCGAAACGAAACTCTTCTGCAAAAGCACCTTCTTCAAATTTGCTGGCAACAGCAATAAAAACCAGCCCAACCGGCTTATCTTCAGAACCTCCACCGGGACCGGCAATTCCGGTAACGGCGACACTTGCAGTGGCATTTGAACGTTGCAACGCACCCTGAGCCATCTGAGCTGCAACTTCAATCGAGACAGCGCCTTCGTTTTCCAAAGTTTCTTCAGATACCCCGATCAACTCATGCTTGGCCTCGTTGGAATAAGTAACGAAACCACGTTCCACCACATCGGACGAACCGGCAATTGAAGTCAGCAACGCCATAATCAGTCCGCCGGTGCAAGATTCCGCAGAGGTGATCTTGCCGTCCTCGGCACGAAACCGCTCAAGCACCATTTCAGCCATGACGGGAAGATCTGGATCAATTTTCATATTTTATACTCCTGAAAAGACAACCGTGGCAATGGCCAGCGCCGCAATGCCTTCTTGCCTGCCTACCGCACCGATTTTTTCATTGGTCGTAGCTTTGATGGACACCCGTTTTAGTTCAATGCCGCAAGTTTGGGCAACAAATGCTCGCATGGCCTCACGGTGCGGGCCAATCTTTGGCGTTTCACAAATCAACGTCACATCCAGATGAGTGATCGTGCCACCCTCAGTCTTTACAAGCCCAACTGCATGTTCCAAAAACTGATATGAGGCGGCGCCTTTCCACTTGGCATCAGAAGGTGGAAAGTGTGAACCAATATCCCCGTCGCCAATCGTCCCAAGCAAAGCATCGGTGAGCGCGTGAAGTCCTACGTCTGCATCGGAATGCCCCACCAACCCCATATGATGAGGAATTTCCAAACCGCACAGAGTGACAAATTTACCGGGGCCTAAGGTGTGAATATCATAACCATTACCCGTACGAACATCGGGGATACTGCTATTTTGCATTCTGCGCTCCGCAATCTCATAATCATGTGTCGTGGTGATCTTCATATTATCACTACTCACTTCAATCAATTTAACCGTCATTCCGGCCCATTCTGCAACAGCTGCATCATCGGTAAACTGATCATGATTTGCACCCTTCGCCTTCAAATGGGCCGCATGAATGTCAGAAAACACAAACCCTTGCGGCGTTTGTGCCGCAAACAAACCATCGCGCGGCACTGTTTCCAAAACCTGTCCGGAAGCATCCACGCGTTTAATGGTTTCCGAAATGATATGACCGGGAAGGGCGCATTCATTTGGCCTGATATTTTCAAGAACAGCAGAAATCGTAGCGTGAGACACAAAAGGACGAGCCGCGTCATGGATCAGTACATTATCCACATCAACCAAGGCATCTAGACCAAGGCGACAACTAATTTGCCGTGTGGCACCACCTGTGACCGGTGCCATGAGTTTTGGGTGGGGCGGGGTGGCTTTGTCATACAAGTCGTAATCATCTGCATGAATGACCACTTGAACCCGGTCGATATCTGGATGAGAGCAAAACTTATCAATGCTCATTTGCAATATGGTGCGATCTCCCAAACGGAGATATTGCTTGGGCTCGGCGCCACTGCTACCCATGCGCTGGCCACGTCCTGCGGCAACAATAACAACGACATTAACGCTCAAAGTTCATTTCCCCATGAAACACTTGTGATTTGCTTAGGCATTGTTTAAAAACAGGCAATTCGGTAAGTGCCTAAAATTTAGGCAACCATGAAAGACAACCCTGACTGATGCAATTAGATCAACCCCTCACCATTGGCAACGTAAAATTACGTAATCGGGCATTGCTGGCCCCCATGTCCGGGGTGAGCGACTTGCCGTTTCGTGAACTTGCGTGGAAATTTGGTGCCGGCATGGTGGTTTCAGAAATGGTTGCCAGTGAGTCATTTGTTGAAGGCGAAGCAGAAATGCACCTGAAGGCACAGTCAGGCAATCTACCCATTCACATGGTGCAATTGATTGGACGTGAGGCTCAATGGATGGGACGAGCTGCCAAAATGATAGAAGCGCAAGGCACGGATATTATTGATATCAATATGGGGTGTCCGGCAAGAAAAGTGACCACTGGATATTCCGGCTCGGCCCTGATGCGCGACCTTGACCATGCGCTGAGGCTTATTAATGCGGTGGTCGAAAGTGTGGATGTGCCTGTAACCCTTAAAATGCGTCTGGGTTGGGATCGCGATAGCATCAACGCTGCCGAACTCGCCAAACGTGCCGAAGATGCAGGCGTGCAGATGATTACAGTGCATGGCAGAACCCGTTGTCAGTTTTATAAGGGAATTGCTGACTGGGCCGCGATAAAACCTGTGAGCGATGCCGTATCCATACCAGTGATTGTTAATGGCGATATCGTCGATAGTAAAAGCGCTGAACGCGCCATCGAACAATCTGGCGCTCAAGCAGTCATGGTCGGCAGAGCTAGCTACGGCGCGCCATGGCTCGCGGGGGAAATAGCCACGAGTAAAAAATTGTTTGAAGAATTTTCACCTGAGTTGCAAACAACCATTATTGAGCATTACGAAGCCATTTGTCAGCTTTACGGCAAGTTTCTCGGCGTAAGGCACGCGAGAAAACATCTTGGCTGGTATATGGACAATTTTGCATCCGGTCCGAAATTCGCCACACTTCGACCCCGGATATTACGCGCAGAAGAACCGACTGAAGTCATCTCACTCATCATTGAAATGTTCAGGTTGTCCGATGGATCACCAAATAAATCCATTGCCGCATGATGCTTGAACCTATCAAAAACATCATCGAGAATACATCCGCCAACGTGCTGGACAGCCTCCCGCATCCCGTCTTGATGATTGGAGCAGAGGGCGATATTTGTTTTGCGAACTCGGCTGCGGAAGCGTTCTTCAAAACTTCAACCGCCATCCTGCTACGCCAAACCCTCAGCGATTTGTTGCCTGCCGGCAGTCAGGTATTTGTGTTGGTAGAACAGGTGCGCACGCTTGGTTCACTGGTCAATGAATATAAAATTGATATCTCATCACCTCGCATAGGCCAGGGAAGGAAAGTGGATATCTACGCCTCTCCGGCGGTTGAAACTACGGGTGCTGTCGTGCTGATGTTTCAGCAGCGCAGTATGGCCGAAAAAATGGATCGCCAATTGACCCACAGGGGTGCGGCACGCACGGTGACAGGGCTTGCCGCAATGCTGGCTCACGAAATCAAAAACCCTCTCTCAGGCATTCGCGGTGCTGCCCAGTTACTCGAAAGTTCAGCGAATGAAGACGATCAAATCCTTACTCGGCTTATTACCGATGAGACCGACCGAATAGTGAAGATCGTCGACCGCATGGAAGTTTTTTCCGATCAACGTCCCATTGAACGAACTCCGGTCAACATCCATTCGGTGCTGGAACATGTGAAACGGATTTCAGAAAATGGATTTGCCAAAAATATTCGGATCAATGAGCGATATGATCCATCTCTTCCGCCGGTTTTTGGCAATAAGGACCAGTTGATACAGGTCTTCCTTAATCTGGCCAAAAATGCTTCCGAGGCGATAACCGATCATTCCAGGGGAGAGATCACCTTCTCCACCGCCTATAAGCCGGGCATTCGTTTAAGTGCGCCCGGTTCCAGTGAACGGGTTTCCTTGCCGCTGGAATTTTGCGTATCCGATAACGGTCCTGGAGTATCCGATGAATTAATGGCTCACATTTTTGATCCTTTCGTCACCTCCAAAATCAACGGTTCTGGTCTGGGGCTGGCACTGGTTGCAAAAATCGTTGGGGATCATGGTGGCGTGGTGGAGTGCACCTCACATTCAAGCACTACCGTTTTTCGCATCCTGTTGCCTGCCTACCAAAATGAGATGGAGGGCAAATAATCATGGATGAGAAACCCAAAATCATCCTGCTGGCCGATGACGATGCAGCCATCCGAACTGTACTAAATCAAGCATTGACCCGCGCCGGTTTCGAAATCCGCACAACATCAAACATCGCCACTCTGTGGCGCTGGATATCGAGCGGTGAAGGTGATCTGGTGGTGAGTGACGTTATAATGCCCGATGGGAATGTCTTCGATCTAATGCCCCGCATCACCCGCCACCGACCTGACTTGCCGCTCATTGTCATGAGTGCGCAAAACACTTTTATGACCGCAATCAAAGCTTCCGAACTGGGCGCTTACGATTATTTGCCCAAGCCGTTTGATTTGAATGAGTTGATTGCAACCGTAAAGCGAGCGTTTTCGCAGCAGGGTACTAAAAGCATTCTCAAACCGGTAGATAATAGCGAAAACATGCCCTTGGTCGGACGTTCAAACGCCATGCAGGAAGTCTACCGTGTTTTGGCGCGTTTGATGCAAACTGACCTCACACTAATGATAACTGGCGAATCTGGTACAGGAAAAGAACTGGTCGCCCGTGCATTGCACGATTACGGAAAGCGCCAGCACGCCCCGTTTGTAGCCATTAACATGGCGGCAATTCCAAAGGATTTAATTGAATCGGAACTCTTCGGCCACGAAAAAGGAGCCTTTACCGGAGCCCATAGCCGTTCTACAGGAAATTTCGAGCAGGCGGAGGGTGGAACCCTTTTTCTCGATGAAATAGGCGACATGCCGATGGAGGCACAAACGCGCCTCCTGCGCGTGCTGCAACAGGGAGAATATACAAGGGTTGGCGGACGCGTTCCTATCCGTTCCGATGTGCGCATCATTGCAGCCACTAATAAAAATCTCACTAAACTGATCAACAAAGGGCTGTTTCGCGAGGATTTATATTACCGATTGAATGTTGTTCCCTTGCGAATCCCGCCCTTGCGGGAACGTGCTGACGATATTCCGGATCTCGTTCGCCACTTCATTCAAAAGGCAGAGGTGGACGGATTAGGCGTCAAATCATTCGAAAACGAAGCCCTGATCACCCTGAGCGAACATCTGTGGCCCGGTAATGTGCGTGAACTTGAAAACTTGACACGACGACTTTTGGCACTTTATCCGCAGGAAACGATTACCCGGCAAGTCATCCTTCATGAGCTATCGATCGATAAAGGCCCTACTGAATTCACAGCACTATCCGGGGATACATCTACAGTACTTCATGACGCGACCGAACGCTACGTGCAGGAACATTTCTCCGAACTTGACCTCGATAGCGCAGAATTCCCAACTGATCTCTATCAAAAACTGTTGCAGGAAGTTGAGTATCCACTGATTGTTTCAACGCTGGCTGCAACTGGCGGCAATCAAATCAAGGCCGCAGAACTGTTGGGACTCAATCGAAATACCCTGCGCAAAAAGATCAAGGACCTCGATATCAAGGTTTTGCGTACCCTTCGATAAACAGGTCAATTATCCTGTATTGACGCATTGTTTCATTTTTGCCACATTCGAGTTGCAAAAATACAACTGATTCAGTTTCCACGATTTCAGGGCTCCGCTGAGTGTCGAATATAACCCCACTAAATCTGAATACCCCGAACGCCGATGGTAATATTCCAGTGAGCGAAACAGAATCGAATTCAACTACGAAAAATACGCGTTCTTCGAAATTGGTTGGAAATACCTTTTTCGAAAGCCAGTCGACCACCAGATTATTCGGATTGTTCACGGTACTTGCCCTTCTCATCAGCGGCACCATTACTTTTCTCACTCTGATTGGATTAACCCCGTTTGATCCCAAGGATGAAACGACTGCCCTGACCGCTGTTGCAATAAACGGAACTCTTTCGATCGTTCTACTTGTGTTGATCGGTCGTGAAATCGCCAAAATATTGCGATCCAGAAAAAAGGGCAGGGCAGCCTCCAGATTGCATGTGCGCCTAATCACTCTTTTCAGTCTTGTTGCTGCGGTGCCCGCAATCATTGTTGCTATCGTTGCCGGTATTACACTCGATGTTGGTCTTGATAGATGGTTTGAAATCCGCACCAAAAACATCATCAATTCCTCAGTCAGTGTGGCTGTCGCCTATATGAATGAGAGCAATCGCAGTCTGATGGGCAATACCATTAATATGGCTGCGGATTTGGATCGCAACAGGCGGCTTTTTGCACTCGACAGACGCGGATTCAATAATTTGGTCTCTTTGCACGCGCGCGGGCGTGGTTTTGTCAGTGCCGCTCTCGTCCGCGAAAACGGAAATGTTATCCTCAAAGCCGACCTTATAACCGAAACTTCTCCGCCTTTGGTGCATATGGACGCACTGCAAGCCGCCAAATCTGGTGATGCTATAAATATTCCGCGGGGGAAGGGGAATTTCGTTGGCGCAGTGATAAAATTGAAGAACATTTCCAACGCGTATCTTTACACCGTGGTGGTTCTGCCGGAAGCGGTAATCAAGGCACTCCAGGAAAGTGAGGATAACGTCAAAGAATACGGCCAGTTGGAAAAGACTAGGCTACCGGTGCAAATTGCCTACGCTATTTTGTATATAGGTCTCTGTTTGATCGTATTGCTTGCGGCCATTTGGATGGGTATCAGCGTTGCAGACAGGATTGTATCACCAATCCGCCGCCTGATTTTTGCAGCAACCGAAGTCAGCTCAGGCAATCTGGAAGTCTCTGTCGACACTACCCGTTCTGAAGGCGATTTAATGTTTTTGAGCGAGAAGTTCAATCTCATGATTTCAGACTTGAACAAACAACAAAAAGAACTGGTTTCCGCGCGTGACGAGATGAACCAGCGCGCGCACTTCACCGAGGCAGTGCTTTCAGGTGTGAGTGCGGCAGTTATCGGGATTGACGCTCAGGGCAGGGTGACGTTGGCCAATCGGTCGGCTCTGGAATTGTTAAGTGATGAAGTTATAGATTTCCAAAATCCGCTACCATTAGCAAAATTTTCCACCGAATTAGCAATTGCTTTTGAAAACGCAGCCATTTCTGGAAAAGACGAACACCATGAACAAATTACCATGTTGCGAAGTGGCCGTGAGCGAACTCTGAACGTCACTGTAACGCTTGAAGGGCAGGAGACCGATGATCACTCCTATGTGGTGACAATCGATGATATAACCGATCTTGTTGCTGCCCAGCGTAATACAGCATGGGCGGATGTAGCACGCAGGATTGCCCATGAAATCAAAAACCCTTTAACTCCGATCCAGCTTTCCGCCGAGCGCATTCGGCGTCGTTTTGGCAAGCAAATTATACACGACAAAGAGATATTCGATCAATGCACGGATACGATTGTCCGGCAGGTTAGCGATATTGGCCGCATGGTTGATGAATTTTCGTCATTCGCCCGCATGCCTGCCCCCGAAATCACTACCGGTAATTTGCAAAATATTGTCCGTGAAACTGTTTTCCTACAAAAAGTTGGTTTCCCAGATATTGAATTTACCAGCAAATATGAAGATCAGCCTATTCGTTGTGATTTCGATGCCAGGCTCCTTTCTCAAGCCCTGATTAATGTGTTGAAAAACGCAGCCGAGGCAATCGAAGCTGTTTCTTCCGAAGATATGGGTAAGGGCAAGATCATGGTTCAGGTATATAAGGATGATGTTTGGGCAACTATCGATATCATCGATAATGGCAAAGGCCTGCCGATGGAAAACCGCCAGCGCCTGCTCGAACCTTACATAACCACAAGAACCAAGGGCACGGGCCTTGGTTTGGCCATCGTACGAAAAATTATGGAAGATCATGGCGGCAATATTGATTTGATGGATGCGCCAGATGTGACCGAAGGCGTGGAAGGCGCCCATGGTGCGCTGATGCGCCTGACCCTGCCAATGCAGGTGGAGCCCGTGCAACAGAATGATATTGAAAACGATAACAAAGTGAAAGCGTAAGTAGCATGGCGTCAGACATATTAATTGTTGATGATGAAATCGATATTCGTGAGCTTGTCGCAGGTATCCTCGAAGATGAGGGACACGGTACGCGAACAGCTGCGGACAGTGATGCAGCACTTGCAACCATCAGGGAACGCCGCCCAACATTGATTTTTTTGGATATCTGGATTCAAGGCTCGAAATTGGATGGGTTGGAATTGCTGGATGAAATCAAGTCCGTCCATCCTGAAATTCCCATTGTGATGATTTCGGGTCACGGCAATATTGAGACCGCTGTTTCGGCCATCCGGCGCGGTGCATATGACTACATCGAAAAGCCATTCAAGGTGGATCGCCTGATTTTGATTGCCGAACGGGCACTTGAAACCTCAAGTTTGAAAAAGCAGGTCAAAGAGCTACAGGAAAAAAGCGCTGATATGCCCGACATATTGGGCAGTTCCGTTGCCACCAATGCCTTGCGTCAGACGATTGGACGCGTTGCACCGACCAATGCACGAGTGATGATTTCCGGCGCGTCTGGCTCCGGCAAAGAACTCGTGGCGCGAAATATCCATGCCCTCTCAAATCGCGCTGACGGCCCGTTTGTCGCGCTGAACGCAGCAAACATTACACCTGAACGTATGGAAATTGAACTTTTTGGCACCGAAGGCGATAGCGCCGACACTGTTGGCCGAAAAGTAGGTGCTATGGAAGAAGCCCATAACGGCACCCTTTATATTGACGAAATCGCCGATATGCCTCGCGACACCCAAAGCAAAATTCTGCGTGTTTTAGTGGATCAAAAATTTGAGCGAGTAGGGGGCAATACCAAAGTTGAGGTAGATGTTCGTGTTCTTTCATCTACGGCTCAAGATCTTGAAAAACTTATTGAAGAAGGTATGTTTCGCGAAGATTTATTCCATCGCCTTGCGGTGATCCCCATTCACGTACCGTCTCTTGCTGAACGTCGTAGCGATATCCCGGAGCTTGTATCCGCCTTTATGGAACAAATCGGGCGCCAGTCCGGCATTGGTGCCTGTGTCATTGGCGACGATGCCATGGCTGTATTGCAGGCCCATGACTGGCCGGGGAATATCCGCCAACTACGCAATAATATAGAACGTTTGATGATTCTTTCTCGTGACGAGGATGGCGTCATTTCGGCAGATATGTTGCCCAGTGAGATTGGAGAAATGTTACCACAGGCAGGCGGCGGAAATGGCGAACATCTCATGGCGCTGCCTCTAAAAGAGGCGCGCGAAGCATTTGAAAGAGATTATCTGGCTGCACAAGTTGGACGATTTGGTGGAAATATCTCGCGTACGGCTGAATTCATTGGTATGGAACGCTCGGCCCTGCATCGAAAAATCAAAACGTTGGGCCTGTCTACAGGCAAATTCTGAGAGTGCCCGAAAATGGACGGTTTTAAACAATGAGAATTTTAATTTGCGGCGCAGGGCAAGTTGGATCGGGGATTGCTGAACGGCTTTCTTCGGAAAACAATGATGTATCCGTCATCGATAATTCGCCTGAGTTGATCCAGATCATTCAGGATCGCCTCGATGTACGCGGCTATGTGGGCTATGCCTCGCACCCGGATGTTCTGGCCCGCGCAGGCGCTGAGCAGGCGGATATGATCATCGCTGTGACCCTATATGATGAAGTGAACATGGTTGCCTGTCAGGTGGCCCACTCGTTATTTAATGTGCCAACAAAAATCGCTCGTATCCGCGCCCAAAGTTATCGCCAGCCCCATTGGCAAAACCTGTTTTCGCGTGACAATATGCCGATTGATGTGATTATTTCACCCGAAATCGAAGTAGCTGAAATGATCCTGCGACGGGTCGCATTACCAGGCGCCAAGGATGTTGTCCTGTTCGTTGACGACAAAGTTGCCATGGTAGCCATTGAGTGCGATGAGGAAAGCCCATTGCTCGATACGCCTCTGTCGCAGTTGAGCGAGCTCTTTCCTGATCTCAAAGCCGTTGTTGCGGGTATCTGGCGTGAGGGCAAAATGATCACTGCCAAGTCTCTCGATCAGATATTGGAAGGTGATATCGCCTATGTCATCGTAGAGCGAAGCCAGATTCGCCGAACACTCGGAATTTTCGGCAAGGAACGTCCTGAAGCCAGTCGCATCGTTATTGCCGGCGGCGGAAATATCGGTGGTTACCTCGCTCACCGAATCGAGGAACGCTTGCCCTCTGCACGTGTGAAAGTCATTGAAAATTCTCGCGACATGGCCATCAAATTGGCTGATGAACTGGACCGCACAGTTGTTTTGCATGGCAATTCACTTGATGAGCAAATCCTGCAGGAAGCAGGTATTGCCAACGCCGATTTGATGGTCGCCATCACCAATGATGATCAGGCCAATATCCTTACGAGCGTGTTGGCCAAGAAGATGGGCTGCAAAAGTAATCTGGCCCTGCTCAATAATGCTGGTTATCACAGTTTTACAAAGTCTTTGGGGATCGATGATTTCATCAACCCAAGATCAGTTACAATATCGCGGGTATTACAACACGTACGCCGTGGCCGTATTCGCGGTGTTTACTCCATTCAAAACGGCTCAGCCGAAATCATCGAAGCGGAAGCGCTGGAAACTTCGCCATTGGTGGGCACTCCACTCAGAGAACTGGATCTGCCTGATGGTGTTCGCATTGGTGCAATTTACAGTGATGGTGAAATCCATATGCCGACTGGAGAAAGTGTCATCAAACCAAAAGACAAAATTGTAATTCTGGCTCTAAATGAGCAGGTACCGCAGGTGGAGCAGATGTTCCGAGTATCGCTCGAATTCTTTTAAGCCCCCATGATTGCGTTTATCTATTATTCAGCTGCTCTTGTTGCAATCCTATCACTTTCCCTGATGTTTCCGGCTCTTGTTGCCTTTGGCTTTCAGGAGAACGACGTCGGTTATCGCTTGATGATTTATGCAGCCCTCGGCGCATTCTTGTCTGTGGCCACGTTGCTTTCAATCAAGGGGTTTGTTGGCTCGCTTAATCGGTTGTCCAGCATATATCTGTGCGTTGGCGCATGGATTGGTCTGCCAATGCTAATGGCTCTGCCTTTTGGCGACATTCTGCAAATCAATTACATGGATGCATTGTTTGAAACAATTTCCGGCTTCACCACAACCGGCGCATCCATTCTTCCATCGATCGATAATATTCCCCGCGCCATGGTTGCTGCTCGCGCTCAATTACAATGGTTCGGTGGCATTGCAACGCTTCTTACGTTCATATTGGTACTTTCACCCTCCTCAATAGGGGGCGTCCCCCACACCGATGGCACGACAGTCGGCACTGCTGTAATGGACAGCCCCAGCGCATTATCAAATTATTGTCAAAAGCTGGCTCAAATCTATCTTTCTCTGACAATATTTTGTTTTTCACTGCTTTTGGTAAGTGGCAATTTGCCCTTTGATGCACTGATACTATCCCTGACGGCGATGTCATCCGGGGGCTTTTTGCCCAGTGACCGAAGCCTAGGGGATACCGTAAATGCTGGCGGCATGTTTATCATGACCGTGTTCCTGCTGATTACAGCAACAAGCATATTCTGGCATAGAATGCTGGTGCAATTGCAACTTTCCGAACTAAGAAAACACCGCGAGAGCTATTTCATTTTGGCACTTTGGTTGGTTATTGGCTTGGCCTTTGCGGTGGTAATTTTTCAGGCAGCAGGTGGTGCAGCGAGGGATTCTGTGTCTGTTACGTTGATCGAAGGCCTCTATAATTCCGCCTCAGCAATATCTTCGTCAGGCCTGCAGTCACGGCCGGGCATCTTTGCGCTTTTGCCTCCAACACTTGTGCTGGGAATACTGTTCCTTGGGGCAGGGTGTTTCTCAACTTCCAGCGGCGTGAAATTCTTTAGGATTGGAGGCATGTTTTCCCGGGCTGTACATGAGGTCAATGTCCTGATTTATCCTCACGGAATCAGACCTGTCCATTTTGGCAGCCTTGTCTATACAAACCAATTGATGAAGGCGATCTGGGGCATGTTCATGGCCGCAATCATTGTTGTCATTATTGGAGCCACCATGCTTGCTTATTATGGCATGAACTTTCAGGCGGGATTTACCGCAAGTATCGCGGCATTTGTAAATGCTGGTCCTGCTTACGGGCCGGAATGGGCTCCACAAAGCGAACAGGGATGGCCGGGTTACCCGGAAATGAACGCCGCCCAAAGAGTGGTATTGGTAGGACTGATGCTGTTGGGACGTTTGGAAATCATTCTATTTGTTGTTTTCTTTAATTTGGTAATTTTGGCCAGGCGCTAAATTTATTGAAAACTGATAAGTTTATCTTGATCAAGCTCGGTTGCTGGTTCTATAAACCTACATGGGGGATTTTCGCCCAGTAATCATAATAATATTATCGGAGAAACCGATTTCATGGCTGAAAAATCTCAAAACCTGCAGGACGCATTTCTAAATCAGGTGCGCAAGCAGAAAATCCCGCTTACCATTTTCCTTGTAAATGGTGTAAAATTGAATGGTATTGTTAGCTGGTTTGACAATTTTAGTTTGTTGCTAAAGCGCGATGGCATAGGGCAGCTTGTCTATAAAAGTGCGATTTCCACCATCATGCCATCAACACCTGTGCTGATGACTGGTGATAGCACTGAAGATAAGAGCGATGAGGACGGCGAGTGAGATTGAGTGGTAAACTTTGAATAAACCACCCAAGTCCGGCCCGACAAAATTTCAATGGAGCGCTGAAGAAGCAGAACGGCCTGAACGGGCTGCTGTTTTTGTGCCTATTTTTTCCGCCCATCTGCAACGTGCTGTTGCAAGTGAAGGCGATACCCTCAATTTGCGCCACCCCGATGCCCGCCTTGCTGAGGCTATCGGCCTAGCCAAAGCCATTGGTCTTGAAGTTATTGAAGCAAAGAATGTGCCCATACGGAACATTCGCTCTTCAACATTGTTCGGTAAAGGCAAGGTACAAGAGCTTGCAGAACTCATCGAATCGGAAGAAATCGGGCTGGCGATCATCGATCACGCCATCACTCCGGTACAACAACAAAGCCTTGAAGAAGAATGGAACTGCAAGGTACTGGATCGAACCGGACTCATATTAGAAATATTTGGCGAACGCGCCCAGACAAAAGAGGGTCGTTTACAGGTTGAGCTTGCTCATCTGAATTATCAGAAAAGCCGTCTGGTTCGTTCCTGGACCCACTTGGAACGTCAGCGTGGTGGTTTGGGGTTTGTTGGCGGACCGGGTGAAACCCAGATTGAGGCTGACAGGCGGATGATCCAATTGCGCGTCAATAATCTTGAAAAAGATCTGGAAAAGGTTCGAAGAACCCGCTTGTTACACCGGGCAAAACGCAAGAAAATTCCACACCCAGTCATTGCCTTGGTTGGCTATACCAACGCTGGAAAATCCACTTTATTCAATACGTTAACTGGGGCAGGGGTCGTTGCAAAAGATCAGCTATTCGCTACCCTCGATCCGACCATGCGCCAGCTTGTGCTGCCCGGAGGCACCAAGGTAATATTATCTGACACAGTTGGGTTTATCTCCAGCCTGCCTACTCATCTGGTTGCTGCCTTCCGTGCCACACTGGAAGAGGTGGTGGAGGCAGATATCATCCTGCATGTGCGCGATATTGCAGATCCAGATACGGCAGCTCAGGCAAAAGACGTGATGGCCATCATGGGGCAATTGGGACTTGACGATGGAGAAAGTCGTGAGCGCATTGTAGAAGTATGGAACAAGATAGACAGGCTTGACTCAGAAGCCCTTGAAGCAATTAGAGCAACCCGAACCCAAAGTGACCACGCTAACGCCCCCATTCTTGTATCAGCGATATCAGGTGAGGGAACCCAGACACTGCAGGAAGCCATTGAACTACAGATTTCAGGTAGCGAGAACACCATAGAGATTTTGCTCAATGTGGGTGAACTGGCGCAGCTTGCTTGGGTGTATGAAAATGCCAGTGTCATTGCACGGGACGACAGAGAAGATGGCAGCGTAATACTGGAGTTACGTGCAAGCATTAATGTACGAGAAAAATTGTCCAGATACGCATCAGCACTGCAGAAAGTATAATTAAAATATTAATTATCAAGGTATTACGGAAGTTTTTTAGACTCAATCCATAACTTCTCCATAGCTTCCAAATCCGCGGAATCCATGGAATGGCCGGTATTTCCTACGTTATCCTCTATAAATCGAAAACGCTTTCGAAATTTCGAATTTGCCCGGCGTAATGCTTTATCAGGATCAATATCTAAATGGCGAGCAAGGTTTGCAAGAGCAAACAACACGTCTCCGATTTCCTCTTCCAGATGCTTCACATCAGGTACCGCTTCATCGAGCACTTCCTCGACTTCCACGATTTCCTCACGAACCTTTTCTATGACTGCGCGCGGATCATTCCAGTCAAAGCCAACCTTGGCCGCTTTATTCTGTAACTTCACTGCTTGCGCTAAACCGGGAAGGGTGCCTGGAACATCATCCAGCAGGGACTCCTGCCCGGATTTTTCGGGCAACCCCATTGCTAGACGCTTAGCAGCATATTCTTTCTTTTCTTCGGTCTTGATGCGCTCCCATGTTCCTTTGGCCATGCCGATGGCCGAATACTCTTCGGCGCTACCATTTGCGTCGCCAAAGACATGAGGATGCCTCCTGATCATTTTTTCTGTAATGCCACGGACCACATCATCAAATCCAAAATGCCCGGCTTCTTCCGCAAGACGTGCATGATAGACCGATTGGAGCAACAGATCGCCAAGCTCCAGACGTAAGTCTTCCATATCATCGCGCTCAATTGCATCTGCAACCTCATAAGCCTCTTCAATTGTGTATGGCACGATAGATTTAAAGTCCTGTTCCAAATCCCACGGACACCCCGTGTCCGGCGTGCGCAGGGCGGCCATGATGTCAATCAGGCGCGAGATATTTTCAGAAGGTTTCATATATCTGCTTCGTAAATTTGAACACATCTAAATCGCATAAGATATATTATGGAACATTTATGATATGATGAATGATGAATACTAGGCAATCTCAGGACAAACATCAGTCTCTATCATATAGACTGCCCGATACACATTTATAGCCAACACGGCAACGATGATCATCCAGTGTCGGTACATTAAACCTTTGTATCACTTCCTCAAACTGACACCATCTACGATCTGCAACCACACGTTCGAACGTATAGCGACCAGTAGACATCACAACAGCGCCGTAACGCTGAACTAGATTATATGCTTGGTCACAAGTCATCCGACGCGAATCTGGACGACCCTGTGCATTTGCAGAAATTGGCCCAACAGCAATACACAATGTAAAAATAGCAATCAATATTGCATAATATCTATTCATAGAAATACCCTCGGTTATGACACATCCTTGAATCGCATAATTATCATGCGGAAACTGATTTGCCTATGCGCTTAAATTGCATAAAGTTTTAACTTTCTGCGATTACCAAAAATTGATAGCCCAGTCGGCTGTGCCAACGTTACGGCTCCTGTGATGAACTAATATGGGGTTAATCGACTGATTGGACAATGGATAATGTGTAACTTTCCCAATCAGGAAAATTCCATTTCCACCATCAAACCATCAAAACCAGGTTCAACGTGCCTCGGTGTTTCATTGTAAACGGTGTCATAATCAAGCGGCGTGTGCATATGAGTTAAAATTGCTCTCTTGGGCTTAAGCAATTCGATCCAGCCCAAAGCATCCTCCAGCGAAAAATGGCTGATATGGGGCTTGTATTGCAAAGCATCGACAACCCACACATCGAGATCACGGAACCCATCAATCTGATCGTCAGGTATATCACTCACATCGGGCGAATAACCATATCCACCAGGAAGCGGGGTGTTACTGCCTTCAAATTTTCCAAACCTGAACCCGAGTGAATCAATACGGCCATGGGTCTGTAATACCGGCAAAGCATGGATGGGGCCGCCCGCACCGTCTATTGTTACCAATTCTCCGGCATTAATTTTATTCATCCGTAAAATCGGTGGATACATCGAACCTTCAGGAGAATGAAAACAATACCCAAAGCTCTCATCCAGATGGCGTCCTGTCTGTTCATCCGCATGAACATTGATGCGTTGACGCTGCACCAACGCATAGCCACGCAAATCATCTATGCCATGAATATGGTCTGCGTGGGCATGGGTATATAAAACTCCATCCAGCGAAGTTACACCTGCATTCAACATTTGTTGTCGAAAATCAGGACCGGTATCAACCACTAGCGTTGTCGTGCCATTGGGGCCAATACGCTCCACCAGAAGCGAACAACGCGTACGACGGTTTTTGGAATTTGCCGGATTGCAATTTCCCCAATCACCACTGATGCGCGGTGTGCCGGGTGACGAGCCACAGCCCATCATCGTAAAACGCATTTTGATGTTGTCGGTCATGGTTTGGGTATCTTTGAAAAATGCCGAAAGAAATTCTCAGTAGTATTTTTCCAGATTTCGTCTTCGCTAACGCCTTTGCATTCGGCCAAAAACTTTGCGGTCTCAACCACGTATGAAGGCTCGTTGCGCTTGCCGCGATAAGGCATGGGAGCAAGATAAGGCGCATCCGTCTCAACTAACAAACGATCCAGAGGCAATTCCGAAGCAATTTCACGAAGTTCCTCTGAACGCTTAAAGGTGAGAATGCCGGAAAAGGAAACATAAAGCCCGAGCTCGATACCTTTAAGCGCCAATTCACGTCCGGATGAAAAGCAATGTAAAATGGCAGGGAAGGACCCCTTCCCCATTTCTTCTTCTAGCACCGCCATCATATCATCATCGGCATCGCGGGAGTGAATGACCAATGGCAGCCCGGTTTGACGTGCAGCATCAATATGAACAAGCAATCCCTGCATCTGAGCATCACGCGGAGCATTGTCATAGTAGTAATCAAGCCCTGCTTCACCGATCGCCACCACCTTGGGATGTTTAGCCAATTTCACCAGTTCCTCAACTGTGACATCCAATTCTTCATCAGCATTGTGAGGATGCGTGCCCACAGAGCAAAATACCGTATCAAAGCGTTCGGCCACTGCCAAAACTTGATCGAATTTACGCACACGGGTGCAAATCGTCACCATACGCCCAACACCAGCCTCACCGGCACGCTTTACAATATCGTCCAGCTCATCGGCGAAATCAGGAAAATCAAGGTGGCAATGGCTATCAACAAGCAAGATCAATCTTCCGTTTCTACGTAACGAGGAAAGACACCCTCAGGTTTCGGCAATTGCGTCCCGGCAACAAGTGTGTGTTCGCCATTGAGCAGATCAAAACTACGACCACTTTCATCAATTGCCAGAAGGTCAAGAAATTTCCCAGCACTTTCAGGCATTACAGGTTGCGCCAGAATTGCGACCACGCGGATAACCTCGGCCGTCACAAACAGCACTGTATTCATGCGTGCAGGGTCGGTTTTCTTCAGAGCCCAAGGTTCCTGCGATGCGAAATAGCGATTGGCTTCACCAACAACCTGCCACAGCTGATCTAGGTATTTATGGATCAATTGTTTGTCGATGAACTCACGCGATGCTGGCAATACGGCATAGGCCAGATCAAGCAATGCTTTATCGGCATCACTAAATTCACCCGGTGCAGGCACCCTGCCCTCGCAATTCTTGTTGATCATTGAGAGCGAGCGTTGAGCCAGATTGCCTACATCATTGGCAAGATCGGCGTTGATCCGATTGACGATAGCTTCATGGCTGTAGTTACCATCATTGCCAAACGGAATTTCGCGCAAGAAGAAGAAACGCATCTGATCCACGCCGTAAGCTTCAACCATGGTGAAAGGATCAACCACATTGCCAATGGATTTTGACATTTTAATGCCGCGATTCATTACAAATCCATGACCGAAGACCCGCTTGGGTAAAGGTAAACCAGCCGACATAAGAAACGCTGGCCAATACACCATATGAAAGCGAGTAATATCTTTACCAATAATATGGACATCGGCTGGCCAGAAATGACTTCGATCACCACCATCTGGCCAGCCTGTAGCCGTAAGATAATTGGTCAGCGCATCAACCCACACATACATAACGTGGTCAGGATTACCGGGAACGGGTACGCCCCAATCAAAGGTTGTCCGCGAAACCGATAGATCACGCAAGCCGCCTTTGACAAAATTTACGATCTCGTTTCGACGTGACGAAGGTCCAATGAAATCCGGCTGGGTTTTATAAAGCTCCAGCAATTTATCTTCATAGGCAGAAAGCTTGAAGAAAAAACTTTCCTCTTCTACCCATTCAACTGGCGTATCCTGTGGACCGTAACGTACTTTATCGACGCGAACTTCGGTTTCGCTTTCATCGTAATAGGCTTCATCACGAACGGAATACCATCCGGCATAGCGATCAAGATAGATATCGCCATTCTTGACCATTTTTTCCCAAATAGCCTGACAGGCTCTATAGTGACGTTCCTCGGTGGTGCGAACGAAGTCATCATTTGACGCATTTAGCACTTCCGCCATCTTGCGAAATTCCAACACATTCTTATCGGCCAGTTCACGCGCAGTCATGCCCGCTTCTGCCGCTGTCTTGATCATCTTTTGCCCATGCTCGTCCGTACCGGTCAGGAATAACACATCAAAGCCATCGAGACGTTTGAAGCGTGCAATGGCATCGGTGGCAATCAACTCGTAAGCTTGGCCAATATGCGGCGTGCCATTGGGATAGCTGATGGCTGTGGTGATATAGAATTGTTTTTTATCGGTCATTTAATTTAGTCTTTGAAAAGGGGTGGTTTTGGTATCTAAACGGAGGCGCAGTTTAAGCCGCCATTGCCATATTCTTGAACAGGGAAAGAATGGTCTGTTTCCGGTCTAGATTATAGTCATCGGTCAGATTAGCTGCGTGGTTTGTCTTTTCCCACAGGTCGGCCCATCCGGCAAGCGCTTTCAGCTCACCATTGTTTGTTACCTGCTCATGCATGTAATTATACATCAGGTTCAAAAACAGCCGATATTTCTCATCCTGCGCCCTTGGGGCCAGTTGAGTGGCCAGCTTATGAATTTGCGGCCAGTCTGGATTCGCCGGATTTTTGCAAATAGTCTCGATTTGTTTGAATAATGCGATGCCGTCCAGATTAAGCAAAACCAAAGCACGGCGAACGGAACCTCCGCTCATTCGTCCAACAAGATCTCGGTCTGGTGGAGAAACACCCTCCAGCGCCCCGAAGCGTTCAGCTACTCCCAGCACTTGCTTAGCGCTCAGCGGTTTCATTGGCAATATCTGACAACGCGAACGAATGGTTGGCAATAACCTGCCCGCCGCATGGGATATTACCAAGAACAATGTTTTTGCGGGCGGTTCCTCCAAAATTTTAAGCAAAGCATTGGCGGCATTGGCATTCATGTCGTCAGCCGCATCAATGATACAAACCCGCCACCCGTTTTCGCCAGCAGTCATGCCAAAGAATTTCTGTGTTTGGCGAATTTCATCGACCGTCAACATGGTTTTGAATTTTTTGGTTTTTGCGTCCCACGGTCGCGATAGATAAAGTAGGTTTGGGTGTCCGCCTTTTGCAATGCGCGACTCCACCAAATCCCCAGCGTCAGCTTTTTGAAATTTGGGGTTGATCTGCCCTTCACCAGCATTTCTATACACATGCCCGGCAAAGCGAAACGCAGTTGTTGCCTTGCCAATACCTTTCGGGCCACTGAGCAGCCAGGCATGGTGCATACGCCCGGATGCAAAATGATCAGCCAAAAGGTTCAGTGTTTCGTCATGACCAATCAAATCAAAATTTTCTGCTGGATCAGGCAATCCATCAATACGATCAGCAACCAGTCTCTCGGCGACGGTAGTACTCATGGTTTTTTCGTAGCCCGGCCAACTCTGCGTTTGGGGCGTTTCGGGATCAGCTTATCGCCCAAACGCTCCTCCACTGCTGACCAAAGACGCTTAAACACCTGAGCAGGTGTTCCGTCTCCATCCACAACCACACATCGTCCGGGTTCTGACTTGGCGATACTCAGATATCCCTGACGACGCAAATCCTGTAATTCCAGAGACTCTTTTTCATACCGGTCCGGCGCTTCAGATTTTGCCCGCCTTGCAGTAGCCCGCTTCATGCCGACTTCAATTGGAACATCAAGAACAATGGTTAAATCGGGCCACGCATCTTCACATGCAACAGACTCCAACTGGCCCAGCAATGTAATATCCACATTACCCGTTATACCCTGATAGACCCGCGAAGAATCCATGAACCGGTCGCAAAGAACCGTTTTATCGGCCGCCAGCGCTGGCTTGATGACAGTATCAACATGATCAGAGCGTGCCGCAGAAAATAGTATGGCCTCCATCTCTGTACCGTACTTCTCTGCTGCACCCGAAAGCAAAACGTGTCGGACAGCTTCGGCACCGGGTGACCCCCCCGGTTCACGCGTTACGATTATGTCGTGTCCCAGCTCCTTGAGCTTTTCAGCCAGCCGTTTGATCTGGCTGGATTTACCTGCCCCTTCCCCACCCTCGAACGTAATGAACAACCCTTTACGGGCAGGTCTTTGTTTCTTGGATGCAGCAAACGGGTCGCGCAATCTTTGTGATATCGCCATAATGTCAGTTCAGAATTTTGACCAAAATCTGGCCGGAATATAGGGATGAATCGGTGAGAATCGGGATTTACATCCAGCCAAAAAGCAATTCCTTGATTGCATCTGTGGCTTGGCGTTGCAATCCCCCTTTTTCGACAGTTTCACTGGCATAAAGAGGAGTTTCCTGACTAAGAGTATTGCCAACCCAGACTTTTAATGTGGCAATCTTTTGACCCTTCTCCACAGGAGGCATTAAAGGCCCCTCATAAGAAATTTTTGCTTTTAATCGATCCCGATTGCCAATTGGTAGATATATCGAAAGAGGCCCCTTGCTCGATACACCAACACCGGAGGTCTCACCACCATAAACACTCGCCAGGCCAATTACTTCACCGTCATCAAACAGATCGATCTTTTCAAAAGCGCGGAAACCCCAATCAAGAATTTTCCGTGATTCTTCAGAACGCTGCCGCTTCGAAGTCATACCGCTCATCACGGTAATCAAACGCTGTCCGTCTCGAATGGCAGAACCAACTATCGCATAGCCGGATGCCTCTGTGTATCCGGTCTTCATCCCGTCAGCGCCAATTTTCATTGCCAAAAGTGGATTGCGGTTACGCTGTTTGATTTTGTTCCAGGTAAATTCAAGTTCACTGTAATAACGATAATACTCTGGATATTCAGAAATCACATGACGTGCCAGCTTGGCCAAATCACGGATGGAAACATGCTGTTCAGGGTCAGGCAAACCTGTGGAGTTGCGGAAATTAGTGTCCGTCATTCCGAGTTTACGAGCATGTTCGTTCATCAGACCAGCAAATGCATCTTCCGACCCCGCCATGCCCTCTGCAATGATTATGCAGGCGTCATTACCCGATTGAACGATAACGCCGCGGATCAAATCTTCCAGCATGATTTCTGAATTCAATTTAGCAAACATGGTCGAACCGCCGGAACTTGTTCCGCCTTTTCGCCATGCATTTTCACTAACAAAAAACGTATCCGTTAGTTTCAACCCGCCAGACTTCAACGCACCAAACACAACTTCCATTGTCATAAGTTTAGCAAGGGACGCCGGCGGAATTTTCTCTTCAATATTTTTGGCAAACAAAATGGTGCCCGTATCTGAATCCAGAAGCAGCGCCTGCTTGGCCTTTGTTGAATATGTCTGCGCTTGGATCCCAAAGGTACTTATCGCCAATATAAACACCGATATGAGCGCCCTGGAAAAAACCTGGATTAATTTATGAGTCATGTTCCTGCTCAATCCTCGTATCTGGCCCCGAATCATCTACGTATATTTGGAGGGTACTAGTTTCAACCCAACCTATATAGGCTGAGAATAAAAATCTCCGCATAATCAGTCAACCAAATATGCAAGGGGCCTAATGCGGTAGCCCACAACATTGTTTGACGACAAAATAATTGGGACACCTTCAAGCAAACGATAAAGCGTTGGGCGTTGCTGCGGCACCGGAACGGACGTAAAGGCTGTAACAAAACTTGAATCCTTCACCCCACGGCTTGCAAGCATTGTTCCGCTGAAATTACTGCCGGGTACTCTAAATTTGCGCACACCAGAGCGGCTGGGACTATAGGACGCCAACAATTTACGCTGATCACGACCATCCATCTGTGCTTTTCCAAGATATTTAACCCGAACCCGCGCCACACCCGCATTTTGATAATCCAGCAATTCCGCAGCCTTAGCAGAAAGATCAATCAACCGACCGTGAGCATAAGGCCCACGATCATTTACTCGCACAACTACAGATGAACCGTTTTTAAGATTTGTTACCCGGGCATAACTAGGCAATGGCATGGTCGGGTGTGCGGCAGAAAGGGAATATTGGTCATAAATTTCGCCATTTGCAGTCAACCGACCGTGAAAATTCGGCCCATACCATGATGCCATCCCAGTACGAACATAACTTTCATCCAGCTTAGGCCGATACCACTTTCCGCGAATTTTATAGGGTTTGCCGATACGGTAATGCCCACCACCCTTGCGTACACGTTTTGATCTGGTAACACGCGGGCTGCCACGAACACCAAATTCTTTTGAAGAAAATTTGGTTTTGTCATTGATGTGAGCACTTTGTACCGATCTCACTTTCTTCGGGCTGCTGCAAGACGATATTGCGCCTGCGGACAAAATTAACAGCGCACCAAAAAAGAACCGGGCAAGCCGCAATGCACTACATGGCAATGCAGCATTCTCCCCGATAAGTTTCTGATGGCTCATGTCCGACCCTTATTACCACACACAAAATACGCATGTGATTTTGATATACCCAAAATCAAATTAGAATATTTACCTTATTTAAGGCCTAAGTAAGTAGGTAAATAAAATATAAATTTACGGCTTTTTCTTTACCTCAGACAACACTGGTTGCACAGCTTTGAGATAGATTGCAATCGCCTCGCGGTCCTCAGCGCTCAGCTTCGCAGTATTTTCCTGAACATCGGTCATGTTGCCACCAAAGGAATCGAATTCTGGCGTAAATCCGCTTTCAAGACTGTAGGCAATATCATTCAGCGACCACTCACCCAACCCGCTATCATGAGGGGTGATATTGGGGATATTACCGTCCCCATCCGGTGCTGGACCGCCAGCAAGCCATTTGTCCATATCGTAGCCACCAAAAAGATTGCGCGGCGTATGGCATTCGCCGCAATGAGCAAGGCCTTCAACCAAATATTGTCCACGCTTGAGTTTGGCATCCATATTTTCAAATATGACGATCGGATCATCGTTCAGATAGAGCATTTTCCAAAGACCCAATCCGCGACGAAGCTTGAACGGTAGCCATAAATCATGGGATTTATCGGCATCTTCCGCAGCCGGCAGTGTTTTCATAAACGACCATAAGTCCGCCACATCCTTGATTTTCATGCGCCCATAGGAGGTGTAGGGAAATGCAGGATAATAATGGCTTCCGTCCGGACTAACACCCTTCATCATGGCATTGGCAAACTGTTTGCCGTTCCATGAACCAATACCGTTTTTAGGGTCGGACGAAATATTGGGAACATAAAAAGTTCCAAAAGGTGTTTTTAGCCCAAGCCCACCGGCCAAGATTAGTTTTGCATCTTTTTTTGCCCCAACCGATGCATGACAGGAGGTACAGCCACCTGCCCAAAAAATCATTTCGCCAGCCTTGGCATCTCCATTCTCGATATCAGCCAAAAGCGTGTCGTCCACATATTCAGGACTGGTCAAATACCAAAAACCGGCTCCGCAAAGAACGGCGACAGGAAACAACAGTTTTAGCAATTTCTTGAACATGGACATTACCAATTATTCCGCATGAAGATAATAATTATAGCCCGGTTAGACACAAAAGCCGTGTCGAAAATTTATATTCCGACACGGCAAATTTTATAAGTACCAAACGCGAACTTATTTTTTGATGCGGAACGCCTTGTGACAGCCACCACATGCGCCGCCAAGTTCGCCAATTGCGCCTTGTAGGCTGGCTAGATCCTTGCCTGCCATTGCAGCCATGTTCGCTACACCAGCGTTAAGGGCTTTGCTTTTTTCAATAATCGCAGGGTAGGTGGACCAGATTTCTGGTTTAGCAGCGGTGATGTCTCCAAGAGCACCATTGTCTGAGCCCTGAGGCCAGATAGCACCTTGATTAGTACCGGCAAGCGCAACCAAATTGTTGGCAGCTGCAGACGCAGCATCTGAATTATATTCAACAACTCCCTTAGCCATCGCACCCAGTTGTCCTAGATTGAATGCGTAAAGTTGCATCAAAGCCTGACGAGCTTTAACAGCCTTTTCCATCGGGCCCTCTGCAGCTATTGCAGTTCCTGAAACGCAAACTGATGCACAAAGTGCAAAAACAGTACTTCTAACGATAGACTTCATAAAATATCTCCCATTGATTGGCATGAATACACCCAGCGGCAATATCCATCAATTTTGTAACATGTGCATTATAGACTAGCCATTCACAATTTTTTCACTGATAACTGTGCAATGACGCACAGAATAAAGTGGGATGATCTGCAATTCATATTGGCAGTGGCCGATTGTGGCTCTCTATCGGCAGCTGCACGCCAACTAGGCGTCAACCATGCGACCGTATTAAGGCGGGTCGGTGGATTTGAAAAAACATTCAACATAAATCTGTTTGAACGCACGCCCACCGGATATCTGTTGACCCCACACAGCAAACAAATGCTGGGCGCACTTCGTTCTGTCGATAAGACCATTTCCAGTCTGGAACGCTCGATTGGCGGGTTGGGTACCCCATTTGAAGGCATTGTGCGGATTACATCAGTGGATACAATCTGCCAAAGCTTTCTGGCACCTCACATTAAAGCACTTGGAGAATTGCATCCGAATTTGGAAATTGAACTTTATTCCACCAATTACCGATTGGATTTAGGGAATTCTGACGCCGATATCACCATCCGTCCGGCCAAAGAGCTTTCCGGCGGATTGGTCGGAGAAAAAACCGGCACCATGAGGTTTAGCGTCTATGGCACACCTGAATATTGGGAACAAAACCGTTCCAAAGATATTACTGAGCACACATGGCTTGGGGTAAGTGAGCCGCTGACCCGTTCTCCTGTAGGAGAGTGGCAGAGCAATATCCTGGGTTCCCACATTGCAATACGTTCAGACTCCTTCATGACTCTTCGAGAATTCTCGGAAAATCACATGGGCGCTACAATGCTGCCACGTATTTTGGGAGAGAAGTCGAAAATACTCATCCCCTCACCTCAATTTAATTTTCTACTCGAAACCAATTTGTGGGTAGCCACACATCCGGATTTGGCAACCACACCACGCATACAGACCCTGCTGCGATACTTCGTCGACATATTCGAAACCCACGCAAACGAACTGCATTAGGGCGCTCTGCATTCTTCAACAGATACATGCGAAAACGGATAAAGCTTGTCCACTATAGTTGGGTTACGGCGGGCCGTCACGGATGAGTGCAAAATAAGCTCTAGACGCCTCTCTATATTACATTAGACGCTCAATCAAAGCGCAGCGAAAGGCTGTTCCGAGCTTATTCCGTTGAAAAACTCGTCATAAAAACGCCGTTGTCTGCTGATTCAATTTCCAGAGTGATTTGGGAGATTTTCGCAATGATGGGACCAAAAC
>JASFYT010000029.1:0-53033 GCA_045047085.1 Rhizobiaceae bacterium | reverse complement strand
GTCCTTTGCGGCCTTCCTATGATTTGAAGATAGCGCTCAAACCCAACTATCGCTGTGCAATATCACACAGAACGGAAACCAGGGGCTGAAACCCGCTAATTACCAGATGTTGATCCAAGGAAAAATCGGCGAACGAGAAACGCTCATCAACAATGAGCATTTCTCAGTACGACAATGTTTGTAAGATCATCGCGTTTGTAAGATCACCGCACCCCCTTATTTAGGAGCAGGTGACACCACCATCATCATTTGACGGCCTTCAAGTTTTGGTTCGGCTTCCACTTTCGAAATTTCCGCGATGTCTTCTTTCACGCGTTCAAGTAATTCCATACCGAGGTTCTGGTGAGCCATTTCGCGGCCACGAAACCTCAGAGTTACCTTCACCTTATCACCTTCATCAAGAAACTTGCGAACCGAGCGCATCTTCACGTCATAATCATGAGTGTCGATATTGGGACGCATCTTAATTTCTTTAACGTCTTGCGTTTTTTGACGCTTACGCTTTTCAGCAGCTTTTTTCTGGGCTTCGTATTTATACTTTCCCAGATCAAGAATTTTACAAATTGGCGGCTTGTTGTTTGGCGAGATTTCTACCAGATCAAGTCCGGCGTCTTCAGCCATTGCCATTGCTTCGGACATCGCGGTTATACCGCGGTGTTCCCCTTCAGCATCAATCAATTGAACTTCGGTTGCATCTATCTCGGCATTTGCACGAGGTCCTGTTCTTTTTGGCGCTTGGGCTCTGTGTGGTCGGCGGATGGTTGTTTGCTCCTGCAAATAATTTGTAATATTGAAAACTGTTCGTTTGAATCAGTTCAGCTCAACTTGTCCATTAGCATAATTCAATTTAAAAATCATGTGGAATCAGGCAGAAATCCGCAATTGGAGAAAATACCTTATGCAAGCCATCAAAACCGAGCGAATTTCCGTTGGAACCGGGGATAAAACCCGTGAAATAGCCGTTGAATACCGCTCGGGCAAAAACCTCGGCCAAAATCCTGGTCCAAATCCTGGAATTGTCTGGCTTGGCGGATATCGCTCGGATATGGGCGGGACGAAGGCAGCCATGCTCGATAAATGGGCCGCCGAACAAGGTAATGCTTGTTGCAGACACGATTATTCCGGCCATGGTGATTCTGGCGGCAAATTCTCTGATGGCACAATCTCACGTTGGCTCGAAGAGAGCCTTGCAGTCTTCGACGCAAAATGCGCAGGCCCGCAAATTCTGGTCGGCTCCTCCATGGGAGCATGGATTGCGTTACGAATGGTCCAGAAACTGGTAATGCGCGGCGAAACGGATCGCCTCCATGCATTGTTATTGATCGCCCCCGCCCCTGATTTTACCCATGAGCTGATGCTGCCAAATCTAACTGACAAACAACGTACCCAACTTGATGAGCAAGGATACATGGAAGAACCATCGGGTTATTCCGATGATCCCAATATTTTCACCAAAGCAATATTCGACGACGGAGACAAAAATCGGGTGATGACCGGTACAATTGAAACCCATTGCCCGGTGCACATCATTCAGGGCATGCAAGATCCTGATGTCCCCTATCAGCACGCCCTCAAACTCGTCAATTTCCTGCCCTCAGAACAGGTAACCATGACCCTCGTTAAGGACGGGGATCACCGGCTTTCACGTGATGAAGATATCGAACTCATTTTGCGCATCACCGCGCAATTATCCAAAGCCCAATGATGTACACCTCGCCAACAAAGCCACCGCCATTCAACTATGATCCACCGACCCACCCGGTCTTGACGGTCTTGCATGAAGAGCCAGAATTTCTGATTCTCTCCAAGCAGAGCGGCCTGTTAAGCGTTCCCGGCAAATCTGAAGAACATGCCGACTGTCTGGAAACCCGTGTAAAAAACCAATTCCCCGATGCGCTCACCGTACATCGGCTCGATCGGGGCACATCGGGTATCTTAATCATGGCGCGCAGCAAAGCTGCCCACCGCCATTTGAGCATGCAGTTTGAAAAACGTCAGACGGAAAAAGCCTACATAGCCGAAGTCTGGGGATTGATCGAAGAAGATACCGGCACCATCGACCTGCCCCTACGTTGCGACTGGCCCAACCGCCCGAAACAGCATGTGGATTTTGAAAACGGCAAACCATCACTCACCCATTGGGAGGTACTGGCGAGAGGCGAAAATTCAACCCGTCTAAAACTCACCCCCATCACTGGCCGCTCGCACCAATTACGCGTCCATTTAATGAGCATCGGCCATCCGATTTTGGGAGATGCTTTTTACGCACAGGGAGAAGCATTCGGCGATGCATACCACGCCGCCGACCGCCTGCACCTTCACGCGGAAACCCTCTCGTTTTTCCATCCCAATGGCGGTGAACGAGTATACTTTACAGATAGCTGCCCGTTTTAAGGTCTGGTATCTGAACTTAGGGTCAAGACCTAGCCCTGCCCGACCAATATACCCACAGCAAACACCAGCGCGCCGCCCAAAACCACCTGAAATATAGCCTTGGCCCAGCCCGTATCCATATATTTATTCTGTATCCACGCAATAACCCATAATTCCACAAACACCACCGCAATCGCCAGATAAGTGGCCAACCAGAAATCAGGAATTAGATAAGGCAGCGCATGACCCAGACCACCAATCGTGGTCATAATGCCCGTAACAATGCCGCGCTTAATTGGCGAACCACGCCCGGAAATCACGCCATCATCTGATGCAATTTCGGTAAAGCCCATGGAAATCCCCGCCCCCACCGAGGCAGCAATTCCCACAAGAAACGTCGTCCAAGTATCCTGCGTCGCAAAAGCTACAGCAAAGATCGGTGCAAGGGTGGAGACAGAGCCATCCATCAGCCCCGCCAGCCCCGGTTGCACATAGGTCAGCACAAATTGCTTATGCTCGCCGGCGCGTTCCAATTGTTGAACAT
Source organism: Rhizobiaceae bacterium (assembly GCA_045047085.1). Lineage (GTDB taxonomy): Bacteria > Pseudomonadota > Alphaproteobacteria > Rhizobiales > Rhizobiaceae. The sequence goes on along the minus strand of JASFYT010000029.1, from coordinate 50,116 downwards.
CTTCGCCCACATGAACCGTGACAGATTTATTGGCTAGCGCCATGTGTCCGGCTTCAGCCTCAGCCAGATCACCCAATAATTTACGGATGGATGCATCCTTCGTGCGCGCCGCTGCCGCCAGATAAAACCGCGCGGCCTGCGCTTCCATCGCGGCTGCCTGCTTTCGCACCTCATCGACCCCAAAAGGTTTAACCAACCAATCGGGCTTGTTCACATAAAATCCACGCACGTGTTCACGTCGTAACAATGGAATGGTCTCGCCAAATTTTTCCCGATGCAAATCAATCAACCAGCGCCGGTGCTCCCCCTCCTCCGCAGCCATTTCATCAAACACCGTAGCCGTATCGGGAAACTCACCGCGCAACCCCTCCGCATAGGCTTGATAAATCCGCGCATCATCTTCCTCAGCCGAAATAGCCAGAGCCAGAATTTCCTGTTCGCTTAAATCATCAACACTGCGGCGATTGAGATTCAAAAATCGTGAGAGCATGGCAAAATCCTTACCTTAGAATTGTTCTAAAATATGGGCAAACCGTGCCTTGCGCAATGGCCCAACCACAATTAAATCTACATGATGGCAATGATCGGCAATATACTTGATAAAATCGGCGGAAGACTGGCAAAAATGTTGGTCAAGGAGAGTTCCGGCTACCAGCCCTATACGCCCTCCGACCTCAAGACTTTACGCAGTATTTTGGAGCCCGGCGATGTTTTGCTCATCGAGGGCAATCAGCATATCTCGGCCGCCATCAAATACCTCACCCAATCCACATGGTCCCACGCTGCCGTCTATGTGGGCGATGCTCTGCCTCTGCCAAAAGATGGCTCCGAGCGCCCCACATTGATAGAGGTCAATCTGGGAGAAGGCTGCATCGCAACCACGCTGTCCCAATATCAAAGCTACAACACCAGAATTTGCCGTCCTTGTGGCCTTTCAGAAGAAGATCGCGACAAGATCATTCAATTCATGGTCGATAAAATCGGCCTGAAATACGACCTCAAAAACATTTTCGACCTGTTGCGCTATTTTTTTCCGACCCCGCCAATTCCCGTACGCTGGCGTCGACGATTACTGTCTCTGGGTTCATCGTCCCCCACACGAGCGATTTGTTCATCTTTGATTGCACAAGCCTATCAATCGGTAAAATATCCGATCCTGCCCGAAATCACTCTTGCCCCGGGAAGAACCTCAGCGACTTCCGACTTTTCCCGCAGTGAAATCTTGCATATTCGTCACCACTCCCTATTCGTGCCGCGAGATTTCGATCTCTCCCCTTATTTCGAAATCATCAAACCCACACTACAAAAAGAATTCGACTATCGCGAATTGTCATTTAGCGGCAAGGTTTCGCAAAAAGACGTAATGCGGAACCGTTAAAACTGAGATTTAGTAAATAACCTCAAACAGGATACATACGAATGTCACAAAGAATTGCCTTCATAGGGCTTGGGGTAATGGGACAACGCATGCTTGGTAACATGCAAGCACATGATAAATTTACCCTTCAGGCAGGTTGGGACCCGAATCAGAATGCCTGCGATCTGACCAAAAATACATATCCTGAAATTCTTATAGGCAAGTCTGCCAAAGAAATTATTGAGAGCGCCCAAACCGATGTCGTTTATATTGCTTCTCCCCCGGCTTGGCATCGTGAATATGTTGATATGGCGATCGCCGCCGGAAAGCCGGTTTTCTGTGAAAAGCCTCTTGGGGTCGATGTTGCCGATAGCCGTGCAATGGTGGAAAGCGTGGAAGCCAGTGGCATAATAAATGCGGTAAATTTCCCTTTTGGGCGGGCAGTCGCGACAGATTTTATTCAAGCCGAATTGAACGCCGAAGCGCTTGGAACCATTAAAGGCGTTGATGCCAGGTTTCACTTTTCCACTTGGCCACGCGATTGGCAAATGGACGCCGCCGAATGGTTATCCAGACGCGAGCAAGGCGGGTTTACCCGTGAAGTCATCTCCCACTATGTCTTTTTGATCAACAAACTGTTTGGCTCAGCACGTCTAACCTCCGCCAGCACCAGTTATTCTGACGGACCGCATGGTGATTTATCAGAATCCCATATGCACGCCCAACTGGATTGTAATGGCACACCAATTTCCATAGCAGGTTCTGTCGGTGGCGTTGGTCCGGACATAGTCGAGTTCACAGTCTGGGGTGAGCGCCGCTCTTATCAACTATTTGACTGGAACAGACTACGCTCAAGCGATGGCGGACCATGGCAGGAAACCCTCACTCATATCGAGGACCCGCGCGAGGATGGTTACCATCGCATGCTCGACAATTTCTTTGCACTTTTGCAAGGCAGGAACAACACGGTGGCAACATTCAGCCAGGCACTAAAAGTTCAGGAAATCGTCGAAGAAATTCTCGGCACCTAGAGGCCGTCATGGTTTAGGTTTAGGTTTAGGTTTAGGTTGGGATTTGGACGACAGCCACATACACATTGGTTTTCTGGAATGAAGAACCGGTGTGTTGGGTATTTAAATCTTAGCCTACCATCACCTTCACCCGGTGAATTTCATTATCGGCAAATCCTGCCGCATCCCAAGGTGGCGGCAACAGTTAAATTTTGCCATTGCATCGGTTAGACGATAGGTCAGCACGTATTCTCCGTGTACGGCATCCCATGTAGTTTTACACTTACACCATGCATATCGGCCTGAACTTTGCGGCAGCTCCGCATCCTGTCATGTCTCTCGAGCGGATATTTTTCCAGCTCATGCTATTTCCTAAATAATATTGACCTTCCGGTCGGTTTATGTAACGAAATAGAAACACGAGGATTTAACCATGGCAAGAACCATCGCCGAAGACCACGACCAAAAGCGTGGCGCGATTTTGAGAACCGCAGCAAAAAGCTTTGCCGAATCAGGCTTCGACCGAGCTTCCATGAGCCAGATTGCCAGACAATGCGGCATTTCAAAAGCCTCAATCTACCATTATTACAGCAGCAAAGACGAATTACTGTTCGAGGTGCTGGACCAGCACATGCAAAATCTGGCACGCAAAATTGATGCCGTAAAGAGTGAAGGCATCCCGCCAGAAGAATATCTCCATCAAATTGTCCAGACTTTCCTGATGGTTTATCTTGATGCCGACGATCAGCACCGCACCCAATTGGTAGCCGAAAACGAACTTTCAAAAGAGCGCCTCACAACCTTGTTAAACCGACAACGCGAGGTGATACGTATCGTCAATGAAGCCATAATTGCTATACGCCCGGAGCGCTACAAGAAGGATAACGAGCTTCACGCAATCACCATGACCCTTTTTGGCGCACTGAACTGGTATTACATGTGGAACCACAACAAAAACAGACAATCAGCAAAAGACTACGCCCAAACTGTATGTAAGTTAATGCTAAACGGTATTAAAAATTGCTAAAAATATAAAACCGGTCGGTCGGATAATTATCGGAGTATGTTTTGATGTACGAATAGGTATTGTCGGCTATGGTTTTGCCGGGAAAGTATTCCACGCCCGAATGGCCAAGTGTAGCACACGTATAGATTTGTTTGCCGACTGTTACACCCCCGATAGCACCACTTGCTACGCCATTCACGGCAACAAGCCTTCCTATATGAAATCCACAGGGGCCCCCAGGAACAACAGTTGAACAATGGCATCACGCCATTAGACGATATCTACGGCAAAGAATCGGACGATCGCTGGGCCAAAATCGCCACCCATGACGACGAAAAACCAATTATCCGATATGAGTCAAGCATTCCCGGCACCTACCATCATTTTCATATGGGTCTGGCTGAAGCATTGGAGAACGGCAAAATACCCGTACCTATTGAAGAAACTCGCGATACCATGCGCGTTATAGAAGCAATGATGAAATCAAGCGATACAGGCGGACGGGTATATTTTTAAGCATCCGGCTACTACTGGTCAGGTTTAGCGACAACATACGTTTGAGAAAATCGTCGATTCAACTTTGATTTACTGGACATGGCGTAATTCTCCGATCAAAGTCTCTCCGGGAGAATCACTTCCAAAAAGCCTGTCCACGTCCATTATACGAAATTTATTTTAAAATGAATGACACCGAAAATTCACAATCGGCCCCCCGCGCAAAGTCAACAATCAACTATTCCACCAATCAAGATTATGGAATTACCGTAGAGCTTGCTGCCAAAGCCCTGAAGCTGGCACAAACCCATAAAACCGCCCCCGTGCCGAAAACCTTTGAAGTCTGGTATTCTTACGCCGCTGGTGGTGACGAGGATATCAATAACCGGGTCGACAAAATTATTGCCGAAAACTCAGCGTTCAGCCCGTATGATATCGATCTCATTCATAGCGAGTATCTTTCGCCATATGGCACAGAACAGGCCGTGAATGACAAGGCTAATGAAAAACTTGAAAAAGAGATGACTACAATCATCTCGCTCATGCAATCTCATATAGAGTCCGGCTCCGATTTTTCAGGCGCTCTGGATAAAAGCTCTGAGAACCTTACCGAGGCAGAAAGCCCGACCCAGATACGAAAAATAGTTGAATTCCTCATCAAAGAAAACGCCAAGATGAGAGATAAAACCATGGATTTGAATTCCAATCTCGAAAAATCCAAGGTGCAAATTCACACCATGCGATCTGAGCTTAAAGAATCACAAAAAAATGAAATGCGTGATGCACTGACTAACATTTCAAACCGGCGCTGGTTTGAAAAAAGCCTTGTCAAAGAAATGGAAGAAGCGAAAAAAAACAATGCACCAATGTGTTTGGTACTGATTGATCTTGACCATTTCAAACGGGTAAACGACACCTACGGCCATGTTATTGGCGATCAGGTTCTCAGGTTTTTTGGCTCCCTGCTAACCAAATGCCTGAAGGGAAACGACACCATTGCGCGTTATGGCGGAGAAGAATTTGCTGTCGTCTTACCGAGAACAAAAATCGATGATGCAGTGACATTAATCGAAACTGTGCGCGCTCAGCTGGAAGCTGCCAAACTATCTTTGACAAAAAGCAAGAAATCCATCGGCACGGTCACCGCATCATTTGGAATTACCCTGCTATGCGACAGCGATGATGCGGAAACACTGGTGCAACGCGCTGATTACAGGCTTTATGAAGCAAAAAATAGCGGCCGAAACCGTGTCATTGGAGACAATGAAAGCGATTCCGTCTAAATTTTTGCGCTTGGCTGCAACATCTTAAAAAACTTCAAGCCTCTTCCTTTAAAGCAATATGGGGCATGCTTGATAAGGCAATTCAAAGACATATCCACACTCGGCAATTCCACCAGTATCCTGTGCGCCTTATGACCAACAGGGCAGTCCTTCATGGTCCGGTATAATTCCGGCTCTTTGCAGCACAAACGGCCACACATAGCCGCTTTTTCCAGATTTTCGCATTTCCCATATCAATAAGAGAATATTTACCAACGTGATTCGTGAATTGTTAAATATGTTGCTGTAGAAGAAGCATAATCGAGCAGGTGACGACACCTGACGCATGATGCACTCCTCGTTCGCCGATTTATTGGCATGTTTTGAATACTATATCGGGCCACCAAACCGGCCTTGCAGCAGTTTAAAGACGCATTCACGAGGGATACCCCGACTATGGCCAAAAAAGCAGCCGACAAAGACGCTCCTAAAGAAAAATCCAGCAAAGGCCCAATGATTATGGGGCTGTTAGGCTCGATTTGCTCTGGCCTAAGCCTGATTGCTATAATTACGCTTTTTGCTGGTCTCTATGATCTTGGCTTTATCGATCTCACCCACACACTGGAAGCATTCGCCGCACCAGCCCTGCTCGTACTTATTGTCGCAAGCATACTTGGACCATTTGCAAGTTCAAAAGCTGCTGCCAGTGCAAAAGCCGCTGCCCTTGTCGATGCCCAGGCCATAAAAGCTGAAACCGATGAAAAAATTGCAGCCGTTTCGCAAAAAATTGAAACTTACCTCGGTGAGAATTACAATTCTTTGCGGGAAGAAAACGAGAATATGAAAGGTGAGTTCGAGAAAATCGAAACTGCCGAACGTCAAAAAATCGAAGACGATCGTCTGAAAATCGACGATGAGTTAGTTAAACTGCGCGCAACAAATGCCGATCTACAGGAACAATTGAACAAAAACGCTCAACTGATCGCCGAGCAAACCGCCGCCGCTGATCAGTTGGCCGGGGCAGACCAGCTTAGCGCTGCATAGAATTGGCTACATTTCTTCTTCCGGCAGCATTTTCGCAAATAACCCAACCAAAAATGCAGTGCTTAGACCAAAATTGAGCAATCCAGTCACCGATGCCATGGCCGCATAAACCCTAAATCCATCGCCAACGGTCACATCGCCGTAACCAACGGTGGTATAGGTCACAAGTGCAAAATAAATAGCACTAGCCAGCTTCGGCAACATCCCCATGTAAACAAATGACCCTGCCCAAACCCAAACCTGAACTGTGTGAGCAAAAACAACTGAACCGAAAGCAAGACTGAACATAACTCCCCAACGAAAACTGTAATGGTGTTGTCTCGTGTATTTACCCAAGCGGGTTAACAAACCAACGGCCCAGGCCAAAATAACGAGATGGATCAGTGAGCACACACTCAACACGACCGTCCCCCACATAATCTGCATTACCAGGGACATATTTCAAAGCCCTCCATCACGAATCCTACTTCAGAACACCACATTTTCGAGCAATTCCTGTCCGCTAATTAGACTTCTTGTCAATTGTGAGCAAGAGTAAAATAGGCGTGGCCCTTGGCGCACGCCAGTTACATATATAACTTTTACATCTATCAGAAATTGCAAAAAGTCATTTGATTGTCATGTGAACAAAAGTTACATTTAAACAAACATCTTTCATATCAAATATTTAATACAAAACAAAAACTGGGAGGAATAATATGAAACATATGAGAACCTTTAAAAGTGCGGCTCTCGCACTCGCACTTACAGCTTTTGGAGTTGCAGGCGCTGCGGCGGCTGAATTCGAATTTAAGATGCATCACTTTCTATCAGGAAAATCACCAGCGCACATGAAAATGCTGGCCCCCTGGGCAGAACAGGTAGCAAAAAATTCCGGTGGCCGCGTGCACATCGAAATTTTTCCATCCATGACCCTTGGCGGCAAACCACCTGAGCTGGTTCAACAAGCCCGCGATGGCGTGGTCGATCTTGTCTGGACCGTGAACGGTTATACACCGGGTCTTTTTCCGCGCACCGAAGTTTTTGAACTGCCAACCGTTTATACAAACAACATCGAGGCAACCAATCTTGCCATGTATGACATGCTTGAAGGCACACTGCGTAAAGAATACAAGGGTCTGGAGGTCATGTTCCTACACGTACACGGCGGTCAGGCTATTCACATGCGCGAAAAAGAAGTGCGCAAGCCTTCCGATCTAAAAGGTATGATCCTTCGCATTCCAAGCCGAACTGGTGTGATGGTGATTGAAGCTCTCGGTGCCATTCCAAAAGGAATGCCGGTTCCAGCACTTCCAGAAGCCCTTCAAAAAGGCACTGTTGATGGCGCTTTAATCCCTTGGGAAATTATCCCGCCACTTGGCATTCATAAGAACACAAAATATCAAATTGAAGGCCACAACAAAGCACGCTTCGGCAACACAACATTCCAGGTTTCCATGAATAAAGGACGCTGGGAAGGTTTGCCAGACGGCATAAAAAAAGCATTCAAAGATGCATCCACTCCTGAGTGGTTGGCCAAAATCAGTAAATTGTGGCGCGATGGCGATGAGCACGGCATCAAGGTAGCCGTAAAATCAGGCAACACGCACATTACACTGACTGAGGAAGAAACAGCAGCATTCGATAAAGCTCTTGAACCTGTGGTTCAACGCTGGATTGATGACGTATCTTCCAAAGGCGTAGATGGCGCAGCATTGGTCAAACATGCCCGCGAACTGATCGCCAAACATTCAAAGATGTAATCTTGTCAGATACGATGTCTGAAACAAATAACACAAAACGGGCGAAGACTTTCGGCTTCGCCCGTTCCCTCATTGAAGGTTGGGCATTGCTCGGGGGCATTCTGCTTCTGGCAGTTGTCGCTATGAACGTAATTTCTGTCATCGGCACAGTTGTTTGGAAACCCTTTGCGGGCGACTTCGAGATGACACAGGTAGGACTGGCCGTCGCGATATTTTCGTTTTTGCCCTATTGCCAATTGACCCGTTCAAATGTCACCGCCGATATTTTTACCGCCAAACTTTCCCAGCGTTGGGTTGCCGGATTCACCTTTATCGCAGCCCTCGTTGCATTGGCTTTCAGCCTTTTGTTGGCTTGGCGCATGTATTACGGCATGCTCGACCAAAAAGACTATGAATACACCACAATAGTCCTGCGCTTTCCGCACTGGATTGCCTATATCCCAATTCTTTTCTCACTGGTGTTGCTGGCAATTGCCGCATTGATAACAAGCAGTGAAACTCTCTCGGAAATCAGAAAAGCGAATACCAATGGCTGATGCCTTACTAATTGGCTTTACCGGGCTGTCTGTTTTGATCGCGCTAATTGCACTAAGGATGCCGATTGCCTATGCCATGATTCTTGTGGGTGGCATCGGCGTATCATTGCTTTCGAGCCCGGCAATCTTCATGAGCCAATTGAAAACACTGGCCTATGGACAGTTCTCTATTTACAGCCTTTCTGTGCTGCCAATGTTCGTGCTCATGGGCGCGTTGGCGACCAAGGCCGGCCTCAGCCGCGACATGTTCCGTGCAGCCAATGCATGGCTCGGGTGGATGCGCGGCGGCACAGCTATGGCCGCAATCGCAGCCTGCGCTGGATTTGGCGCCGTGTGCGGTTCATCGCTGGCCACAGCTTCCACCATGGGCAAAGTAGCTTTACCTGAATTGAAACGCCTCAATTATTCCGGCGCGCTGGCCACTGGCACTTTGGCCGCAGGCGGCGTTTTGGGCATTCTCATTCCCCCATCCGTGGTGTTGATCATCTACGCCATCATCGTGGAAGCTGATATCGTCTCCATGTTCATGGCGGCGTTTATTCCGGGTTTTCTGGCCGTATTCCTGTTCATTGTGACCATCGCAATTTATGTTAGAATCTTCCCAAAATCCGGCCCCGCTGGCGTCATGCAGGATCGTGCTGAATTCGTCGCTGCCACAATTGGTGCAATTCCGGTAGTGACCATTTTTGCCATTGTTATTGGCGGCATTTACGCAGGTTTTTTTGACCCAACACCAGCAGCAGCGGTTGGTGTTTTTCTGGTCTGGGTATTCGGCACATTCCGTGGCAAACTAAAATTACCGGACATCAAAGATGCCTTGCTGGAAACAGCAAGAACCTCGGGAATGATTTACCTCATCCTTCTCGGTGCTGAGATGCTAAAAATCTTCATGGCCCGAGCAGGCGTACCTCAGGCCATGGCTGAATGGATGGTGAATTCCGGATTAGCTCCAATGACCATTCTGGTCCTTTTGCTGCTCTCGCTAATCCTGCTTGGCTGCGTGATGGATTCCCTTTCCATGATCCTGCTGGCCATTCCGTTTTTCTGGCCCGTTCTGGTGGATCTCAATGGCGGCCTTGCGCAAGTTGCAGATGGTTCAGGCTTCGGCATGAGCACCGATGACCTCAAAGTATGGTTCGGAATTCTGGCACTCATTGTGGTGGAACTGGGATTGATCACGCCACCGGTAGGTCTCAATGTGTTCGTTATCTCGGCCCTGTCCAAAGACGTTCCCATGAGCGAAACTTTCAAGGGTGTGATGCCATTCTTCATCGCTGAAATGTTCCGCATTACCATCCTGATTGCTTTCCCGGCAATCACCCTGTGGTTACCTCACTTACTGGCAAATTGACGACATGACAAACACCAAAAAAATAACGGCCGGCGGTGCAATCTTTGCCAGATTGAAAGCTCTTGGTATCGATTACGTATTCGCAAATTCCGGCACCGACTTCCCGCCCATCATTGAAGGTCTGGCAGAAGCAAAAGCCAAAGATATAGATTTGCCTGATGCGCTGGTCATTACTCTCAACAATGAAGAGTGGGGAGCGGTACGCGCGTCCGTCAGCGGTGTCTACCCAAAGGGCTATGCCACCAAATCCAACGACATGCCCCTAACTTCCCTAAAACCATCACCCGATTTCACCATGACTGCCAAAGCCAGCCGGGCGTGGACAAAAGAAGTTATTTCGGCAGAAGAAGTACCGGGCGCAATCAACGAAGCCATAAAAATTGTACAGACAGAAAAACGGTGCGCCTTATTGAATATCAAAATTCTTCCAGATTGATGATGATGCTGTCCAACCTACTCACTGCAAAAATTCGGGTTTTTCTTTCGTTCTTCCTGTACGCATTCGTCCTTGCAGCAATTTTTCCACGCCTTGGCGATTTGCAGTTAAAAATGGGTATCAGTGAGGGCACATTGGGTGCAGTCCTGATCGGGTTTGCTTTGGGAGCACAAATATCCTTGATGTTTGCAGGCCCGCTGATCGAGCACTTCGGCTTTCGAACCATATTCTTAGCTGGCATCCCCATTCTTGGCTTTGCAGAATTCGCAGCAACACTGGCACCAACCCCCTTCACTTTTTTCCTGTGTCTCACAATCGGAGGCCTGGCGATTGGTGCCATCGAAATAATCGTCAATCTTGAAGCTGACCGTACCGAACATTTGCTCAAAAAACGCATCATGAACAGAGCTCATGCTTTTTGGAGTTTTGGGTTTTTCGCTGCCGGAATGGCCGCAGCAGCAATTGCTCAATTGGGTATAGATCCTGCCATCCATTTGTTTGTCATGAGCACCTTTGCGACAATTCTGTCCTTCATATTATTTTGGAATTTCGACCCCGCCCCCCCACGAAGCTCAGGGGAAAAAACCGGTCCAAAGTTCGTCAAACCAACCTCCGCCATCATGTTGCTTGTGGCGTTCACACTCTCGGCCATGCTGCTGGAGGGAGCTGGCGCCGATTGGTCGGTCATCTATATGCGTGATGTTTTTGACACTCCTCCGTTCATCAACAGCCTCGCTTTGGCATTTGGCGCTCTGACACAGGCCTTTGTTCGTTATTTTGCCGACGGGTTTGTGGACCGCCGCGGCCCCGTAAAAATTGCCAAAACCTTGATTGCCACCCTCGGTCTAGGCACGCTTTTAGTTGCCTTCGCACCCAATCCAATGGTCGCTCTATTAGGCTTTGCACTCATGGGCGCAGGCACAAGTGTGGTTTTCCCCCTCGCCATGTCAGCCGCCGCTCAACGCACAGATCGTCCGGCAGCGACTAATGTTGCAGCCCTTGCACAATTAGCGTTCATCACATTTTTGATTGCTCCGCCAATTCTTGGTTTCATCGCTGAACATTTCGGCATCCGTGTCTCGTTTGGCATCGGGCTTCCACTGATCGTTCTTAGCTGGTTCACCCTCCACTCAATCGATCCAAAAATAAAAACGTAACGAGTTCCCACGCGAACGTGATTCCCCGCACCGTTCTTTATTCGATATACTTTGTACAAATCATCAGGCAAGAGCGGGAGAACAACATTGCGGCAAATACTATTTGCACTAGCGGGACTGGCGCTGATTGCGACAAGTACAATTCGCCCTGCAGAAGCAGCCCCAAACCCTCGCCTTGTTGAGGCAGCGTCCCCCTACCTAAGACTGCACGCACCCGACCGGGTGCAATGGTACACATGGGGAGAAGAAGCCTTCAAACTGGCCCGCGAACGCAATGTACCCTTACTGGTTTCCTTTGGCTACACAGCCTGCCACTGGTGTCACGTAATGCAGGAAACCCACTTCAACGTTGAAGACATCGCCAGCGCAATCAATGAAAATTTCATTCCCGTCATCGTTGACCGCGAACGCCGCCCCGAACTGGACGAAGCCTATATGCTGGTGACCGAAGCCCTGACCCAGCGTGGCGGTTGGCCCAATACGGTTTTCCTAACACCGGAGCGCAAACCATTTTACGGCACGGGTTATATCGCACCAGATGATTTTCGTCAGATACTTGGCAGTGTTTTAAACGGCTGGGAATCCCAACAGGCCGATTTGATCACCGAAGCCGATCGCCTCTCGGATTTATTACAAACATTCCTCACCCGCAAAGCTGAAGCGAGTGAGTTATCGCCTGAATTAATGGTCAAAGCATCAGCAGGTCTGACCGAACAATTCGATGAATTCGCTGGTGGCATGGGCAGTTCACCAAAGTTTTTCCAGCAATCCATATTGATGTTCTTGTTGCATCAGGCAGAAACAAGTGACGATAAGGCAGCCCTTGCCGCAGTGGAATTAACGCTGAAATCAATCATTTCCGGTGGCATCCACGATCACATCGAAGGCGGTTTACATCGCTATGCGGTCGATCCCGGCTGGCGTATCCCACATTTTGAAAAGATGCTCTACGACCAAGCTATGATGACCCAAGCCTATGCAGAAACCTACCGCATTACCGGCAAGGTAGAATATGGCCGAATGGCCCGCAAAATCGCCAACTACGTATTGGCCGATCTCACTGCTCCCGGTGGTGGTTTCTACGCGACCCGAGACGCCGATTCTGAAGGAGAAGAAGGCACCTATTATATCTGGTCCGACAAACAATTGATCGACGTTCTGGGTGAAGAAGAAGCACGTTTTGCCGTTGAAACTTTTGAATTTGTTTCGGATGGAGAACTGGCTGGAAAAGTTATTCTCAACCTCGACAACACTGACAAAAAAACAACCCCGCGCATTAATGCCATTTTCAAAAAGCTTGGCCAAGCGCGCCAATCCAGAATAAAACCAAGACGCGATGAAAAAATCGTGGTGAACTGGAACGCCCTGATGATTTCAGCGCTCGCACGCACCGCTCTCATTCTGGACGACAAAAGATATGCCGCAGCAGCCATCAAATCCGGTGAATTCATCTGGAAAAATTTACGCAACGAGGATGGCAAATTACTCCGCAGTTATTTCGAAGGTGTGGCCGCAGTGGAAGCGGAACTTTCCGACCATGCCTTCCTCGCCCGTTCCTTCCTCCACCTCCATGATTTAACTGGCGAAGATATCTGGTTTAACCGCGCAACAGCTCTTTTCCAAACAATGGAAAAGGATTTTGGTGATCTCAATACTGGCGATTTTTACTCTTCCAGCGGGGTCAATGGTTTTGGTCGGATGAAATCCCGGCAGGATTCCGACTTTGCGTCCTCCAATGGTGTTGCGCTTGCCGTTATTGCCAATCTGTCTACCCGAACACTCGGCCCCGCCACCAAGCGACGAACAGAAAAACTGATTGCATCCCTATCAGGCTTCGCAGCTGCAAGCCCTGCCGGCGGCTCTTCTATATTATTGGCAGCAGATCAATTCCTGAGAAACCCCACCGGACCTGTACAATATGGCGGCGGCGGTGCGGTCCGCATTCATGCCATCAGAAACACGAACGGTTCTGATATCACTCTTAGAATAAAAGTGGCCGATGGCTGGCACATCAACGCCCAAAAGCCATTGGAAGACTATCTCATTCCAACAAAAATTTCCCTGAAAAACATCGGGTCGAAGGTAACCTATCCCAAGCCAAAAATAAAAACTCTGGGCTTCAGTGAAAAACCTCTTGCACTGTATGAGGGTAATTTCGATATCCAGCTTGAGGCAGATAACTCAGATTCAAGAACCAGCAATATTCAAGTGGAAATCCAAACGTGCTCAGACGAAATTTGCCTCCCGCCAGAACTGTTAAAATTCCGCATTGCATCGCCATTGGCCAAGAACTAGTCGCTTTGAAACACGATCCACCAACCTGCAATCGTAATATGGCGCATCCTTTGTTGCGGCATTTTCCATATTGAAACACTAAGTTGCGGTCGTTGCGAGTCGCAAATCAAGTAACGGTGGCAAATAAGTATTCGTCATAACCTACCGCAAATTTGGTTTGTCCCTATGACAGTTATAAAAACCCGATTTAACTGCTTAAACAAAGCCCGCTTCTGTTGCAATCATTGGGTAGGCATGAATGTATGTTCCAAGAAAATGCAACGGAGAATTATATATGTTTCAAACCACACGTGCTTATAATGGAATGGTTGTCGCCCCTCATCATTTAGCAGCTCAGGCAGGAGCGCGGGTATTGCAGGATGGCGGCAATGCGATTGAAGCAATGATCGCCGCAGCAAGCACGATCGCGGTGGTCTATCCCCATATGAACAATCTGGGCGGGGACAATTTCTGGCTGGTACATGAGCCTGGAAAATCTCCCATAGGCATTGATGCCTGCGGTGCAGCAGCCCAATTGGCCGATGTAGATTTTTACGGTAATCAGGACCACTCATTTATTCCAACACGCGGACCATTAGCAGCCCTCACCGTTGCCGGTGCCGTATCTGGCTGGCAAAAAGCTCATGCATTTAGCGCAGAAAATTTTGGCGGTAAGCTTCCCCTTTCCCGTTTGTTAGAAGACGCAACCTCCCATGCCAAAAACGGCGTCAGCGTCACAGACACCCTCGCCAACAACATGAGCGCGAAACTTCCAGAACTTAAAAACCAACCGGGATTTGCCAATGCTTATCTGCACAATGGAGAGGCACTCAAACCGGGCACAAGGCACACTCAAAAACAACTCGCAGAAACCCTGACAATATTAGCAAAAAGCGGCTTTGATGATTTCTATCGCGGTGATCTGGCAAGAATGATTGCAGAAGACCTCGAAGCCATAGGTAGCCCGTTGAGATTGTCTGACCTTGAGCGTCATCAGGCTTTGAATGTTGAACCATTGGCGTTAAATGTGTTCGGCCACAAAGTATTCAACATGCCGCCGCCCACGCAGGGCCTTGCATCTTTGATGATTCTCGGTGTGTTCGAGCGATTGGGTGTAAAAAGCGTCGAAGACTTTGATTACGCACACGGATTGGTAGAGGCAACAAAATGCGCGTTCCGCGTGCGTGACGCGCATGTAAGTGATCCAGATCATATGACTAGCGATCCAACGGACTTTCTCAAGTCTGATTTTCTGGACAGCTTGGCAGCAAAGGTCGATAGCGCCCGTGCAGCCCCATGGCCGGATGCAGCTTCAAAGGGTGATACGGTTTGGCTCGGTGCCATCGATCGTGAAGGCCGTGCAGTCAGTTTTATCCAGAGCGTCTATTGGGAATTTGGATCTGGCACCGTTCTGCCGCAAACGGGTATCACATGGCAAAACCGTGGCGTGAGTTTCTCGCTCGATGAAAACCATCATAATTGCCTCAAACCATTTCGCCGTCCGTTTCACACCATCCAACCAGCCCTGGCGCAACTCTCCGATGGTCGCGTCATGCCTTACGGCACACTTGGTGGCGAAGGCCAGCCTCAAACACAAGCGATGGTATTCACCCGCCACGTCCTGCACGGTCAAAGTCTACAACAGGCAATCTCTGCTCCAAGGTGGCTGCTCGGCCGTACATGGGGCAGTGAATCCACAAATTTGCGCATGGAAAATCGGTTTGATCCAGCCCTTTATGAGCAGATGCGGGCAGCAGGTCACGATGTGGAAGTCGTCGGCGGTTTCGAAGAGATCATGGGCCACGCAGGCGCATTGGTCCATCATCCAGATGGACTGATCGAAGGCGCGTCAGACCCAAGAAGTGACGGCGCAGCAATCGGAATATAGAGACTGGTCGCTAAACGTCTTTATCGAAATCTACACCGCTCGGCCGTGTGTACCTCCCATAAACAAAAACAGCCCCGAAATGGGGCTGCTTTGCAATTGAGATAATACGGCTAAATTACTCTAGCGTGCTCTGCGCTTTCTGCGCCAGCCTAAAACACCCAATAGAGCAAGACCTGTCCCAAACAATGGCAAAGCTGCAGGAACGGGAACAGCTCCAACTGAATACTCAGTGAAGACGCGCACATAATCACCCGGTGTACTTGCAGTCCAGTCTAGCCAAAGTCGTTTGTTATCATTGATCATTACGGCTGCTATGACAGACACAGAATCTTGCCCCTCAAGCCCACGTAAACCGGGCGACAAATAATTGACCAGATTATTTTGAAGAATATCACTGGCAAAAAGACTTGCAGTTGATGTTGCTACTCCAATAATCGCTGCATCAAAATCGACATATCCCGTAATGCTGGTACTACCGGCAGGATCAAAAAAGACATAGTGGCTCGCAACCGTCGTTCCATTTGCAATCGAAAAATTCGTAGTACCATTGGGTCCCACATCAACGTTCAGAGCATTCGGTAAAACAATATTTTGATCTTCATTGAATGCATAAAGGTTAGGCAATTGAAAAGTATTGTTGCCAACGACTGAAGTTGTTGGGCTACCACCCGGAATAGGCGCCACAAATGGTGCAGTAAGTTCTATGAAAGCACCTCCGGCACCAACAGCGGTTCCGCCGGTTATTCCACCACCAACAACGATAGCATTTGCACTCCCAAAAGATAGCACAGACGCAAAAGCAGCGGCGGCAACCTTTGATGTAAATCTTGTACCAACTGATGATACAAGCATTTTAGACATAACTTTATTCATCCCTGCATACCTTTCCTTATAAAAAATTTTTGAATGTTAATGAAAATTTAACCCAACCAAATTTTCACGGCATCGCCCATATGGGGTATGGCAATAGTTTTTACAAAAAATGTTAGTCGATCTAGATTCACGTCAGTACAAGCACCTAAAAACAAACATGAATATCCGTTTCTACGTCATACAAATTTTCTGCTTGCCGCCTCACTTAATTGGAGTAAATTGAAACGGGGCACATTTGTGCGGAGATTGCATTGCAGATTAAACTTGAAAGTTCCACTAAAAAGGAAAATGATCGCGAAAGACTGATCACTGAAATCTACGAAGTAGTACTGAAACCGGAGCGTTTTGACCAGTTCATGATGCTTTGGGACGAGCATATATCAATGGCTCTGAGCGATTTGGATGATCTGAAAAAAACACCCCCAAACAGAAATTTGCTGGATGACCCGGAGCTGGAAGCACATTTCAAACGGGCCTATGAAATTCTGGAAAAACTGGGTCGGGAAGGAAGTGGCGCTGCCACTCCCCAAAGTTACAGCGAACAAAACGCCTATCCTACATTCTTTGTCGCGAAAAACGGCCGGATTATCGACGCCAACAGCGCAGCCATGGACATTATTGGTTACGCGAAAAATCTCGTAGACATCGCCCAGCATACAGAATGCGGCGATTACAAAAAATTGAAAAAGCTGGTGTCCAAGCTGGAAAGCCCACAATCCTTGGAACAAGTCAGCGTGTTGCGCATGAATGTCGTGACTAAGGACAATGGTGAAAACAAAAGCGAACATCTATTTCTTGCAAAACCTATGAAATTTCAGCGAGAAGGCCCAACACTACTCTGCATCTATGCTATGAATATTGTCTGGAGTGATGATCTACGGAATGTATTACTGGATGCATTTTCAATGACAGGGAGCGAGATGGAGATCGCAGAGGGGCTGTGTTCTGGAAAATCCCTTGCGCAAATCTCCATTGAACGAAACCGATCGATCCATACCATTCGCACTCAGGTGAAGTCCCTAATCCAGAAATCAGGCACCAGTTCTCAGTCTGATCTGGTTCGCGTAATTCTAACGCTGGCATCATTCGGTAATGCCAAAGATCAACAAAACAACCTGTCCCTAAAGCGACTGGATGCCGGCCAAAGGATTGAGATAAAAGTCGGAAATAATCTGATTATGCCAGTTCATATTATCGGACCTGAAGATGGAAGACCGGTATTATTTTTGCACGGCATGCTTGACGGTGCCGCGGTCAGCAAAGCTGTGGGAATCATGTTGCAACGCTTGAATATAAAACTTGTAGCGCCCACGCGGCCAAGTTTCGGCGATTGTCCGCCAGCTTACAACATCGCCACCGCACCGGAAGAATTCGCCCATGATCTAAAACTGATAATGGATGAATTGAATATAAAGTCAGCACCCATCATCGGACATATGGCAGGTTCGATCTATGCATTTGCTGCAGCCGCAATGTTAAAACATCGCATCAGCGCAATCATTTCCGTTTCAGGTGGGGTGCCAATTAAATCGGTCCAACAGTTTAAACTAATGTCTCCGCGCCAGCGCATTGTTGCATGGACAGCTCGTTTCACTCCTGCCCTCCTGCCATCCATACTACGGTCTGGAATTTCCCAAATCGATAGCGGCGACGAAGAATACTTCATGAATGCATTATTCGTTGAAGATACCTGTGACCGGCGCGCAACCGAAAATCTCAACATCCGAGCAGCGATCCATGCCGGGTACCGTTTCGCCGTCGCGCAAGGGCACCGGGCATTCGAGGTAGATTCTCGCCATGTCACCCGGGACTGGTCTTCCTATGTTGAAGCAACCCGGCAACCGGTAACATTGTTACACGGCGTCCATGACCCCGTAGTTGCAATAGATACTGTGCGCGATTTTGCCTGTACTCACGATAGGTTCGAACTCATTGAACATGATGATGCAGGACAATTGATATTCTATCAAAAGCCCGAAATGATATTTTCCATTGTCGAAAATTATCTTGATGCAAATTAAAAAATTTCAAAAGCCCGCCCAGAACAAACTCAGGTAATAATACCAAATATTCGACACTGAAGGAATTTAAATGGTGCCCGAACCTGGATTTGAACCAGGGACACACGGATTTTCAATCCGTTGCTCTACCAACTGAGCTATTCGGGCATCTTTGCAATAGCCATAAAGTTGGCATACTGCGGATTGGTGAGCGGTTTATAGGCGGTCGAGCGGGTTGTGTCCAGTGTTTTGGCGGGCAAATTCATGCTATTTTTTACTTGATAAATTTTGTCGCCATTTTGCGAATTATCGAGGATCAATATTCCTCCTCAATCAGACCTGATCCGGCTTCTTCAGTCCCGATAACATAGCTACCATCGAGCCATTTTCCCAAATCAAGATCGGAACAACGTTTGGAACAAAACGGATAAGTGTCACGCGCCGATTTAGTACCACAATTTGGGCACTGCACAAGTTTGCGCAAGGGGCTTACATTTTCTGCCTTTGCTCCCGTTTTCGATTTGCCAGCCATAGCGATACCTAAACCCTGTTGAGCCAATTATAGTGGACGGGATATCCCTCCCCTGTCAGCAACGACACGGTCTCATAGAGCGGCAAACCAACCACATTGGTATAAGATCCCACCAGTTTGACAATAAAACTGCCAGCAATACCCTGAATGGCATAGCCACCTGCTTTGCCACGCCATTCACCAGAGGCAAGATAGGCTTCCATCTCGTCGCGTGACAGGCGTTTAAAGCGTAGTCTGGTTTCCACCAGCCTGTGCCGCATGGTACCGTTTGGAGTAACCAACGTAACGCCTGTATAAACCCTGTGCGAACGCCCGGATAACAATCGAAGGCACATGGAAGCTTCATCCAGCATTTCTGCTTTCGGCAAAATCCTTCGACCAATCCCCACAACAGTATCAGCTGCGAGAATATAGCAACCCTTTAATTCTTCTGAGCGACGTACATTTTCCATCGCCAGCAAGGCTTTTTCCTTGCACAGTCTTTTTGCCAATGAACGCGGCGCCTCGCCTTTTTGCGGTGCCTCATCCGCGTTCACCGGGGAAAGATGTTCAGGTTCAATGCCTGCCTGCTGCAAAAGCTGCAAACGACGGGGGGAGCCCGAAGCCAATATAAGTTTTGGCCTGCCTGTCATATTCTGCTCCTGCGCCAAAGAAACTCCCAAAAAATGCTACTTAAAGCGATAAGTGATGCGACCCTTGGTCAAATCATAGGGTGTCATTTCCACCAACACCTTGTCACCCGCTAACACGCGAATGCGGTTTTTGCGCATGCGTCCGGCAGTATGTGCGATAATTTCATGATCATTTTCCAATTTCACGCGAAAGGTCGCGTTTGGAAGCAATTCCGAAACCACACCCGGAAATTCCAATACTTCTTCTTTAGCCATATATCCTCAGCCGTTTAGTCCCTGCAAATTTGGGAAATTCATTGAAGTTCACATGAGTTGCGAACCGTTCATGCCTTCATATAGACCTGTTCTATATAAAATACCATCATGACCTTGGCATGCACCTCAATTTCAAGAGGAAAAACGCGCTCGTATCTTGTTTTCGAGGGTATCCCGCACTTTGACATAGGCTTCCAGCACCTGCTCGCGATTGCCTGCAACCGTTGATGGATCGGCGGTCGGCCAGTATTCCACATCAACCGCCTGTGTCCGCGTCAGTTCTAAAGCACGGTGATGAGCTTCTGGTGAAAGGGTCACAATCAAATCAAAATACTGATCAGCAAGGTCTTCCAGCGTGGTTGGTTGGTGATTATCAATCGGTACACCGCGCTCCTGCATCACCGCCTGAGTAAAACCGCTTGGTTCACCTGCACGCACGCCTGCCGATTGCACATAGATCGTGGTGCCGAATAATTCGCGGGTCAGATACTCAGCCATCGGAGAACGAATGGCATTCATCGCACATACAAATAAAACGGAACCCGGCACATCAGGCACTTCGATGATCTTATCGCTTTCCTCAGCCAATGATCATCCTCTCCAGTGCAATACGCAAATAAGCGTAAACAATCGTCTGGCCGTTGGGTAATCAAATTCGATCTTACCCGATAGCCGCTCTTTCAAGATGTCCGTACCCTCATTATGCAGGCCGCGCCTGCCCATATCGATGGCCTCAATCTGGCTCGGCGAAGATTTGCGGATGGCCTCATAATAGCTTTCGCAAATCAGGAAATAGTCTTTGATAATTTTCTTCAGCGGCGTCAGGGAAAGAATATGAACGGCAATCTGGTTACCGTCTTCGCGCGAAATATCAAAAACTAGTCGCGCATCGACTATGGATAATACCAATTTGTAAGGCCCACCAACATCATCACCAGAAGGTTCAAACACATTGTCTTCAATCAGATCGAAGATTGCCACCGCACGCTCGTGTTCGATATCAGGCGTCGCTCGCCCGATGGATTTATCATCCAGAACGACACTAACAAGTTTCTGATTATTTTGTTCGCTCACTTTGGATGCTCATCTGTTCATACGAATTGAAACAGACTTGGCATGCGCTTGCAATCCCTCGGCTTCTGCAAGTTTAATTGCAGATGGACCAATTTGAGCCAATTGCTCAGGGCCACATTGCAGCACCGAGGTTTTCTTGACAAAATCAAGCACAGAAAGACCGGAGGAAAATCGGGCAGAACGCGCCGTTGGCAACACGTGGTTTGGTCCGGCCACATAGTCACCAATCGCCTCCGGCGTATAGCGCCCCATAAAAACAGAACCAGCATTGCGGACATTCACCAGCAAGGTATCGGGGTCATCGGTTGCGATTTCCAAATGTTCAGGCGCAAGGCGATTGACTAGATCAATGGCATTTTCCAGTGCATCCACCAGTATAACAGCACCAAAATCCTGCCAGCTGGCACGGGCAATTTCTTCACGCGGCAATGTAGTCAAATGACGCTCGACGGCAGCCTCCACGTCGCTGGCAAATTTAGAATTATCGGTAATCAAAATTGATTGAGCACTTTGATCGTGCTCAGCTTGCGCCAACAAATCTGCGGCAATCCAATCAGGATCATTGTCACCATCAGCCAGCACCAACACTTCCGAAGGCCCGGCAATCATATCAATGCCAACCGTGCCAAAAACTTGACGCTTGGCGGCTGCAACAAAAGCATTACCCGGCCCTGTGATTTTTGCAACAGGTGCAATTGTATCGGTTCCATAGGCAAGGGCTGCCACAGCTTGCGCTCCGCCAATGCGGTAAATCTCATGGACACCAGCCATCTTTGCCGCAGCTAGCACCAGCGGATTCAATTCACCCTTTGGCGTCGGCACCACAACAACAATTCGTTCAACCCCTGCCACCTGAGCAGGAATTGCATTCATCAAAACAGAACTCGGATAACTCGCCGTCCCACCCGGCACATAGAGGCCAACCGCCTCAATCGCCGTCCAGCGAGAACCAAGTTTTACACCAATTGCATCTTCATAAAAATCATCCTCAGGCAATTGCCGTGCGTGATGGGCATGGATGCGGTCACGGGCCATTTCCAGCGCTGCAAAAGTTTCTGCTGGCACCTGCTCAATCGCCGCATCAATTTCAGCTTCAGAGATACGCATTTGATCGGCAGTCAATTCGAACTGATCAAACTTCGCGGTATATTCAATCAGCGCTGCATCGCCTCGCAATCGTGTCTCAGCAATAATTGCACGCACGATGGCATCGACCTCTTCCGAAACCTCACGCTTTGCCCCGAGCAGGTTTTCAAATTGCCGGTCAAAATCCTTATCACTCTGATTGAGATGCGTAACCATTTGAGCCCCGCTCTAATCGCTGTGCGTTGGCAGGGATTTCGTTTCCCATGCAGCCGACAAATCAGACAATTGCGCCTCGATGCATTCAACTTCCAGTCGAATAGCACCATCGCCTGCGAAAACCAGTTCTACTACACCGCCAGGTGCTTCACCTTCGCTAAACGTTACTGCCAGCAAAGATAAAACCACGTCTGATTCTAAACGATTAATGCCCATAAGCTGCACGTTATTCACCCGCTCAAAATGCAAAACCGTGCGGCGACGTTCAAATTCTTTTTTACTCTTCTTGCTGTCGGCGTCTTCCCAAACAAATCGATTGATCGAAAGCAGAAACCGTTTTTCCCGGCCCAAATATTCAAGATCGCCAACCTTCAGAACCCCGTCCTGACAACAAGCAGAAATAACCTCCAGATCAGAAGCATCCATGGCAACAAGCTTTAGTGGTGGCTTGGATTCAGTCATTGGCGTCAGTGTCCGTTCACATAAGGTTTTCGGGGCATTTAACCGACTGTAATAGGCATCATTGCACGGCAACACAACTGCCTATCGGCGCCGGTTTAGAATTGTGGTATGAATAGCTTGAGAATTATCGCATTCAAAAAGAAATGAGACGCCAGGAGGTGATCAGAATAATAATCATGTTCTCGATAGTTTTCCTGTTCAACTATCTTGCGGGCAAATTCTTCCCGCTAAAATCATCAACTTCAAAAAAATCACCAAACAAAACTGATTAATCAGAAACCCGTTCAATAATCGCACCGCAATTGGAGAGTTTTTCTTCCAGCCGTTCAAAGCCCCGATCCAGATGATAGACACGGTTGACAGTAGTCGTACCTTTGGCAGCCAGACCGGCAATCACCAGCGATACAGACGCCCGCAAATCTGTCGCCATCACCGGTGCTCCGGTAAGTTCCTTCACCCCTTCAACCATTGCACTTTGCCCGTCGAGCGAAATTTTTGCGCCGAGGCGCGCCAATTCCTGCACGTGCATGAAGCGGTTTTCGAAGATCGTTTCTTTGATATGCGACGTGCCATCGGCCATTGTCATCAGCGCCATAAACTGCGCCTGCAAATCTGTTGGAAAACCGGGGAAGGGCTGCGTTTCCATATCAGTAGCCTTAAGCAATGCACCATTGCGTGCAACGCGAATGCCTTCATTGGTTGGTTCAACAGTAACCCCAACCCGCACCAGCGTATCCAGCGCTTCCTGCAACAAATCAGGCTGAGCACCCTTAAGCAGAATATCCCCGCCAGTCATTGCAACAGCAATAGCGTAGGTGCCGGTTTCAATTCGATCCGGCAAAACGCGGTGGCGACAACCATGTAATTTTTCCACGCCCTGTATTGTGATGGTGGATGTTCCAGCCCCTGATATCTTGGCACCCATTGCATTAAGGCATTTGGCAAGATCAACCACTTCGGGTTCACGCGCCGTGTTTTCCAAAACGGTCTCACCTTTGGCCAGTGTTGCAGCCATCATTGCCACATGGGTAGCTCCAACCGACACCTTCGGAAATTCAAAATGCGTGCCAACCAGCCCTCCTTTGGCTTTCGCGACCACATAACCATTTTCAACGTCCAACTCCGCACCAAGTGCACGAAGACTATCGAGAAATAGATCCACCGGCCGCGTGCCAATGGCGCAACCGCCGGGCAGCGATACCTTCGCCTCATGGCAACGTGCCAGAAGCGGCCCAAGCACCCAAAAGCTCGCCCGCATCTTGCTAACCAGCTCATATGGCGCGGTAGTATCAACGATATCACCAGCAGTAAAACTCACAATGCGGCCCATCCGGCCTTCATTATTGCGGCGCTTGCCTTCAACCTGAAAATCCACCCCGTGATTGGTGAGAATGCGCACAAGGGATTCTACATCGGCCAGATCAGGTAGATTTTCCAGCGTCACCGTTTCTTCAGTCAAAAGGCTGGCAATCATTAATGGAAGGGCCGCGTTCTTCGCGCCAGAAATAGGTATGATTCCGTTAAGCCGGTTGCCTCCGGTTACAACAATACTGTCCATTTATGATTTCCCTGATTATCTTCGGGTCAAAGCCCAAGCGCCGCATTTGCGCCCCGTTTTCAATAGAAACGAGGTCTAGCCCATCGATATGACCACATCAAGGCGATGTTTGATATGCGGTTAACAATGGGCTTGGCTAAAACGTCGTGACTATTCGCCGGAACTCTCATCAGGCCGCCGAAGTTTTGGTCCCGTTCGCTTGCTGATTAACGAGTTACGTCGCTGCATAACCCCATCCGGGTTCGCAATTTCAACTTTGCGTTTGCGCAAATTCTCCCGCAGCGCCTTATTCATCCGCGCAGTCTTTCGGTCGCGATCGGCAAGCTTGCCGGGATTTTCTTTTTCTTCCATCCAGATATCTAACCTGCAAACGCATTCAGGACAAAACAAATAATTATTTACCCCAGAATTCACCATTGAATCACTATTGAGCAGTTTTTCGCTTCAAAACCCTTGCCAGACCCATTATCCTATGTCAGAAGCGTCTCGTTTTCAGAGTTTTAAAAACTTTATCGAAACAATGGCTGTCGTAGCTCAGCGGTAGAGCACTTCATTGGTAATGAAGAGGTCCCGAGTTCAATCCTCGGCGACAGCACCAGAAGTTTTCATAGCAATCATTTGATATTGGCACCGAATATCTGTTTAGGGTTATCACCTCAAGTTTAAGTGCAGCATTCGACAGTTTGGGCGGGTTGTGAGTTTTCGCAGCATGTCGCGAAGGCCCGTTGTGCGGACAGAAAGGTCTTGCCACCGCACTTTGGAACACTTAGCAATTACCGTAACCCAGCTACTTGGGGGTATCAGTTGAGAGGTGTTACAAATGAGATTGAAGAAACGGTTGTCTGACACACAGGACAGGCTCGCAAATTTTATTGTTACGGTTCCCAGTGCAGTCGTTACACAAGCCCTTGCTGCGGCAGGAGCGGATAGTTTGATTATTGATATTGAACATGGCGCAGTGGATTACGGCAGTGCACACGCCATGATCGCAGCAACGCACGGATTTGAATGCGCGCCGCTGGTGCGGATTGCAGAAAATACAGATGCACAGGTCAAACGCGCGTTGGACTTAGGCGCGGAAGGTATAGTATTTCCCTTGATTGAAACTGCGGATCAGGCCGCCTGGGCAGTCAGCTCACTGCGATATCCGCCCCATGGCCATCGGACGTTCGGCCCGTTTATTGCCCATTCGCACGAAGGTGTTCCGCTTCCAGCCTATGCCGAACATATTGATGATACGCTAACCTGTTGTTTGTTGGTGGAAACAGTGATGGGCGTTGAGAATGTTCAGGCGATATGCGCTGTGCCCGGTATTGATATCATCGTACCGGCAGCCTTTGATCTGAGTACATCACTTGGGATTCCGGGACAATTTGAGGCACCGGAATTTATTGAGGCGTTGGCGATTATTGAAGCGGCAGCGCAGGCTGCGGGAATTCCTATGGGCGGGAATGCATTTTCGCAAGAACAGGCGGATGTGTTGTTCTCACGTGGATACCGTTTGTTGGGCGGATTTGATGTGCTGATGTTAAAGGCGGGTGTGGCGAATGTAAAAGGTTGGTGCGGATAGGACGCGCACGTTTCGGTTGAAAATCTCATTCAAATCTTCTCGTTCGATGCGCCAAACCCTTAGAGATAAGCAACCAGATCCAATCAGGTAGAGTTAGTTCAAGTTATGTATAGGCATTCGGATTCGATGTGGGCCGGAAACACAAATTCGACTGAACGTTGCGAAGATCTGCAAAGTCCATATTGCGGCCATTAATATTGATAGTGTCCGTAGCAAAGTTAAATATTTGTTGAATATTCCCGCCACCAATACCCCCATTGCAATGAACAGTCCTCCGACATATCCTTTTACCTTCATTGATATTGGAGATTGCGTTGGAAGGGTTGGCGGGTTTTCTGATTGCGGCTTTGGCGCTTACCGGCAGCCCTGGCCCTAATACCCTTAGTCTGGCAGCCGTTGGATCAGCATTCGGGCGAAAGCGCGGGTTTAAGTATATGCTGGGATTAAATCTCGGCATGGTGCTGGTCATCATCGCTGTGGGGTCGGGAGTTTCCGGGCTGCTATTTGCAATCCCGATGGTGGCACCGGCAGTAATTGTCATTGCCGCGATGTACTTCATCTATCTCGCCTACAAAATCGCTACAGCCCCTCCTCTTAATGAGAATTCCAAATCTATTGCAGACCCAAAATGGTTTGAAGGTGTTATGATTTCAATCATGAATCCAAAGGCATATGCAGCAATGGCCGCACTTTTTTCAAGCGCGGTGTTGGTTTCCGATGATTTATGGATTGAAGGGATATTCAAAGCTGGCGTGTTATTTTTGGTAATCATTGCAGTCAATATTTCTTGGCTGTTTTTAGGGGCAGCCCTCACCCCATATTTCCGACAGGAAAGAACCAGCAGAATTATCAATATCGGTTTTGCAACCCTGCTTTTAATCTCCGTCGTCTCAGCTTTGTTTCTCTAAAATCCCCAACCCGCTCAATTCTCATATGCTGCAATATTTGTTTTAATCGCTCACACCATCAATGGACACTGGTAGCTCTGACAACAAATATTGGTTTTGCAAACTATATCATCCAATCAAATTCAAGCCTAAATCATGCAAGTCCAAGAGCTACAGCATCGCATGTTTCCAGTATTTCTGATTGAGGTTTTCCGTAAAGATAGCCTTGCCCCTGATGGCAACCAACCGCGCGAAGCAAAGCGTGCTGATTTGGGCTCTCAATGCCCTCGGCCGTGATGGTAGCATTAAGACTGCGACCTAGCCCGACAATCATTCGGATAATCGGGGTTACCTCACTGCCTTTTTCAAGCTCATCAACAAATGTTTTATCAATTTTGATTTTGTTAAACGGAAACGTCATCAAGTAGCTCAGGCTTGAAAAACCCGTCCCAAAATCGTCCAACGCGATCGAAACACCCATATCGACCAGAGTTTGCAAAGTCGTAATTACCGAATCCGCACCGGAAATCAGCACGCTTTCAGTAATTTCAAGTTCCAGCCGTTCCGGCGGAAGTCCCGTATCCCAAAGCGCCACTTCAACCATCTTTACTATATCTTGTCGTTTGAATTGAACCGGCGACAAGTTAACAGATATTTTATCTTCGTTCGGCCAAGTGACTGCATATTCGCATGCAGTTCTCAAGCACCAATCACCCAGAGCATAAATTTGACCTGTTTTCTCTGCAAGACCGATAAATTGGTCAGGAAGTATTAGACCCAGTACCGGATGCTGCCAACGAACCAGAGCCTCATATCCATTGACCTCGCCTGTAGACATGTCCACTTGTGGTTGATAATGCAGTCGCAATTCATTGTTGAGCGCCGCCATAAGCAAATCAGCGGCCAATCGTTGGCGCTTTTCCGCATGATGATTCATACTTTGTTCAAAGAAACAATAAGAGTTTCCGCCTTCAACCTTTGCCTGAGTGAGCGCCAAATCAGAATGTCGAAGAAATGTATTAGCGCATCCATCTGCTGGGGGTCGGCAGGATATGCCAACACTTGCTGAGAGGTCGATCACGTTATGGTCAACATGGAAAGACATCGCAAGCGCCGAACAAACCTGTTCACCAATGTGCCTCAAAACATCAGGGTCATCAGCATCTTCTACGATGATGACAAACTCATCCCCAGCCAGCCTGCCAGCGGTGATTGTATCACTTTCCAACGCATCAAAGCGAGGACCTATCTGCTTCAATACTTCGTCCCCAATATGATGACCAAGCGTATCGTTAATCTCTTTAAACCCATCCAGATCGATATATAAAAGAGATAGTTTGGTATCATTCTTCATTGCATTATCGATTGCAGTTTGCAGGAAATCACAAATTTGCGTGCGATTGGGCAAACCAGTCAATGAATCAATACTTGCCAAATGTTCAATTTTTTTCTTATTCAAATATCGCTGAGTAACGTCATCATGTGTCGAAAGCCAACCGCCTCCAGCCATTGGGTGATCACGAATTTCAATAAAGCGACCATCATGTAAATGATGAATTTTTACATCAGTGTGGTTGTGCCCCGCTTCCAGTTTTGGGTTCCAGCCCTGACGATATTCCTCAGGGCTGGAACCGGCATAGGTACCGTTTTGTATACGGAGGTCCAAAATTTCTTTCAGCTCGGTTCCAGGCCGCATCAACTCCGGCGAAATCCCATATATCTCGGCATATTGATCATTGCTAACGATAAGTTTTCTATCAGATCCAAATATACAAAGGCCCTGAGTCATAGTTGCGAGAGCAACATCCAAGCGTTCATTTCGATCTACGAGCGACAATCTCGAATTCACACGCTCTGTCACATCTTCTTGTGTAGATAGCCAACCACCATCTGCCATTGGACGCTTAAGAAACTCCACATAGCGGCCATCCGTCAATTGAACAATTTCTTTTTTGTCAGTGAATTTTTCGGTCCACTCGTCTAAGCCCTTAATTCTTTCTTCAACAAAGCAGCCCTTTTCGATCCTCAGCTGAATTATGTCCTTGAATAACATTCCGGGCGTGATCATGGCGGGAAGTAAGCCAAAAATTGTCGCATAATTTTCGTTGGAAAAAATCAACTTCTTATCACTATCAAACATGCAGAGACCATGAGCGATGTTTGCGATTGTCAATTCGAAATGATGGTTTTGCGGTAAGAGTTTTTCACTGGCATTATCCGTACCCGTTTCAGATGCGCAATCCGCAGCATCAGCTGGCGATCGCTTTGAAGAAATACTAATATTACCTAAATGTGCACCTGAAATATTGTCGGTTTTACGCAAACTGAATCCCCATCAACAATCTGGCTCTTAATAAAGACAAGCCAGAGAATCATTAGAAAATGAACTCAAATTTCGGACATTTCCGAAGCAGCGAGATAGCATCATGCAGGCTTAGATCTCTAATACTGATCTACAACCTTTCTGCTGACCCCTTACTATAGAGATAGTGTTGTAAATTTCCGGTTAATTCAGATAAGAAAACAATATATTACTACAAAGCCTGAAATCAAAACCACCGAAATGAGCGTTCCCGATGGGTAGAAAAACGATATACGTGTTCGATGTAGATGGAACACTTACCCCACACCGCGCGCCAGTAAAACCTGATTTTGAGGTTTTCTTTCGACAATTCGTGGCCAAGCAAAAAACCTACCTGATTTCCGGCAGTGATATTTCCAAAATCAAAGAACAATTGCCTGAGGATATTCTCACAGTTTGCCGCGGCGTATTTGGATGCTCTGGTGCTGAATTCTGGCAACAGGGGGAACTGCAATATCAAAAAGATCATATTTTCCCCGATGACATGCTTAAAAACTTTCAAGCATTCATTGATGACAGTTCCTATACTGAACGGCATGGCAATCACATCGAGATGCGTATTGGCATGGTGAACATTTCAGTACCGGGAAGAGGTTCCACGATGGCTCAAAGAAAACATTATTCCAAATGGGATACGGCCACTGAAGAACGAAGGAAATTTATTGAACAATTCAATAGTATTGACCATCCATATGAGGCTTCCGCTGGAGGCCAAATAAGCATCGACGTCGTTCCCAAAGGGTATAATAAATCAATGGCAATGGAGGAAATTATCAAACGAGAACCAGACAGTGGTCTGATCTTTTTCGGTGACCGGATGGCTGAAGGCGGAAACGACAAACCACTCGCCGATGCACTCGAAAATGCCGGTCCGCCCCATCAAGCGATCCCCGTCAAAACATATCTCGATACTTGGGAAGAGTTGAAGAAAGTTATTTAGTCCTGAACCTAATCAACAAATGCTTTTTCAATCACATATTGACCAGGCGAGCTGTTGGAACCTTCAATAAAGCCTTTTTCTTCGCAGACAATCTTAAGCGAATTCAGCATTTCCTTCGAACCACAAATCATCACCCGATCAGTTTCCGGATCAAGTGATCCACCGGAAAACTCTGCCAAACGACCATCTTCAATCCAGGTGGTAATCCTACCCATTTGATCGGATTGCTCACGGGTAGTCGAAGCCAGATATTCGAGTTTTCCCTCGACCATTTCACTCAAAAATTCATGGCTATGTATACCCGCCACCAACTGCTTACCATAATCAAGTTCTGCAACTTGGCGAGTGGTCTGGATTAAAATGACACGATCGAATTTTTCATACGTCTCCGGATCACGAATGACGCTGGCAAAGGGGGCAATGCCTGTGCCGGTAGAAAACAGGAATAACCTGCTGCCAGGCAGCAGCGCATCATGCACCAACGTCCCAACAGGCTTTGGCCGCATAACGACTTGATCTCCAGGCTGGATATTTTGCAACTTCGAAGTCAACGGGCCATCTGGAACCTTGATAGAAAAGAACTCCAATTCATCGTCCCATGAGGGAGAGGCAATCGAATACGCACGCACCAGCGCTTTTCCATCGACCATCAATCCGATCATAACGAATTCGCCCGAGCGGAAGCGGAAACTTGCAGGTCGCTCTAGCGTAAAAGAAAATAAATGATCGGTGTAATGTTTGACCGACAATACCTTCAGGCCAACAACGCCTTTGGGCAGTTCGCTTACAGGTTCTACAGAAATTACAGGTGCATTCATGAAACTGTCCTTCATACCCATCTCGATATCGGATGAGCCCATCTGACAGCGAAACAAAAAATAAGGGGGCATCACTAAACCCCAATATTCACATATATCAGTTTTCATTCGCACAAATTCAACGAATGGAACACTAATAAATGTCGTACGAAGCAAACATTATTTCATTTAGAACCTGTCATGACCATTAAATGTGGGTCAAATGGGCACCGGGTTAGATTTTCAAACCCGGTTTCGGTCACCAGCAACTGATCAGCCAGTTTCACACCGTCAGGTCCATCATCCTCGCCCACATAGGCTTCAGCACATAAAACCATGCCCGGTTGCAACACCCCGTCATAGCCATATTGCTCCCAATCCTGCGCACCTTTAATCGCCGGCCATTCGCAACTGAGACCAATACCGTCAAAAAGAGTATTATGGCGTTGGCTATCATAGGGTGCAGGTAGCTCATGCCCAGTACGTCCCAATTCGCGAAATGTTGCTCCAGGCCGAACCAATTGTGCATTTTCACTGATATGGTCATGGGCAATTTTGTGAATTTCCAACTGACGGGAAGTCGGCTCTCCATCCCCCACAAACCATGTTCTGGAAATATTGGTATACATCCCGAAACAACCAATCATATTGGTATCAAATGCCAACAGCTCCCCTGCACTCAAAAATCTGGGAGCACATTCCTGATACCATGGATTGGTTCTGGGGCCAGAAACCAAAGTACGCGCAAACATACCTTCGCCACCTCGTTTAAGGTTTTGCCGGCCCAACTCGGTCCACAATTCATCTTCACATAGACCATCTCTAACGAGCTTTCGCATAGCTGCAACCGATTGTTCACAAGCAAATAAAGCGCAGCGCATAGCTAGAATTTCATCTTTTCCCTTAATGGCCCGAGCCCGCTGCATCAATTCTTCTCCGTTGGAGATATCAATCAGTTTGTCTTCAAGAGCTATAAATCCGGCAATCGGTATATTGTCTACCGCCAGTCTCCGATTTGTACCCACATGTTGCTGCAAAATTTGTTCGATTTGTCCTGCGAATTTCGCAGCACCATCCATGCTCCCTGCACCTATTGATTTGTAGGAAAAGCAACCTCCGGAGCGTATCTCACTTACCAATGAATTGATGCGCGAAGCAGATTTGCGCCCGCGCTGCTCCCACAACACCATATGTCCGTCCGCACACACTAAGCAGGCGCGAAACGTATCATGCCCATTCCATAATTGGTTCTGGGTAATGTCGCAGGCATAGCGAATGGATATAGGATCAAAAAGCAAAATGCCGGCCAAATCACGCTGGTTCAATCCATGAACAATTCTCTGTAGGCGATACTTACGCATGCGATCTAAATCTGGAAATGCAAGTCCAGCTTGCGCCCATTCATCATAGGCTAACTGCGTTGGGCCAATTTCAATCCAGCTATCATCATCAGACAATTTTGCAGCCTGAATTCGATTCTGAAGAATAGCATCAGAAAAATTTGCGCCCGATGCAGGTGCAGCTAAAGTGTCGCCGGTCATAAACACCCCTTTGATGTTTTATTTACTAACCGTGCCCACACACAATCAGAAGTTTTCAAACCCTGATTTATTTAGATGTTTGTTACCTTACACTCACAATATTTCAATGGGTAATTATTTACCATTTTTCAAATTCAAACGATTAGAATGTTTTTCATCTGATGAAAATCTCATTTTGCGGGACTTCGACCCACACAAACTCCAGTATTCTTTGCAGATTGGAGTATCACGCGATGGCTTTTTGAGAGTTTGTCGATATTGTATCCCGGTGATTCTCGATAACATGACAGGTTAATCGAACAATGCGTCTGAAGGCCTTTACCCAAACCTTTGCTTGTGATGGCGTATTTGTCATTTCACGTGGCGCGCGTACCCATGCCGAAGTCGTAACTGTGGAGATTGGCGACAGGGATATTCTTGGCCGGGGAGAGTGCACTCCGTATCAGCGTTATGGCGAAACTCTCGATAGCGTTCTGGCGCAAATCGAAAGTATCCGTGAGGCAATAGAACGCGAAATTGACCAGCAAGACCTGCAAAACCTCCTTCCGGCAGGAGCGGCCAGAAATGCTGTGGATTGTGCTCTGCTGGATTTCGCAGCCAAAAAGGCAAACAAGCCCATTCACCAATTGCTTGGATTGGAAAGCCCCAAAACATTGACCACCGCCTTCACGCTTTCACTGGGATCACCCGAAAGCATGCATGAAAGCGCGTTAAAAAATGCAAACCGCCCCTTGTTAAAGATGAAACTTGGCGGCGATGGCGATATAGAGCGGGTAGAAGCCGTGCGATCGGGTGCCCCCAATGCAAGGCTAATTGTCGATGCCAACGAAGCGTGGAGTGTTGCCCAATATGAAAAAATGGTCCCAGCCCTTAACAATCTACAAGTAGAGATGATCGAACAGCCCTTCCCTGCTGGCGAAGATGCCATTTTGGCCGAGTTGGAGCGACCAGTTAAAATTTGTGCCGATGAATCCTGCCACGATCGTCAGAGCCTACCTGCATTGAAGAACCTATATGACATGGTCAATATCAAGCTCGACAAAACAGGCGGATTAACCGAAGCCCTTGCCCTTAATCGGGAAGCAAAAGCTGCCGGGTTCAAAACGATGGTCGGGTGCATGGTGGCCACTTCTCTCGCCATGGCCCCGGCAATTTATGTGGCCCAAAATGCCGATATCATTGATCTCGACGGTCCGCTATTATTGGCAGAAGATCGTGATAACTCGCTACGCTACGAACTCTCAACCATTTTTCCACCCGACCCCGCTTTGTGGGGATAAAGAGAAATTCATGACCCTAAATGCCAATGACTGGGCAGGCCTGACCCCACACAAGGATCGTTTAAAAGCCACCAACCTTCGTCAACTGTTTTCAGAAAACCCGGACCGTTTTAGCCAGTTTTCTTTTTCGCTCGATGATCTTACGCTGGATTTTTCCAAGGAAAAGATCGACTCAGACGCGCTCACGGCGTTGGTCCAACTTGCCAACTCAGCAGATATTGAAATCAAACGCGACCAGATGTTTGCGGGAGAGCACATCAACTTCACAGAAGACCGCGCAGTACTTCACATGGCCCTGCGAGGCAAAATCGAGGATAGCTTTGCCACTGAAGGTTCGTCCATATCTGAATTAATAGAAGAAACATTGGCGCGTATGTGCAAATTTGCCGATGGTATCCGCAGCGGCGCTATCAAAACTGCATCCGGCGCAAATTTCACCGATGTTATCAATATCGGCATTGGCGGCTCAGACCTTGGACCAACCATGGTCACCCGCGCCCTGACTCCTTACAGAGATAGCGGACCAAATCTGCATTTCGTTTCCAATGTGGACGGCGCGCACCTCAGCGATACCATCACCGGTCTTGATCCCAAAACCACTCTCGTCCTCGTTGCGTCAAAAACTTTCACCACTCAGGAAACCATGGCCAACGCACATGCCGCCCGAAATTGGTTGCAGGACACTCTGGGTGCAGAAGGTGCAAACCAGCATCTGGCGGCCCTTTCTACCAATATGAACGGGACAGCCAAATTTGGCATTCCGGCTGAGCGGGTGTTTGGGTTTTGGGATTGGGTAGGCGGACGCTACTCTGTCTGGTCAGCCATTGGATTACCTCTAGCAATTTCAATTGGAGCGAAAAATTTCAAATCATTTCTCTCCGGCGCAAGAACGATGGATCAGCATTTCAAAACCGCCCCTCTGGATGAGAACCTGCCTGTCCTGATGGCGCTGATCGGCATTTGGCGACGTAATATCTTGGGCTACCCAACCGTCGCGCTCATTCCCTACGACCAGCGGCTGGAGCATTTCGCTGCCTATGTGCAGCAACTGGATATGGAATCAAACGGCAAGCAAGTTGATGCCTCCGGCAATATAGTTGACACCAATACCGGCCCGGTGATTTGGGGTGAACCCGGCACCAACGCCCAGCATTCGTTCTTCCAGCTGATCCATCAGGGCACCGATGTTATTCCAGTAGATTTTATTCTCGGCGCGAAATCGGGCAGTGCTCTCACCAACCAACACGAGTTGCTACAGGCAAACTGTCTGGCCCAATCCCAAGCTCTGGCCTTCGGCAAAACCCGCGAAGAAGTTGCTTCTGAAATGGCTGCCGAAAATCAATCCGCAGAGATAATCGAAAACCTGTCTCCCCACCGAACCTTCCCCGGTGATCGCTCGTCAACAACCATCCTTCACCGCCAGTTAGACCCGTTCACATTGGGCCGTCTGATTGCGCTCTATGAACATAAAGTATTCGTACAAGGCGTAATTTGGGGCGTGAATTCCTTCGACCAATGGGGCGTAGAACTGGGCAAGCAATTAGCACAGGAACTTGTTCCAATAGTGCGCGGCGAAGAGGATGGTGCCAACAAAGACAGCTCCACACTTGGTTTGATAAATCGTCTGAAAGAATTGAATTAATGCAAATAAATACAGTTGCAACCAGCCCCATCGAGGGGCAAAAACCCGGCACATCCGGCCTGCGCAAAAAAACAAAAACCTTTATGCAGCCGCATTATTTGATGAATTTTGTCCAGTCGATTTTTAATGCCATAGATGGCATCGAAGAAAAATCCTTACTGCTTGGTGGTGACGGTCGATTTTTCAATTCGCAAGCCATTCAGACCATCGTAAAAATGGCGATTGCCGGCGGTGCAAGCTGCCTCATCATCGGTCAGAACGGCATAATGTCGACCCCCGCCGCCTCCGCAATCATTCGTAAATATAAAACCAATGGTGGAATAATTCTCTCAGCAAGCCATAATCCCGGTGGTGAGAATGAAGATTTCGGCATCAAATATAATCAACCAAATGGCGGTCCGGCCACTGCCAGAGTGAGCGACACAATTTTCGCTAATACGGAAGAAATCACAGAATATGAATTTGCCGATATCCCAGATATAGACATAGCAACAGTGGGCGAAACCAAAATCGCAAACACCACCATCCGGATCATCGATCCGGTCACTGATTACGCAGAACTCATGCAAACCCTATTTGATTTCAAGGCAATCAGGGAGCTATTCAACTCCGGCTTTAGAATTAAATTCGATGCCATGAGCGCCGTCACCGGACCCTATGCCCAGACCATTCTGGAAGACACTTTAGGTGCCGAAAAAGGAAGCGTGATGAACGCGGTCCCCCTGCCTGATTTCGGTGGGGGCCATCCAGACCCGAACCCAATTCATGCCCATGAATTGATGGAAATCATGCACGGTGACAACGCCCCCGATTTCGGCGCTGCATCCGATGGCGATGGCGATCGCAATTTAATCATCGGCAAAAATTGCTACGTTACCCCTTCCGATAGTCTGGCAGTCATGGCGGCAAATGCCAAACTGGTGTTGGGCTATAAGAAGGGCCTCAAAGGCATTGCTCGCTCCATGCCAACCAGTCAGGCGGCAGACCGTGTTGCAGAAAAACTGGATATCCCTTCATTCGAAACCCCCACCGGATGGAAATTCTTCGGCAATCTTCTCGACGCTAATAAAGTTACCCTATGCGGTGAAGAAAGTGCCGGAACTGGTTCCTCTCACATTCGCGAGAAAGACGGGTTATGGGCCGTTTTGTTCTGGCTAAATTTTCTGGCCGCCCGCAAACAATCAGTTGCCGAAATTATGACCGACCACTGGAAAACCTATGGCCGTAATTATTACACTCGTCACGATTATGAAGCGGTAGAAATCGAAGCTGCCAATAATTTGATGGACACCCTACGAACCAAACTCCCCAACCTCACGGGCCAAACCATCAACGGCTTAAACATCACCAAAGCCGACGAATTTTCTTATCACGATCCTGTCGATGGTTCGAACTCCACCGGGCAAGGCATACGAATACTAATTGAGGGCGGTTCGCGCATCATCTTCCGTCTATCAGGTACAGGAACCGATGGCGCAACCATCCGCATCTATCTGGAAAAATATGAAGCTGGCCCCGATAATCTGGACCAAGATCCAGAAAAGGCGCTCGCAATAATCATCGCAACCGCCAGCAAAATCAGCGCATTAGAAGAACACACCGGACGCAGTGAGCCTGATGTGAAGACCTAGAGGGGCCCTATTTTCACGAAAGGTCGCGTTCAAGGCGGCGAAGAGCCGCCCGGCGCTAGCTGCCGCCGCAGTCATGTCGGAGACATGCTTCCAGCATGGCGCAGCCCAAGCAAAACTTGGATGCGCCGTGAGCAAAATAACTTACCAGGGCAGAACTGGATCCAACCTCGGCCCAATGCGCAGCGGCGCAATATGACTAGCCATGCCGGTCTTTATGTCTACATCAATACCAACGCCGCAAAGCGTAGCTGGACCTGTTGCAGGTTCAAAGCGTCCGCGATTGGTTTTATGTAAGAAACGATGCAGCGGCTCTTCAAAATCCATGCCCAAAGATGAATTATAATCGCCACACATCCCGGCATCCGACATAAAGGCCGTACCATTTTCTAAAATCTGATGATCAGCGGTTGGAATATGAGTATGTGTCCCCACCACCATCGTTGCCCGGCCATCAACGAAATGCGCAAAGCACATTTTTTCACTCGATGCCTCGGCATGAAAATCAATAAAAACGATATCCGCTGCTTCTCCCATCGGAGCCGCTGCCAATTCGCGCTCCCCGCAGGCAAACGGGTCATCAAGAGAGGGATGCATAAAGACCGTGCCCATAATATTCATCACCATCACCCGCGCACCATTTCTGGCTTCGTAGATATTGGCACCGCGCCCCGGCGTTCCTTTAGGAAAATTGGCTGGACGCAAAAAGCGATCTTCGCGCTCGGCAAAACCCAACGCTTCTTTCTGGTCAAACACATGATTGCCCGTGGTCACAACATCTGCGCCCGCCTCAATCGTCTCGTTAAATATCTTCTCGGTGATGCCAAATCCGGACGCTGCGTTCTCACCGTTGACGATGACAAAATCGAGCTTGAGGCTCTTAATCAGCCCCGGCAATTGGTCGTAAACCGCCTCGCGCCCACTGCGTCCAACCATATCACCCAGAAATAAAATTCGCATTATCTAATTACCAATCTTGAAAAAACCATCCTCGGAAATCATCGCATGCAGCGCCTGATCATGAGGTTCCATCGGCACATTGGAAACCTGCTGACACTCAAAAGCAAGCCCAATAAGCCTCGGCGTCAAATTCCGATCCAACAGCCGTTGTATCGCACGATCGTAGTGCCCGGCTCCATAGCCAATCCGTCCACCGTTCAAATCATAGGCAGAAAGCGGCATAATCAAAATATCAGGGTCAAGTACTTCCACGTCTTCGCCCGGTCCGCGCGTTCCAAATCCGGTATCAGTCAGCTCGGCACCACGCACCAATTCGCGAAATAAAATCGTCGTTTTATTAGCCACAATAGGCAAACATAGCCGCGCACCTTTAATACGCAACACATCCATCAATGGACGGGGATCAATTTCGGAACGAATCGGAAAAAACCCGGAAATAACGGTACCCGGATCAAATTCGATGTTTTTGGCACCAAATTCTGCGGCCTGAAGGCTTTTTTCAATCCGCGAATCGGGCGCAAGCCCGTCACGCTTCGCCAGCACTTCCGCACGAATCGCAGCTTTTTGTTCCTGTAGAAGCATGGAAAGAGCTTAAGCTTTCTGAAATCATTAAAAAATCAAGCGGCGAGCCACACAGGCAAGTCAGGTATTATACATCCTGGGAACCTACAATGTAGGTGGGCACCGTGTGAAAAGACCCACGAGCCTAATCAGGGACAGTTCCCGTTCGGATGAGTAAGGCCCCAGGGATTGTGAACCCGGTCAAACCACGTAGCCCGCCAATTACAGATATAAGTCTTGTGAGCGGTAAAAACCAGAGAATAATAAGTTTTAAACCGGTTCGCCCAACGGCGCTGCTAATTTTACCGCCAGCGCTTCAAGTCTTTTTGAAGCTTCCAAAATGCTAGCTGCCACATCGCTATCAGCAATATCAATTTCGCCGGCTACTGTATCACGCTTTGTCTGAAGAGAATTAACCTCTTTTTCAAGGCGTTTAACCTTGGTTTTCATCTCACTGAGCTCATCCGTTACCATGATACCAGCCATAACGCTCAACCGCTGGTCTCCAATCTCACCAAATGAACCTTTCAGATTTTCCACATAGCCATTCAGAGTTTCTGCAAGCTTTTCCAGATGCTTTTCTTGCCCCTCATCACAGGCCATCCGATAACTTTTGCCGTTAATGGTGACCATTACTGATGGCATGAACAACTCCTCATAATCCCACTTTTCCCTTACCATCCAACACGGATCGGATGGATTCCATCGCATCAACCAAGCGGCGGGAAACCTCCCGATTGGTGTTTTCCAGTCGCAACGAGCGCTCCTCAGCGCCGTCCAGAGATTCTGCAAGGCGCGTACGATCAGCTCCCATTCGTTGAACTTCCGCTTCGGCGTCCAACATCTGGTTTTCCCGTTCCATGCGACCACTAATCGCGGAATCAAGCGATTTAATGGCATCATTCAAAACTTTGACGGCTGATACCACATTATTGTTTTTAGAACTGTTCTTCGGCATAAATCTCTCCCGCAATTATCGCCGGACTTCGAAAAATCTCGAAATCCGGCAAATGTCCATCAAGATCCCCACAGCCTCCAAGTCGATAGCAAATATCGCTACACGACATGCCCGAATTTGACGTAATTTATCCAATATTTGCGCATGCGCAAGACGCCAATCATTTGTTTCACAGTTACTTGACACTACACACGCTGATCCGGTGCAAATTGGGGCACAGCCCCTTGCATATGAACAATATCATGCGCACTCACGGGGAATCCAATTGACTCATGCCTCACACATAGCTATTTCTCACCGCGAGCATAAAGAGACCACTCGTAAAGAGAGAACTTACGCAGGCCATTTCGGACCTAAACTCACCAACTCCTATTATTATATCCAGCGGGCACAAATGACCGATACCGACAAACATTCCAGCATGGCAAACGCCATTCGTTTTCTATCAATGGACGCAGTTCAAAAAGCTAAATCCGGCCATCCGGGCTTGCCAATGGGGGCAGCCGATATTGCCACCGTCCTCTTCTCCCAATTCATGGATTTTGACCCAAAACACCCAAATTGGCCCGACCGGGACAGGTTTATTTTGTCAGCGGGTCACGGATCAATGCTGCTCTATTCCCTGCTCTACCTTTTAGGGTATGAAGATATCGACATCGAGGAAATCAAGAATTTTCGCCAACTGGGTTCAAAAACCGCCGGCCATCCAGAATATGGCCATGCAGCCGGTATTGAAACCACCACCGGACCGCTCGGTCAAGGCATTGCAAATGCTGTAGGCATGGCAATTGCCGAACGCAAACTCGCTGATGAGTTTGGCAGCGACCTTGTCGACCATAACACTTTTTGCCTCGTCGGCGATGGTTGCCTGATGGAAGGCATATCGCAGGAAGCGATCGCACTGGCCGGCCATTTAAAGCTCAACAAGCTGGTGGTCCTTTGGGATGATAACCAAATCACCATTGAAGGCGCTGTTTCCCTTGCCGATTCGACAGACCAACTCCAACGATTTCAGGCATGTGGATGGAACACCTATAAGATTGATGGTCACGACCCCCACGAAATTGCAGAAGCACTAACTCAGGCAAAAAAATCTGACCGTCCAACGATGATCGCCTGTAGCACTACCATCGGCTATGGTTCGCCAAACAAGGCCGGCACCTCCAGCGCCCATGGCGCACCGATTGGAGACGATGAAATTGCCCTAACCAGAAAAGCTTTGGGGTGGGAATGCAAACCCTTCAAGGTTCCAGAAGACGTACTTGATGCGTGGCGCATTGCGGGCCTTAAATCCCGCAAAAAACGCAAGGCATGGGAAGAAAGACTGGAAGCCCTCGACCCGGAAATCAAAGGTGAATTCGAGCGCCGCATGCGCGGAGATCTGCCTTCTGGTTTTGAAGCAGCAATTCTGAAACTAAAAAAACAACTGGCCTCAGATCAACCCAAAATTGCTACGCGCAAATCTTCAGAGACCGTGCTGGAAGTGATCAATGGCGTAGTTATCGAAACCATCGGTGGTTCAGCCGATCTGAGTGGTTCAAACCTTACCAAAACCAGCCAGACTGCCTCCATCACCCCCGATGATTTCTCAGGACGCTACCTTCACTATGGCGTACGTGAACACGGCATGGCGGCTGCCATGAACGGAATGTCGTTGCATGGTGGCTTAATTCCTTATTCCGGCGGATTTTTGATCTTTGCCGATTATTGCCGTGGCGCAATCCGTTTGGCAGCACTCATGGGCAAACGCGTCATTCATGTAATGACCCACGATTCCATCGGTGTTGGCGAAGATGGCCCAACCCACCAGCCGGTTGAAACAATTGCAAGCCTGCGCGCCATTCCAAATCTTCTGGTCTTCCGCCCGGCCGATACTATGGAAACCGCCGAGTGCTGGCAATTGGCAATGGAATCAAAGAGTTCGCCTAGCATATTGGCCCTCACCAGACAGAGCCTTCCGGCCCTTCGCCTCGAATATACCGAGGAAAATGTCTGTGCTCAGGGCGCTTACGAACTGGCAGCAGCATCCGATGATGCGAAAGTGACATTGTTTGCCTCCGGTTCAGAAGTTGAAATCGCCATGAACGCCAAAGAGACGCTTGAAGACGAAGGCATCCCAACCCGCGTTGTATCGGTTCCATGCTTTGAATTGTTCAACGCTCAAAGCACCGAATATCAACGGGGCGTCATTGGTGAAGCACCGGTTCGCATCGCCATTGAGGCCGCCATCAAGATGGGTTGGGAACGCTTTATCGGCGAAAACGGCGTCTTCATC
Organism: Rhizobiaceae bacterium; assembly: GCA_045047085.1. GTDB lineage: Bacteria > Pseudomonadota > Alphaproteobacteria > Rhizobiales > Rhizobiaceae. Next base: position 8,469 of record JASFYT010000029.1, on the reverse strand, counting down.
GGCATGAATGGCTTTGGCGCATCCGCTCCAATTGCTGACTTATACAAACATTTCGGTATCACCGCCGACGCAATTGTCACTGCGGCAAAATCAAAACTTGGCTAGAAAATACCTGATTGGTACATCTAGCCCAACGACCCAATAATCACGCAGGCACGATCTGCACCAACAATACCGACTGGAGCTCTCCCAATGACAGTAAAAGTAGCAATCAATGGATTTGGCCGGATTGGCCGTAATGTTCTACGCGCCATCATGGAAAGCGGCCGTACTGACATCGAAGTGGTGGCAATCAACGATCTTGGCCCAGTTGAAACCAATGCCCATTTGATGCGCTACGATTCAGTCCATGGCAAATTTCCGGGTACTGTTACAGTTGATGGCAACACAATCGATGTGGGTCGCGGCCCTATCAAAGTTACGGCCATTCGTGATCCAAAAGACTTGCCGTGGGCCGATGTGGATATCGCCTTGGAATGTACCGGCATTTTTGCTACACGTGATAAAGCCGCGATCCATCTGGAAAACGGGTCAAGCCGCGTGTTGATTTCCGCACCGGGTGCGGGAGCTGACAAAACCATCGTATTCGGCGTCAATGACGATGTCTTGACTACAGACGATCTGGTGGTTTCCAACGCTTCTTGCACAACCAACTGTCTGGCCCCTGTTGCCTATGTCTTGAACAATGCCATCGGCATTGAAAAAGGCTTCATGACAACCATCCATTCCTATACAGGCGATCAACCGGTGCTCGACACGATGCACAGTGATTTATACCGTGCCCGTGCAGCAGCCATGTCCATGATCCCGACTTCAACTGGTGCCGCGAAAGCTGTTGGCCTCGTACTGCCTGAACTCAATGGAAAGCTCGATGGCGTCTCTATCCGCGTACCAACCCCGAATGTTTCCGTTGTCGATCTAACCTTCAACACCAACCGCGAAACAACGGTTGAAGAGATCAATGAAGCAATCAAGTCAGCAGCCAACGGCAAGCTGAAAGGCATTCTTGGTTACACCGATGAGCCTCTGGTTTCCATCGATCTCAATCATGATCCCCGTTCATCAATCTTCGCACTAGATCAGACCAAGGTTTTGGAAGGCACTATGTGCCGTATCCTTACATGGTACGATAACGAGTGGGGCTTCTCCAATCGCATGGCGGATACCGCAATTGTAATGGGCAAATTGATCTAGGCCATTTCCATGGCCAATTTCAAAACACTGGATGATATCGATGTTACAGGCAAACGCGTTCTCGTTCGCGTAGATTTAAACGTGCCGATGGATAGCGGGCGTGTCACCGACACTACCCGAATCTCGCGTATCCTGCCAACCATCAACGAGATTTCCGAACAGGGTGGCAAAGTCATCCTGCTCGCCCATTTCGGCCGCCCAAAGGGTTCTGTTAATTCCGAAATGTCCCTTGAACCAGTGGTCCCGGCACTTTCAAAATTACTGCAGAAGCCGGTCGCATTCGCAACAGATTGCATCGGCCCAGCAGCAGAAACCGCCGTTAACGCCATGAGAAATGGCGATATACTTCTTTTGGAAAACACCAGATTTCATTCCGGTGAAGAAGAAAACAATGCCGATTTCATAAAAGCTCTCGCTGCCAATGGTGACGTGTTCGTAAGCGATGCATTCTCGGCATCACACCGCGCCCACGCTTCCACTGTAGGCCTCGCAAAACATATGCAGGCGGTTGCTGGCCGTACCTTACAATCAGAATTACATGCGCTCGAAGCTGGTTTAGGCGACCCTAAAGCACCCGTTATGGCACTCGTCGGCGGCGCTAAAGTATCTTCAAAACTTGACCTTCTGGCCAACCTCGTAGTCAAGGTTGATTGTCTCGTTATTGGCGGCGGCATGGCCAATACTTTTCTGGCCGCTCAAGGCTTCAATGTGGAAAAATCTCTCTGCGAACATAATCTGGCCGACACTGCAATGGCAATCTTGGCCAAGGCAAAAAAAGAAAACTGCGAAATAATTCTGCCGGTGGATGCCGTGGTCGCATGGGAATTTGCTGCCAACGCGAAGAACGAAACCGTAACGATTGGTGCAGTTCCGGCTGACAGTATGATTCTCGATGCAGGCCCAATAACTCTGGCAAATATCATCGAGTGGGTCGAAAAGGCAAACACACTGATCTGGAACGGCCCTCTAGGCGCGTTCGAACTCACCCCGTTTGATCACGCCACCGTAGAAGCTGCCAAAGCAGCAGCCGCGCAAACAGCAGCAGGAAACCTCATCTCGGTAGCGGGCGGCGGCGATACAGTAGCAGCCCTAAATCAGGCAGGTGTCAGCGCCGACTTCACCTACATCTCCACTGCAGGCGGTGCATTTTTGGAGTGGATGGAAGGCAAGGAACTTCCCGGCGTTGCAGTGTTGAGCGCTTAGTTTCGCCTCTTCCATCGGATTAATACTAATTCTCAACCATCCCTATTTACGTTGGAATCAAATATCCTGAATTTCAATCGATTAAACACATTTCAGCTGGCTCATAATGGATGATGCCAATTGTCAGGCGCTTAATCCTCGCGCATAACAGGCCTCAATTGATGAGGCTCACAATTGTGATTCTCCAAAAAACCATCAGCTTCACATTTCGAGGAAATTTTCATGAGCAGCGACATTATCAAATCCATTCTTGCCAATTATGAATCCGACAATCCCGGTACCAAAGCAAATCTCTACCGGATACTGAATACAGGACGACTGGCTGGTACCGGAAAATTGGTAATCCTTCCCGTCGATCAGGGCTACGAACATGGACCGGCGGCAAGCTTTGCGCCAAACCCTGCAGCCTATGATCCTCACTACCTCTATGAACTGGCATTGAAAGCACAGCTAAACGCGTTCGCAGCGCCTCTTGGCCTGCTTGAAACCGGTGCAGATACCTTCGCCGGTCAAATCCCACTCATCCTGAAACTTAACAATGCCAACGGTTTATTCCCATCAGGCTCACCTAAAGATCAGGCAATTACAGGCAGTGTTACAGATGCCATCCGCATCGGCGCATCAGCCATTGGCTTCACCATGTATCCCGGTTCAGAAAAATCCTACGATATGATGGAAGAAGTCAAGGAACTCATCCGCGAAGCTAGATCACACGGCATTGCCTCTGTTGTCTGGTCTTATCCACGCGGCGGCGATCTTGCATCTACCGATGAAACAGCGGTAGACGTAATTTCATATGCGACCCATATGGCTGCCCTCCTCGGCGCACACATCATCAAGGTTAAAATTCCGGGCGCGCACTTCAAAGACGAAAAAGCCAAAGCCATGTACGCTGAAAACGGCATCGCAACAGCAACTGCAGCCGAGCGTGTCGCGCACATTGTTCAATGCGCTTTTCAGGGCAAGCGCATGGTGGTCTTTTCAGGCGGTGGCAAAAAGGGTGCAGACGCAGTATTTGAAGACGCTCAGGCAATCCTCAAGGGCGGCGGCAATGGTTCTATCATTGGCCGCAACTCCTTCCAGAGAAGCATGGATGACGCCTGCGATATGTTGGGCAAGGTAATTGATATTTACAAATAAGCTGAGGGCCTTCAACAAAAGGTCTCTCCTTCTAATACTAAATATTTACCTGAAATTCTGCGAAAACCGTTTCTACTTTTCCCATTGTATTCTAGTCTGACTGGATGGTTACACGAGTTGAATCCCTTTACACATGGTTAGCCCTGCCAATCTACATTTGGCAGGGGTTGGCAGTCCGTAACAAAACGGAACGTATGGAACCGCCTACATTCGGCAAAGTTCCTTCAATTAAGGGAAAAGGTGCGCCATTGCGTATCCTGATAGTCGGCGATTCTTCCGCTGCCGGTGTTGGTGTTGACGATATCAACCATAGCCTCGGCGGTCATCTCAGCAAGATTTTGAACAAAAAATCGGGTCGGCCGACTTCGGTTCACATTTCCGGCAATAACAGCGCCACCGCAGGAGCCCTGCGCGACCACGTAGTGCCAAATCTTGCCCGTGAGGAGTACGACTACATCTCGCTCAATATCGGGATTAATGACGCCAAAAATTTTCACACCGGAAAACGTTTCTGCAAGGAATTTGGCACCCTACTTTACGCGATTAAGGCAAGGTTCCCCCACGCACAAGTAATCTGGGGCGGGATAATTGATATGGAGCGGGTTCCAACACTCACGGCTCCCCTTAATAAAATTTTGAGCATTCGCTCTCGTATTCTGGATCGAAATGGCAGGACCCTATGCGAAGAGCGTGGCGCCCTTGCGCCGAAATCCAGTTGGAAAACCATCCCGGAAAACTTTGCCCGCGATGGATTTCACGCCAGTTCCCTTGGCTATCAACGCTGGGCCGATGAACTGGCTGATTATATCCTTTCAATAGAAGAAACCCGCGCGCAGGAGCCACCAAAATGAGTTCAACCTATCACGAGGTCTATGCAGGCTGGAAAGCCGATCCACAAGGGTTTTGGGCGGAAGCTGCAAAAGAGATCGACTGGGTTTCAAAATGGGACAAAGTATTCGACGAAACTTTAGGCATTTATGGCCGCTGGTTCCCCGGTGCAACCTGCAACACTTGCTATAATTGTCTGGATCGTCACGTAGAAAACGGCCGCAAAGATCAGGCCGCAATTATTTATGATAGCCCTATCACCAACACCAAACGCACTTACACCTATGGTGAATTACTAGTCGAGGTAGTGGCTCTCGCCGCTGTCTTGAAGGAAAAAGGCGTTGGCAAAGGCGATGTTGTGCTGATCTACATGCCCATGGTCGCAGAAGCCGCCATTTCATTATTGGCCTGTGCACGCCTCGGCGCTGTGCATTCCGTTGTCTTTGGCGGATTTGCCCCGGCCGAATTGGCAGTAAGAATTAATGATTCATCTCCCAAGGTGATAATCTCCGCCTCATGCGGCATAGAACCGGGTCGCGTCATTGCCTATAAGCCACTGCTCGATGAGGCCATCGCATTATCAAGCGAAAAACCAACCTCAACCTTAATCCTGCAACGCGAACAACAGACCTGCGATTTGACTGAAGGCCGCGATTTTGACTACAAAACGGAAACCGACCGCACACGCAGCGAAGGGATAGAAGTCCCTTGCGAACCGGTTGCCGCCACTGACCCGCTCTATGTTCTCTACACCTCGGGCACAACAGGCGAACCAAAAGGCGTCGTACGCGACAATGGCGGCCATATGGTTGCGCTGAAATGGTCAATGAAAGCAGTCTACGGCATTGATCCGGGTGAAGTCTTTTGGGCTGCCTCCGATGTGGGCTGGGTGGTGGGCCATTCTTATATCGTCTACGCCCCGCTGCTTCACGGCTGCACAAGTATCTTGTTTGAAGGCAAACCCGTTGGAACCCCCGATGCTGGGACTTTCTGGCGCGTCATTGAAGAACACAAGGTAGCCGCCCTTTTCACAGCACCCACCGCCTTCCGCGCCATCAAACGCGACGACCCCGACGCAAAATTATTGGGTAAATATGATCTGTCCCATTTCCGTACGCTGTTTCTGGCCGGTGAGCGTGCCGATCCAGCAACCATCCAATGGGCTGAAAAACATCTGAAGGTCCCCGTTATCGATCACTGGTGGCAAACAGAAACTGGCTGGCCTATCGCCAGTAATCCTATTGGCCTTGGCCAATTGCCGGTTAAATATGGTTCGCCTTCTGTTACCCTGCCCGGTTATGAAATCGAGATATTGGACGATGAATGCCAACCCATAAAAACGGGTGAATTGGGCAATGTTGTCATCAAACTTCCCCTGCCCCCATGTTGTTTTCCAACTCTTTGGAATGCAGAAGAGCGTTTTCGTCAGGCCTATCTTGAAGAATTTCCCGGCTATTATAAAACCGCTGATGCCGGTTACATGGATGAGGATGGTTATCTCTTCATCATGGCCAGAACCGACGATATCATCAATGTAGCTGGCCATCGCCTTTCCACCGGCGGCATGGAAGAAGTGGTCGCCGCCCACAAGGACGTGGCCGAATGCGCCGTTATTGGCATTGCCGACAAACTTAAAGGCCAAATCCCCTGCGGCTTCTTCATACTCAATGCAGGTGTTGAAAGAGACGAAGAAGAAATCGAAAAGGAAATCGTGGCTCTCGTACGCGAAAAAATCGGCGCGGTCGCTGCCTTCAAACTGGTGATGTCCGTGCCAAGGCTACCCAAAACCAGATCAGGAAAAATCTTGCGCGGCACCATGCAAAAAATTGCAGATGGAGAAGACTGGAAAATGCCAGCCACCATAGACGACCCGGCAATTCTGGACGAAATCACAGCAGCATTGAAAGCAAAGGGTGTGGTTTGAATTTATGCCCTGCCGGTCAATCGTAGGAATGCCTGATACATTTGGAACGTTTCCTCAGGCGAAGCGTCCGGCTTGATTTGCTGATAACCGACCATGGCCGCATATTCGATATTTGCCAATGCTGTTGCATCTTCATCGCTGAATTTTCCAGTCGAACGATAAAGTTTCTCTAGATAGGTTAACCGCGTCTCATCCACCTTTTTGCAATAGACACGCACGCTATCTTCACGGGCAGCAAGTGAACGCATGCCCTGATCAACAAGCGGGTCCAACCTTACGGCCAGCGTACTAAGCTGATCAAGTTTTGCCCGCGGCGTGGGTTGCAATTCACTGTGACGAATTAGTTCAGAAGTAAATTTATCAAGCCAGTATTCTCCCAGAGCACCAAGGTATGTTTCCATATTTTCGAAATGGAAATAAAATGATCCGCGTGTTCGCTCCGCCTTTTCACAAAGCAGGTCGATAGTAAGTCGCACTGGTGGCTGTTGACGAACGACCTGTAAACCAATGAGTAACCAGTCGTCAGCCGAGAAACGTTTTTTCTTGACGGTTTTCACCGATAAAGCCCGACAAAACCAATTGCAGCAACTGGAAAAAACAAAACCCATTGAGGATATAATAACGGTTTCAGTCGATAGATCGCAATCATCGCAAGGCTCCACACGGCAAACAGGAAAGCACCCGATGAAGCAAATAACGCTAAATCATGGGCCTCTGCAGAGCCCGCCGCCATCCAAAAGGCCAGCGCCTGAGCAGCGATTATTATGGTGACAATGTGCCAGCAATAATAGGCCGTCATTCTCCCCACCTTGCCTGAATCTTCATCTCCTGTGATCAATTGTGGCACAGTCACCGGCCCACCGCCGAAAATATGCAAAAGACAAATCAGTCCCGATAATACCGCTGCAGCCAAAAACCAAAGATCCATTTAATACATTCCTATATTACATACCATACCTTATAGTATGTAATATAGGAATGTATGTCAAATTAAATTGGATCACCTAAAATTTCGAAAAACACCCCTATCCGGCATCAAAAAATTTGTCGAATAATTACTTTACCAGCATGTCACCCTCGGGCTTAATCCGAGAATGACATTGGTAAGTACGCCTAGCTTCCAGTATCTGTTTCTTCTTCCGTCTTGGCAAAATTTGCAAAAACAGATTCCGCATCAACTGCTTCTACCTTTTCCATTGAAGGAGCGTGAATAGACTGAGTTTCCGAAGCTGGCAGCAATCTGGATTTTTCTTCTTCCGGCACTTCTACAGGCTTAGGTGCCCATTTCGCAGCCTTATTAACTTCGAAATCCATCGCAATCTGTGTGCAGATGCCAAGCGTCACAGGATCCATTGGAGCAAGGTTTGTAGAGTTCCAGTGGGTACGCTCGCGCACGGCTTCAATGGTATTCTTGGTGGTGCCCACCAAACGAATGATTTGAGAATCTTTCAATTCAGGATGGTTGCGTACAAGCCACAAAATAGCATTTGGGCGATCTTGGCGCTTCGATAGCGGCGTATAACGAGGCCCTTTGCGCTTCAGTGGTGGAACAATAACCTTTGGTTCGGCAACTTTCATTCTAAAATTACCGTCAGATTGCGCCTTATCAAGTTCATCGCGTGAAAGCTGCCCGGCAGATATCGGGTCCATGCCCTTAATTCCCTGCGCGCTCTCACCGTCAGCAATAGCACGAACTTCCAAGGGATGAAGGGCGCAAAACTCGGCAATCTGGTCAAATGTCAAAGACGTATTGTCAACCAGCCATACCGCGGTTGCTTTTGGCATTAGAGGCGCTTTGGCCATGGCAGGTACTCCTGAATAAAGTTCTAGTGTCTGCCCGCCCGGGTTTTGGGGGGCTCCCTTTCGGGAAAAATGGACCACGATGTGTGGGGAATTAACTCCTACATAACCATTCGCTCTCCAATTGGCAAATGCTTAGGGTGAGTATCTACTATTTATTGCCATTCCGTTTGATTAGGGGGATTAAAAAATGAATAATAACGAGCAAGAACAAATACTTAGTCATATAGGACATCTTTCCTAAACAATATGGCAATAGATAGTTAGGGGCTGGCCGAGATTTATATCCATATATAAACGCCTTCATGCAAATTTTCTTAATCCTGTTAATCTGTAATTAAGCTTTACGAGGCATTAATTATATATTCCAGTTCTTCTGG
>JASFYT010000028.1:0-6215 GCA_045047085.1 Rhizobiaceae bacterium | reverse complement strand
TCCAGGAGGCGGTTTCTGCGTTGTTATATTGTGATGCACCTGCGATAGGTTCGCCGTCTGGTCTGGCATTGGGCGGCGGTTATGAAGTGCTGGCACACTGTGATCTGGTCATTGCCCATGCCAATTCTGTCATGGGGCTAGTGGAACCGACGGTTGGGCTTGTTCCCGGTGGAGGTGGGGTCAAGGAGACCTATTTGCGCTGGTATCAGCGCACTGGTGATTGGGAAAAGGCGGCGTGGAACTGCTTCAATCAGCTCGGATATTCAAGCACCGGTGCCTCGCCGGATATGGCTGCGAAATTAGCGTATTTTGAACCGGAACGTGACCGTCAGGTGATGAACCGGGATCGATTGATTGGTGAATCTCGAATTGTGATCAAGGAAATGAGCGGGACATATTCTCCTCGGAACGTGCCTGAATTTTTGCTGGCCGGTGGTGACGTTTTTGCTGCAATGGTTGCGTTTTTGGAAAAGGGTCTGGCTAAAGGCAATTTTCTAAACCACGACGTGACCGTTGCGACCGCCATCGCCCGTATTGTCACTGGCGGAGAGGGAAGTGAGAAAACTGAAGTAAGCGAAAAAGATATGTTCCGTTTTGAACGGGAAAACTTTATCTCGCTTGCGAAAACGCCCGAGACAAAAATTCGTATTGAGAGCATGTTGGGTGGGCGTGGCATCGTGCGGAACTAATGCGGGGCCCAATCAATTGAGAAATACACTTGTGAGCGTTCGTGGCATCTTGATTGTGAGCGCTGCTTGTGTTTTCTCTGGCATGCAATTCAAGAGTACAATCTGAAAAGTGGTAGCCGGTTTTCAGATAAATTGTACGTTAAAACAAAAATTATAGGCACTTTTTACGAATAAAAATTCGTGAAAAGTGCCCTGTTATCAGGAGCATTCATAATGAAACTTTGGCATTCCCCACTTTCCCCCTTTGTCAGGAAATGCATGATCCTTGCCCATGAGGCAGGGATTGTAGATAAAATTGAAATACTTGATGCCGCCGCTCACCATATTGATCGTGACGAGCGCATTATGAAAAGTAATCCGCTGGGCAAGGTTCCAAGCATGGTGCTTGATAATGGAAAGCCGATTTTTGATAGCCGGGTAATTTGTGCTTATCTCGATACCCAGCATGATGGGGATAGTTTGGTTCCTTCCGGTGACCGGCGTTTTGATGCGGCCACTTGTGAAGCTTTGGGCGACGGGATTATGGAAGCTGCTGTGGCCAGTCGTTATGAAATGGGCCTTCGCCCTCCTGAAAAACAGTGGGATAAATGGATTGAGGGGCATTTCAACAAGATTGATTCCAGCCTTGATTATCTGGAAACATGGAAAGCTGCCCGCCTTGAAGATGTTCATATTGGTTCAATTTCCGTTGTTGCTGCTCTTGGATACCTTGATTTCAGGCATCCCGACTACGATTGGCGCGCCACTCATCCATATTTGAAGCAAGTATTTGAGGTTTGGTCTAAACGTCCAAGTATGATTGAGACACAGCCGGGAAAATGAAACAGCTTCTTACCGACCCAGAAGGCATAATCACACGCGAGGAATTCCTGCGTGGATTTAAAGTTGTATTTGCGCTGGTTTTTGTCAGCGTTGCCGCCTATTTCGGATCAATATTGCTGACGAAATCAATGCCGGTTCATACCACGGGCATGTTGCCATTTTTGGGCGTGCCACTGTTTTTTGCAATCATCTCTACGATGTATTTTGGCTATTGTATCTATGCTAAACGGTTGCGCGGCAAAGGTTATTCCGATGCTTGGGTGGGCACCTGCTTGTTGGCATTCTTTTTTGCGATTTCGGCAAGATTTGCTGCTGGTCAGGTCATTAATACGGGGGCCGCAGAAGCTGCTTCCGCCGATTGGCTGCCTGTGGTTTTGAAAATCACGTTTGTGGGATTAATCGCCCTTCATGCGGGGTTGCTGATTTGGATGACGTTGATTGCTACTTCCAAGGACTAGGGGTGAAATTCAGTTGTCATGTTGATTGGAAAACGGAACATTTGTGTTGCTCCAAATCGGGTTGTTAATCGAAATTTTCTGTTCAATTAGAATCGTTTATGGCAATTATCTCTGATTATGATTCATCAAATTACCGCCCCCAAAAATGGTTCTCTGTCTTGCGATGTTTTGGTCGTGGGTGCGGGTGTTTTGGGCCTGTGGGTTGCTCGCCATGCAGCACTTGCCGGGGCAAAAGTTATTGTTTGTGAAAAACGTGAGGTAGGGGCCGGTGCGTCTGGCGGTTTTCTTGGTGCCTTGATGCCACATATGCCTGACGGCGGCTGGCAACCCAAAAAGCAGATGCAGTATGAGGCGCTTTGCCAATTGCCGAGTGTTGTCGCCAGCCTGGAAAGCGATACGGGGGGCGATTGCGGATTTCGTCGATGTGGCAGGCTAGTGCCAATGACACACCATAAAATGCCCGAAAATGCTGAAAGGCGCGTATCTGGGGCAGAGCAATTTTGGCTCAATGAAGCTGGCGAACAAGCGTTTATCTACGAGAATATTAGCGTTTCTGATGTGAAAGATGATGGTTGGATGGCACCTGCTATCGCGTCTTTCGGGGCGACCTATGACAATTTTTCTGCCCGAATTAGTCCGCGTAGCTACCTTGCTGCTTTGAAAACCTTTGCTGAAGACCATTGCCAATTGATCGAAGGTGCGGAGGTTATTGATCTTAATCCCGGTGAGAAGACTGTGATTCTCGCCAATGGCTCAAAAATTCATGCGGACAGAACGGTGGTAACGTCCGGTTATGAGGCTTATCCCATGTTACAGCCCCTAATGGACGAATTGAATGAGGGGAAATCCATCGGTAAAGGCGTGAAAGGGCAGGCGGTTTTGGTGCACCATGATCATGACGATACCATGCCGATTGTCTATCATGACCGTTCTTATGTTGTGCCTCACAAAGGTAATATTGTCGCTATCGGATCAACGTCTCAAAGTGACTGGAGCGGTGTTGCGGGCGAATTTGACGAAGGCAATATGAGTTTTTACAAAATAGCTATGGAGCTGGTTCCGGTTCTTGGCGATGCGCCGATTATCGGTAAATGGGCGGGCGTTAGGCCGCGCAATACGTTGAAGGGGCGTGGAACTGACCCTTTCTATGAAGCAGTGCCCGGTGTGGATGGACTTTACGCAGTAATTGGTGGTTTTAAGATCACCCTTGGTATTGGCCACGAGATTACGCGGCGTTTAGTGACTTCGATGTTGTCTTAAGTGTCGTTGCTGGAATAGTCTATTTTGTGAAATGGTATGATAATTGTTTTAGTTTCTTAAATTTTAGAGAGTTCAGGCAATGAAATCCAAGTCTCGTGCGGTTGTAATTGGTGGCGGTGTTGTTGGGGTATCTACCCTTTATCATCTGGCGAAAAAGGGTTGGGATGATGTTGTGCTGCTTGAGCGTAAGGAACTTACATCCGGTTCTACGTGGCACGCCGCAGGTCTGCTGCCTTTGTTTAATATGTCATATTCTGTCGGGAAAATTCACGAGTATTCCGTGAAATTCTATACTGAACTCGAGGAAGAAACTGGTATGGATACCGGCTTCCGAAAGGTTTCCAATGTGCGTCTTGCCCGCACACAAGACCGTATGGATGAATATGAATATTATATGGGTATTGCTGAAACCATCGGTATTGACGTGCGCCGTATGCCGCTTGAGGAAATCAAACAAAAATGGCCATATGTGAATACGGATGGTCTAATTGGTGCCATTCAGCATCCAGGTGACGGTTATATTCAGCCTGCTGATCTGACACAGGCACTGGCCACCGGCGCGCGTAATCGCGGCGCCACGATATATCGAAATACGACTGTTGTTGGGATTGATCAGCAGGATGATGATAGCTGGATAGTTCGCACGGATAAGGGCGATATAGAATGCGAACATGTGATTTCATGTACGGGAAACTTTGCTCGCCAGACCGGTGCGATGGTTGGGCTGGATGTTCCGGTTATTCCGGTTGAACACCAATATATTGTCACTGAGGCGCATCCGGAAATTCAAAAATTTCGCGAAGAGGGTGGCGATGAACTTTGCGTGTTACGCGAGTCGGATTCGGCCTGGTATATGCGCGAAGAGGCCGGTGGGCTGTTGCTTGGGCCATATGAAAAAGGTGCGCCTTGTTGCTATGTGGACGGGCCGAGCGAAGAGAGTGAATATGAACTATTTCAGGAAGATATAGATCGGCTGATGCCTCATATCGAGACTGCTATTGAGCGCGTTCCTTATTTTGGTGAAGCGGGCATCAAGAAAACTTATAATGGTGCAATTGCCTATACGCCGGATGGCAGCCCGATTGTCGGGCCCGCATGGGATAAGAAAAACTTCTGGCTCAATGAGGGGCATTCCTTTGGTATCACAGCTGCAGGTGGAGCCGGTTGGCAGTTGGCTGAATGGATTGTTGATGGCGAACCGACCATCGATATGATGGGCGTTGATCCACGTCGCTTTGGTCCTTATGCGACCAAAGATTACCTCAAGGAAAAGAACGAAGAAGCCTATGCCAATGTGTTCTCGGTGCATTATCCTGACGAGGAGCGCATTGCTGCACGGCCTTTGAAACGCACGCCATCCTATGAACGGCAAAAAGCGTTGGGCGCAGTATTTGGTTCTGTTTATGGCTGGGAGCGCGCTAACTGGTTTGCTCCAGATCGGTATGGTTTAAAAGTTGATGAGATGGGCAAGCCTGATGTCTTGATGAACCACAATCATCCAGAAGAAAATGAAGCTGGTGAAGTTCAGGAAATCTGGTCTTTCCGTCGTTCTAACTATCACGAGCATGTGGGTAATGAGGTAAAGAATGTCACTGAGAATGTGGGCCTTCTCGATATGTCGGCTTTTGCTAAATGTGAGGTATCTGGCCCCGGTGCGCGAGATTTTCTTGAAAGCGTATTTGCCAACTCAATCCCCAAAACAATGGGACGGGTGGCGCTTTGCCATTTGTTGACTTCTCGGGGTGGGGTGCGTTCAGAATTCACTGTCTATGAAATTGCACCTGATACATTTTATCTGGTTTCTGCTGGTGCGTTCGAGCGCCATGATCATGATACGTTGAAAAAACTGGTGCCAAATGACGGTTCTGTAAAATTTAGATCCTATACTGAAAATTATGGCGTTTTGGTATTGGCCGGGCCAAAGTCGCGTGATGTATTGCAAAAGCTGACCGATACAGATTTGTCCAATGACAGTTTTAAATGGCTGTCTGGTAAAAAGATTTCAGTCGGTTCAGCAAGCGCCCACGCGATCCGTGTGAATTTCGTTGGCGAATTGGGTTGGGAATTGCACCATCCGATTGATATGCAGAATACGATTTTTGACGCATTGATGGACGTTGGTGCTGATTACGGCATTGAGCCATTTGGTATTCGTGCCATGACGGCGATGGCGATTGAAAAGAGCTATCGGCTTATTCCGCGTGAACTCTCCATTGAATATTCAGCCTACGAAAGTGGTTTGGATCGTTTCATCAAACCTGGAAAAGAATTTATCGGGCGGGATGCGCTTGTTGAACGGCATGAGAAAGGTGATGAATGGAAATTTGTCACCATGGAAGTGTTGGGCACCACGGATGTAGATGCCCGAGGTTCTGAGGCGATCTATTCCGGTGATCAACTGGTTGGGCGTGCCACCCATGGTGGCTATGGTTGGCGGGTTGGAAAATCGCTGGCACTGGCCATGGTGCGGCCCGATCAGGGTGCCATCGGAAATGAGCTTGAAATTCGTATTCTGGGGCAGCGCTACAAAACCATTATTGTAGAAGAAAGCCCGTTTGATCCGAAGAACGAATGCCTCCGCTCCTGAAAAATCGCTGTTGTGAGATCCTAATTTTCTGACTATCCTGCCTCTAACGAGTCGATTTGACGGGGCCAAATTGAGAGCTGTACATGGAAAGATATGCTATGCTTTCCTTCTAGTCCTTTTTTTTGGATTAGATGCTGGAAGTGCGTTGGCTTTTGTTGATGATGCACCAAGACGCGCGGTTGAAATTACTTCCGGTCTTTCTGCTAGCAAATGGCGATCACTGGAAGATGGTCTGGAAGTGATCCAGACGAAGACTGCTGGTACTATTTTTTCCGCCTTTAGAGTATCGCCGGACAAATTCTCTTTTAAAATTGGTACGCAAGAGCATCCCAAGGGAGAACGCGCAGGGCATATTGGCCCGAGACTGAATGCGGTACTGGCGATTAATGCCGGGTTTTT
>JASFYT010000027.1:0-16923 GCA_045047085.1 Rhizobiaceae bacterium | reverse complement strand
CGCAGGCCCGAACGCGTCATGTCGGAGACATGCATCACGAAAGCGGGGATACGCCGTGAGAGAGATCCAACCTGCTAAGGCTTTCAGCCTTTGCCTCAGCTAGGTTTTGTTTCTTCAGCAGCGCCTGCTTCGGTCATTTTTGCTTGATATAGCTGGGCAAAATCTACCGGGTCGATCATTAGCGGCGGGAAATTACCGTTTCTTGTGGCGTCAGCCACGATCTGGCGGGCAAACGGGAACAGAATTCTTGGGCATTCTACCAATACGATCGGTTGCAAAGCTTCCTGAGGAATTCCTGTTACGCGGAAAATGCCTGCATAAACCAATTCCACGTTGAAAAGAACTTCGTCTCCATCGACGGCCCGTGCTTCAAGCTTCAGTTCAACCTCGAAATCACTTTCAGAAAGCGGCGTTGGATTTACATTGATGTTGATTTGAATATCCGGTGCCTTTTCGCGCGGGCGGAGGGAATTTGGTGCATTCGGGCTTTCGAATGAAAAGTCTTTGGTGTATTGCGCCAATACGCTCAATGCTGGTGCGGTTTGACCCTCAGCACCATTTTCTGCGCCATTTTCCGTACCATTTGTTGCTGCTTTTTCTTCTTTTTTTGTCGTGGTCTTTGCCATTTGGTTTTCCTGTATTAAAAATTATCTTTATGAATATGCCCAACAGGGTAAAAATCTTTGTCACATTTTCGTTGAATGTTTCGGCGAGTGGCTAACACGTCCACCCGTACTTAACAAGGCGATGTCGGCCGATTTGCGACCGGTTCAATTTTTTTATTGCTCTTAATCTTTGGCTGATTTGTCAGAAATCTTTATATCCGGAGCCCCGTCTTCACTTGAGGTGCTCCAAGGTGTGTCGGGGTTTGGCGCTTCACTATATTCATCGGCATCCAGATCAACCACACCTTCGCTGTTGCGCGGGGGCGGGTTAAAGCCAGTTCCGGCGGTGGTTCTCTGGGAAGTACTTCCCTGCATGGAACCAGCCATCGAAACAGAGATTTTGGACCCAATAAAGGCCCAGATAACCGTGCGAACAAACGGAACGAACAATAAAAATCCGATTGTATCGGTAACAAATCCCGGGGTCAGCAGTAAAATACCGGCAATCAGGATCATCACACCGCTTACCAGCTCTTTACCCGGCATCCTGCCTGCTCGGGTTTCGTTTTGAATTTTTGACAATAGAGACAAGCCCTGAAAGCGCAACAGGATCGAGCCAATGATCGCAGTCACCAAAATAAGCGCCAGCGTATATCCCACGCCTAACTGGCCACCAACGAGGATAAAAACCCCGATTTCGCAAATCGGAATGAACAAAAGCAGGAATGGTATGATGCTGAAGGGCATATTTTAGTCTCAAATCCTCTTACTATGATCAATTGACCGTTGAAAGCGATAGAAAAAGCTGTCAGAAAACCAGGAAGCTGGTGTCTGACAAAATTATTGCCAATTCTATCTGACCGCAGCTACTATTGAAACATAGGTTTTGGCCAGTGTATTTTGTATAGCCTGTTTAAATTTATTTGGTTACAGCCTATATTGAAAGTGCGGTGGCAAACTGAAACCCGAATTCTGGCGATGTAATGGAAATTTTTGACTTATCAACCCTGATTACAATAGGTATAGCAGTGTTTGTGTTTCTGCGATTGCGTTCTGTTTTAGGACAGCGCAGTGGGCCAAAGCCGCCAATGAAGCGCGATAACGGTGCACACCAGAACACACCGCGTGAAATAGCTGAGGATATCAGCGATGTCTCCAATGACAATGTGGTGACCCTGCCAACCCGCAAAGCAAAAAACGGCAAAATGCGCGCAACTAAAAGTGCGGAGCAAATAGCCATTGACGAGATCGCCAAGCCGCGCACCAAACTGAACAAAGCCTTGAACGCAATTTTGGATGCAGACAGCAATTTCGATCCAAAACAATTCTTGTCCGGTGGTGAAATGGCTTATGAGATGATCGTCTCTGCTTTTGCCGATGGCGACCGAAAATCCCTCAAAGGACTGCTTTCAAAGGAAGTTTTTGAAGGGTTTTCCGGCGCGATTGATGCACGTGAAAATCGCGGTGAGGTTTTAAAATCTACCTTTGTTGGTATTGAATCAGCTTCAATTTCCAGAGCAGAGTGTTCAGGTAGCGAAGCCCAAATTGCCATCCGGTTCGTCTCCGAGATTATTTCAGCGACCTATGACAAAGAGGGTGAACTGATTGACGGTGATCCGGAGCAGGTGGCAGAAGTCACTGATATCTGGACTTTTGCCCGCGATCTGAAATCGCATGATCCAAATTGGAAATTGGTGGCAACAGAATCCGAGAGCTAATCTGCTCCGCCTCATTTGCAGCGGTTTTGCAAAATGCCTCAGCTTCTTCAAAAAATTGAATTTTCCTCAATTTCGGGTTGGGACAGAGGTGCGCATGCCAATGCGCTTAGCTGCTTTTTGCGAAGTGCCGCGCGGATGATGACAAAGCCCTATTCATCTAAATCACTGGGTGTAGATGCTTCTGCCCTTGCGGCCATTGGTAGCAAAGCGCTCGAGACATTTGCCGATGTGTCCGAAGTTTCGAACCTCTCCGCCCGGGCTTTTTTTGAGGAGCATTTTCAACCCTGCAAGATTCACTCAAATGGATTTGTTACGGGGTATTTTGAGCCGGAGCTGGTTGCATCCATCGAGCAGAATGACGAATATTGTTATCCGCTTTACCGCCGCCCCGATGATCTCGTTGATGTTAATGATGATAACCGCCCGTCAAATATGGATCCATATTTCATGTTTGCACGTGAAGAGGCAGGCAATTTAACGGAGTATTATAACCGCCTGGAAATCAATCATGGTGCACTCGATGGTCGCCAGTTGGAGATATTCTGGCTGAAAAATCCGGTGGATTGTTTCTTTCTCCACATTCAGGGCTCTGCCCGGCTGGTCCTTACGGATGGCACCATCAAACGTGTCTCCTATGCAGCAAAATCGGGCCATCGATATACAGCTATTGGAAAATATCTGGTTACGATTGGTGCTTTGGCGCTGGAAGATGTAACCATGGCTTCAATTGAACAATGGCTGAAGGAAAATTCCGGGCGTATGGAGAAGGTGATGGAACAAAACCAATCCTACATATTCTTTCAGGAAACCGATCAGCCCAATCCCGAGCTTGGACCGATCGCTGCGGCTGGCGTGGCACTGACATCTGGCTGTAGTCTGGCTATCGATCATAAAATGCATACTTTCGGCACGCCGATTTTTGTCAGCAGCGATCAGGCCATGCCGGGTGAAACACTGCCAATTTCCAAACTTATGATTGCGCAAGATACGGGCTCGGCCATTGTTGGCTGTGCACGAGGTGATATCTTTGTCGGTTGCGGCATGAACGCGGGAAGAATCGCCGGGGCGATCAAGTTTAAAGCGGAATTCATTGCCTTGTTGCCGCGTGATCAAATGGTGCCTCAATGAACAAAAGCAAAAATATTGGGCGCGCTCTTACTTCAGGTGAGCGTGATCT
Organism: Rhizobiaceae bacterium; assembly: GCA_045047085.1. Taxonomy (GTDB): domain Bacteria; phylum Pseudomonadota; class Alphaproteobacteria; order Rhizobiales; family Rhizobiaceae. The sequence continues at coordinate 13,423 of JASFYT010000027.1, read as the reverse complement.
TTGGGATAGGGTCAAAAAAACGACAACACCGCTTGAAAATAAAAGCGCTCTGTTTACATCGCTGCTTGGAGTGACGGGTGATAACTCCGCAATCAACCCCCTTGCACCGACTGGTCCTGATTTGCAGGCCAAGCTTGAACAAAAATTTGGTAAGACCCCACGCGGAAAACCTCGTATTGTAAAACCCTATTCACCTACCCCGTCCAACGCTCCCACCTATACGATATCTGGTGGATCAGCGCAAAACCATCAACTGGATCAAAAAACTGTACGTAAAATTTCTCGCGGTAGGGTTGGTATTGACGGGCGGGTGGATTTGCATGGCATGACCCAATTGCAGGCCCATGGACGATTGTTCAATACGATTGAGAACGCGTGGACAAATAATAAGTATATCTTATTGGTGATCACGGGAAAGGGTATTGCCGGAGAAGGTATTTTGCGGCAATCCGTGCCACGCTGGCTGAATGAACCAGAATTTCGAATGATGGTCAGTGGGATCAGTGAAGCAAGCCCCGCCCATGGCGGTTCGGGTGCGCTTTATGTCCGCATCAGGCGACAGGCAAGCTTTGGGAGGAATGTATGACCCCTTTCGGCAGGCGCGTACGCGAATTGCGCTCACAAAAACAAGTAACCCAGAAGGCGATGGCTGCTGAATTAGGCGTTTCAGCAGCTTATCTTTCTGCATTGGAAAATGGCCAGAGAGGCTCGCCAAGCTGGGAGTTTGTGCAGCGGATTATTGGCTATTTCAATGTTATCTGGGATGATGCGGAGGAGTTGCAGCAACTGGCAGCTTCCTCGCAGCCCAAGGCGGTGATAGACACAAGTGCGCTATCATGGGAAGCCACGGAATTGACAAACTACCTCGCCAAGAACATTCATCATCTTGCTGAAGAAGATTTTCGTGAATTGCTGCATACCATCAAAACGCGAGTGAACCGCAATCGAAGAGATTGGCGTTAAATGAGCTTGATCAAGAAATTTGCCACTGTTGGTGGTTCAACCATGGCAAGCCGCATTCTTGGTTTCGTGCGCGAGGCATTAATTGCAGCAACGCTGGGTGCTGGTCCGGTGGCGGACGCCTTTTATGCAGCGTTTGGCTTCCCAAATATGTTCCGCCGCATCCTTGGTGAAGGAGCATTCAACTCTGCTTTCATCCCTCTGTTTGCCAAAGAATTTGAAGGTGGCGGCAAAGAAGCGGCGCGAAAGTTTGCTGAGCAGGTACTTGCTGTTCTGGTAGTGGTGTTACTGGCATTGAGTGCAGTTTTCATCCTGTTTATGCCATTTATGGTGGATACAATTTTCGCACCGGGGTTTAGCGCCATACCCGCGAAATTCGATATCACGGTTGATATGGCCCGTATCATGTTTCCCTATCTGTTCTGCATGTCATTGGTGGCAATGCTGTCGGGCATAATGAACTCCATGCGCCACTATTTTCTCGTGGCGATCCTGCCGGTTCTCCTGAATGTGGTGTTGGTGAGCCTTGCGGCGATTGCGCTTTATTTTGACTATGATGATAATTTGACCGGTCAGTTGCTGGCATGGGGCGTGGTATTTTCCGGCTTTTTACAACTTGGCCTGCTCTATTGGGGGGTTAGAAAACAAGACTTTCAACTGTCCCTGAAAATGCCAACCCTGACACCACAAGTTCGCCGATTGATGGTCTTGATGGGCCCGGCAATTCTCACGGGCGGTGTGGTACAGATAAATATCATGATTGGGCGTATCATTGCGTCTTCGCAGGATGGAGCAATTTCGCTACTCAATTATGCGGACCGGATCAATCAATTGCCACTGGGCATCATCGGAGTGGCCGTTGGCGTGGTGCTGTTGCCAGAACTATCGCGGGCGCTGAAATCATCAGACATGGAAGCTGTTCAAAATCTGCAGAATAACAGCCTTGAATTTGCGCTGGCACTTACCCTTCCGGCTGCTGTCGGATTTGTCATCATGCCCGAACCAATTGTGAATATTCTCTATCAACGCGGTGCGTTTGATGCAGAAACTACTTCGCTGACTGCCATGGCATTGGCCGCTTTCGCTTTCGGACTCCCGGCCTATGTGCTGATCAAGGTATTTTTACCGGCGTTTTTTGCACGCGAAGATATGAAATCGCCGCTGTGGTTTTCGATTATCTCTGTGGCTCTGAACATTGCCATCAGCTTGATGCTTTTCCCAAGCCTTGGCCATGTGGCGATCGCGCTCGCCACGGCAATTTCTGCATGGGTGAATATCGGACTTCTTGGAGGGACGCTTTGGGTTCGAGGCGAATTTCGCCCGTCGCCTGCAAGTCTGAAGCGCATCGGGTTGATGATTGTTGCCTCCGTCATTATGGGAATTTTCCTATGGGGCATTCAAAGCTTTGCCAGCGATATGCTGTTTGCTCAATCGGTTTTCATACGAATAGTCACTGTCTTGGTGGCAATTTTCGCAGGTGCTGCGCTTTACTTCATCGTCTTGTTTGCTACCGGTGCCCTTGAAAAACAACTCATCTTAAAACTCCTTCGTCGCGGTAAATAGAGGATATCCTTGCATCCACTATCTGCCTGCGTCATAACGAGCAAAATTTTTGAGTAAAACGAGATTAATATGACCAAGCCGACCAACCGCGTATTTTCAGGGGTGCAGCCTACGGGCAACCTCCATTTGGGAAATTATCTGGGAGCAATCAAACGATTTGTTACCCTGCAGGATACTCACGAGTGTATTTACTGCGTGGTTGATCTGCACGCCATCACCGTGTGGCAAGATCCGGAAGAATTGAAAAATAACACTCGCGAAGTGACCGCTGCTTATCTTGCTTGCGGCATTGATCCGGTGAAAAACATCGTCTTCAACCAGTCACAAGTGAGCGGACACGCAGAGCTTGCATGGGTTTTTAACTGCGTCGCGCGGATGGGCTGGCTCAACCGGATGACGCAGTTCAAGGACAAGGCTGGAAAAAATCGCGAAAATGCGTCTGCTGGCTTGTTTTGCTATCCCAGTCTGATGGCTGCCGATATCCTGCTCTACCGCGCCAGTCATGTGCCGGTTGGCGAAGATCAAAAACAACATTTGGAACTAACAAGGGATATTGCTGCCAAGTTCAACAATGATTTTGGCGATCAAATCAAGAAACTTAATATTGAAGATGGTTATTTTCCAATGACCGAACCCTTGATTGAAGGGCCTGCTACCCGTGTTATGTCCCTTCGTGATGGTTCCAAGAAAATGTCGAAATCCGATCCATCTGATTTATCGCGTATAAGAATGACTGATGATGTGGATGCCATTGCCAAGAAAATTCGCAAGGCAAAAACTGATCCAGCCCCTCTACCGGAAACTGTTGAAGGTCTGAAGGGACGTCCAGAGGCGGAAAATCTGATTGGAATTTATGCAGCCCTTGCAGATTCAAGCAAGGAAGCCGTGATTTCAGAATTTTCCGGCCAGGATTTTTCCGTTTTCAAACCGGCTCTTGTTGAACTCGCGGTGGAAAAATTGTCTCCGATCACCGATGAGATGCGGCGTTTGATGGCTGATCCCGCCGGTGTCGACAAAGTACTCACTGATGGTGCTGATCGTGCTCGTGAAATTGCTGATCAAACGATCCGGGACGTTAAAGATATTGTCGGGTTTTTACGTGCGTAAACTTCACTCTGCCCTTTTTGCTTGTAACGGCGCCAGCCCAATGGCAAAATGGTTGAATGGTAAGCAAACGACTGATTCACGAGGCGGGGCATAAGCGTAAATTTCTGGCGGTCATTGATGATTCGCCTGAATGTGATCGTGCCGTTCTTTACGCCGCAAGGCGGGCCGCCAGCACCAGTGGTAGCCTTGCCTTACTTTACGTCATTCCACCCGGAGATTTTCAACACTGGATTGGTGTTGAAGAGATTATGCGAGCTGAAGCCAACGAATTGGGCGAGACAACGCTTGACCGATTTGCCCAGTATAGTCGCGAACATTGTGATCACGACCCGGAAAAAGTACTGAAAGAGGGCAAAACCGCCGACGAGATAATTAAGCTGATCGAAGAGGATCAGGATATCGCGCTTCTGGTTCTGGCGGCCAGTGATAGCTCCGAAGGACCCGGCCCACTGGTATCCTCAATTGCCGGGCGTGGCTCGGCGTTTCCAATACCTGTTACGGTTGTGCCTTGCTCAATGAGTAATGATGATATTTACAACGTCACTTGATTGTCGCTGTAAAAAGGCTTATTTTAGTTTTGAATAATTCTAAACTACCGTGAATTATTGAAGTCCTACACCGCTTTGGAAGCGTGCCTTTTTTTAAAAGCATGCCCTTGATGGCAATTTACGAGATTAATGGAGAGCCAAGATGTTTATCCAGACCGAAACTACGCCAAATCCAGCTACTTTGAAATTCCTTCCAGGGCAAGTTGTGCTTGAAGAAGGGTCGGTTGATTTTCGCGCACCTGAGGAGGCTGAAGCATCTCCTTTGGCTCTTCGTCTGTTTGAAATCCCAGGGGTTACCGGCGTTTTCTTTGGTCATGATTTTGTTTCCATCACCAAGGAAGATCAGGACGATAATGGGTTTGACTGGCAGCACCTGCGTCCAGCGGTTCTGGGCGCGATTATGGAGCATTTTGTCACCGGGCAACCTGTGATGAGCAGTACTGATGATCTGGAAGGTGAAAGCGAAGAGTTTTTCGAAGAGGGTGACGAGCAAATCGTTATCACAATCAAAGAGTTACTGGATACAAGAGTGCGTCCGGCGGTTGCTCAGGATGGTGGTGATATCACTTTCCGCGGATTTAAAGAAGGTGTTGTCTATCTCCATATGAGAGGCGCGTGTGCTGGTTGTCCATCATCCACTGCAACACTGAAATACGGAATTCAAAACCTGCTTAAACACTTCATTCCTGAGGTGCAGGAAGTTTCTGCCGTTTAACATATGATTTATCTGGCGCTGGATACAGCGAGCCATTTATGTGCTGCTGCCCTTTACGATGATTGCCGCGACGCAATTCTTGGTGAAGTGACACAGGATATCGGGCGTGGCCATGCGGAACGCTTGATGGACGTGATCGGTGAATGCTTCAAGCAGGCTTCACTTGATTACTCTCATCTTGGTAAGGTTATCTGCACAGTTGGACCCGGCAGTTTTACCGGTGTTAGAGTTGGACTTTCCACTGCGCGCGGGATTGCTCTTGGTCTTTCCATCCCTGTGGTTGGCATTAATACCCTTGCCGCCTTGGCTCATGAAGCCGGTACGTCTGGCTCTCTTGCAACGATCCTCGATGCACGACGCGAAGAAGCTTATGTGCTCTGGAATGAGACCACTCAAGTTATGCGATATGATGCTTTGGACTTTTTTTTTGGCGATAATGAGTTTGAATTATGTGGCTCCGGCGCCGAAGAGTTTTTAAACCACACCACAAAAACCCATAAAATTCGACATGAGCTGGCCGCAGCCCCCATTGCAACAATTGCCCGATTGGGTGCATTGATGCATGATAGTGATGAGCCGCCGGAGCCACTTTACTTACGAGCGCCCGATGCAAAGCCACAATTGGGATCTAAACTCAGCCTATGATTCAATTTTTCGGCAATAAGCTAACATCCCCCTATATCAGCTCGGCAATATCGGAAGACGTTCCGCAACTTTCATCAATCCATGGCCAGAGTTTTTCGCGGGGTTGGAGCAAAAACGAATTGGGCAAACTGCTCGATTCAAATGGCACTTTGTGCCTGGTTTTGCGTGAAGAGGGGAAAATCGATGAACCGCCCATGGGCTTTTTATTGTGCAGGCAAGCTGGCGACGAAGCAGAAATAATCACCATCGCCACCGAGCCAAAGAACCGAAGCCGCGGGATTGCCCGTTATTTAATGGATGCGGCGATCAGAAACCTGCAATCGGACCGGGTTCAGTCGCTGTTTCTTGAAGTGGATGAGGCCAATACCAATGCCATCGGTCTTTATCGCTCGCTGGGCTTTTTTCAGGCCGGACAGCGCAAAGGATATTATGCCCGTACAGGCGATAGCGAAGAGCACTCTTCCAATGCTCTGGTAATGCAGCTCGATATTTAGACGTCTTTGTCTTCGAATTTATTTGAGAATATTAGAAGCACCGCACCAACAACACCCGCAATCATAAAACCTATGAGCAGGGTTGTGATGGTTTGATCGTAAAATAGCCCCAAAACATAGGCTATTCCAACGGCTATCAGACTAGATAGAGATGTAACCACAGAAGCGCCAAGCCCTGCCACCCGGCCTACTTTGTTCATTGCCAACGCATTCAGGTTGCCAAATAAAAACCCACAACAAAAGAACATGCCCATTCCGCAAACCATAAAAATGAGGAGAGATGGCGCTTGCCCCGTGACGAGCGCCATGACAAACATAGCCGTGCTGAGAGTGATCAGGCCCAGTTGTGCCGAGATGGCAATGCGGTACATGCCAAAATGCATGACCAACTGACTGTTGGCAAACAGTGCCAGGCCAATACCGCCTGCCAGCATGGCAAAATAGAGCGGAAATTGCTGGTCGATGCCATAAACATCAAAGAACAATGCCTGGGCAATGCCCAGATAGTTGATAATTCCGCCGAAGACGAACCCCACTGCAATGGTATAAGCCATTACTCTTTTATTCTGGATAATCAGACCGACATTTCTGATAATAGTACCAGCGGACAGGGGCAATTTATTTTCCGGCAACAAAGTTTCACCCTGCCTGACAGCCAGCCAGACAAATGCAGCACCTGCGCTCACCAGATACATGATAAAAATCGCCTCCCAGCCAGCAATATTCATTGCCCACTGACCAATAGCCGGGGCAATCATTGGAACAAGAATGAACACCATGAATATAAAGGACATGATGCGCGCCATAGCATCGCCGGAAAACTGATCTCGGATCATGGCACGGGAAGCGATTTTGGGGCCCGAAACGCCAAAACCCTGAATGACGCGGCCAAGCAATAGCTGATCGAGATCAACCGCCAACATGGAGACCACAGAGCCTGCAAAAAAGATGGCTAAACCGGATAAGACTATAATTTTTCGCCCATAGGCATCGGCCAGTGGTCCAGCGACAAGTTCGCCAAATACCGCGCCCAAAATGAATAAGGATACAACGAGCTGAATTCGATTCGGCTGCGTTACGTTCATTGCTCCTTCGAGCACGCGCATCGCAGGAAGCAATGCATCGATACCGAGAGCCGCCAGTGAATTAATCAGCCCGAAGAGCACGACAAATTCGAGCATACCCATTGAGGGTCGTTTAGTCATTAAAAGCCTTTTGTGGTTAGTGGGCTTCGTCCCAATTATCAGCGGCGCGGGCATCCACTTGCAGAGGTACGGATAGACTTAGCGCTGGGAACGGTGCATCTATCATTACTTTTTGCACCAGTGCGATGGTGTCGTCCACTTCTTCTTCGACCACTTCGAAAATTAATTCATCATGGACCTGAAGCAACATTTTTGCTGAGAGATTAGCCTTTGCCAATTCATCATCCATGCGCACCATGGCGCGGCGGATGATATCCGCAGCGGAACCCTGTATCGGCGCATTGATTGCAGCGCGTTCGCTAAAGGCGCGCATTGCCGGTTTATCTGCCTGCAAATCTGGAAAATGGGCACGGCGGCCGAAAATCGTTTCCACATAGCCATGCTCGCGGGCGAATGCTTTGGTGTTTTCCATATAATCGCGAATGCCCGGAAAGCGCTCGAAATACATTTTGATGTAGTCGCCCGCTTCTGAGCGCGAAATTCCAAGTTGATTGGCAAGGCCAAAAGCAGAAATGCCGTAAATAATTCCGAAATTAATCGCCTTGGCCTGACGGCGAACCATCGGGTCCATGCCCTCGATCGGCGTGTTGAAAATCTCACTGGCCGTCATGGCATGAATATCCTGCCCGTCGGCAAAAGCTTGTTTCAACTGGGCTATATCGGCAATATGGGCAAGGAGGCGTAATTCGATTTGTGAATAATCAGCAGAGACCAATTTGTTGCCGGGATTGGCGATAAAAGCGGTGCGGATTTTGCGCCCTTCGGCGGTGCGTATCGGGATGTTTTGCAAATTTGGTTCTGACGAAGACAGGCGTCCGGTAGAGGTGGAGGCCATAGAGTAAGAGGTATGCACCCGTTTGGTGTTTGGGTTGATATAGCCGGGCAGAGCATCCGTATAAGTGGATTTGAGCTTTGTCAGTTGCCGCCATGAAACGATTTTTGACGGCAATTCATGGCCCTCGGCAGCCAAATCTTCCAGCACCTGTGCCGAAGTTGAGAATTGGCCCGTTTTGGTTTTTTTACCGCCGGGAATATTCATTTTTCCAAACAGGATTTCACCCAATTGTTTTGGCGAACCGATATTGAATTTCTCTCCGGCAACTTCATGGATTTCAGCTTCAAGACCGGCGGCGGCTTGCGCCAGTTCACCCGAAAGGCGTGACAGGATTTGACGGTTAACAGTGATACCACGCTGTTCCATTTTGGCGATAACGTCAATCAACGGACGCTCAAGGCGTTCGTAGACGGTTGCCATTCCTTCGGTTACCAAGCGGGGTTTTAATACCTTCCAGAGCCGCAAGGTGACATCAGCATCTTCGGCAGCATAGGCTGTGGCTTTTTCCACGTCCACATAGTCGAAGGTAATTTTCGATTTGCCGGTTCCGGTGAGTTCTTTATAGGAAAGGCAAGTGTGGTTGAGCCATTTTTTAGCCAGATCATCCATGCCGTGGCCACCACGTCCAGCATCAAGCACGTAGGACATTAGCATGGTGTCATCCATGCCCTTGGGTTCAACTCCGTGCTGGGAGAAGATCAGCCAGTCATATTTAAAATTCTGACCAATTTTCAGGACGCTTGTATCTTCTAATAGCGGCTTTAGAATTTCCAGAGCTTCGCTGGTTTTCATCTGATCTGGGGCCGGACCACCACCAAGAAGATCGTCCGTGCCTACCTTATGGGTGAGCGGGATATAGCAGGCTTTTCCCGGTGTGATGGCGAGGGAAATACCCACCAGTTCGGCCAACATCGGATCGAGGGACGTGGTTTCTGTATCAACCGCTACTATTCCCTCTTCATAGGCCATATCCACCCATGTTTGCAGGGCCTTTGCATCACGAACACAATCATAAGCAGTGTTATCAATCGGGGCACCAAAGGCCTCCGTCTTGCGGCTATCAGCCAGAGAAGCTGGCGTCATGTCGCCTTTGGCTTCTCCATCTTTTCCCGGTGTTCCTGCATCGAGATCGGGGCCACGTCTTGCTTCAAAACCATCGACCTCCACCACATCCGCTTCAACGGCGGAGGCATCGGTATCAGTGGCTGCTGCTACCCGTTTGACAATGCCGGAGAATTCCATCGCTTTCAGGAACGAGACAAGCATGGGACCATTGACCGGCTCCATTGTCAGGCCGCTGAGTGGCACATCAAGGGTTACGTCATCGCGCAGGGTGACCAATTCTTTGGAAATTCTGGCAAGATCAGCAAATTCAATCAGGTTTTCGCGGCGCTTATTTTGTTTGATTTCACCGGCACGTTCCAGCAGGGTTTCCAGATCACCATATTCGTTCAAAAGCAGAGCTGCGGTCTTGGGGCCGATGCCCGGGATACCCGGAATATTATCGGTGCTATCGCCTGCCAAAGCCTGCAAATCGATCATCTTTTCCGGGTAAACGCCGAATTTTTCGAATACCCCTTCCACATCGACCTTTCGATCTTTCATCGTGTCATACATGATGACTTGCGGACCGACCAATTGCATCAAATCCTTGTCGGAAGAAATGATAGTGACATCGGCTCCTGCCTCACGCGCCTCTTTGGCATAGGTGGCGATGATATCATCGGCCTCAAAACCCTCGGTCTCGATGCAGGGAATATTGAAGGCGCGGGTGGCTTTTCGGATCAGGCCGAATTGTGGGCGCAAATCTTCCGGCGGCGCATCGCGATTGGCCTTATATTCAGGATAAAGTTCATTGCGGAAGGTTTTCGAGGAATAATCAAAAATCACTGCAAAATGGGTTGGCACAACGCCTACAGATGTATCGCGAGCCTCTTGCAACAATTTCCAAAGCATATTGCAGAAGCCCGATACCGCACCAACCGGCAAACCATCGCTTTTTCGGGTCAGCGGTGGCAATGCGTGATAGGCACGAAAAATATAGGCCGACCCATCGACCAGAAAGAGGTGATCGCCCGATTTCATCGGCGTTGCTCCTGCGAAGTTTGCTTTGATTTGTTGAATATCAGGATTGCCCACGCAGGCGTTAATTGCAAGGCGTGAGGCTATGTTTGAATGATCTCAGGCTCGTAAGTAACAGGGAAATTCACCGAACGGGCAACAAAGCAATATTGATGGATTTCATCGTGCAATTGTGTCGCTTTTTCCGGGTCACTTTCCGCAGTGATTTCAATGCGAGGTATCAAAGTGGCAGACAAAAACCGACCCTTGCCGGAGAGTTCGACCTCCCCCACAGCAATTGGGTTATCCTGATAGCTGGTGACAACCACACCAGCCTGAGAACAAAGATGCAAATACCAAAGCATGTGGCATGAGGATAGGGCTGCAATCAGCATATCTTCCGGATTATGTTTTTCGGGATTGCCGCCCAAAAGAGGGTCATTTGAACAATGAACCAAAGGTTTCCCCGGTGTTTCGAGATCCCAATTGCGATCATAGGCCGGATAAGCGCTGGTGCCGGTGCCGCGATTGCCTGTCCAATTGATTTTCACCGTATAATCATGTGTTTTTGCAGTCATTTCACATCCTTCAAATTCCGGCTTCAAATTCCAGTTTAACTCACACTATCGTGACAGAATAGATATTGAAATCCTCCCTGTTGCAACCCAGATAGGACTCAGTTGGATATTCCTCTGTTGTCCGACTGGCTCTGAAGTTCCCGTCCCCGAGTATTTCAGAGCTAACCACCGAAGCTTACCCGCAAATTATCCCAAGTGATTTGCTGCTTCGGGTCACGATATGGGCCGCTGATTGCGCTCCCCCGCACTCGACCTTTGGTCGCAGCGGCCCGATCGGACCAAACAGCACCCGTTCTCACAGAGCTATTCCTCCCTCATTTTGCCTGATAGACTGGATGGAACCAGTTTTTCAATAAGGGTGAATTCATGAGCCAGCTAAATAATGTTCTTAAATCCATCGATGATGGCCTCCCTACAGCTCTTGAGCGACTGTTTGATCTGCTGCGCATTGAGAGCATTTCCACCGATTCCGCCTACAAAGAAAACTGTGCAGAGGCTGCCGACTGGCTTTCGAAGGAATTGAACGAAATCGGGTTTAAATCACGCATTTGCAAGACTACGGGCCATCCGATGGTTCTTGCCCATTATCATGAAGTAAAAGACGCACCGCATGTGCTTTTTTATGGGCATTATGACGTTCAACCAGTGGATCCTTTGGAATTATGGGATCGCTCGCCATTTGATCCAAAAATTATCGAGCGCGAGGATGGCACCAGCGAGATTTATGGTCGTGGGTCGGGTGACGACAAGGGCCAGTTGATGACCTTCATTGAAGCCTGCCGTGCATGGATTTCCCAAACTGGAAGCCTGCCCTGCAATGTTACCATTATGTTTGAGGGGGAAGAAGAGTCCGGTTCGCCTTCTCTACTGCCATTTCTAGATAAATTTAAAGACGAATTGACCGCTGATTTTGCGCTTGTTTGCGACACCTCCATGTGGGATCGGGAAACGCCTGCCATTGCTACCGCTCTTCGTGGTAATATGGGCGAAGAAATCACCATTGAAGCTGCCAGCCGCGACCTTCATTCTGGTTATTATGGTTCAGCGGCGGCAAACCCGATCCATATTCTCTCTAAAATCCTTGCTGATCTTCGCGATGAAAATGGTCGTATACTGCTTGATAATTTTTACGACGATGTGCCGGAAATCCCTGATGATATATTGGCACAATGGGGAGAACTGGGATTTTCAGAAGATGAGTTTTTGGGCGATGTGGGTCTTTCTGTTCCCGCTGGTGAAAAAGGCCGTAGCGTGATGGAACAAACATGGACGCGCCCAACCGCAGAGGTGAACGGCATATGGGGCGGCTATACGGGCGAAGGTTTTAAAACAGTTATTCCCTCGCAGGCGCACGCAAAAATCTCGTTCCGTCTGGTGGGTCAGCAAGACCCGGATAAAATTCGCAAAACATTTCGGGCTTTCGTTGAAGCGCGCCTGCCCAAAGACTGCACGGTCACTTTCAAAAGCCATGGGGGAAGTCCGGCGGTTCATCTGGATTATAATATGCCCGAGCTGCAAAAAGCAGCCAAAGCGCTGAGCGATGAATGGTCACGCGAGACCGCGTTGGTTGCGATGGGTGGTTCCATTCCCGTAGTTGGTGATTTCAAACGCAAATTGGGAATGGATTCGCTGCTGATTGGCTTTGGTCTTGCCGATGACCGGATACATTCACCGAATGAGAAATACGAACTCACCAGTTTCCACAAGGGTTCGCGTTCATGGGCACGAATATTGTTAGCTCTGGCGAGTTAGGGCTTATTTGATGATATTTGCCAGTTCAGACATCTTGGAGTTAACCAGCCAGCCATAGTAGTTTTCCTCCGGCAATTGCGGTTTTTTGCCGTTGGCTTTACGCTTTTTATTCTTTGCCCGCAGTTTTTGGGCGCGGAATTTTACATCGCCCAAATTATATAGCGTCGCTGTAATGCCGGGGTTGCCGCTGATATCCATATTGGCGATGCGCTTATAAGAATCGATGCTGGTTCTGATAATCGCTGCCATATAGTGCAGGGTTGAGTTCGGGTCCATGATCGCCTTATAGACTTGTGGTGCTTTTTTGGCGCTTAATCGCGGGAGACGGCTGATTTTCTTCACCATGTCGCTGACGCTAAGCGCGGTAAGCGGGTTGAGCTGTCCAAGCCCGAAAGTTTGCCCGGCATAGAGTGGTTGAAAAAACACCCGACCAAACCGGTTGTTCGGCCATTTTTTACCGCCGACACTTTTACCACGAAATTTTGTGTTCCAGATACGCTCTCGGCACGACCACAAATCATATTCGTTTTTCATACCGCTACATGCGGCAAACTGGGGGCGTTGGATAAACTTGGTCACATGCTCCTTCTCATATTTAAAGCTGATATCGGTGCCGAGATAGGACATGGCCTTCACGTAATAGGTCTGTATGTGGTCCAGAGCATCCACATTATAGGTGTGTTCGCCCACCAAAGCGCCGACGATATGCACCGGATCAATTTTATAGCGTGTGGCGGCCTTTTTAATTTTTTTGGCGAGTTTTTTATCTCGCGCCAGATGATCTCGAATCTTTTGGTATTTGGCTTCAAAACTACCGTTGGTCGCCTTGGTTCTCGATTTTGACCCACCCGGGATCGGAGGCTGTTTCACATGGCGATTTCCGGCGGGTACTTTGAAGGGTGCCGCATGAACGGAGCTGGCGAACAAAGCAACACTGCACAATGCGGTCAGGGCCAATGC
>JASFYT010000026.1:0-76515 GCA_045047085.1 Rhizobiaceae bacterium | reverse complement strand
AAATGCCCATCCATCACATCCAGATGTATCCAGTCGGCACCCGCTTCGACCACAGCCTCGACTTCATCTCCCAATTTGGAAAAATCTGCTGATAGGACGGAAGGAGCAATAATGGTAGATGTGTTCATGGAACGTACCAAGTCAGGTTAGAACTGTTATCATTGGTGTTTTGGTTCACACCACCATCAAATGCAAGGCCTGAACAGATGCGAAGCAAATATTGGGTGGAAAACCGTTGATGTTTTCCCTATAACACAGAAAATTCACCCCAGTTTGAAAATTCTAATCATGATCACATTAGACGAGATGATTTCTGTTTCCCGCGAACTTTGCCTTGAGAGCGGAGAAATCGCCATGCATCATTACGGTAATCTTGAAAACGTCATGACAAAAGCCGATAACAGCCCTCTCACGGCAGCCGATTTGGCTGTAGATGAAATTATCGTCAATGGCTTGCACAGAGCCTTTCCCAAAATTCCAATTATTACCGAAGAGCGGGTTGTTAATCATACCACCAATCATTCAACCGGTTGCTTTTTTCTGGTCGACCCAATCGATGGCACCAAGGAATTCATCAATAAAAGTAATGAGTTCACAATCAACATTGCCCTGATCAAAAATGGCACTCCAGCTGCAGGCATGGTCTATGCACCAGCCCTTAAGCGTCTATTCTGGGGGGCAAAAGATTTGGGTGCTTTTGAAGAAACAGACAAAGGCTCACCCAAAACTCTAGCGGTTCGCGATGCCGACAACGACGCTCTAATTGTGGTTGCCAGCCGTTCCCACATGAACCCGAAAACAGAAACATTCATCAAAAAGAACAAGGTTGCTAGTGTCAAAAATGCAGGATCTTCCTTGAAATTTTGCCTAATTGCAGCAGGCGAAGCAGACATATATCCGCGTTTCGGACCAACAATGGAATGGGACATTGCGGCAGGTCACGCAGTTTTGGCGGGAGCGGGAGGTGTTGTACACACAATTGATGGGACCCCTATCAGCTATGGTCAGGAGCACTATAAAAGCCCCTTTTTCATCGCCAGAACAGCGTCCGCCAAATATTTTTGATTGATTTTGTGGTATCCTAGTGGCTACGGTCTTGGATAGAAGTTGCAATATTGCCTGAACACCGACAAATACTAGATGATAAACTACGAACGCCATATCAGGAATGCACTCGATAGACTGGGTAAGCCAGACACCGGAATGCGGTTACGCGTCTACCGTTCGGCCATGCAAGCTTTTGAAAACAAGTTCGGCAGCGACACCACCGGAGAAACCGGAGATCAACGCAACCTTTTGGCCGATGCTATCCAATCAATCGAAGCAGAATTCCGCGCTGAAGGTTAAGCTTTACACATATAGTAGTTTCTTCTCACCCATGGCCACGTTCAAGGCGGCAAAAAGCCGCTCGGCGCTAGTTGCGCCGCGCTTTCGCAAGCCCAAGCAAAGCTTGGATACGCCGTGAGAAAAAATAACTTATACTACCTCCACGAGCCAAGAATAATCCTAAGCCGCGTGGGACACGTCACCAGAATCTCTGGCATTCACCATCACCACTTCCTGATAACCGCGACTGGTTAGTTCTCCTTCAAGCACAAGACTGCTTTCCACATCGCTGCCAATGGTATTCACCACCACAACCGTATCAGCTCGCGCAATCGGATAGATGCCATCTGCCGATGTTCCACCACAATCAATAATCACAAAATCAAAAATCTTGGACAATCCATCAAGCAATTGGGAAAGATGCTGCACTCCCTGCCCGTCATCTCTCGCCAGCACCTGACCTGCCGGAATGATCTGCACCGATGACCCACGATCATTATACGTTACTTCGGTCAATTCTGCGGTGCCATTAATCACATTTCCAAGGCCCGGCAAATCAACCCTGCCAAGCATTTTCGACGTGGCTTCAAGACCAGCAGCAAGATCAACAAGCGCAACCCTCCGCCCATTTAATGCGAGGTTACGCGCAAACTTCCAACCAATTGAAGAAACAGAATGTTCGCTCGCCGTCATCATCACGACCCGCGCCTGCCCCAATATATTGAGAACTTGAGCCACATTTTCTTCCGAATAGACCAACGACCCTTCTGCGCCACTATCGTTATCTGCAATTGGAACAGTCACCGTTTCTGGAACCGCTTCTGGTTTAATAAAGGCACGACCACTTAAAAGCACCCATGCAAGAATACCCATTACAGTTAAAATAAATACAGCAACCGATCCAGCGATTGTATAAGGAACAATCTTCGGAAAATAGGGATTCAACGGTAGGCCGGCTTTTGAAATCACGCGGGCATTTACAGGTACGAACTGATTGTTTTGCCGACTTGCAGCTTCGCGAAACTGCTTGAGATAAGCTTGCAACAATTCACGCTCTGCAGTTGCTTCACGTTCAAGCGCACGCAAACCTACTTCCGCTTCGCCAACCCGGGAAGATTCAGACTTCAGCCGGTTCATTTCCCGGCGCAGTTCCGCTTCTTTTTCCTTGGTAAAATCAACATTATCTTCCAGCCCGGTGAGAATGTTCTTGGCCGCTGTTACAATCTGACGATCAACATTTGCCAACTGGGATTGCAACGCTTTCAATCTGGGGTGGTTGGGTAGCAGGCTAATCGACAATTGTGAAATCTGCGCGCTCAAGGTTTGTTTGTTCTGGCGAAGTCGTTGAACGGTCACCGAACTTTCCACTTCCGGTATAGATTCAAGTGAAGACCCTCTCTTAAGAGCCTTACGCATTGAAGCTGCCCGCGCCAAAGCAGAGGAGCGCTCAGCACGTAACCGGGTCAATTCGGAAGAGATTTCTGATAATTGTTGGGTGGCCAAAAACCCGCTATTATTGCCTGCAAGAATATCTGAGTTCGCACGAAACGAAGCAACCTTTGCTTCGGCTTTGCGAACCCTATCGCGCAAACTGTCAATCTCCGGACCAAGCCACTGGGTGGCATCCTGCGTTGCGGTAAGGCTCGCGTCTTTTTGCAGCTTCAGGAATTCAGCCATGATTTCATTTGGCACGGCTTCCGCCGTTTTTGGGTTCTTGGAAGAAAACTCAACCACAATCACCCGGGAATTGTTGACGGCAAAAATAGTCAGGTTCTTTTTGAACTTCTCCAACAGCTTAACCTCAGGAGGAACACCGTTATGAGGTTTGCCTAATCCAATAGCTGACAGAATATCTGAGGCCAGCGAATTTTCACTTTCACCAGAGTATTCTCCCTTTTTGGACAGACCTAGCTTTTTAATCACCGCTAACGTGACCGTATCAGAGCCGATCACTTCAACCTGACTGCCAATCGCCTCTTTGTCGAAAAGTTCAGAACGCACCCTGGAATTATCGGCACGGGTAAACACCGTTTCGCGATTTTCGATTAATACACGTGAGCTCGATTTATAGAGCGGAGATAAGGAAGAAAAAGTTAAAAATAGCGACACAGCTGTTGCACAGGTTATTACAAAAATCGTGAATTTTTTCTGCCACACTTCATTCAACAATCCATGGATGTCGATATCGACATCTTCTGGTTGGAATTGCTGGGCTGACATAACGGACTCCTGAAGGATAAAATGCATTTACGAATATGACCAGAAAATGAAGGATTAAGGTAACTAAGTTATTAATTCTCAGACAATCGGTAAAAATTCTTAGAATGATAGCTGCCCTTTCATGCGCCCATAGACTAGCATTGCTGAAACTATCCCAAAAAAAGCGTCTCCATTCTCGCTAAAATTTACCCTCTATTAACCAAGATAATTCATTTTTTAGTAACCAATGCGCGGTGGGATACCCCTCGCCCTAATCAACAACAACCAGTAACGAACCCCAGTAACAAAACAATGATGCTTACGGCAGAAATTCCATTAATCAAAGCCACGCGCAAAACCGCTAACCGTGCCAGCTCCAGGTTTGCTCATCGGTTACAAAATTCGATGATTGGGATAATCATTTTTTTGGGCGGTTTTGTAATCTTTGAACCTGCCCCGTACGAGCTCGTTCTCATCGTCACACTCGCGGCATGGTTCATGCTCGGCCTGCGCATTCCGCGCGCGATATTTCCACTGTTGATCCTGTTTTCAATATTCAACACCGGAGGAATTATATCGAGTTTTCAAATGGCCGATCATAAGAGCGGCTTCACCTATGTGGCAGTTTCATTTTTTTTGGCGCTGACCTCCGTATTTTTTGCCATCATCATTTCAAATGATGAAAAACGATTACCTCTCGTTTTCAATGTCTATGTAGCCTCCGCTACACTTTCCACCATGCTTGGACTGTTGGGATATTTCCAGGTTTCAGGGTTTGCCATATTCACCAAATTCGATCGCGCAGCAGGTGCCTTTCAGGATCCAAATGTATTTGGCCCTTTTCTCACCGCTCCCATTCTCTATCTGGTTTATCGCCTGTTGAACGCCTCTTTGAAAAGCGTTATCCCGATTACAGCCCTGCTGGGAATATTAGCGCTTGGACTCTTCCTCGCTTTTTCCCGTGCTGCATGGGGCCTCACTGCTTTTAGCCTGCTCATGTTTTACGCTCTGCTTTTCATCAATGAACAGCGCGCACGCGTTAGGTTTAAATATATCGTTCTCGCAGTCTGCGGTGTTGCTGTTCTGATCTTCGCCATTCTCGCCATATTACAAATTGATGCAATCAGTAGTCTATTTCTCCAGCGTGCAAAAGTCGTGCAGGATTATGACGGCGGAACAATGGGAAGGTTTGAACGCCACGCTCTGGGCTTTAAAATGGCTCTGGAAAATCCATGGGGCATCGGGCCATTGGTCTTTCCGAAATATTTTATTGAGGACACCCACAACATTTTTCTAAAATCCCTAATGGCCTATGGCTGGATAGGGTTTGTGTGCTGGCTCACTATGATGTTCTGGACACTGATTGCGGGTTTCAAGTTGCTGTTCCGCCCACGCCCATGGCAGGTCTATCACCAGATCGCCTATGTTATTTTCGTGGGGCATTGTTTCGTTGGAATCGTAATTGACACTGACCACTGGCGACACTTTTATCTGATGATCGGCATTATTTGGGCATGCATCCTGCTGGAAAAAAAATGGCAGGCAAAAAATCGCGCGCAAAATTCACCCGTTCAATCTCGCAACGCACGACCCGCCCAATTTAGTAGTGAAAGAGGCTAGAAATTGAGCGAGACATCCTCGTGCCCGGCACCACATGAAGCGATATAAAGCGCCTGATCCCGCGATAGACGGGTCTGCATTCGCAGTCCGATATTGCTGCTGATAACCTTGTCATAGGACATAAGCGCTGGAGCAAGAACCTCATTGGCTTTGGCACGCCACGCTTTTTCTTTAGCAAAGATGTTTTCCGCCTTTTCAATCTGGGCCAAGGCTTTTTCCTTGTTTGGCGTTCTTGATTTAAGCGCACGACGGGCCTTGCCAATTGCAGATTTCAGCTTGTTGGTTCCCGCAATTTTTCCAACTACTTTTGAGAATTCAGCCAACGGCACAACCATATCGGCAGGGTCGCTGGTGGTAATCTTATCTTTAAGCGCCAACAAATCAGCTTCGATCGTATCAAGTTTGTCGGCATCAGCCAAAATAGCAATAAGCGATTGCAGAGGCTCATAGGCTTCATCAACCGTATTACGATAGGTTGAACGAGCCTTTTGTTCAGCTTTGGTCAATGCGCTATATTTCTTGAACTTCTCATCCCAAGCATCCGGGATCATGCTTTCAAGCTTGGCAATTTCATCCTTATTTGTCTGAACGATCACAAGGAGCCGTTGTTTTTCCGGTTTGTCGGATTCTTCACGCAACCTGCTGATACGAGTTTCAAGCTCCTTGTTTTCTTTAGTTGCAAGAAGCATTGAGCGTTGCAAAGAGCGCACTTCACCGTGAATTGGACGGTAGCCATCAGACGCTGCTTTAACAGCTTGCTCGGCAGAAATTGCCTTCGCCAAAAGGCCCATGCCGCTCTCAGCATGTTCAAAACTTGCTGCCAGTTTCTTCTGCATCTTCTTCGGCAATGTGGATAAATCCAACCCCTTTGCAGTGGTAATTGCTGATGAAATTGCTGTGCCATTCTCAGAATAATATTCACTAAGCATATTTTCAACGCAATATTGCAGCTTCGGATTACGCGGAGGAGGTGCCGTTTCTGAAAGCAGCGAAACCCGGTTCGGCAGATAGTTCACAAGAGCCGGAAAGGCTCCCACGATGCCAAGAGCCAATAATTGCAGAGCAATAAAGGCAATAACGCCGCGATACATCTGAATTGTTTTAACGGTAGCTGGCGCGACCCCGCGTAGGTAAAACAGCGCAAAGCCAAACGGCGGTGTCAGGAATGAAGTTTGAATATTCAGACCGATCATCACCCCGAGCCATACAGCAGTAATGTTGGCCGACGGATCGGCCAGCAGGATCGGAGCCACAATCGGCACCACAACCACGGCAATTTCAATGAAATCAAGGAAGAAACCGAGGATGAAAATCACGCCCATCACCACCACAAATTTCGACCAGAAGCCGCCCGGCAATCCTTCAAGAAAATGACGCACAAGCTCTTCCCCGCCAAAGGCGCGGAATGCTGCAGTCAGCATGGCTGCGCCCAACAAGATGATAAAAACAAGAGAGGTGGTTTTGGCAGTTTCAATCATCACACCATGCAAGGTGTTGTCGATCTTAAATGCACGCCAACCGCTCCATGCCAACGCCACCACCAAACCAAAGGTGGCAATACCCGCCAGCGTCAGGCCAAGAAAATCGTGGGACGTTTTGGCACTTTTGATATTGGTGTCAAAATTGGCAAGAACCGCAACGATTGCAAGCAATGAAATACCGGCCAGCATCGCAGGCCAATAGGTGCCGCGCTTGCCCTCATAAAGGCGATAACTCGCCATCACCAACGCACCGGCAGCGCCAATCGCACCAGCCTGATTAACCGTCGCGATGCCGCCAATGATTGATCCGAGCACCAAGAAGATCAGTCCCAGAGGTGGGATCAATGCCATCAAAACCCGCTTCAAGAATTCCGTGTTGTATTTTCCTTCAAAAGGTATTGCAGGCGCAACACTTGGTTTGAAGAATGCATAAATCAGGATAAATGCCATGTAGAGCAAGACCAGCAAAATACCCGGCACAAACGCCCCGAGGAACATCTCGCCTGCGCTGGTAGAACCGACAGCAAAATTGCTTGGCATTGAAAATTCACCGGTCGAAGCCTTATGCAGCGCCTTGCGCATGGTGCCTGCCTGATCAGCAGCACTAGAGAGCTGATCTGCAAGAATAATCAAAACTATCGAGGGCGGAATGATCTGCCCCAAAGTGCCGGAAGCTGCAATTGTGCCTGTTGCAAGGGACGGAGAGTAATTATTACGCATCATCGCCGGTAGCGAAATCAGCCCCATAGCAACAACGGTGGCACCAACAATACCGGTTGTTGCGGCAAGCAAAGCGCCCACAAACACAACCGAAATACCAAGCCCACCTGGTACAGGACCAAACAATTGTGCCATGGTAATGAGCAAATCTTCAGCAATCTTCGAACGCTGCAACATTATGCCCATGAAAATAAACAACGGAATTGCAATCAGAGTATCACGTTCCGGTTCCCAAAAGACCCCACGCAAATTTGTAACCCCTGCACTCAGCCACTGCCCAGGTCCACCAACAGCAAAATATGCATCCACGTTACCGGCGAAAAAATGACCGCAAATTGCGGCCAGAACGATAGCAATAATCGATGATCCTGGAAGGGCGAAAGCCACGGGATAACCGGAGGCAAGAGCAAATGCCATCAAAAGGACTAAAATGGCGAGAAATAGAAGTTCCATATTTATATCATATCCATTGGGATTATTGCTTCAGTCAGTGTGCGGCAGGACCTGCGATCGTCCGCTTGCCCGGATCGCCGCGAACATCCGCGACGGAGCCAAACATGTAGCTGACAAATTGTATCATCATCGTAATGGCGAAGAACCCGAGAAACCCAGCCATCATGTATTTAACATAGAGACCGAAGCCTGATTGGGTTGTTTCGAAATTGAAAATCGGTGCGTTGATGATGGAGGCCTTGCCACCCATACCAACGAGAAGGATTGTCCAGCAAAACACGACGCCCATAAACAGCGAACCAACCACGTTCACCCTGCCTTTGGTCTTGTCGCTAAATCCCGCATAAAACACATCTACCCGCACATGCCCTTCTTCGAGCAACGTGTATGCACTGGCAAACAGGAACAACGCCCCATACCAAAACCGTACGAGATCAGCAAAGAATGCCTGTTCGTAGGAGAATATGAACCGCGAAAACACGATCAGTAGTTCTGCGATCACAATCAACAACGTAAGCCAATGAAAGCCCAACGTGCGAGTAAACATCGCGACAATAATTCCAAGCACCATAACAGGCACATGCACATAGGGACCGCGAAAATGCGAGCGCCCCAAATCCTTTGCCATTTGCTCACCAACAACTACTTTCAAGACGTCTTCAACCCTCATAAAGGATATAGCCACGTCAACAAGGCCTACCAACAGCACTACCCAAAAAGCAGCACGAACGAGGAAAGTGTTGATAGACGTAATGTTGTCACTATCAGCACGAAGGGTTGTGTTTGATGATTTGGAAATATGAAACCCGGCAACAATGATAGCGATGGGATAAAATGCAAATTGCATCCAGCCCAAAGCACTTCCACCACTTTCACTAAACGCGCTGCCAGCTCCGGGCAATCCTGCGCCAAAGCTTAAAAAATTATTCACCACGAAAACTGCCATCAGTGCCAATATGCACCAGCCCAGTAGTCTAACGGCTTTGGTCACTCCCGTTTGAGTGACTACAGATACAACATCGCCAGATTCTGCAATTTGTGATTCTGAACCAGAATTCATGGATTAATCACCCCGATATGCCCACGCCCTACTTAATCATGTAAACGCAAAACCCTTCCGCATTTACATATAACAACCAAGAAGGCGAGACCTAGGCCCCGCCTCCAATATTCAAAATAACAGCAAAATTAGTTGTTCAGAACGCGGTTACGCTGCAACACATAAGCTGTATCGGAAATAGCAGTCCAGCCACCAATTTCTGTACGAGCTTTAAGAACTGAATCATAAATGCGCTTGGAAAGATCACTGTGATCACGCGCTTCTTCAAGCACTTCTTCAGCAGCTTCACCGAATGCATCATAAACATCGTCGTTAAACTCGCGGAGTTTAACGCCATGATCATTGATCAGTTTAGCAAGATACTCACCATTGTTTGCGTTGGTTTCAGCACCAGTACGGCTATTCTCTTCGTTACAAGCAGCCTGAATGATAGCCTGATTGTTTTTAGACAATGAACCCCACCATGAAGCATTCATACCCATAGCAAGCTGTGAGCCTGGCTCATGCATACCCGGGAAGTAGTAGTATTTGGCAGCTTCATAGAACTTCATGAAGTAATCATTGTATGGGCCAACCCACTCTGTTGCGTCAATCGCACCAGATACGAGGTTTTCATAAATCTGACCACCTGGAAGAGACACAGTAGAAGCACCAAGCTTAGCAAGAACATCGCCGCCAAGACCAGGAATACGCATTTTCAGACCTTTAAGATCGTCTGCGCTATTGATTTCTTTGTTAAACCAACCACCCATCTGAACGCCGGTGTTACCCATTGCAAAGTTTTTCAGGCCAAATCCGCCAGCAAGCTCATCCCAGAGTTCCTGACCACCAGCATACTTAGTCCATGCATCGATTTCAGTATATGTAAGACCGAATGGAATAGCTGTAAACGGAGCCCAACCAGAGTGTTTACCTTTCCAGTAATAATCAGCTGCAATGTAAGCTTGTGAGTTGCCGGAAGCAACTTCATCGAACGAATCGAATGCT
This sequence comes from Rhizobiaceae bacterium, assembly GCA_045047085.1. GTDB lineage: Bacteria > Pseudomonadota > Alphaproteobacteria > Rhizobiales > Rhizobiaceae. The sequence goes on along the minus strand of JASFYT010000026.1, from coordinate 66,669 downwards.
CCAACGCGCTCACCAGCAGCAAAATAGTTCACTTTGATTGCGCCGTCTGTCAGCTCTTCAATACGAGCAGCAAGCCGCTGAGCCGGTAGACCAAGACCCGGAAGATCCCGAGGCCATGTGGACACGATGTTCATTTCTATTACTGATTGAGCAAGAGCCGGAGCGGCCAAAGCAACACCAGCACCAGCAACAGCGGTTCCAGTTAAAAATTTACGTCTTTCCATTATTTTCTCCCTTGAACTTTATGGAATATATTAAGTAGTTAGCGCAGCTCCTCGTCGAATTTATACAAAACCCAACGACGCTCTGACATCTATCAAAACAACAATTCCTGCCCCAACAGCTTCAAAATCTGAAATCTGCAAAAGACATAACAATCCCTGCCTCAATTGCTTATGCGGCTTAGGGTACTGATTAAGCCAGAAGCGGTCAAGATCGGCTTTTAGCAAACGTCGAAAATATCGCAGCCCCCCATCCAAAAAGTAATATATTAGATACGGTTTCATATCCGTACATCATACAAACCTTTAATATTCAACATGTTACCCAAATTTGGATGAAACCGTTTTGTCTACCCATTTTTCTAATATTCAACTAAAGACTAAGAAGAAACAGACAAGTCGTAGATCATTTTTTGAGACTTCGTACCTTTGCACGAACCGAGGCCGCAGGGTCTTTCGCCCCGGAAGAGAGAGCCATTTCCAGCATATTGTCAAATCTGGAATATTGAGATGAAACACGAAAAATTGCATCAAGCGACCACGCTCTCAAGAATGGCCGCTCATGATCAAGCAATGGCTGCAACCAATATATCAGATGGTCTGCATCCGCTGAAGAAACCGTCAGATATTGTATGGATTGGCACAGATGCAATTGCGCTGCCCAGTTCTGAATGCCATCTACCTGCGATAGCAAGTGCGAAACCTGCTCCCCCGACATGCCCCCGCCATCATCCAGATATGATTTCAGTAGCCATGTAGCTCCATTAGAAACGCCCTTCCCGCCCTCACTAGAAAGTGCAACGAGACTGTCCAGATAATCTGTGCGGTCTGAATATTTAGCTCCCGCCTCGCTCAAAAGCGTAATTGCGTGGCCATCAAATTCCGAAAGCGTAATTCGTAGTTTGTCGATCGTATCTACCATAACACCAATCATGCAAAACCCGTTCGAGAAAATCAATTCCCGGACGCCCCAGTCATTCAAACAACCTGTCTGGCTTAGCTGAGATCAACTGGCAAAACACACAGCAGGCACATTCTGGTAGCAAACCGGACGCAGGAAGCGGCGAATTGCCGATGCTCCAACCGACGGCATTGGATTATCTTTGGTAAACACCTCTGCATGAGGGCCAATGCTTGCCATGCCGCACTCCACATACAAATTTATAAATCCCAAAATTTAATATCACGTTTTATCAAAACCTACAGGTACCATACCTGAGCTTATCCGCCTTTTTGTCGGGTTTCGCGATATAAGATAAATATCCCGCTTCCCACTACAATTCCCGCCCCAAGCAAGCTGGTAAGCGTCGGTATCTCGTTCCAGAAAAAATACCCTAATATCATCGCCCAGATGATCGAAGAATACTGGAATGGCGCAACCACGCTCGCAGGTGATGTGCGCATGGCATGATTGATCAAAAAATGCGCCATTGTTGCCACAAGCCCTAACAGGCAAAACAGCATAAATTCAAACCCATTCGGCGTAATCCACACCACCGGCAAGGTGAAGGATGCAGCAACTGCCATAGCAAGGGTTTGCAGCGTAATAAGGCGCACCGGGTCCGCCTCGCGCAATTTCCTGGTAAGGATCATCACCAACGCCAGCCCCAGACTACCAGCCACAGCAACGAAAGCCGGAAGCGACAATGCAGCCTCACTTGGCGGGAAGATCAACACCACACCGCCAAATCCAATTAGAACTGCCATCCAGCGGAATATTCCAACCTTCTCACCCAGCATAAAGGGCGAAAGCGCCGTTACAAAAATCGGCGCGGCCAGATAGATCATAAACGTGTCCGCCAAGGGTAAATATCGCACCGCCCAGAAAAAGCACGACGCTTCACTCACAACGAAAAACAGGCGGATACAATGTAATTTCGGATTCTCAAGCGTGAACAGTTTTGTCAATTCACCTTTCTTTGCCAATAGCGGAATCAAAATCACCAACGCCGCCCAGCTCCGAATGGCCAATAATTGGCCGACAGAAAAATCCGTCACCAACCATTTGCCAATGGCGTCATTCACAGTGAACATAAGCATGCCAAGCAGCATGAAATATATGCCCGAGTGATTTGTAGAATCTGAACCCATCGCGTCCCCGGAGTTTCCTTTTTTGGAAAATTTTCTCTATTCCGTTTACAAGTGAATTTCATTTCTGCAAAGCGAATTCAGTCAATTCCACCTTGGGCAAAAGATCAGCCCTTATCGGAATTATCGATGATTGTCTGTCAGCTGGATTAAGCTGGTAGATCGAAAAGGATTTCGGCATCATGCTGAATGGCTAACCCAAAAAACACTTCCATCTAATTGCAAACCCGTGCTACCAAACTTCCGTAAGCGTAAAAACTTGCATGTTCTCAGGGCGGGGTGAAATTCCCCACCGGCGGTAAGTGGATATTCCACGCAGCCCGCGAGCGCCTTTGTTAGTCACCTTTCAAAGGGTCAGCAGATCCGGTGTAAATCCGGAGCCGACGGTTAAAGTCCGGATGGAAGAGAACAGGAAAATAATAGGAAAATAGCGCTATCAATAGGCGACTATGTTCCTTTATCACCTGTGCGTCCTGAATCTATTGGTAACAATATTAAAGGATACACCGATGATTCAGACCTGTTATTCGCATTTGCTTTCTCTCATTTTTGTGGGAGCCATCTAATGCAACTATATTCAAAATTAAACTCAGCTTATACCGGCGCAGGCTTCATGGTCGCCGCTGGCGCAATATTTGCTATCGTCAATGTGGGCACGCAATTCACCACTTCGAAAATGGGCCTCTCATCTTCAAGCATGGCTTTTTGGCAATATTTTGTGGCCCTTCTGGTGATGTTGCCATGGCTGTTTAAAACCAGATTATCGATGTTGAAAACCGACCGTCTGGGCCTGCATCTGTTCCGGGTTGTTGTCTCAGCATTCGGAGTTCAGTTCTGGCTCTACGCCCTCTCAAACGGCATTCCTATCTGGCAGGCAATTGCACTGTTGATGACCTCGCCATTCTTCGTAACCATAGGTGCCGCATTTTTCCTCAAGGAAGAAATCGGTTTCGCCCGCCTCACGGCAACCTTGGCAGGCTTTATTGGCGGCATGATCGTGCTGCAACCATGGGCCGATGACTTCACAACCATGGTCTGGTTTCCGGTGATTGCAGCAGCGCTGTGGGCGGTTTCCTCAATCAATACCAAACAGTTGGCACTGACAGAAACACCTCAAACAATCACGCTATATCTGTTGCTGTTGCTCGCGCCAATAAATGCTGTTCTTTGGACATTGGAAATGCTCGGTTCTGGTGCCGTTGAAAAAATCTTCATGCCAACATCCGATATCTGGCCTTACGTTTTTGGCATCGGTATTTTGACAGCCCTTGCCCAAGGTTCAATTGCGCTGGCTTATAAGACCGCGGATGCGGCCTATGTCCAACCGTTCGACCACATCAAAATGCCTCTTAATATTTTGGCCGGTTTCATCGTATTTGGATATTTCCCGACCGGAGATTTCGCCATCGGCGCGGCAATCATCGTTTTTGCTTCACTTTTTGTTATGCAGCACGAGGCGAGAAAACTGAAAACCGGAAATACCTAAAAAGCCCATCCATCGAACAACTCACTCATTATTCGTGATTGTTCGATGGATTTTATCGTCGACATCAATCACCCGGCGAGCCAATTCATATATTCGGTGTTTGAATTGACCTTTCATTTGCTGCGTACCGGAGTCGATCCAGTGTTCAATCATGGCAAAGGCACCGCCAAGCACAAAATCAATTTGATCATTCGTTGCAGCAATTGCCATATCATTCAGTTCATACCTGAATACCTCCCCCATGACGCCTTTGAACCTTGAAAGGATAATCTGGCCTGATAGGGATCGACTGGCAAAATAATATAATTCCCGACTTTCACAGATGTGATCCACCAGCCATGAGAGCGTTAAAAATTCAGCCGCATTGCGTCGACCTCCGGTAACAAATTCCTTGATCTCGTCTTCCCGCGAAAAGAAAACATGATCCAGCAATGCAATCTTGTTATCGAAATGAACGTAGAAGGAAGAACGCGCCACGTCGGCACGGTTGCAAATCATCTGGATTGAAATTTCGTCCCAGTTTGTCTCATGGAGAAGTCCGACCATTGCTAATCGCAAGCTTTCACGAGTACGCCTGAATCTGCGGTCTTTCATTTTATCAGTCATTTGACGACTTTCTGTCCGGTATGCTGCACTCCACACTCAAAACGTCCTTCGAAAGGCTCTCATATTTAGATACTTGTCTAATATCGTACACATGTCCATTAGCAGTATCGAGGTTTTCATGACACAGGCCCCTTCAACCCAACTTCCTACAAGTCTCACCCGAAAAATTATTCGCTGGGGACTATACCCTTTAAGTTGGTGTATTGTTCTCGCATCATTTCATTTGATCCACACATCAGGAACAGATCCACGGACAATCTGGGGTGCAACCGTCGGCATACTTGCAGTCCTTTACCTAATAATTGAGTTCCTATTTCCCTATGAATACCGATGGGCAATGACGTTACGCTCTTTCATAGCGGATTTAAAATATATCGTTGGAAACAGCCTTGGCGTCGCAGCTACTTCGGCTTTACTGGCGACGTTCGCCATTACCATCTCAGGTGATTTAAATGGCCCGGCAAGCACCTGGCCTGAACCCTTTCAACTACTTGCCTGTTTATTGATTTTTGAAGCCGGCAATTACTTTGCCCACCGTAGCATGCATGAAGGGCGTGGTTGGTTAGGGCGATTCTTGTGGCGGTCCCATTCTGTGCATCATCTGCCACCACGATTATACCTCATAATGCATGCTGTATTTCATCCGATAAACGGCGTTATTATTCAAGGCATCGTCATAGTCATCCCGGTTTGGCTAATGGGATATAATCAGGAAGTTGTCGTGATGTTTTTGATCATCAACGGAATGCACGGACTGATCAGCCATTTTAACGTAGATATACGGATGGGTTGGGCAAATTATTTGTTCATAGGGCCAGAACTTCACCGCTATCATCACAGCGCAGATGTTCGTGAGGCAAAAAATTATGGTGCAACTCTGTCGGTGTACGACCAGTTATTTGGAACCTTCATCTACCGCCCGGGCCAAATGCCAAAAGAATTGGGCGTTCGTCCAGAAACAGGCCTGCCAGACTATGAGCGATACTTCGAAGTGATGGCATTACCATTCCGCAAGGACAAAGGAGTAGAATAATCTCCACTGGGAAACTTCACGGTCGCTGCAACCATCAGCATTCCAACTACACCAGATGCCAGTTCATCGAACATCCAGCTCCCTATCCATAATTAGTCGGCGTGTTTGATCTCCCTGAAACGATTTGACGCTCTAGCTTACTCAAAATGTAACCGGCCTGAGGGATTAAAATCCATTTTTCAATCAACTCTACAATCCTGACACCCCTTGTCAGTACCATATGCTACAGAAGGACAACCGCTCAAGTACGAAACCAAACCTACTTTTGGAATTCAAAGGAAAGATATGCCGAAGATGGCCATCGTTTTGACCATCGGATACACGAAATACCGCATAAAACCCGTTAAACTATGAGATATTAAATTATGAAAATAGACTATTGCGTTCTTGGAACAAACAACATGGAAGCATCGATTAAATTCTATGATTCACTTTTCGAACAAACAGAACTTAACCAAGTTTTATCAACTGAAAGAATGACCTTTTGGCAGTGTGAGGATTTTGCTTTTGCAATAGCTAAACCCTTTAATGAGGAACCCGCAAGTAATGGAAATGGAACAATGATTGGTTTTAATGTTGGTTCTACCGAAGAAGTAAAAAGGCTTCATAAAAAGGTTATTGAATTGGGCGGCACTTGTGAGGGTGAGCCAAGTCAACGAGGGCCTAAATTTTCTGCATATGCGAGAGATTTAGATAAAAATAAAATATGTTTTTCCGTGTAAAACTTAACAAGCGCAGGCAATACGACGCAAAAAATGCGCGTCTGCTGCGGGCGTTAATATGCAACTAGTTAGGTCAACAGGCATGCCAAAAATTGCGATAGTGCTAACCGATGGATACTCTGATTGGGAGTGTGCTTTTTTGAATGGCATCGGAAGCGGTTACTACGGAATAGAAACCTTGAATGTAGCGCCCGCCGGCAGTCAAATAATATCTCAGGGCGGCCTCAAAACAACACCAGATGCAAGTCTGGACAGCGTTAAATCTAAAGCATTCGATGTATTGGTTATTTGTGGGAGTACTGTATGGCAAACCAGTGATGCACCTGATTTAAAGCAATTGTCACTGGATTTCCTGAATAGAGGAAAGCACGTTGCTGCAATATGCGGCGGTACACTTGCTCTGGCCAATGCGGGTGTTCTTAACGACAAACGACATACGAGCCATGCGTTAAGCTTTCTATCCGCAAACTCCAAATCTTATCGCGGGAGATCTCATTATGTGGACGAGGTAACTGCCGTTGAAGACCAAAATGTCATCACCGCTCCGGGAAATGCGCCAGCTCATTTTTCTGCGCTGGTTTTTCGTGCAGTCGGAATTGATGAGAAGACAATTTCTGAGTTTTTGGAAATGGTATCCGCAGAGCATAGCCAACGCTTATCTCTCTCACAATTGGATCTATAGATAGCCATTACAAATCCATCCATTGTGGATCAATGCAATAAGTAATCATGCAGCCCGGTGCCCTTTTAAACGCATGCGCTTCAGCATTCTTACGGTTTCACATTGCTCATGTTCGGATTTTAATTCCGCAATCAGAGAAACAATCTCTGGTTCGGAAATATCATTTCCCCGGTGAAACACTTCCGTCACCCGCACAATGATTTCGATGACGCCTGGAAAACAACTGCAGCATTTTCCGCGTTTTTGCATCGTATGATAGACCTGCACAGGAACAATCAGACGATATGCGTCCTCAACCAACAGGCTTAGAACTGCTTGCTCAATTTCCTTGGCGGAAATAATATTACAACTGCAAATGATCACACGAAAACTACCTGAAGTTAGACCCAGTAGAATATTGGTCTATTTGGACAAAAAATGTCAAGTATTACGCGAGCTGACATATTATTTAGGTAAACACGCAATCCCATGAACAAAAACGGGCCAGTCTAAATAGACCGGCCCGTTATTTTCACTTCACTCGAGACCGACGCTATTTCACGTTGAACGAGACCATGTGGAAGGCGGTATCGCCTTTTGATTTCGCGACCTTTTTAGCCAGATTAAACGCAATGCCTCTTGTCGCTGTTTTACCCGAAGCCTTGGCAATTTTTAGCGCCTGCTCCTTGGTTATCCTCTGCGACCCCAGCCCACCTTCACGGCAGAATAGTATAAGAGTTTCGTCGTGACCAGGCTCGTCAAATTCGATATTTCCAGAACCTTCAGCAGGAATACGCTTCGCTTTACCCGGAACAAGAATTGCATTGCCAATCAGCTGATCCGGGAACAATTCCACATTACCACTGGATTCAACATAAAGGATCTGCAATTCGCATTGGCGGTTTGCTGTCACCTCAAAGGAAAGTAAATCCTTCACCTTCACATTTGTGGAAGCAACTTTCACCGAAAGAGCAAGCCTTTTACCGCTGGCATAGTCAGGCTGCTGGTAGGATGGAATGGCAACCTTGTAATTCGGCACCTTCCCCAAAGCAGCGACCTTATAAGACGTGTCCGAATTGGTGGTATCAGTCTTACCGGCATCAGCAATATTTTCACTGCCATCGCTGAAATAACGCAGAGGCTTTAAACCAAGCAATGGCTCCGCCAGATAGGCAAACTGCTCCTCAACTTCAAAGCGGGCAATTTTCTTGCCACCACGCAACTGGATCAGCCACGAAGTCGCCAGCCTTACAACTTCCACATCTGAAGTCTTCTCAACGGTTTCACGGAATTTTTTAGCACTCATACCGAACTCGGCAGCCAACTCTTCCGCATCCAGATCATCTTCATATAGATCCGCATACCAGGTGATGATCTCTTGCTCGCCAACACCAGATTTAGCCCGTAAAGACTTATCGGGAGCTGTCTCGGTTGCACCAATTTTTTCAAGTGCTGCAAGGAATTGATCCCTGTCATTCTTGAACCTGGCATCCAACTCAGCCTGCTCCACATACATCTCCAGAAGTAACTGCCTTTGAGGTTCAGTGAACAGATTAGTAGTTTCGATATGTGAGCGGAACTGGTCTCGCTTATAAAGTACACCTTCCGCATGGCACTCGAAACAGGAGCGGCCATTGATGATCGTGATACCCTTGTTTTTCGGTCGTATCTGATAAGATACGACTTTCTCAGGCGCATCATCCAGACGATCACCGGCAGCTGTTGAAAGATAATAACCCTGCATCCCGTTAGGCAGCGAGAACAACATCTCCCCCCCATCATGAACGAAGGACTTCAATCCTGTATCAAGCGGCTCAACATTTTGCGGCCCATGCGGACGATCACGCAAATTTCCTTCTCCGGTACTTTTAGCCATATCATATGACTTCCAGTAATAACCGCCCTGGGGCAATTCATGACGCTCAATCATTCGGTTATTGGCAGAAACCGCCGAAGAACCTTGATTGAAACCTGCACGCATAACCCGGCGTCTGATGATGTTATCTTCCACATCAATGTTAAGCACGGATTTTTCGAACTGCTGAATATTTTTTGGCAGTTGCAGCAGCGCATGATAAATCTTCGGCTTTCCGGCATTGGCCATAAACCAGTCCGTGCGCATGATTGGGATAGAAGCACCTGTCACATTCACAAGAGCAGCTAAGGTCGTATCACTTTTAGGATCAATGCCAAACGGATAAGCCGTTTCAAGCACACCCCATTCAGCATCGCCCCATGCCAAGTCACGAATATCAACCCGCACAAGTAGCTCTTTTGTGGTTTCCACAGCGATAGGTACCAACATGGAACTACCACGCGAAACCGAATTCAATAATTTGCGAAAACCAGACTTATAAAGATCCAGACGCTTGGCAAACATATCATCGTTTTCACAAGGGAAGCGACCATTATACTGGTAGCGATAGCTGAAATAGCGAACAAACTTCCGGTCCAGTTCACTAACTGTATCAATATCACGCAACGCTGCACGAATAAAATCCGTACGCGAAACAACTTTACGCATACGAGGTGGCGGTGCCAGCGCATTGGCAGCGTTCGCGGGCGTTGATTGCTTTGCACCAAGTGCAGTAATCCAGCTTGCCAAACCTGCGATTTCTTCATCCGTTGGCCGTGGCCCTTTTGGCATACGGCCATTGGCAATGGAGGTGAACATCGGAGATTTCGATGGATCACCGGGCGTAATAAACGCTGCATTAGTAGCAATTGACGACAAATCACCCGACGGGTAAATTCGTTCAGATGATGACCCCGGCCCGTGACAATTTCGGCAGTATTTGCCCATAAACTCATCCGCATGGGCTTCAAATTTATTGACTGGGACAGAAACGTTGACAGCAACAGTAGCATTGGTGCTCGCATCACATGTTGCAACAATCAGTTTCGGTTTTTCAAATTTCACTTCCTTGCCTGTGATATAGGCCAACATCGCCAGACGATCAGCAGGTTCAAGCTCGGCAGTTTCCTGAGCAATTTTCTTCATAATTGGATCGTTCAACGGCTGACCACTCAGCTTCTTGCCGTCCATCAAAGTGCCTTTGGTAAATATGGTTGATTTACCAAGAGCTGCAAGTTTGGTCTTATGAATGGCAGGCGCAAACGCACCTGTTAGCCCCTTATTACCGGCTAAATGCTCTTCTTTTTTCAATCCATAGGTCACAGAGCGGGGTGTATGACAGTTCCCGCAGGCACCCACACTATCAACCAGATATTTGCCGCGGCTAATTTGATCTTTCTTACCAGGTTGCCAGCGCGGCGTATCAAAATTTGCACGCTTCCAAAGCCCAAGCGCAAAATCCGTATTAAACGGAAACGACACTTCGCTTGCAGGTACTTTGTTGTCAGATTTTTTCAACGTCGCAAGATAGGCTTTCATATCCAGCACATCTTCCGGCTTCATTCCGGCATAAGCAGTATAGGGAAAAATCGGCAGATAATGATGCCCGTCAGGCGCAACACCATTAATCAGCGCATTGAGGAAATTAGCATTGGTCCACCCACCAATACCCTTGGCGTGGGACGTAATATTTGGAACATAAACAGCACCGGCGAAAGTATCCATTTTCAAACCACCGGAAAGCAAATTAAGATCGCTACCAGTACTATGACAGGAGGCACAACCGGCAGCTTTTACCAACGTTTTGCCATTGGTTAGATCGGCCTTATAGCCGCTATAGGCATCGGGTTTAAACAAATCATTCGCCGCATATACGGGTGTAGCAGCAGACGCACTGATGAACATGACAAGGCAGGCAAAGACTTTTTTCATCACGCCTTCCGCCATGGGCATACGCATCAACCCAGCTGGTGAACCCACAATTTTACTACGTTCTAGCTTGTCAGTCATATCGACTCTCCCGTATTACGTTTATGTCCGCCCCTTAAACCTTGTCTTGTCTTACACATATGCAGTCTTGTCGCTTAGTTTTGTGTGATTATGCACAACTCAACTATATTCATTTTTTATCTAGCGGAATTCAAAGAGCTCAAATCGAACTTTTGAAAACCGAATTTTCTGTTTCTTAAGCCCTTTAACAATGGCTTCGCGAAGCCGCGGCGGGCCGCAAAACAGCATCTCCGCCCCATCCAGATCGAAATCAACAATCTTTGCCAACTTGTCCGCATCAATACGGCCCGATTGCTCAGAATCAAACAACACATATTCAAAATTAGCAATCAGTTCCGTCTGTGATTTTAATACTTCTGCATCGAGCGCTTCGCTCGCGCCACGCACACAATGCACCAAATATATCTTTTGTTCCAAATCTGGCATTAATCCCTTGGCCATGGCAAGAAATGGCGTCACCCCAATTCCGCCCGCAAGCCATAATTGGCGGCGCTGGCTGGGATCAAAACGAAAACGCCCATAGCCCCCTTCAACATTAATGTGATCGCCAATCGCAATATTTTCGCGCAAAGATTTGGTAAAATCCCCAAGCGCTTTGATCGCAAATTTTACTTCGCCCTTTTCCCCACGCCCGGCAAGCGTAAAGGGGTGCGGCTCGCGAAGGCCTTTTTTCTTGAAATTAATAAATGCAAATTGCCCCGGAACAGAACCAAGCATACTGGATTCCGGCGCAGCCTCCACCACCGTTGCTGCGGGCAATCGTTCCACAGCGGTAACCACGTAGGATTTACCCCGAAAAAACCCAGAAAATTGGGTATAGAAGAAACTCAAAATTCCGATAGCAGCAAAAATATTGAGGTAATTGGCAAGCAGTGCATTGCCGTCAAATGGCCGTTTGATAAACATTTGATGGAAGGCAATCGCGATAAACAACACTCCCATAAACCGATGGCTCTGACGCCAGATATGATACGGAAATTCAAATTTCGTAAACGGAATTCGCTTCACCAGACTGAATACCAGCAGCGCAACAAATCCGTAAAACGTATATTTTCCAACATCCTTCGCCAGCAAATCGATACTGGTCGCCAGCGCCTTCCCTTTAAAATTCGGCGTAATAAAATAATGCACAAGGATAAGCGTTAGAGCGAGCATGCCCAGTTTTTTGTGCAAATGATAGATACGATCCAGCCCGCCAAAGGCTGCTTCAAGGAATTTAGGGCGCGTTGCAAGAAACTGGTTAAGCGCCATGGATACAAATGCCACAGAAGACGCTGCCAAAGAACCCCACGTTTCCAGCCCAGTGTAGCTCGCCGCCGGTATAGATAGAATGAGTGCCGCAAACAGCAGGAAAAATATGACAACAGAGCCGATCATAACCAGTTTTTATCCAACTTAACCGGCAGTGATATTGATGACTTCCACACGACGGTTTTCCGCAGCATTTCCATCATCATTATTCTTCAAACGATCTTCGCCATAGCCAAATGGAACCAGACGCTTACCATCAATTCCGCCGACATTAGTCAGAAAATCTGCAATCGAGAAGGCACGTCTTTCCGAAAGGTTTTGGTTCGCTTGACGGCTGCCCACAGCATCCGTATGCCCCACCAGCATAAGCTTCGCCTTAATCAAGGTTTCATGGTTGAGCGCTTTGGCAAGCTCCAGCAATTGCGGTTTGGAACCATCACGTATTTCGGCCGATCCAAACTCAAAATTAATTTCGAAATCATAGGTCGAAATCGCACCCTTATCGACGATCTCATAAACCTTCTCTTTCTGTGCGACAGTAAATTTAATGCCGCGCGTCGAGACAGATTTCAGAAATTCCTTGTCGGCATTAGCCATGCCGGGTGTTGTATTGCCCCCACCGACCTTAAAACCACGCGTTTTTGACATTTTCAAACTACGGGTCTTTCCTTTGACCTTCGGCTCCATCGCTGAAGGGGTTTTCTGGGTCAACCCTTTGACAATCGCGTTGCTGTCAACGACCGAATTACTTTGTGCCAATGCCGGAGCAAATGACATTGAATGCACGACCAGCCCAAGCGCCAACCCAAACATTGTAGTACCTTTAATAAACATAATCATTCCTCCTTGCTTCAGTTTTATGGCCTATTCTTTGCTGGCCTTGACCGTCTTGTTGAAATAAAACTCCGTCCTCAGGCCCGAATTATTCCAAGGCTCTTGCTGCTGGTCCGTATCTTTGTAAACATCGGCTTTTACCCGTTTCAGCATTAATTCAATTTCCATATCCGGTGTACCAATGTGTTTAAGCAGGGCGGTTGTAAACGGGCTGTTATCCCCGTCTCCGTCCAGTGCCACTTCGCCGGGGGCAGTGGAGAACCCGATCAACACATTACCCCGCACAGTCGTCGGCGCAGAAAGCCCCTCCCCGATAAAGGCTGAGCGTGTTGCGCCGAACGAACGGGCAAATTTCCGCGACAGCGGATTATCACGGCATGCATCCAGCAGCGCGATAGAAACCCGTTCAGGATCGCTAAAGAAACTCAGAATGGAGGCGAGTTCAATTGTTTCGAAATCAAGCGATGTCTTATCTTCAAGCTTCGCATCAATCGGGATAAGGTAATTTTTGCCTTTGATCTGCATGGCATGACCCGCGTAGAAAAACAGCGCGGCATCGGAATCCGGCAGAATTCTCACAAATTCGCGAATTGAATTTCTCATCTCTGCCCACGTTCCATCAATACCGGTGATCACATCAAAGCCAAGTCCTTTCAACTTTTCGGACATCCTGGCTGCATCGTTTTTCGGGTTGGGCAAAGCAAGCGTATGTTGATAGGCAGAATTACCCAATACCAATGCAACCCGCTTCCCACCACTGGAAACATTCACCACAGCACCATCCGAACTCTGGCTATCCGCTGCCTCAGGAGGCTTACTTGCAACTTTAACGTCGTTCGTCTTGTCAGCTTCCACCGCGTCAGATTTTTCCGGACCAATCACAGGCACTTCAGTCCGCGCGATTTCCGGCCCAATGGTTGGAACATCCACCAGCGCTACATATCGGCCAAAAACCCAGCCACCAATATCTTTGCGAACATTAACCTTGTACCAGTCACCGCTTTTTCCACGAATGGTCATGCGTGTTTCAGGCTGCAGACGTGCCAATTCCAGCCCATTGGCAGATGGCTCTCTGCGAAGCGACAAAAATCCACCGCTGGATCTTGAAAGCCCCGCAACTTTCGCCAATTGCCCGTCCATCGATCTATCCACGATAATCGGTGCAGGCTGTGTATTAGCAGGCTTGATAGTAGAACTGCCACGCGAGATATATTTGCCATAAGCCCAGCCCTGCTGGCCGTTATTAAGTCTCACCAGATACCAACCGCCATTCTGCGAAACGATGGTCAGTCGGGTGTTGACAGCCATCCTGAGAATTTCGCGAGCAGATGCCCTTGGTCCGGTACGAAGCGATAAAAAACTATCCGGTGTATTTCTCAAGCCGGAAACATAGGCTGATCCGCCAGAATTCACCACAATTGGTCTTTGAGGCTGAACAACATTTCCACCCGGAAGCCCGAGCCGCGCGCGCCTTACAAGCCGCGATACAGAACGCCCGGTCACACCTGATGAGGACCAGATCGCTTCGATAAAGCGATTGCCCGAAGTGAAATAACTATCATCGGGAATAAGCCCATGACGAATCAATTGCTGTTTATATAGCTCCCCGCGCGAGCGTTCGGCCCATCCAAGCGATACGCCAAACCATCCAGAGGTTGAACTAAACACTACAACACTTTGAAAATTAACAGAATACTTACGCGCAAGAGCAACCGCTTTTTGTGGTGTACTCTGACTCGAAACCGTCAACCAGGCATTTCCCTCGCCTGGATTCATCGCTGCAATTGCCGCAGATGTGAAGCTTAAAAAGCAGACAGCAAGTGTCAAAATATGGAGAAATTGCCTAATCTTCATCTGCCTCCCTTTCCAATCTTCAATATTTCACAACAGTCCACAACTGAATCACACAATTATAGCCGTATTCCCAGATTCAGATATGTGTTCGTTACTACTCACCCGATGTGCAATCATACACATTCCATTGAGTTCATAAAGATTTTCCATCATTTTTCTTAAATATGCGACCAATGCCAGTGATGTTTCCCTGATTTATGCATCTGGTTTTCTCAGGAATATCTCGACACTTCGCGCCTCCCCCTTGGCGTCAATCACCGTAAGTTGGGCAACACCTTGACTATCTGGCTTCCAGAATAATTCCCGACGTCGAAACATCTTCCCTGTAGGACGACCATTGGCCAGCAGCCGGAAGGGTGGCCGACCTCCTTGTAATTTCATCACCAAAGGAACAGATTCCCCATCGGCAAAATTGTTCAATTCAACCTGCGTACCATTTCCGGGTACAAGAATATGCAGTTTTTCCTCTCCCGCGGCGGCGGCCAACTCCAATCGTCCCTTAAAAACCTGTATAGATGGCGGCAAATCAACGCCAGAAATACGCAACGCCCCTGCTGGCGCTTCAGGAAATGGAGCCCGGTCCAGTCCCGATTTTTCAAATGCCTCAAACAATATCGGTGCCGTAGTCTTGACGCCATAAATCCCCGGTACAGGCACATTATCTGCCCGACCAAGCCACACACCAATGACGTGGCGACCATCATACCCAAGCGCCCAGGCATCGCGGTGGCCATAGCTCGTTCCGGTCTTGTAGGCAATTTTAAGCGGGCGCGAGCCAACAGGCGCCGCAACCTCTTGCAGCATATCATTCACATGCCACGCAGCCACACGCGAAATTATCCGGTTGCCCGCCATTCTTGTAGCAACACTGCGAATTCCATCACCAATGGCAATTGGACGGGCATCAACCGAGACCAGATTGACGTATAAATGCACAAGATTATTCAGTGAAAGCCCGACCCCGCCAAGACCAATGGCAAGACCTGCCTCTTTCCCCTTGGGGAACCGTGGCGATACTCCGACCCTTCGCATGCGGGATACTAGGCGAGCAGGGCCTAGCTTATCAAGAAGACGAATAGCAGGCACATTAAGCGACATTTGCAGCGCTTTGCGCACACTGACATCACCTTGATAAGTCATGTCAAAATTTTGGGGACGGTAGCCTGAAAAATCTACCGGGCGATCTGAAATCATTGTTTCCGGCATTACCAGCCCTTCCTCAATCGCCAGCCCATAGATAAAAGGTTTCAGCGTCGAGCCGGGAGAACGAATTGCAACGCTCATATCGATGAAGCCATCACGTTCTTCATTGAAATAGTCAGATGACCCAACGGAGGCAAGAATTTTGCCATTGGTCGCATCGGCAACCATAATGGCCACCGACACCTTAGAACCGTGACGCTGGGCTGCCCCAAATGCCACCCGCTCCATCCGTCTCTGCAAGGAACGCTTAAGTGTTGATTTATGAACTTTTGTATCCGGTTTCAGGCGCAACGCACTGTCTGCCAAATGCGCTGCCAGCACAGGCATGGAGCGTCGGAATTTCGGCACGGAGAATTCCGAAATTCTCGAAACTTCCCCTTCGCTCAACAGGCCTGCCTTGGCCATACGCCCCACAACACGGTTGCGCGCAATCTTTGCAGCCTTTGGATGACGATCAGGCCTGCGCGCTTCTGGCGATTGCGGCAATGCCACAAGAAGGGCCGCCTCTTTCACACTCAATTTGGTCGGCTCCTTGCCAAAATAGGCAAGGCTTGCCGCCCTTGTGCCTTCAAGGTTACCACCATAGGGCGCAAGTTTCAGATAAAATTGCAGTAATTCCTGCTTCGAAAATCGCCGTTCCAGTTGCAGCGCACGAAAGATTTGATGCAGCTTTGCACCGAGTGTGCGCGATGTCCTCGGCTCCATCAACCTTGCAAGTTGCATGGTAAGGGTAGACCCGCCGGAAACAATTTTTCCGTGAACAATAAACTGTCCGGCAGCACGAACCATCGCCAACGGATCAACGCCCACATGGCTGAAAAACCGTTTATCTTCATAAGCCAGCAACAATTTGATAAAGTCCGGGTCAATTTTTTCCAGATCAGGCTCAAGCCGCCAGCGCCCGCCCTTGATCGGAAAAACACGCAGCAATTTCCCATCACGGTCAATAACTTCCACCGAGGAAGCAGCAAGCAATTCAACCGGCGGTGGATAGTTTGCATCCACATAGACGAATGCCTGCCAGCCTGCAAACCCGGTCAGCATGGTGAAGAGCAGCACAAAAATGTTGCCCCTCAACCACTTTGGCCAGAGTACGATAGGCATTGGCTTGCGCTTCGCCATCTCGACTAACGCGCAGCTTTAATCGAGATGAACCCGGTCGCCGTACGCGCCTGAAACTGTGGCCGATACATATCTTCAACCGTGGCAGCCGGAAGCACATAAGTCCCCGGTGTTACCGCACGCACCATATAAGCGGCCGTATGCCAATTTTGATCACTCGAACCATGGTTGAAAGCTACCACAAACCGGTCTTTTCTAAACTCTGTATGAGCCGGCGATACATTATCCAACCAGTCGAAACCAGAAATTTGCGCACTGGAAATCAACCTTGGGTTATCAATCTCAAAACCACCGGGCAGCAAATCCGTCAGGATTACCCGTGAACCCCATGGATTATCCTGACTATATTTGACCACCACCAGGAAACGTTCGTTTTGCGTCACATCGTTCAGCGTGGTCTCGGTTCCATCGAGACGATAATAGTGACGCTCAATTTGGAACCCATCACCCCCAGCAGATAAAGGACGCTCAGGCGAGGCAATAGTGGATACCACCGCAACCAGATTATGCCCCATCTTATTGGTAACAATAATTGGGGCATCAGCCAGTTCGTCACCGGCAAATTTCGCAGTGTAGGCACCCTGTTGCTCGCCACCATTCACATCCAACCGGATAGAGGCGTCCTCCTCCTGCAAGGCACGCGCTGCAAGTAACATCCACGCATTTTCCTGCGTTGAAGTGTACTTGCGCAAATCAAGCTCCTTTGCCACAAGCCGAGCCATTTTCCCGACAAGCGGACTGGCAGGACGCGATTCTGACGCCAGCGCCAGCATTGCCGCACCATCACGCAGTGCTGACCCATAATCAGACCGAACTAGGCTTATGGTTGCAGCATTTGCGGCCAGATTATAAGCAGAACCAAACACCCGATTGGCCCGTTCCACGTCATTATAGAGCGACAGCGCCGCAGCCAGATGTGCCCGTGCCAGAGGTGTTGCAAAATCATTCAACCGTGTATCTGCATAATAGCGTAAATCGCCAGCAGATGCCGCCCTGTTGCGCGCAAGCACATAAAGCGCATAGGCAATTTCATTGCTGTTACCTGAGATATCACTGTTGTATCCGAGAGAGTTTTTCAAATTCTCAACTGCCAGCCGCATGCCGATTTCAGGAACTTTGAAACCTTTTTCACTGGCTCTGGTCAGAAAATCTGTGATGTATGAATCAAGCCACAAATCGCCACTGTCCGGGCGCCATAGCCCGAAACTTCCGCTCGAAGATTGATAGGACAACACTCTGGTAATGGCACCTTTAACCCGTTTCTTAACATCGGCTGCATCAATCAAACCATCAGAGGCACCAAAATCGCTAAGGTACAATAGCGGCAATGCCCGGCTCGTTGTTTGTTCGGCACATCCATAGGGATATCGATCCAGCTTCATCAACAAGCCCGGCAAATCAAACGCAGCGGAGCTTGATACATTTATGCTGACGCTGGCTCCTTGGGGAATACTGCCCAAAAGCAAATCCTTACCGATGGTAACTTTGCCGCCATCAGCCAGCAGTGGAAATTCAATTCGCTTGGTTATCGGCAAAGTCGAAGGTCGCACAAACACTTCCTGAACGACGGATGAAACCGTTTCTGCTTCATAAACCACATTCAGTGTCATACTGATCGTACCGGGTCGATTTGCTGTAATTGGAACCCGGAACGATTTACGCTCTCCGGTCGCCAGATTGACGAAGGCTGGAATGGCGCTGTCATCAATCGAAATCACATCATCGGCCACAAGTGACAACACATAGTTTCCGGCAGGCCCATCCGTGTTTGCAATTTCCACCACAGTTTCCGCCACATCGCCCGGTGCTAACACTTTGGGAATACTGGCCGTAACAACTACGGAATCGCGGATAATCACATCCCCATTTGCCGAACCAACTCCCTTATCGGTCCATGCCACTGCCATAATCCTTGCCGTACCGTTGAATTGCGGTAATGCAAATTCAATGTTCGCCTTACCGTCCGCATCTACTTTCACAACACCGGAAAAGAATGAGAACAATTTTTGGGTTGGCGGACTGCCTTTTGGCCGTAGGTCACTGGCATCACCACCCGTACGCAATTTACCAAACGCGCCCTGTGAGCCGTCAATCAAGCGACCGTAAATATCACGAATTTCCAGCCCCAATGCACGCTGACCATGATACCAGTTAGAAGGCTCGGGCGGCGTATAACGGGTCAGATTAAGAATACCCACATCCACTGCAGCAACGGTTACATATGCTTCCTCGCCAGCGGTCAGACCAGCAACAGATACCGGGATCGTCAATGTTTCGTTCGGTCTGCTTTTTTCCGGCAATTCAAGCTTCACATCAAGCTTTCGTTTACCCGGATCAATTTGCAGCCAAGCGGTTCCAATGGCACGTGTGGGCAATCGGTTCGAGCTTCCAGAACCACCGGGACGCACCAAGAAGGCAGTTACGTAAGCGCCAGATCCCCATTCAGCTTTGACCGGAATTTCCATCTTGGCGCCGCTTCGCGGCACATTGAGGGTGAGCGTCTCGTGCAATTGATCACTACCAATGACAACCATCATTTCACCGGCAAATTGCGGTGTGATCGTTAATGTCGCTTTGTCACCAACCGAATAATGTTTGCGATCCAAAGCGATTTCCAACGCATCGGGCGTATCCGCCGAACCACTATCGAAATACCAGCCGGCAGAAAATTCAACACTCGTTGCAGGCCCACCATCTTTACTACTCTCTACCTCAAGGCGGTAAAGTCCAAACTTTACAGTGGTCGAAATTTTTACCGGCCCATTGTTAGCGGCATCCAGTGTTCCATCACCCACGAGACGCGGAATGGTCACAGATTCATAACGCCAATTACCGCCATTGCGGTGCCATTGATAATTCCGTTCGATTTTGTAAAGCGACCAGTTTAGCCCGGAGAGCGCTATTTTCGAACCATCTGGATCAATGGCAATCACATCAAATTCGGCCACGGAGTTTTCTGACAGACCGCCATCGTCGAAATTCATGTGAACACCGATCATCGGACCATTAGCGAGCACCGGCAAGCTAATCTGACGCTCTATTGCCCTGCCCCCTTCTTCACGCATACGAACTGTAATACTGGCTTCCACCGGTCGGGTTGTTGCCGGTAATGTTCCCAAATATGCTTTGAATTCGGCGTGCCCATCAAGGTCGGTTTTTGGCAAATCAGCCAATGCGAACACCGAACTTCCATTATTCACCTCATTGCCCAATCCGAACAAATAGCCGGAATAACCTTCTCGGGTGCGTATCATGCTTGCGCGAATTTCGCCTTCAAGCTTCAAATCACTTGCCGGAGCACCATATAGAAATTTCCCGTCAAGCGTGAGCACCGCCGGAGTACTTTCCGAAAATCGAGTGGTTGAACTTGTCAGTTCAAACTCGGTACGATCCGGAATAAAATCTTCGACCAAAAATGATTTTCGTGACAATGATGCCTTTTTCGGATCGGTATAAACGGATAGGCTCCATTGTCCGCGCATAGCATTGTCGGTCAACTTAAATGGCACCACATGTCCGCCAATCGACCCGGACCGGGAAATAACACGGCGGTCTTCCACCCCATCCGGACGGCGATAAATAAAGGTCAATGGCACATTCGATACGGCATCGGCCTTATCATCGCGCATCAGTGCCACCGTATTAACCGTTTCGCCGGTACGATAAATCCCGCGATCATGATAAAGAAAAACATCGATCGGCCCCGGCGCGGCGCGGCCTTCAACGCCACGATCTGAAAGATCAAAGGCATTCTTTTTCATATCGAGAAAGACAAAATCCGATTGGTTTTCAGCATTTTTCGCAATCAATATCGCTGGTGCCAATCCTGCTTTTCCGCGTACCAGTCCAACAGGAAATTTAACCATTCCTTTTTCGTCGGTAGTTGCCGTTCCCAATATCTCGTTATTTCGCGCAATCAGGGTCAATGCCACATTGGCAATCGGCTTAGCACTTTCAAGGGAACGCGAAACTACAGTTAAACCATCATCGCCTTTGATCGTGCTCAGTCCTATATCAGAGATCAAAAACCACTGGGTAGCCCGACTATCCCAACGTTCGCCTTCTTCCCCGCTAGGCAACGCGGTAAGGACATAAATTCCCGGTTCGCGTTTTGGTAACGCCTCGTCCACGGGAAAACTGGTCACAGCTTCTCTGTTCAATACTTTTTTCAGATCAATTTTTCCGCGCCAAACCGGCTGCCCCAGATCATCGCGAACACTATCAATATTGTATCCACTCAATTGGCTTAGAAAATCCGACCCTGATAAAAGACGCGAAAGTGCCCTTTCACCAACCCGGAAGAGTTCCAGATCAGCCTGATCAGTATTCACCGAAATGATCGGAAAACCGTGACGTCCGGATGTTGGTAATACAAAATTATTACCGTCAAAACGCAAAGACGCTCCTCTGTCACGCACATATAAATTCATCACTATCGGCTTTAACAGTGCCTCTCCAACGGTTGATGGCAGACCTGTGCGAAGGGTAATGCGGTAAGATTTTCCATGTTCCAGCCCCTGCGCGCACAATTGACGTTCACTCTGGTCGATTGCTGCGGCTTTTCCATCCACAGTCATGAAGGTGGCATAATCTATGCCCGATTTAACCAGCGGTTCGGAAAATTGAACGCAGATACGCGGCGTGCTGGTTTCCACATCAACGCTGTTTCCGCTGACCCGAAACCCATGGGTCTCTCGCAATTGTTGATAGGCTGCAGACACTGATAGCGAAGGCTGCAAAGCGAGGCTCGCCTTCATCGATTCCAGTGCTGGGCGATACAACCTGTTCCATTGGAATGCCGCGCCCAAAACATTTAAAGCCCTAGCACGCATTGAAAGTGTTCTTGACGATTTATAGCCGTTCAGCGTCACATCAATTATAAATTGCTGAACCTTATAATCACGCCGTTTGCTGTTTGAAAGATATCGCATATTTGCATTGGCAATGCTCAACCACTGAGCCGCATCATCCGGGTTAGCGCCAAGCACCTGCTTGTATTTAAGCAAGGCCCGGCCTGGCTTTTTCTGCCTGAAGTCCGCAAAAGCACCACTCAACAAGCCTTCAACAGACACGTCACCAATCGGTTTTTTCAGATTTCTGCGAAACAAATCAGCCCGCAATTGCATACTTGAATTGATGAAACCAAGCTTGGGCGCTGCACCAATATCCGGCTCGGCAGCAATCTCGACGATCTTCCCGGCAATCGCTCCGTCAAATTTTTCGATCTCGCGAAAGTCCGACTTCAAAAAGCACCAGTTCACATTGCTGTTAAACGTGAAGGCCCGGCATTGTTTGTCTGCAATGCACATGGATTTGCACTGCTCAAGCGTCACATCTTTTTCTGCGCGAATGTCGAAGCCGTTATAATCCGCATTTTCGGTGATTTCCACCGTACGGGTTTTTTCCTGCGAATGGCCAAAAGACACATATTGCAGAATGAGAATAAACGCAAAAAAAACGGAAGAGAAAATACGGCGCATAGACGAGAACTCCAAATATTATAGTTCCATCATACACCAAATATCGGTCGTATTATGGATACTACAAACCATGAAACGCCCCTGACATTTTCTTGCCAGTACAATCGGTTGCGGTCAACACATTTATTCTAACAAAATTTAAATTCGGCAATTTCACGTGATGATCTGTTGGTAACTTTTGCAAATTACCAGTTACCCCCAAACCACAAATTATGACTACTTGACCTTGCTCACTCCATGGTAAACATAAAATGTAGCGTAATGTGAGTTCGATTCCCGCATATTTTTCAGGCCAAAAATGCCAGTTCTCGTTAAATCACTATCCTCAAACTGGAATTTTGCCTGCGTTACCAATTACAAGGGACGTCCCGAACTCCCAGACATGATGCCTGCTACTGTTCCTGGCACTGTGCACACAGACCTGATGGCCGCCGGTTACTTGGCTGATCCCTATATCGATCTCAATGAAATCCGTCAGGACTGGGTTGGTTGGCAAAATTGGGCTTATGCCTGTGGCTTTGAGTGGAAAAAGCTTGACGCAACCCGCCACGATCTCGTCTTTGATGGCCTCGATACTTTTGCCGAAATTGCCTTTAACGGCAAGAAAATCGGTTCGACCAAAAACATGCATCGTTCCTATCGCTTTGATATCACGGACATGTTGAAAGTCGGCAATAACAGTCTTAATTTGGAGTTCACCTCACCACGCAAGGTAGGTGAAGCCCTTGAACAACGCACCCAGAATCGTCCCAACAACTACCCAAATCACGCAAATTTAATGCGCAAAGCTGCCTATGACTTTGGTTGGGACTGGGCTCCTACAATGGCCACGTCAGGCATCTGGAAAAATTGCCGGATCGAATCTTGGTCAATCGCCCGTTTCAATGTTGTACGCCCGGAAATTTCCCTGAAGGGAAATCGTGGTCACATAAAAATTAAATTCCAGATCACGCGCGACGGCGTAACTGATGACGATATTACCGTTATCGCTGAAATAGCAGGCATCAAAGCCAAGACAATAATCGCCGCCGGTGATCGTGAGGGAAAACTTATACTGCAGGTCGATAATCCAGAAGTCTGGTGGCCGCATAATCTCGGCGATCAGCCACTCTATGCACTGAAGCTTTCACTCATTAAAGGCCGTTCCAGCGAACTTGATTGTTGGGAGCGCAACATAGGTTTCCGCTCTTTGCGCCTTGATACCTCGGAAGATGAAACCGGATCGGCTTTCACATTTGTCATTAACGACGTCCCGATATTCATCATGGGTGCGAACTGGATACCTGATGACAGTTTTTTGCCCAGGGTAACGCCGCAACGTTTTTTAGACCGCATCTCACAAGCCAAAGACGCCAACATCAATATGCTGCGCGTCTGGGGTGGTGGCATCTACGAAACCGACGCATTCTATGAGGCTTGCGATGCACTCGGTATGCTGGTGTGGCAAGATTTCCTGTTTGCCTGCGCTGCCTACCCCGAAGAGGGTGATCTTCCTGAGGAGATCCAGAAGGAGGCCCGTGAGAATGTTATTCGCCTGATGGCACACCCATCGCTCGTGCTTTGGAACGGCAATAATGAAAACATTTGGGGCTGGTTTGACTGGGGTTGGAAAACTCCTCTTGAGGGCAATAGCTGGGGCGAAGGCTATTACCTCGACATGCTACCAAAAATCGTTGCAGAATTAGACCCCACCCGCCCCTATTGGGCTGGCAGCCCCTATTCCGGCTCGATGAATTTGCATCCCAATGATCCAGATCACGGCTGCAACCACGAGTGGAAAGTTTGGAATGAAACGGGCTATCAAGAATATCGCAACTATGTACCCCGTTTTATGTCTGAATTTGGCTGGCAGGCACCGCCCACATGGTCAACCCTCACCCAATCCATCAATGATGATCCTTTAACGCCCACATCACCGGGCGTAGTGCATCATCAAAAAGCAACTGATGGCAGTGAAAAATTATTGCGCGGCCTCAAAGGCCACTTGCCAGACCCAAAAAACATGGATGACTGGCACTTCGTCACCCAACTCAATCAGGCGCGTGCCATGCGCTTCGGCATTGAACATCTTCGCTCCCACCGCCCAAAATGCATGGGATCGATCATTTGGCAATTGAACGATTGCTGGCCGGCAACCTCATGGTCGGCAATCGACGGATATGGTCGCAAAAAGCCACTTTGGTATGCGCTCAAATCGGCTTATGCACCTCATCTATTGACCATTCAGCCGCGTGGCACAGATCAAGAAAAACTCAAACTGATCGCGATAAATGACAGCACCCTGTTCTGGCGCGCTGCAGTTAAACTACAGCGCGTGCGTTTCGATGGAACTGTATTGGCAGAATTCGATTTCTGGCGCTTCGCCGTTGATCGGATGGATGCCAAAGAGCTAGATATTCCACCTGACATCTCAACACCGGATAATCCACGCGAAGAAATGATCATCGCCACCATGCAGAATAGCACCGCACATTGGTTTTTCAACGAAGACGTCGATCTAGACCTGCCGGAACCCGAAGCCGTAGTTCGCGTTGAAGAAGATGGTGACGACTGGTTGGCCGGTGAAGACTGGTTGGTGCACGTCACGGCAAAAACTTTTTTGCGCGATACGTGTTTGATGATTGACCGAATTCACCCGGACGCTGAAATCGATACGATGATGGTCAACCTCCTGCCCGGTGAAACGAAAAGCTTCAAAGTAAAAACCACAGCAGAACTCAACGCCCAGATATTGGCAGCCCCTCCGGTCTTTCGTTGTTCAAATCAGCTCAAGGATGACAGCGGCGGCTTTTAGTCTCGCGAAACGTTATTGGAATCAATTCTAGTTGCAGCAAAACTCAATAGATTTTCCTGCTCGATAAATTTTGCAATGGCAGCATGGGCGTTCACAACGCTCCCAACCTAGTTCGATTTTTTCACGAACTCCGTAAGAATAACAATCTGCTGGCCGTTCACGCGCCCTTCAATATGCCCGGCATTGTCAGACACCAGAGAGATTTTTCGAACTGCCGTTCCGCGTTTCGCGGTAAAGTTAGCACCCTTCACATTCAAATCTTTGATCAACGTGACCGTATCACCGGCTACAAGAACATTGCCATTGCTATCAAGATGCACGACCGCATCGCCTTCCGGTTGTTCATTGACGCTTTGCGCCCAGCTAAGCGTTTCCTCCTCGAGATAAAGCATATCAAACAGCTCCACCGCCCACGTCTCGGCGCTCAACCGCTTCAGCATACGCCATGCCAAAACCTGAACCGCGGGTTCCTGCGTCCACATGCTTTCATTAAGGCAACGCCAGTGATCTCCATTCATTCCGGTGCGCTTTTCCACTTGATCAAGGCAGTTCCCGCAAACCAGCACGCATTTGTCAGCGCCACCATCCGATTCCGGTGGCACCTCATAAACATTTAAGCCCTCCGGCTCCCCGCACAATTCACATTTCGAGCCGCTTCGCGCCCGTAATTCTTCTAATTTTGCCATAACATCATTTCTTGAAACATCTGTTTGTTCAGAACCCTATATCAGAGAAATCTGACATGATCCAACCACCATCTTCTTAAAGATTCCATCAACACCGAATTCTTGAGATGCTGGTGAAGAATGCGCCTATAACTTGCATTCGACGATATAGCCTCCCATGGGTTGAGCAGGTGATAACAGGGCGGGATTAATCCCGCATTTTTTCCGGTCACTAAGTTGAATACCTGAAATTTACGGCGTACTAATTTCATCGTGCAGGATCAAAAAGAATCGCGGCGGAAAACACGATGCAAAAACGTAAAATCGGAAACACCAAAATTGAAGTTGATGTGCTTGGTGTGGGCGGCGCACCTTTAAGCGGCAACTACGCCGAGCTTGATCGTACAGCGGCCGTTGGCGTCATAGAAACAGCCTTCGCCGCAGGCATAAGCTACGTGGATACTGCCCCTTTCTACGGTTTTGGCCGCTCTGAGCGCGTCGTTGGCGACATGGTGCGCGGCAAGGATTACGTGCTTTCCACCAAAGTTGGACGATTGCTGCAACCGGGTCCGGTAGAAAACCCCATGGATTACGGCATGATTGATCCCCTGCCCTTCACCCCATTTTACGATTATTCCTATGATGGGATCATGCGTTCCTTCGAAGACTCATTGCAGCGATTGGGATTAGACCGGATAGATATATTGCTGGCTCACGATATCGGTGAAATGCAGCACGGAGAGGCAGACAATGCCAACCATATGGCTGACCTAGAAGGCGGAGGATATAAAGCCCTCGATGAACTACGCACTGCTGGTCACGTCAGTGCCATCGGTCTTGGTGTAAACGAAAAAGAAGTCTGCTTACGCGCGATGGAATTCGGCCAATGGGATGCCTTCCTGCTTGCCGGTCGATACACTCTACTGGAACAATCCCCATTGGATGATTTACTGCCAGCTTGCGAAAAAGCAGGAACCTCAATCATTACCGGCGGCCCCTTCAACTCCGGCGTGCTGGTCGGCGGTGAAATGTGGAACTACGCCAAAGCGCCCGATGACATTGTCGAGCGCGTAGGTAAACTAAAAGCTGTTTGCGAAGCACATTCCGTGGAAATGCCTGCGGCTGCACTCCAATTCCCGTTGGCCCATCCAGCTGTTGCCTGCGTAATTCCAGGAGCCCGCTCAGCCGAAGAGTTCACCGAAATTTTGAATTGGGCAAAAGCAGATATCCCGGCAGAATTTTGGGCTGATCTACAGTCAAAGGACCTGCTGCATAAGGATGCGCCATTACCTACCGAAAATCCATTTATTTAGGGTATATCATGGGCAGCAATAGGGCCAAATTTACCTGAGATAGTTTACACATTTTTGTCCAGCTTCGGAAAAAGAAAAATATTCCGAGTAAACCCGTCTTGAAACTCCAGACGATCAATCACTCTGGCACCAAGGCGCTCAACCAAACGGCGAGCTGGTTTATTCGCATCCTTCATATAGGTTTCCACTGCTTCCCATTTATATTCATGATAAGCATATTCAATCGCAGCCAGAGATGCTTCTGTCGCAAATCCTTGACCTTGTCCTGAAGGAAGAGGTCACCAAGTGAGCTCACGGCGTGGCCAGCCATCGGGCCAGGCAAATCCGCAAACACCAATCATTTTCCCGTCCAATTGTCGTTCAATGGCCCAAATGCCATATCCTTTCTCCACCCAATGATCGCGCTTCGTTGCAAGATCATCACGCGCTTCATCAACAGTTTTAGGACCACCGCTGAAATAAGAACCATCACCATCGGCATAAAATTCAACGAATGTCGGTAAATCCGATTCTTCAGGAGCACGAAGAGTGAGCCTTTTGGTCGTGAGAGTTGGGATCAAGACATTAGACACAAGAAGACATACCGCCATCCACAAACAGCGTAATACCGCTCACAAAACTGGAAGCATCTGATGAAAGAAACACAGCCGCACCGACTAATTCTTCCACATCTCCCCAACGGCCAGCGGGCGTGCGTTTTCCAACCCAAGCGGAGAATTCTTCATCATCCACCAATGCCTGATTGAGTTCTGTTTTGAAATAACCCGGCGCAATTGCATTGACCTGCAATCCTTTCGGTGCCCAATCCGTGGACATACCTTTAGTTAGGTTTCCTACCGCCCCTTTTGAAGCGGTGTAAGGCGCAATCGATGGCCGTGCGAGCGCCGTCTGGATCGAGCCGATATTGATGATTTTGCCCTTACCCCGCTTAATCATGTGGACAGCAACCGCCTGCCCAACATTGAAAACACTATTCACATTTGTGCGCATTAAATGATCAAATACGTCGGCTGGAAACTCTTCCAAGGCGCCGCGATGCTGCATCCCCGCATTGTTGATCAGAATATCTATCGCCCCCGTCTCTGCCTCAAATTTGTCAATGGCAGTTTTACAGGCGGCGTGGTCCACCACATCAAATATCAATTCATGCACCCTACCACCTTGGGCACGAATTTTTTCCGCAGCCGAAGTTACCGCATCAGCATTACGCCCATTCAAAATAATTTCAGCCCCCGCGCCCGCAAGCCCCAAAGCCAACGCAAAACCGATGCCCCGACTAGACCCCGTGATAAGGCATGTTTTCCCGGAGAGGTCGAACATTTCGAGGGTCTTCATGGACACATTCCTTTTGAACTGGGGTATGATTCATCATCATTATATAACCCCCCGATACAGGGCCAAAGAAAGAACAGAATACGTGAAACGGTCGCCGTCGGCCCTTCGAAACACCAATTTCATTCATCTAAACTTATTGCATGGAAAGACCATCCCGCCCAATAAAGGAAAATCATCATAGCGGGCGGTCCGCTGCTCTGAAGTTTCATCCGGCTCAGCGCCTGCCGCCAAAAGTTTGCCCTTGGGTGCAACATAGGATAATATTGTGCGTTCAGGTTCCTCGCGCCAGTTCAAATTAAAAGCTGCACGTTTCGGGAAGAAATACATTTTCGAATATGGCAGATGGTCATGTATCCACCAGGCCAAATCCCGCCAATCACGTCCTGCTTCATATTGATCAGCAAACCACGGAATTATGATACTCGAACACGCACCCATTCTTCCTTCAACATCACGCATATCCCAAATATGAGCCGCATAATTTGCTTTGTTTGAAGCACAATTCAATTCGTTTTCATTACCGAATTGATTAACCGCTTTCGATCGGTACGCCGAACGGATGATGACATTTCCAAAGGTTTCAAACAGTGGATCGAGAAGTTCCTGACAAAGCTTTTCTCCTGCTGCAATTGCAAGATTTGGATCATCAGGAATATTGGGAATTGAATAAAAATTCCCAATCTCGGAATTGAGAAAATCGCGCATGTAAAAATGCTGTGACAGACGAACCCGCCCCAATTTTTCGAGTGCCGCAACACTCCTGATTTTTGCCATACCAATTCCCATTATCATTTTGTCGGGGCAACAACTTCATCATCAATTAATGCCTGAATTTCATCTTGACTTAACCCCGCCTCAGTCAATATCTCGACACTCTGTTCACCAAGTCCGGGCGCTGAATTACGATATGATGTGGGTGTTTTGGAAAACCGTGGCGCAGGTTGGGTTTGGCGTAATTTGCCGGCTATCGGATGATCGCGCTCAATGATGGTTTCATTGGCAATGATCTGGGGATGGCGAATAACTTCACTGCGGGTAAGCACCGGAGCACACGGCACATCGTCCACTTCAAGCCGTTCAAGCCAGACTGCAGTTGTTCGCGTTTTCAACACTTCTTGAGTGAGTTGCAGCCGCTCGTCGATATTCTCGCCACGCAAAGCAGCCGTTGCAAAACGCACATCACTTTGCCATTCGGGCTTATTAAAGGCCCGGCAAATCCCCGCCCATTCCTTATTCGATTGCACCGCAACAGAAATATAACCATCGCTCGTTTCATAAATCAGATCGATAAAACTTTGAGCAGATTCGTGCTGCAGCTCGTCACCGACAAACGTATGCCCGCCCATATCAGAACCCCACAGGAACGAAACCAGCGTATCAAGCATCGAAAGCCGGATGTGCTGGCCCTCGCCCGTGCGTTCGCGGTGAAACAGCGCTGCACTTATAGCCTGCGAAGCAGCATATCCGGTCAGTTTGTCAGGCAGAATTGTTCGTACCAGCCGGGGTCGCTGCTCGTCCGATCCCGCCTGAACAGTAGTAAGCCCGGAAAGCGCCTGCACCAAAGGGTCATAGACTGGCTTTTGCGCATAGGGTCCGCTCTCACCAAATCCACTAATCGATACATAGATAATGGAAGGCGCAACCGCTCGAATAGCATCTTCGCCAACGCCGATACGCTCAGCAACACCGGGCCTGAAGTTTTGAATAAAAACATCCCCGCCCTGCACCAACTTCAATAATGCCTCCACGCCGCGCTGGTCTTTCAAGTTCAAAGTTACAGAGCGCTTGTTTCGGTTGTTATTGACGAAGGATGCGGAATAGCCGTTCCGGCTGGTGGAAACGCCGCGCGTATGATCACCGCCTTTAGGATTTTCAACCTTGATGACATCCGCACCCTGATCAGCCAGTATCATTGTCGTGGACGGGCCGGAAATCATTGACGTCAGATCAATAATCCGAATGCCATCAAAAGGACCATTCATAAGACTTGCTCTGAAATGATCATCATTTTACATTCAATTCTTTGCTATCTAAATCTATGCATATAGATAGGCCGCAAATGAATTTCAGTTCAAGAAAAAACTGACCACACTGACACCAGTTCAATTCCTACCTTGGCGAGGCATCAACGGTCTTAAGGCCGAGCATATTAGAAGTGCTCCCAAGCGCCTTCATCAACGGCTGCATTGCCATCAAATGCCCGTGTTACTTTTTCGGTAAGTTTATGCACTGGAGAAGCTTCGGTTACTTTCCGTACATTCAATGGAGCTTCTTTAATTTTTTGCGGAGGTACTTCAAACACCTCGGCGTTGAGTGTCTCTTCATCAACAATCAGATCATCCTGATGATCTTCCATTTTATTGCTACCCGTAACTTCAAATACATTTAGCATATTATTGATATTGGTCACCTCTTGAGAAAGTACGCGGCTTGCCATATTTGTATTCTCAACCATCGAAACATTTTTCTGAGTGCGTTCGTCAATGTCGTTGATTGC
This sequence comes from Rhizobiaceae bacterium, assembly GCA_045047085.1. Taxonomy (GTDB): domain Bacteria; phylum Pseudomonadota; class Alphaproteobacteria; order Rhizobiales; family Rhizobiaceae. Next base: position 35,639 of record JASFYT010000026.1, on the reverse strand, counting down.
CACATTAATCTCCTGCAATCCTGAGGATTGTTCACGCGATGCGTGAACGATGGAGGTCACGTGTTCACTAACCAATTGCACATCGCAAACAATGGTTTCAAGAGCCGCGCCGGTCTCATTGACCAACCTCACGCCTTCCTTCACCTGTTCGCCCGAGGTCGTAATTAGGCCCTTAATTTCCTTTGCTGCATTGGTTGAGCGTTGGGCAAGTTCACGAACCTCCTGTGCAACCACTGCAAACCCACGGCCTGCATCCCCGGCACGCGCCGCCTCAACACCTGCGTTAAGAGCCAGCAGATTGGTTTGAAACGAAATTTCATCAATCACGCCAATGATTTTTTCAATTTCCATAGAAGATTTCTCAATCAAGCTCATCGCTTCCACCGCATGTCCAACAACCTCGCCAGAGCGCTCGGCACTGGCGATAGTTTTTTCAACTACATTGCCCGCTTCTTCAGCATTCAGTGCTGAAGTTTTCACCGTGGAAGTAATTTCCTCCATCGCCGAAGCGGTTTCTTCAACAGATGCCGCCTGCATTTCAGTCCGACTGGAAAGCTGTTCTGAAGAATCCCGAATACCACCAGATGCAGACCTCAACAGAGTTGATGTGTGGCGTAATTTTCCAATGATGTCTGAAAAATGATCTGCGACACTATTGGTATCATCTTTAAGCCTCGAAAATGACCCTTGAAAATCACCTTCTACGCGGCGGGTCAAATCTGCCTCAGCCATGGCGGAAAGAACTTCCCCGGTTTGTTTGATTCCCGTATCCACAGTTTCAACCAACTGATTAACCGACGTTGCCACCTGTATCAAACCAGTATCAGAAAAATCTTCCGGAACACGTTTGGACAGATCACCAGCGATAGCATGTTTAGTAACATCTCCCACAGTTGTAGTAAGTTTCAAAATTGGATTGGAGACGATAATTTTTAACAATAAGGAAAGCACCAAAAGTAAAACCAACGCAATTCCCATGGTAAACATAGCAGTTTCCATAGCGCTGTTTATGGCCACCTCAGTATTGGACGTGTGGTCCCAGCCAATCACAAGAGCACCAACAATTCTTTCATTTTTACCAAAGACTGCGGGTACAGCAATTAAATTAATTGAATCGATTTGCAGAGTAAGAAATTTCTCATCGGAAATGATTGCCTCCCGCCCTAAATCGTTTGCCAATTTTGGTAAATAGTCAAACTTTGAATTTTCCGCAATAGTTTCACCATTCAATCTAACCGCTGCGCCATAAGCAAAGCTAACGTTTGAGTCTTCAGAAAATTCTTTGAAAGATTGTTCCATGCCTTCAATACGTTTGAAATAAATATTGCCAGCAAACTGTTTGGTCAAAAGCTGAGCGACCTTTTCATCAGCCTTGAGGCTGGCGAATTTCATGTTCTCCACAGAGGAGTACGAGCCGATTGCAATGATGGAAACGGAGATCAAACTGACTGCCAATATCACGAGTGACATGAGTTTAAATATGATTGAACATTTCATTTGTGTGGGTCCGATAAATTTGTAACTGCCATCAGAATGGCGTGGGAAATTTTGATTTATTGTTGGCTACAGCATCTGCACATCAACGCCGAAGGTAATGGCACCTATTGGTTTGCCCCAATTATCCACAATAGGAATGGCGATGTGGCTTTGGAGAAGTTGCGTTGATTCATCCATATTGATGCGGCCAATGAAGACGGAATTAGCTCCGGCCTGATAGGATTTCATCCAATGCTCTTCATCACCCTGCCAGTAATCTGATGTGACCGCACTTTGAGCAACATTGATCCCTTTTTTATCCATGATAAAAATCTCGGTAAACAAACCATCGCTGTCTCTTTGAACTTTCTTCAAAAAACGAGAGGCTTTCGAGGATAAAATAGATTGGATTAAAGGTTGATCGCCTATCGCAATCTCTTCTCGCCATTGGCGATCCAGAGTGTCGATTTTAGTCTGTTTATATGATTTTGATTTTTTGTTGTGTTCAGCTATTGCATCAATCAACAAATCGTTTTGAGCGATTTTATATATCTGACCAATCGCCAACTGCTTCAAAGCAGGAAGATATTCGCCATCATCAGCAATTGTAGTTGACGTTGCTGCAGCAAATATCGTGGCAGCCGATAGCAGCACGGAAATGGGTTTCATGATGTTTTCCTACGCACCATTACCGGCAAGAATACCCGCAATCACCGGGCAAAATCAGGTATGTAGTGCGATATGTGGGAATGGAACATTCGGAACGTACCGTTACGTCAACACGCGTCATGCGGAAAGTGTTGGGCCTTCTGTTAACTAAATTTACTATAAGATAGCCATAGTTAACATGAAGTAAACGAGTATTGATAATATATATATTTCACCAACTCAAACTACACATTGCAGCTAGACGCTTGCCTCTAAAAGTTGCTGTGTGTAAGGGTGTTTAGCCTTCTGGGCGCGCATGTCGCTAACATCCAGCAACTCTACAATTTCGCCCTGATTCATAACAGCAACTTCGCTGCACATGTGTCCCACCACCGCCAAATCATGAGAAACCATGAGATAGGTAAGAGAAAGCTCGGCCTGAAGATCCGTCAATAGATTTAGTATCTCAGCCTGCACAGAGACATCAAGCGCGGAAGTAGGTTCATCCAACAACAGTATCTTGGGTTCAATCACAAGCGCCCGTGCAATCGCCACACGCTGACGCTGTCCGCCGGAAAGTTGATGCGGGTAGCGAAAACGAAAACTCTGGCTCAACCCTACGTCATCAAGCACTTTCAAAATTCGATTGTCCGGATCTGAAAATTCGTGCAGATAAAGCGCTTCGGATAAAACATGATCAATTGTCTGGCGGGGGTGCAGCGAGGCATAGGGATCCTGAAACACCATTTGTACATTTGAATAAAAACTGCTGGTTCGTGTCTCACCTAAATCCATATCAAGAACCGAAATCTTACCGGACCAATTCGGCGCTAACCCGGTGATTGCACGCAATACGGTAGATTTACCCGAACCGGATTCTCCCACCAGCCCAAAACTCCCACCCTTTTTTACGCAAAAAGATGCATCAATCACCGCATCAACACGCGTCTCAGCCTCACCAAACCAAACGCTGACATTCTCAAGTTCAATCCCCGTCCCATTTGTCATCATGCACGCTCCGCATCGATTATAGCATTGACGCTTGGCGCAGTACGCCACGCTTCTTCGCGTTGCAAAATTTCCAGCCGGTCGACCCGGCGCTCAAGCTGCGGCATCGATTTCAGTAAGCCCCGTGTATAGGGATGCTTTGCTTCGCTGAGCTTATCTGCCCGGCAGGTTTCAACAATCCGCCCGGCATACATGATCAAAACACGGTCACAAAAAGCAGAAACCACATTTAGGTCATGGCTAATAAAAATTAGCCCCATGCCACGCTCGCGCACCAGCTTGTCCATGATCTCCAGCACTTCTTTCTGCACCGTCACATCAAGCGCTGAAGTGGGTTCATCGGCAATCAGGATTTGCGGATCAGGAATGAGCATCATGGCAATCATGATGCGCTGCCCCATACCACCGGACATTTCATGGGGATAGGCTTTGAACACGCGCTCCGGATCACGGATCAACACTGCCTCCAGCATCTCAATCGTTTTCTTAACCGCTTCCTTGCGGCTAACTTTGGCATGCAATTGATAGGCTTCACATATTTGATCGCCAATGCGCATAACCGGGTTAAGCGAAAATTTTGGATCCTGCATCACCATGGAAATCCGGTGACCACGAACGCTACGCATTTCCTTTTCCGATAGCTTGAGCAGATCCTGCCCCTCAAGCTTGATATAGTCAGCAGTGAGAATTCCTGGCTTCTTAATCAAACGTAATATGGCCCTGCCAGTCATCGATTTACCGGAACCAGATTCGCCCACGATACCAAGACGCTCTTTGCCTAACGAGAATGAAATATTACGCACCGCCTCCACAACGCCCGTACGGGTGGCAAAGTTCACACTAAGATTTTTAACTTCGAGCAGATTGGTCATCTATTTGTTCTTCTTTGGATCAAGCACATCACGAAGGCCATCGCCCAGCAGATTGAAAGCAAGGGATACGGTAAAAATTGCCAGTCCAGGCATGGTCACCACCCACCAATGATCCAAAATAAATTTGCGTCCCGCTGAAATCATTGCACCCCATTCAGGCGACGGTGGCTGAGCACCAAGGCCAAGGAAACCAAGACCAGCAGCTGTCAGAATAATCCCTGCCATATCAAGCGTCACCCGAATAACCAGCGACGAGATGCATAAAGGCCAGATATGACGCGTGATAATACGCATCGCACCCGCACCCTGCAACTTGATCGCATGAATGAAATCAGCATTGCGGATGGTTAGTGTCTCAGCCCGTGCAATCCTTGCATAAGGTGGCCATGCGGTGAGCACAATTGCCAGCACCGCGTTTTCGATGCCTGCTCCAAGAGCAGAAACAAAAGCAAGGGCCAGAACCAAACGAGGAAAAGCCAGAAAAATATCAGTGATACGCATTAATACAACATCAACCCAGCCGCCGAGATAACCTGCCGCTGTTCCCACGAAAAGTCCAACAATCGGTGCCATCAATGCCACTAACGCAACGATGTAAAGCGTTATGCGTGCGCCATACATCAACCTGCTCAGTATATCTCGACCAAGGGAATCCGAACCAAAAATAAATCCACCCTCACCCGGCGGTAAAAGGCGAGCAGCCAAATCCTGAGCAAATGGGTCAGCAGGAGCCAACCATGATGCAAAAGTCGCGATGAATAATAGTATCACCAATATTGCCAAACCAAACATCGCCATTGGATTGGCTTTTAACGCCAACCACGCACGATAGTAGGATGATAGTTTGGCCTGCCTGCGCGATGTGGGTGCATCACTTATCAACCAGTTGTGCAGGCTCTCTTTGGTCTCAGGGCTTGTATTTAATTCACTCATTTGGCCCTCGGATCAAATACTTTATAAAGCAGGTCGGAGAAAATATTGAGACTAACGAACACCAGTCCCACCACCACAGTTCCGCCCAGCACCGCATTCATATCAGCCGACAATAATGCAGTGGTGATATAGGAGCCGATGCCCGGCCACGCAAAGATGGTTTCGGTCAAAACCGACCCCTCAAGCAATCCCGCATAAGAAAGCGCAATCACCGTTATCAATGGTACTTTCACATTACCCAGCGCATGGCGCCAGACCACAGACGTTTCAGAAAGTCCCTTCACTCTCGCTGTGGTAATATATTCCTGATCAAGCTGCTCCAGCATAAAACTGCGTGTCATGCGTGAGATATAGGCCAGCGAATAATAGGCCAGCAGCCCTGCTGGTAAAATAATGTGAGAAATAGCGTTCAAGAAGATAGTCTTGTCACCCGCAATCAAACTATCAACAAGGATCATCCCAGTGACTGGAGGCACAATATCCACATAAAAGATATCAAGGCGCCCCGGCCCTGCTACCCAGTCCAACTTACCATAAAGTACCATCAGTCCAATCATGCCGATCCAGAAAACCGGCATGGAATAACCAATCAGTGCAACAACTCGGGCTATGTGATCAACCCATGTTCCCTGCCGAACCGCAGCAATAACACCAAGCGGCACACCGAGCATAATCCCGATAATGATACCGACGGTCGCAAGCTCCATCGTTGCCGGGAAGACACGGATTAAGTCCTGCGACACAGGACGTGCAGTCAGCAATGATTCGCCAAAATCACCGTGCATCACATCCCAAAGAAAAATGAAAAACTGCGTAGGCAGGGATTTATCCAGCCCAAGATCAATATAAGCCTGATCATAGGTAGCTTGGGAAGCCGACTCTCCAACAATGGAGAGCACTGGATCAATCGGCATTACCCGGCCAATAACAAAGGTAACACACAAAAGGCCAACCATAGTGATCAGCACTGTGAAAGTGGTCTTCCAAAAGCCGATAACCCAAGGCGTAGCCGACTTCAAGAATTTCTGAGAGGAAGACAACGGGAGTCGTCTTCCTCCATTATTTTTAGTGGTCAATGCCACGCCCCTTCAACTGCCGGTCTATTTAGTAATCGGCCAGTAGGATACCGCGGTGATAGCACCACCAACGTTCAGGTTTTTGATATTGGCACGAATACCGGTCTGTTCGATTTTCTGGAACATGATTGCAAACGGTGCACGTTTTTGATGATCGCGCTGAATGGCTTCATACATGGCAGCACGTTTATCACGGTCACCTTCCTGAACAGCAGCTTTGGTAGCTTTTGACATTTCCGGCAGATGCCAGGCATTACGCCATGCCAGAAGGCCAGTCGCTTTTGCTTCGTCTGAGTTATCAGGGTTAGCAGCAAAGGTAGCAGCATTGGTGTTTGGATCTGGATAATCCGGTCCCCATGCACCTACGTAAATCTGATGCTCACGAGCACGGTATTTACCAAGTGTCTGTTTGCCAGTACCAACTTCAATAGACATTTTGATGTTAGCTTTAGCAAATGTGTTCTGGATTGACTGAGCAATTTCGATACGTTCCTGAGCTTCACGAACGATGATTTTCAGTTCAAACCCACCTTCAAGACCTGCTTCTTTCAGCAGAGCTTTAGCTTTATCAACGTCATAAGTATAAGGCTGATCAGCAATTTCGCCCAGATAAGTACGAGGCAGGAATGCCTGATGAACCGTATATTGGCCTTTCAGGAATGAATCCTGCATGCCTTTATAATCGATCAGATATTTCAAAGCTTCGACAACCTTTGGCTTGGCAAGGTTTTCGTCTTTCTGGTTCATGGAAATATACATCAAACGTCCTCGAAGGTCGCTTTCAACGCCGAGATCACTATTACCAACAATACCGGCAATATCTGAAGGGTTCAGATTGCGGGCCATATCGATATCGCCTTTTTCAAGCAATAGACGCTGGGTAGCGGATTCTTGAATGTGACGTACAATCACGCGTTCAAGTTTCGGCGCGCCTGCATAATAATCAGCGAACGCTGTCAGCAGGTAAGATTCATTTGGCTTCCAGTTGACGAATTTATATGGACCAGAACCAGCTGTATTGGTTTTCAACCAATCATTGCCCATGTCACCATCTTTTTCATGGGACATAACAGTCGCGGAATCAACAATGCCGCCGATTGTAGCGGTCAGGCAGTTGAGCACAAATGACGTTGCATATTTCTGATCTGTAGTGATCGAGAAAGTCATGTCGTCGATCAGTTTGATGGTGTCATCAGCGTTATCGACACTAAATCCAAACTGGGTCAGAATGAACGAAGGCGTTTTGTTCAACTTCACAGCCCGTTGCAGGGAATAAACAGCGTCTTTTGCTGTTACTGTATTGCCCGAATGGAATTTTACACCGGCACGCATTTTAAAGGTGATGGTCTTGCCATCTTCAGAAACGCTCCAGCTCTCGGCTAGATCAGGCTGATAGCCTTTTGAAAAATCGGCAGGGTCAAAATTTACCAGCCTGCTATATACGTTACGGCTAAGATCGCTACCGGCAAACTCGAAAGATTGCGCAGGATCAAGCGTCGTAATGTCATCAATACGGTTGGCAATTACCAGCATGTTCGCCGGTGTTTCAGCAAAGGCCATATTGGATGTTGCCAGAACCGCCACTGCAGCGGCACCAACCATTAAATGTTTGAAGATTTTCATTTTTTTCTCCCAGTTACTTTTACAATTCGATTTTTTTATCGAGGTCTCAGCAGCTATATATATATATGCTGTGGACCTAGCTATTTTTGCAGCTTATCTTTCTGGCATCGTTTGACAAGCATTTTTTTCGCCCACGTATGATGTGCACATGAGCTGGAGAACCAGCCCTATAAAGTCTTCTCAAGCACACGCAACCAGTTTCCGTGACAAAGCTTAATCATCAGCTCTTCATCATACCCATGTTCACGCATAGCGGCCCTCAGGACGGTGAAACCAACCACGTCCTTGATCGGTTCAGGCACCAATGCCCCATCAAAATCTGTACCGATCCCAACCCCATCTTCACCCACATGTTCAATCAAATGATCAAGATGGCGAAGCATTTCATCAAGGGTCACATCAGAGCGCATTTGTCCATCCGGGCGGATAAACGCACAGGCAAAATTCAGGCCAACCATGCCCTCACTTTCACGAATTGCTGCTAATTGCTTATCGGTCAGGTTACGTGCATGCGGACAAATGGCATAAGCATTGGAATGGGTAGCAACCAATGGCGCGTCACTTAATTTCGCCACATCCCAAAATCCGGCTTCGTTCAGGTGAGATAGATCGATCACCATATTGAATTGATTTTGAGCTTTGATCAATTCCTTGCCCAGATCAGTAAGACCCGGACCAATATCCCCCGTCGAGGGATAACGAAATGGTACACCGTGACCGAATTGCGTTGGGCGGCTCCACACAGGACCGATAGAACGAAGCCCTGCACGATGCAGCACTTCAAGCGAATTAAAATCCTTATCAATCGCCTCCGCACCTTCAATATGCATCAACATGGCCAGCGTATCAGTTTCAAGGCAATGACGGATATCAGCAGCAGAACGACAGATCTTCGCAGCTCCGTTGGAATCCCGTTCAATACGCGAAAGAATTGCTGCCATGGCAAGGGTTGCACCCAACGCTTCTTTAACCGGAATTTCCTCAGGCAAAGGAAGGTCGTAAGTCGGGTTACGCATTTCAGCGTATCGATCTCCCTTGGCTGCAGGAGATGGCACATAAATGGCAAAAAAACCGCCGCCAAAGCCCCCTTCTTTTATGCGGGGCATATCCAGATGACCATCATGGCGACCTTCGATAAAATGTCGCTGAGCGCCTTTCTCATCCATCATATAGAGGCGTAGCAAGACATCATTGTGGCCATCAAATATCAGGGGAAACCGGTTTTCATCCATCAAAATTCACCTTCTAACGTGTAAAAAAATTCAGACTAAGGCGGGCGAACACCATGGCGCAAGTCGAAAACTCGGACTTCACCGTTCTTCCTATAATTCTTAGGTCAATTTATACTTTATGGGGTTTCCCGCTCAACATCGTCAATCAGGCAAGACTTCACAATATCGCGTATCCAGGAATTTCGGCCGGAAAACTCATCCTTGCGATGCCATATCATATCAATATAGACTCGGCCCATCGGAATCGGTGTTTCGCATACCGCAAAATTTTGAAAGGCCGATGAATGCACCCCACCATTAAAGGTGATAATTTGATCGGTTCCCAAAGCCAACTTGGCTAACGCGTCTACATTGGGTGCATATAACGTAATATTTCGTTTCAAGGAATATTGTTCAAGCAAAGCATCGGTATAACTCTTCGCGTCACCGCCAAAATCGAGAACTGCATGTCTGGCTTCACAATAATCTTCCACACTCTCTATCGGGTCACGACAGTTCGGATCATAAAAACAAACACGATCACAGGCATGAATTTCATGCGCATTGACCCAGTTTGAATATTTCTCAGGACGAATTTCAAAAACTAGATCAACTTCGGCCCCATTGAGCAGTGAATCAACATTCTCAAAAGCACCAAGATCAAGCATTCGGATGGGCAGATTAGGCGCTTCTTCGGTGAACTTTTCATAAAGCGCACTCCACTGGGGCAGCAAGTGCAATACATTCGAAGCCATAGCAATCGGTCTGGAATCCAGCGTCGGTTCATAACAAATTTTGCTGGTAAGTCCCTCAAGATTTGCCAACAATTCAGCAATTTTGGGGGCAATATCGATAGCTTTTTTGGTAGGCGTTATTCCACGCCCGTCCTTAATAAAAAGCGGGTCGCCCAAATAGCTTCTCATTTTATCAAGACTATAGCTAACTGTTGACTGATTAAGGTCGAGTTGGTCTGCAGCAACGCTTACGGAATTACTATCAAAGATTGCCAAAAACAACCGTAACATATTTCCATCAATTCTGAGATAGTCAATATTTTCCATAGACTTACCTCTGGCTCGGGGAGCCAGAAATGTCAATGTAGATTCCAGTTCAGTACAGAATTCTAATGAACCATTATGACTGGCACGGTCATATTGCGAAGAATATGATGACTGGCCCCACCAAAGATAAATTCCCGCAAACGGGAATGGCCATATGCCCCCATCACCAAAAGGTCCGAACTAAGATCAGAAATGCGTGACAATATCTCGTCTCCCACCTCGGGTAATTCAGATGCGGAGTGCTTTGTCTCTACATTCACCCCATGACGCGCAAGGCTCGTGGCAATTTCAGCTCCTGGAAGATCAGAGCCTTCCTCATCGGCGTTTACCCATAATACAGTAACTTTTTTGGCCATTTTAAAGACCGGCAATGCAGCAAAGGCAGCACGAGCAGATTCTCTGCTGGCATTCCAGGCGAATGTAATATTTTCGCCGATATTCTCGTAATTTCCCACATATGGGATCACCAGCACCGGACGCCCGGTATCAATTAGGAAACCTTCCAGAATATCTGAAACATATTTATCGTCGTGCTGCGGATTGGCTTGTCCGGTAATAATTAAATCCGCACAACGCGCGTGGGTAGCAACCACACCCGCAATCAAAGAAGAATGCGCCTGAACCAGACGCCACTCAGCGGAAACCCCTTCCTTTTTGGTATTTTTCTCAAAAATACCCTCAATTTCCGCAGCATCAAATTCTTGCATCTTGTATTGAGTTAGAGCGATTCCAGATTCAGCATCCGCACCAACCACTGAGTGAACCTGAAACAAAGAATCCACATGAAGTCCGATCAAATGGGCACCATGTTTACGCGCCAGCGCTATTGCCGAAACAAGCACATGCTCAGCAGAACTTTTGTCGTTTAGATAAACAAGCATCGTTTTATAGGACATGATAACTACCTCAACTGAAATTAGCCGATTAGAATTAGTCGATTAGAAAACGCTGGGCTCAACGACGGTGACGGTTGGCTACCTGCGTCACCCACTCGTCAAAATTACATTGATCTCTTCCTTGAGTTGAAAACGATGTTTCCGCAAATCCTCGCTACGCACATCAGAAGCTGGTTCAACCCCAGCTTCAATGCGGTGGATTTCACGATTTACCTCGTGATACTTATCCGTAAGCTTGGCAAAATGTGCGTTTGACGACTTCAAATCTCTAATCATTGCAACCTGCTGAGGAAATTCCTCGGCAAGTTCATGGGGAACATGTGACATTCAATACCTCCTAAAAATGGAACACTCAAAGTGTTAGAACTTAACCATGCACCCTGCGTTGATTCACATCAAAAAGATCGAGGTAATTCAAGGACGTGCTCTGCAACATAAGATAGAATGAGATTGGTCGAGATCGGTGCGACCTGATACAATCGGGTTTCCCGAAATTTTCGCTCAATATCGTAATCCAGCGCAAACCCGAAACCCCCTTGGGTCTGCAAACATTCATTAGCCGCGGCCCACGAGGCATCTACTGCCAAGAGCTTCGCCATATTTGACCGCGCGCCACAATCTTCATGGGCATCAAATCGACGGCAGGCTTCAAAGCGCATTAGATTGGCAATGGGCTGAACCTCCGTGCCATTGCCAATGGCTTCCTTGATATCGACAATGAAAACCGATAACCCCTCGGGTTTTCGCTTCGCCTCGGAAAGCGGCGTGGTGCGGGCAAGCAGGATCATCAAGTCAGAATGCTGAACACGGCTGATCCAGACTTTCTGGCCATTGATCACATAATGATCCCCTTTACGAACTGCCATCGTCTTGAGTTTTGTGGTATCGGTGCCTGTAGTAGGTTCCGTCACTGCCATGGATTGCAGCCGCAATTCACCAGAAGCAATTTTGGGCAGATAAAGCGTCTTTTGTGCATCTGAACCGTGACGTAAAAGCGTGCTCATATTATACATTTGACCATGGCAATGGCCTGCATTACCACCGGTACGATTGATTTCTTCCATTACAATCGACGCTTCAGTCAGCCCAAGACCCGAACCACCATATTCCTCGGGGATCATCGCAGAAAGCCACCCGGCTTTGGTCAGTGCGTCAATGAATTATTCAGGGTAGCTTTGATCCGCCCCATGTTTACGGTGATATTCCGCAGGAACCCCTGCACACAAGCCACGCAAAGCCTCACGCAAATCGTTATGTTCTTCAGGTGCCGTAGTTTGCAATTATTGCCCTCGGTATTTAGAAGGCGAACGTAGCTTACCCTAGCCAGTACCGCCAGCACGGATTCCATCTTCTGCCGCATCGGTTGGAACAAGCGCACGTACAAGTTCTTGCATATGCAACAGGCCTATCTGTTTGCCGTCTTTCATTACGCGATAGTGCTTGGATGTATCGCCTTCAGACATTGCAATCACAGATTCCAGATTGGCATCAAAATCCACATCACCGGCAATATTGCTACCGGCCTTGGTGGTCTCTTCCATCACCGAGCGCACACGCAACACGCGAGCGCGGTTGATATCGCTGATAAAGTCTATGATATAGGGATCATTCGGGTGCAACAAAATATCTTGCGGCTCACCCTGCTGAATGATCGCACCGTCATTCAATATTACCAGATGATCGGCAAGCTTCAGTGCCTCGTCCAGATCGTGAGTGATGAACACAACGGTTTTTTGAAGTTCGCGCTGCAATTCAAGCAACAGGTCCTGCATATCGGTTCGGATTAACGGATCAAGCGCCGAAAACGCCTCATCCATCAACATGATATCAGAATCAGAAGCCAGAGCACGGGCAATACCTACACGCTGCTGCATCCCGCCGGAAAGCTGTCTTGGATAATGCCCCTCATATCCTTCGAGACCAACCCGTTCAAGCCATTTCTGCCCCTCTTTATTGGCGCTGGCCTCGTCTTCACCACGAACACGCCGAGCCATGCCAGAATTTTCGAGCACAGTGCGATGTGGAAACAACGCAAACTTCTGAAATACCATAGACATGCGGTTCTGACGTAGAGACTGAAGCTCTGCTTCACTATATTGCATCACGTTATCCCCATCGACGAAAATCTCGCCAGCCGTCGGCTCAATCAGTCGATTAAGGTGGCGGATCAATGTGGATTTACCCGAACCGGACAACCCCATGATAACTGTGATTTCACCGGCATTGATATCGATGTCGATATTTTGCAAACCTAATACATGACCATATTTTTCCAACAACTCCGGCTTGCCCATACCCGCTTTGACATGGCCAAGCATTGTATGAGAATCGTTGCCGAAAATTTTATAGAGGCCTTTGATGGACACTTTTACCGTTTTGCTCATGATGTGATCCTAATGCTCGACGGTGGTGTTGAGGCGGCTAAGTGCTGCCTTGGTAGCGCGATCAAGCAGCACCGCCAAAAGCACAATACAAAACCCAGATACAAGACCCACACCAAGTTCAAGGCTACGAATACCTCGAAGAACCAGAACCCCAAGTCCGGGTGCAGATACCAGCGAGGCAATCACCACCATCGCCAGCGACATCATAATGGTCTGATTCACCCCCGCCATGATGTTGGGCAATGCCAGCGGGATTTGAACCCCCGTTAGTTTTTGATTGGATGTCATGCCAAAGGCATCTGCAGCCTCAATAACATCCCGATCCACAAGCCGAATCCCCAAATCGGTCAGCCGGATCACCGGTACAATCGCGTAAAGGATGATCGCAATACCATAAAGCTTTGATTCAGTAACAGAAAACAGAAAAATTAGAGGAATCAAGTAAACGAATGTCGGCAAGGTTTGCAACATGTCTAATACGGGTATGGTTATCCTCTGCATCTTGTTGCTTTTTGACATGGCAATGCCTATGGGCACTCCCAACAATACACAAATGAACGTACAAACAAAAATAATCGAAAGCGTCTGAATGGCCCGGTCATAATGATCAATGAAGGCCATGAACAGAAATGAAAACATTACCAGCAACAACACGCTGACTGAGCGAGACGTGTAATAGGTAATGGCCATCAATGCCGGAATTAAAACGAACCATGGAATGGCTTCAAAAAAGATCAGCGAGCCATCCAGTGCCCAGCTCAAAGGCTGGGTCAATGGATCGAGTACATATTTAAGCCCGTCCTTAATCCCCAAAAAACCATTTTCAACCCACGCAGTCATGTCACGTGTACGCGGAAATGCCGAACAGGATTTGTTGAGCGCATCTAGCGAGGGAAAAGGGGTTTCCAGAAATGGAGTGCCGGCTTCTGCAATTTCAGCTTTAGTTTTGCCGGCGGACTTTGCCAGCAATTCCGCCATTGTCATCGGCCCGGTCGTGGCGTTAGCGTCACACCACTCCTTCAGCCCAAGAGCGCCAAAAAGCCCGTCATAAGTCGCCATCTAAGATTTCCCCGTCCCAATAAAAAAGGGGCGCTCGAAGCGCCCCTTAAGGTGTTGACTATTTCAACAATGCAGACAGCTTACCAGCTGCCTCTTCATTGATCCAACCCTTCCAGACATCCTGACTGGTAGAGAGGAAATGCACCGCAACTTCTTCAGCAGACGCTTTCTTTGCTTCCTGCCATGAAAGCAGTGCTCCCATTTGGGCATTGGTGAAAGATACGTTCTTCATCAAAGCTGCAATTTCAGGATGCTTGGTTGAAAAGTCTGTGGTCACAATGGTTTTCACAGGGCCAATCGGATAGGATGATTTGCCGACTTCTTCACAACCAGGCTTGGAATTACAGGCATGAATTTTTTCATCATACGGACCAAGGTCCACGCTGGTCATGTCGTATTTACCAAGCACAGAAGTTGGTGCCCAATAGTAGCCGAACCAAGGTTTTTTGCTTTCATATGCTGAAGCAATTGAAGTTGCCATTGTTTCGCCGGAACCGTGCTGGAAAATTTCAAAACCAGCGCCCTTAAGGTCAAACGCTTGCGACAACGCAGTATTGGTGCGCAGGCAACCCCAACCTTCAGGACAATTATGGAAGCGGTTATCCAATAAACCCGGATTAGCCAAAACACCTTCGACTGTTGCCAATTCAGGGTGTTTCTTAACCAGATAAGTTGGAATCCACCAGCCTTCTACGCCGCCATCTGACAAAACATCCGTTAGGGTTTCAATTTTGCCAGCTGCCGACAATTCTTCATAAGCAGGCGCGCCATTAATCCACAATTCGGTTACGATATCAGGCTTGCCGGTTTCAGAGACAGAAGCCAGTGCCGGTACAGTTGAAGATGGAATCAGTTTCACCTTACAACCATAGCCCTGTTCCATCAGGAACTTGGATACATGTGTTACAACCGCGCTGGACGCCCAGTTCATTTCGGTAAGCGTCACCTCACCACAATCAGCAGCAGATGCAGCGCCGGGCAAAGCAAGACCAAAGGCTGCAGCAATCAGTAATTTTCTCATATTTTTTCTCCCTCTTTTTTTTCACGGTGCAAACGTATTACGACATTTCATAACACAGCCCGTGATTGAGTTGATTGACCAGTCAATCAAAAGTTTATAGATTAGTCGATGCCATTAAAATTTAAAACAACCCTTTTGACAACCCCTTGGAGTGGTAATGCCCAGAACAGATACGGAAATCATTCGTCGTAAAGCGCTGGTAAATGCTGCAATTATGGAAATTGGACGCGCAGGTTCGCTGGATGTCACAGTCAGCCAAATAGCTGGAAACGCTGGAGTATCAAGCGCATTGGCACATCACTATTTCGGCAGCAAGGACCAAATATTCCTCGCGGCCATGCGTCATATCATGTCTGGTTTTGCAGCAAACGTTGCAAGCGAGTTATCCAAAGCCAACGAACCCAGAGAGCGGGTCCAAGCTATCATCAAGGCCAGTTTCTCAATTACGAACTTCAGTGAAGAAGTCATCAGCGCCTGGTTGAATTTCTATGTAAAAGCACAAAACTCAACAGAAGTTCAGCGCCTGCTACGAGTCTACCAACACCGTCTGCATTCAAATTTTGTTCATGAACTGGCCCCGATAGTCGGTGATCATGCGGCCAAAATTTCTCACGGGTTAAGCGCTATGATTGATGGCCTTTACATCCGCCAAGCCCTCCACGATACACCGACCAATCCGAAAGAATCCGTTGCAATGGTCGTCGATTATCTCGATATGTGCCTGCAAAAAACTGCCAATCACCACGAAAAGCATCAGAATACAACATGAGCACCCATATGAATTTAGTACCGTTGAAAAGCGCTTGCACTTCCCGCGAGGTTATCGAAAATGGAAGCTGATTTCGTCATTGTCGGTGCAGGTTCCGCTGGTTGTGCCCTCGCCTACCGCCTTTCTGAAGCCGGTTCATCGGTGATCGTTGTAGAATATGGCGGTACGGACGCGGGTCCGTTTATCCAGATGCCAGCAGCCCTTTCCTATCCCATGAACATGTCGACCTATGACTGGGGCTATAAGTCGGAACCAGAGCCACACCTGGGCGGACGCAGGTTGGCTGCACCGCGCGGCAAGGTGATTGGCGGATCTTCATCAATCAACGGTATGGTCTATGTGCGTGGCCATGCCCGTGACTTCGACAATTGGGCAGAGATGGGCGCGAATGGCTGGTCCTATGCGGACGTGCTTCCCTATTTTAAACGCATGGAAAACTGGACCTCCGGCGGCCATGGCGGCGATGCCGATTGGCGTGGCGATAAAGGTCCAATGCACATATCGCGCGGGCCACGCCTGAATCCGCTTTATCAGGCGTTTGTTGATGCTGGAAAACAGGCAGGCTACGAACTAACTGACGATTACAACGGTCAAAAGCAAGAAGGCTTTGGACCGATGGAGCAAACCGTCCGTAACGGTCGACGCTGGTCCGCAGCCAATGCATATTTGCGTCCAGCATTAAAACGCGAAAATTGTACGCTGGTTCGAGGTCTTGTCGAAAAAATCATTATCAAAGACGGCCTCGCCACTGGTGTAGAATTAAGTCGTGGCTCTGATAAAAAGACCATCACCGCAAGACGTGAAGTCATTCTTTCCGCATCGTCGTTCAATTCACCAAAATTGCTCATGCTTTCAGGTATTGGCCCCGCCAAACATCTGGCAGAACATGGTATTGAAGTCATAGCTGATCGTCCCGGCGTAGGCCAAAATCTGCAGGACCATCTGGAACTCTATATCCAAATGGCCGCCTCCCAGCCCATCACACTTTTCAAACACTGGAATATTTTCAGCAAGGCCATGATCGGCGCCCAGTGGTTATTCACCAAAACCGGCCTCGGCGCTTCCAACCAATTCGAGAGCGCAGCTTTTGTCCGCTCACGCGCTGGCATTGAATATCCCGACATCCAATACCATTTCCTACCTATGGCAATCCGCTATGACGGCAAAGCGGCCGCCGAAGGTCATGGGTTTCAGGCCCATGTAGGGCCAATGCGTTCCGCCAGCAGAGGCGCAGTTACACTTGTCTCAGCCAACCCCAAGGACGCTCCAAAAATCCTGTTCAACTATATGTCTAAACCGCAAGATTGGGAAGATTTTCGCACCTGCATTCGCCTCACCCGAGAGATTTTCTCGCAAAATGCTTTCGCTCCATTTGTAAAGCACGAGATCCAGCCGGGTAAAGATGTGCAATCCGAAGAGGAACTCGACGCATTCATCCGTGGCCACGCCGAAAGCGCATTCCATCCCTGCGGCACCTGCAAAATGGGACGGAAATCCGATAAAATGGTCGTAGTTGACCCACAAACCCGAGTAATCGGCGTCGAACGATTGCGTGTGGTGGACAGTTCCATTTTTCCGCAAGTAACCAATGGCAACCTAAATGGCCCCTCCATCATGACTGGCGAAAAAGCCGCCGACCATATCCTTGGAAAAGTGCTCCTGCCGCCCGCCAATGACGAGCCATGGATTCATCCCGAGTGGAAAACCTCACAAAGATAATGATTAGGGATTATTTTCGCGGCCCAGTTCGATAGCCTCCCCATGGGGCGTCGCGCGGGCCGCTTTATCCCAAGCATCTTTTCGTTCCGCCAATTGTTCCGACGAAATAGGCGTATTCTCAGCAACCAATTGTTCCAATGCTGTAAGCCAATATTGGTAATAGCGTTCGCCGGTTTGATCCGGCTTTTTATCAGCCTCAATCAAAGCCCCAATTGTTTCCGTCCACTTGCTCCATGTGAATACACCTTGCCTGTTCAGCGAAACGGCCATGGCAAAAGCCTGAGCTTCCCACGGTTCGCTGAAGACCGGGCCATCCTCATCATGGGGCTGTTGTGGCAAAAGGTCAGGCGCGTTCAAGATAAGGCTCCCACATATCCAGATAGACGCAAGAATTTGGTTCCGCATCCGGTCCCCATAGCTCCTCTCCTTCAAAGCGAACGCTATAGCAATATTTAGGGTCTTCGCTCTGAAATTGCGCGTTGCTGTCTGGAAAGACAAAACCACCGTTCACTGCAGTAATAACCCCGGTTTTTCCGCGCGTATACGCAGGCAACCGGGTATGGGTTTTGGGATTGATATTCTTCGCAATAATCTTGTCACCAATGGAAAACTCCGACGTATCAGATATTTCACGGGAACATGAACCGCCCAATTTGAGTTTTGACAATACCTCCTCTGCTTTGGGTTGGTTTTTGGCAGTGCGCGTTTCCTGAGCAACACCACTTTCCAATTCACCATCGAGCAGAAGTTCACGCTCACATAACAACACCAAAAGCCCATATAGCCAGACGTGATAGTAACTCGCCTTAATATAATCAGCAGGGTTGCGATTCTCACGCGCAAAACGCGCCGCATCAATATTCCACTCGCCACAAAACCCCATGGCAACCGTGAGGGCGAAAACACGTGCTTCCCACTCTCCGTGAAAAACCGGTTCATTGGCCTCCGGGTTGATCGGCCCAAGCCCGTGTCTGCCGCCTAAGTCCTGCCCGCCATTCATGAGGGAGCTTCCGTTAATGCAATGCCGGTTCCAATCATTGAATCACGAGAAACAAGCAGCGCAAGCTCATCTTCGCTAAGACCTTCGGTATTCGCAGGGCGCATCGGAAGGATTAAGTAGCGCAATTCAGCCGTTGAATCCCAAACCCTGACTTCCACATCTTTTTCAAGTTCAACACCAAATTCACCCAGCACAGCACGAGGTTCCGATACAGCACGAGAACGATATGGTGCAGCTTTATACCAGACCGGCGGCAGGCCAAGCACTGGCCAAGGGTAGCAAGAACATAAAGTACAAACGACCATATTATGGATTTGAGGTGTATTCTCCTTCACCTCCATATGCTCACCTTGCCGGCCTTCAAAGCCAAATTCTTTGATGCTATTGGTGGCATCTTCCAGCAGTCTTGCCTTGAAATCCGGATCAACCCATGCGCGCGCAATTACGGCCGCACCATTACGCGGGCCCACTTTATTCTCATAAATATCAATCAGTTGATCGAGCGCTTCCGGATCAACATAACCTTTTTCAACCAGCAGGGATTCCAGTGCCTTAACCCGCAAAACAGTGTCGCTCAGCGCCGAATCTTCCTCGTGACTATGTTCGTGATCGTGATGTGACATATACGGGCCTCCTTCGCTACGTTTGTAGCAATGAAGGTTCACCGATTGCAACAATCAAAACAGAGATCATCATCTCTGCAAATGAAGCTGCTTGAGCGGATCAGTATTCGAAGACACGGCGTGAGCCGTGGATTATGAATCTTGTACCCTGTGCAGCAGAAACTTTACGCCAACAGTGATGGTGACGAATGCAAACATCATAATGTTCTTTAAAACGAGCCCGTTTCCAAGAAAGTCCTGAATCATCACCCCGCCAATCACAAGCAGCACAGCTAAATAGCAAACGCTCAACGCAGCATGCTTACGGTGATCTCTCTTATTTGCTTCCGTAGTGCCTTCTTTTTCTGCGGTTAACTGGATACCTGTTTCAAGACGGGTTGATTCCCCATAAGCCCACATCAAAGCCCCAAACAGCATGATACCACCCGGTGCAAAATTGATTTCAACGATGGGAAAGCGAATAAACAACGTGAAAAGTGCTTGATCGACAGGTTGAAAATAGAGAGCAATACCGCTCAGAAAAATCATGCCACCAAGGACTTCAAAAAAAATCGCTTTTCGGTGTTTATAAGATAGGTTTTTGGAATGGGACATGTCCGTATCTTTCAAAGCTCCAATAATCCCGTCAGCCTGACGGTCGACAGGATATCCGTAATTTTTAGGATAGCAGTTGGAACTTGCGCGAGGCCATTGGGGGCCATTGGGGGCCATTGGAGGCCATTGGAGGCCATTGACCGCAACCAAGTGTCCTTAGAAGTCGATGACTTCGCCACGTCCCGGATAGCTTTTGTCCAAAACATATTTCACTGCACTGAGAATATCGCTAAATGCCGGCCGCGCAAATGGCATGGTTTGAACCATCGCAAAATAGAGTTCCTGATTTGGCCGAATGAGAAACAGCCCCGGTTCAACAAATAGATCAGGTTCTATAACTCCCGCAGAGGTTTTGCCATTGCTGGAGGAAATATAAAGCCCCCACTCACGCGCCTTTTCCAAGCCCAAGCCATAGGCAAGATCAAGCTTGTCGAGCCTCCATTCTTTTTTGGCTCTTTCCGCGCGTTCCTCTATATCGCTCGATGCAACGATGATTTTAACGCCAAGCTTGGCAAACTCTTCAGCCTTGTTGTTGAGATCACCCAAATATCGCGAACAAATTGGGCAATGAAACCCGCGATATATCACAACCATTGTGAAATTGTCAGGCGATTGATCTGCAAGGTTCCATGTGCCCCCACCAACCAAAGGCAGATCAAGAATTGGCGTAATTTGGCGGGGGATAAGCGGCGTTGGAAGGGACATGAAAATTTCCTTGTGAGAACAAATGAGACCATCGACGTGGCTGCATTATTCCTCCATGTCAAGAAACAGCATTCCATGCATTGCTCTTTCTTTTCAAATTACCGTTATCGGTAATCAGATATGCTCCCATCGCCGTCGTTCGAGCCAAAGGCTAGCTCTTGATGGGCGTCATATTGCGCTAGGAACACCTTTCCCGTTAGTTCTCCGAAGAAATGCGTCCGCTTCAACCGATCCATCACTGGGCCTTTAACCTCGGACAAATGCAGCTTGATCCCCATACCATCAAGCCGTTGATTGATTGCCTCAAGGGATTCAAGCGCACTCATATCAATCTCGTTCACCGCTGAACACATGATTACCACATGCCTGATCGGGCAATCTCCCACGACCCGGTCATAGACATAATCTTCAAGATAGCGCGTATTGGCAAAATAGAGGCTTTCATCAATACGGATAGTCAATAATTTGGGATCAGTGATCACCTTGTGACGCAAGATATTGCGAAAATGCTGGGTATTGGGAACAAGGCCAACCTCGGCAATATGCGGGCGGGAGGTTTTATAGAGAAACAACGCCAAAGATAAAACAACACCAGTTAGAACTCCGGTCTCTACTCCGAAACCAAGAGTGAAAAATATCGTTGCAGCAACAGCGCTGAAATCAGCTTTCGAATAACTCCATGCTTTTTTGAGGATGCTGAAATCAATCAGGGATAAAACCGCAACAATGATGGTCGCAGCAAGCGTCGCTTTTGGCAGGAAGTAAATCAACGGAGTCAAAGACACCGCAGCAATCGCCAGCCCAACAGCCGTAAACGCCCCAGCGGCCGGTGTTTCAGCGCCCGCATCAAAATTCACCACCGAACGCGAAAAACCGCCTGTCACAGGAAAACCACCTGTGAGTGAGGCAGCAATATTTGATGCACCCAGCCCAATCAACTCCTGATCAGGATCAATTCTCTGCCGTTTTTTAGCAGCAAGAGTTTGCGCCACCGAGATAGATTCAACAAATCCGATAATCGATATCAACAGCGCTGGAACAATCAAAGCATCGATTAAATCCATAGAAAATGATGGCATGGTCAGTGGCGGTAAAGACCGTGGCACATCGCCCACCACGCGAACTCCCTCGCCTTCTAACTGAAATAGCCAAACTACTAGTGTTGTAACAACCACCGCAGCCACTGGCCCGGCCTTGGCACCAAATTCCGCCATGGGTGTACTAAGTCCCATCTTAAGCAATGAGGGTTTCAATCCCTTACGCACCCAAAACAGGAAAGCGGTAGCCGTAACACCGATCAGAAATGTTATCCAATTGGTCTCTGGCAAATGTTCAATGATTGAACCAAGCACCTCAAACAGCGTATGACCACGAGCGTCCACGCCCAATATGTGCTTCAATTGGCTGGCAGCGATTAAAACACCAGCTGCAGTAATGAACCCGGCAATCACTGGGTGCGATAGAAAATTTGCTAAAAAACCAAGCCGAAACACTCCCATCAACAACAAAATACCGCCCGATAACCCCGCAAGAGTGAGTGCTGCGATGGCATACCCCGCAGTCCCCATCTGCGCCACATCGCCGATAGCCGCTGCCGTCATCAACGAGACAACAGCCACTGGACCAACAGCTAACGCCCGACTGGTGCCAAAAATAGCATAGAGAATAATTGGTGCAATCGACGCGTAAAGCCCCATTTCCGGTGGCAATCCAGCCAACAGTGCATATGCCAACGATTGCGGGATCAACATGATCGTCACAATTACGGCAGCAACCATGTCGTTCGAGAACGTTTCACGATTATACCCACGCCCCCAATCCAAAATCGGGAAATAGCGCCTAAAAGATTGAAATTTCATAAGTGACTTCCAATTAATTTAATGCCTGCGAGATCTAAATCCCGCAGGCCACTGACACAGGCTTGCCCACTAATATAATACCTGCGTCGCTGTTCATTTAACCAGCACTGACTTTTTCGGGCTTTGCCATCCATTCCTTGCCGCGCAGCATCGCCTTCCAATAGACCAAGGGAAGAAGCTTTTCTTTCAGCAACCATGCGGCGCGGGTTGGTTTGGTGCCATCAATCATCCATTTGGGAAAACTTGGCAACATCGTTCCGCCATAACCAAATTCAGCCAAAACAACTTTGCCTCGCTCCACGGTCAGCGGACATGATCCATAACCATTATACTGAGCCTGCGGCGAACGCCCGTTGATATCCGAGATAAGGTTTTCAGCAACAATTGGCGCTTGAATACGAGCCGCCGCCGCTGTTTTAGCGTTGGGTGCATTCATCACATCTCCAAGTGACCAGATATTATCAAATTCTGTGTGGCGAAGGGTTGCCTGATCAACGTCCACCCAACCAGATGCATCTGCCAGCGGCGATACGCGAATAAAATCGGGCGCCGTTTGCGGCGGACACACATGCATAATGTCGAACTCAACTTCGATGCGCTCAATCGGCGTATCCGGTTTTGCCACATCAAACCACGCCTTCTTCGCCGGTCCGTCAACAGCAACGAGATTATTGAAGTAATTCACTGAAGCACGATATTTATCAATGTATTTTTCCAGAGCAGGCACATAATCCTTCACACCGAAAAGTACACCACCAGCATTATGAAACTGAATATCGATATCGTTTAATACACCTTGCCGAAACCAGTGGTCGCCGGAAAGATAAAGAGCTTTTTGCGGTGCACCGGCGCATTTGATCGGCATTGGTGGCTGGGTAAAAAGCGCTCGCCCTTTTTTCATATTTTTGACCAAATCCCAAGTATAGGGCGCCAGATCATAGCGATAATTTGAGGTAACGCCGTTCTTGCCCAACGTATCAACCAGACCCTCAACCTTGTGCCAATCCAGTTTCAAACCAGGGCAAACAATCAGTCGCTTATATTTCACGACCCGGCAACCATCGAGAATGACGGCATTATCTTTCGGTTCAAACGCTGCAACCCCCGCCTTCACCCAGTGGATACCACGCGGGATCAAAGACCCCATCGTCTTCGCGGTATCATGGGCATCAAAAATACCACCACCAACCATGGTCCAGCCGGGTTGGTAATAGTGAATATCAGCCGGATCAATGATTGCAATTTCAAGATCGTTCTTACGCGACTGCAGGCTTGCGGCAACGGAAATCCCAGCAGCCCCCGCCCCAACAATCACCACATCATAAGACGCATCCCCGTGATCGGTTGGCGTTTTACCACCATTAACGATCCGGCGAACAACCCCCGCCATATCGTAGCCAGCACTTTTGGTGGCCGCCAGAATATCGGCAATTGTCAACTTCTCGGATTGACTGAGAGACCAAAGCGTCGCGGACCGCATACCAGTCCGGCAATAGGCCAGCGTCGGCTTGGGAAGTTCTTGCATCGCGGCATCAAATTCAATTACATCTTCATCGCTCACCTTTCCGGCAACAATCGGAATATAGCGCGCTTCAAGACCGGCTTTAATGGCAATTTTTTCGATCTCTTCAAAGGTCTGTTGATCAGCACCCTCGCCATCAGGGCGATTACAGATAATCGAACGAAACCCTTGGTCCGCAAGGGTCTGAATTTCATCCACAGTGATCTGCTGGCTAACTGAAAGCGTTGCCGAAATTGTTTTGATTTCCATGACTTTCCCTATCGTTTCCAGCCGGTTACAGGCAATTAATCGGTACTTTAAGCACCTGATTGCCATCTGCATCGCTGGGCACTTCACCGGCACGCATATTGATCTGCAAGGACGGAATGATCAGGTTTGGTAAAGCTAATGTCGCATCGCGCTCAGTTCTGAATTTGACAAATTCCTCTCGGCTCTTGCCACCTCCCACATGGATGTTGTGTGCTTTTTCGTCACCAACCGAAGTTTCCCATTTAATATCGCGACCATTGGGGCCGTAATCATGGCACATGAACAGGCGCATATCGTCAGGCAGAGCAAGAACTTTTTGGATGGAATCGTAAAGTTCGCCAGCATCCCCGCCCGGAAAATCTGCACGCGCAGACCCGCCATCCGGCATAAACAACGTATCGCCGGTAAAGGCCGTATTGCCGATCACATGCACCATACAAGCCGGAGTATGACCGGGTGTATGCATGGTAAAAGCATCCATCGTTCCAATTTTATAAGTATCACCTTCGACAAATAATTTATCGAATTGACTACCATCTCGTTGGAATTCTGTTCCTTCGTTGAAAACCTTTCCAAACGTGTCTTGAACGATTGTGATGTTTTTACCAATGCCAATTTTGCCGCCCACCTTCTCTTGAATATAGGGGGCAGCAGAAAGATGATCCGCATGAACATGGGTCTCCATCAGCCACTCAAGCGTCAGACCATTCTTCTCTATGTAAGCAATGATCTCGTCCGCATGATCATAGGTAATACGACCAGCGGCATAATCGATATCCATAACGGAATCGATCACAGCACATGATTTGGTTTCCGGATCACTGACAACATAACTAATCGTATTTGTCGCCGGATCAAAGAACGCTTCAATCTGTGGTTTTACGTCCATATTGATTGGATAAACAGACATTCTAGTTTTCTCCTATGGTTCTTTGGTTAGGCGCGTTTGGCGCCAGGCGACTGCGTATTTTTTTGGCCAAATTTTATTAATCCACGGGCAACAAATACACCTGCAACCATGGCTACCGTAAAGAGGATAACCTCAGTGCGCCCTGTTCCAAGTGCTGGCAGCGCTCCGCCCGGACAAAAGCCCGCAATTCCCCAGCCAATGCCGAAAACCGCAGAACCGCCGATCAATTTAACATCAAGCTGCCGGTTGGTTGGCACCTGATAACTTTTTTCCAAAATCGGCGCAGGCCTTGGTAACACCAAACGATAACCAAAAAACGTGACGATCAATGCTCCCCCCATCACAAATGCCAGACTAGGATCCCATATACCTGTCACATCGAAAAAATTTAATACTTTGGCAGGGTTTGCCATACCTGAAATAGATATGCCGATGCCAAAAAGCAGGCCGATTGCGTAGGCGATTAATGTACGCATGATCTAAGCTCCAATCACGTGGCGCACGACATAAACGCTCAGCGCCGTCGTTGCCATAAAGGTGATTGTCGCAACAATCGAGCGAGGAGAAAGCCGCGCCATGCCGCAGACCCCATGCCCGGACGTGCAACCAGCACCAAAGGTCACACCAATCCCTACAATAAAACCACCAACCAAAAGCATCGGCGTGGAAACAGGAACATCCACAGTTGGAAATTTACCAGTCATAGCAAGAATAACGAGCGGAGCTGTAATCATCCCCGCAAGAACACTCGCACGCCAATGCCAGTCAGAAAAAGATGCGGGTGAGAAAAACCCCACCAGAATACCGGTTGCCCCCATGACACGACCAAATACCCACATGAGAAGCACGGACGAAAGCCCTATCAATGCCCCTCCGCCAAGCGATTGTACGGGCGTAAACACTGTTTCCATAATATCAAACCTTACAAGTACGAAGACCAAAAATTCGGTAAATCGGGCAGAACTTTATGGCAGCAGTAGCAACAAGAACAACACCAACCGCGATCGCGCCATATTTATACATATCATTTTCAAAAATCGGCATATCAGCAGCAAATGGTGCAGCAATCAGTGCACCACCTACAACCAGTCTGAATACCCGATCAATTGTTCCAACATTAGCCATTGTTTCAACTCCTAGTTAAAAGTTCGTCGTGCAAACATAGAATTTGAGAACGAAATGTTCAGTGACATTATCACCAAACAGGGGTTTTTTCGCAATACACCCTCAAAACCCAGGGAAAAACTGGGGAAAACCAAAGGGTTTTATAACTATTTCAATGGATTAGCTATTTGCTTCCGCCAGCATATTAATTTTCGATCTATCCAATAACTCGATTGTACCGCGAGATTGCTCAACCCATCCACGTCGCTGAAATTCTTGTAGTTGCCGCGAAACAACTTCGCGTGCTGTGCCAAGTTCCGCTGCCATCTGCTGGTGAGTGGATTTTACCATACCAGTTTTAGCGCCCAGTTCCAAGAGTTTCTGGGCCAGCCGGATATCCATGCGCTGAAACGCAATCTCTTCAATAACAAAAAACAGGTCGGTAATACGCTTGGAATATGCCGAGAACACAAAGCGCCGAAAAGTCTGCGACTGCGATATCAAGTCATCAAAAACCTGACGCGGAATAGCAACGGCCTCCACATCGGTTTCAGCAATCCCTTCCGCCGAATAATCCTCGTAGGCCAACAGGCAGGCAGTCGTCAGCACGCAGCTTTCCCCCGCATGAACCCGGTAAAGAACGATCTCACGCCCACTTTCAGAAAGTTGTTGCACCCGCACCGTCCCATCAAGCAACAGCAAAAGGTTTTCCGGAGCTTTGCCGGGACCAAATATGATCGTATCTTTGGGAACGGAAATGACGTTGCTGCGCTGGACGAGCAAGGCTTTTATCGGAGCCTCAAGTTGGGATAACCCCATAAATCGTTCTATCCAGTCTTTAGACATGTGGTTGCATCCTTTTTGTCATTGGTACCGCCAAGTTTTTCGCTAATGGTAGGAATAGAAAATAAATGTGCAGCAGCAAATGCCGGACGTATCAATATCGACAGTGGCATATCACTGGACGAAATTTGAAAATAGACACCTATCTCGGCGTAAGCAACTCCAGAGCCTTTCCCTTGGCCCAGGTTCCATAAAGGGTTCCATCGCGATTAATCACATAGATAACGGGATCAGTTGATCCCCATTCCACGGTTAAAACGCGACCTTCAATTCTACCAACACCAGAATATGATGTACCAACCTGCCAGCTCATAGCTATGGCACCATTATTGTCAACGATCTGGACAGATCCGTTATAGGCAGATCCATTTGGGTTACGCCCATTTACCCGGTAGTTACCGGATATGTCGGCAGCCTGCGCTGCCCATCCGCCTAAAATCACTGTCAGCCCAACAGCAACACCCAGGGCCCTGCGACTCAGTTTATTATTCATCTCTACTCCTCCCCTCAAGAACGTGAGTCTCACCTTATACTATCATTGTGCAACACTGCAAAACAAAGCCGACGACCAATGTCGTCGGCTTTGTCAGAGTTCAGTTATTTTAGTAAACGCTTCTAAAAGCAGTAAACTTAATGAGCCATGGGTTTCTTGACTTCGAACTCAATTTCGACTTCACCGGCATTTTTAAACATCAGCTTCACCATGCGTTTTTCACCCACGCTCATCCGCTCACTAAGCTTCATGAACATGATGTGCAGACCGCCGGGTTTAAGCGTAACCTCACCGCCAGCCGGAATTTCCAACCCGCCGACAAGTTGACGCATTTTCATAATCTCACCATCCATTTTCATCTCGTGTACTTCGACTTTTTTAGCAAAAGAGACAGAACCACCGATCAACCAATCGGACGTGGATCCCGTGTTTTTGATGGTCATATAACCACCGGATACAGGAGCTTTGGGCGGTGTTGCCCGAATGGTGGTGTGCTGAATTATCAGGTCACCAATTCTGGTCTCTTGGGAAAACACACTGCTAACAAAAGTTAAAGCGAGAACAATAGCCAGGCTGGCAATTTGAATAAATTTCATAATCTTTCCTTCGAAAAACAAGCATCCAACATCATCAAGATGTTTAGTGTTGTTCAAAAAACTATACTTTGATTTAGGACAATCTCGTCCGATTGGGCATTCGTTAGATACGAACTATCGGAGGACCACGCGGCGGTGCAGCAGGTGGAAACCCGACACAGGCCCTATGCATATTGACTGAAACAACAAACACCACCGAAACCGGCAAGCCATCAGGCTCCATATCTTCCGATGGTCTCGGCAACAAAATCGAACCAGCGACACGGCAAAATTCACAAGGCCGCTCAACACCAGTTTCTCCATCAAGGTCGCCAAAAAGACAAAACGACAATGCAGTTTCATCCGGCAGCGCGTAGGCAGCCAGTTCAACCGACGACA
This sequence comes from Rhizobiaceae bacterium, assembly GCA_045047085.1. Taxonomy (GTDB): domain Bacteria; phylum Pseudomonadota; class Alphaproteobacteria; order Rhizobiales; family Rhizobiaceae. The sequence continues at coordinate 7,007 of JASFYT010000026.1, read as the reverse complement.
TATTGTTTTGTGAAGCTGTGACCACAGGCCGATGGGCAAAAGACAGCAGCACAAGAGACATCGCACAAACAGTGCGAATAACCAGTCTCCAAGTGATTGTTGACCTATTCATCTGACCTTCAAGATACCATTCTATAAGTTAGGATTCGAGCTCATTTATTAGTAAATCCTGACCCATTACCTATGCGTCTTGCCAATGAATCACAATGTGGCATTCGAACGCATTCAAGCCTCAGTTGCTGCCATCTCTTTAGCCCCCATCACTACTTACGTCTCAAAGGGCAAATCTCCCACAACCAAATCGATAACAGATCATTTCTGTATCTGGTTCCATTTCGACTGGTGAAAGCGTACCCTTATTTGAGCGCATCGAGTTGGGTAGTAAGTCAGATATCCAATTGGAATTAGACAAAAAACCGCATACCTTGTGAAGTGAACAACGCATAATTGGGGACACATGAATATGAAAAATCAAATTGCAGTCATCACAGGAGCCGCTCAAGGGATCGGTTACGCAGTCGCGAAAGTCCTTGCAGAGCGAGGTGCAAAAGTTGTGAGTTGGGATTTTGACCCGAATAATGCCGCCGCAATGGAAAAGCTGGAAGGCCTTGCTGTGGAATGCGATATCTCATCGCTCGCCTCAGTCGAAGCCGCCTACGCAAAAACCTGCAAAGAAGTGGGTGTGCCCAGCATTTTGGTAAATAGCGCAGGCATTGCCGGCCCAAACGATCCGCTTGATACATATGATATCGCCGCATGGCACAAGGTAATTGATATCAACTTGCACGGAACATTTTATGTCAATCGTGTATGCGTTGAGGGAATGAAGGCCAACGGCTATGGCCGCATCCTAAATATTGCTTCTATTGCGGGTAAAGAAGGCAACCCTAATGCGTCGGCCTATTCTGCCTCCAAAGCGGCCGTCATCGGTATGACCAAATCGCTGGGCAAGGAACTGGCTGGAATGGACATAGCAGTAAATTGCGCCACGCCCGCCGCTGCCCGCACCCGCATTTTCGATCAGATGAGCCAAGAGCATATTGACTATATGCTATCCAAAATTCCACGCGGAAGATTCCTGGAAGTCGAAGAAGCGGCCAATATGATCGCATGGACGGTCTCGCCGGAAAACTCATTCACAACAGGAGCAGTGTTCGACCTCTCCGGTGGCCGTGCCACATATTAGGAATAGCAGGACGTCTAATATCGGTTATGCGGACTTTACAGGCTCGTTTGTAATTTGTTTTGGCAACATAATTATTTTGTGCCCCCCCAGAGCCGCTTCGTAGTGAAGGTCGTAAAGCATGCATCCATATCCGTCACCTTGTCGAGAAAGCATTAAAGGCTTAGAGCCTTGTCTTCTATTGTAGATGTGGTAGTGATTTTTTCAGCCACTATGGCCTCTTGAACTAGTTGGGCTGTTTTGGTTAGAGTCTCGAAAGCGGGTTAGAACGCTTTCGAGACTTGTTTGTTTTAGTGAGCGTTACCAACCTGAAGCTATCCCTCGCCTTGTAGAAAAGGCCTTGAATGCCTAATTGCTTTTCACTGTTGAAAGGAACATAGTCAATCAATGACCAAAGACCCTGAACCCCTACAAAAAAATCCGACCTTCAACCAAGGTGAATGGCTCGGCGTTGCTGTGGTTATTATTCTGATGGCGGCTTGGCCTGCTTATTTTTTAATTAAAAATATGTTCTTCCCGTCCTGAAGCCATCCGTCAGCTTGTGGACAAGGCTTTGAAGGGGTGTGTTTATTCCACTGGACCGTTTGGCCCTCCAATCGGAGCTTTTGGCCGGAGCTTTTGGCCGGAGCTTTTGGCCGGAGCTTTTGGCCAGAGCTTTTGGCCAGAGCTTTTGGCCTGTTTCAAATCTTTTCTGTGAGGCTGTGAACCTGCTCACTCCGTTGATGCCAGAAAACACCCATCACAACCGCTAAGACATACGCGGATACTGGCCAAGGCCATATTGGCACAGTTTATCAGGCGGCAAATTGGTCATATATCGGTGAAGCAAGTTCTTATTGTTATATGCTTGGAGACGAAAAATTCCACCCAAAAACCATAGGTGAACGAGCCATGCGCGTGGGTGTTGGAGTAGCGGAATATATCAAGCAATCAGGACTGGATTTTAAGCGCGTCAATAGCATGATCAAGCACAAATACGTCTACGCGCTCGATAAGTCCCAAATCGACAATCTTGAAGGGAAGGCACTGCCCTACACCAAACATTGAAATAAGCGTGTGAAGCAGGCGATGACTCGGAGCCACCCAGCACAGATGCGGGGCAATACCTACCCACACGCCTCCAAATATTGTTTCAATTGACCTTCGAGGGTGTTTTGATGGTCATTTAAGGGGACAGAATTCATGGTTCATTGCACTTATTGTGGCCCAAAATGGCATTCAACAACCATTTTGTAAGGCGAATGTTGTTCCCTATAAGCCCTTGTGGGACAGGAACATCTGTAACGGCATATCCTGCGTTCAAAACTAATGTAGGGTTTTCCAACAGCTCCACTGCGTGGGCAATGATTGCTGTGTAAGCAGACTCTGATGCAACGGGGGTTTTTGTACTGACCACAAGTGTACTCTTCGGCAAGTAAAACGTTCCGATAAGTAACCTCGCATTGTTACTGCTTATTCGATGCTTGCGACCCCATCCATTCCGGTAAACGTAACAACGACAATTATTGCTGATGCGATAAAAGGGAGTGCGTTTTTCATATCTCCAGATATCACGATTGGCGAGGTCGAGCCACAACTCTTGGTTCCGCAAACAAAAACAGCCCCGAAGGGCTGCCTAGTAATTCCTAAATTGAAAGCCAATTAAGCTGCTTTACGCTTTCTGCGCCAGCTCATCAAACCCAACAACCCGAGGCCGCTCGCAAAAAGCGGGAATGCTGCAGGGAGAGGAACAACAGTACTGCTTGCGCCACTTAAGTTGAATGCCAACTCAGAGGTACCCGTCGACCATGTACCTGCCGCGGCGGTTCTGTATGCGTTACCACCGGAAGTAGCAGAGTTTTCCCAAAGCCAATCAGTGGCACTGCCTGCTGTATCATTTACCACCGACAGCCAATATTGTGTCCCTGCAGTTAAAGTTAGTGACGGTAACATGGCGGAATAGTTGTATATGTCCAACCCAAACGTAGAATCATCAATACCACTATCAGATCTACCTACAGCGTTTCCAACATTAAAAGAGTGCAGCGGGGTCGTAGAGGCGAGTGATGAGAATATTCGAACCGTAAAATCATCAACTGCAACAGGAACATTGTTACTGAAGTATGAGCCACTCCATGACACTCCACCAATTGTATTGGAGCCTGCAAGTAGAGTGAAATCGTCAGCCATCTCCTGTCCTTGGCTAAGATCACTCCAATAGCCACGACTACCGTCAGGGCCGCCATTGTCAAAAATTGAGACTGCTTGAGCAGAATAGCTCAGAAAAAAGAATACTGCACCAAATAAGAAAGTTCTAAACATTTGTGTCTCCGTGTTGAGTAAACCTTACAAATTCTCCGCCTAGAGTAGAGGAACGAGTGTTTTACTGCAAATATGTATATATGTGTCAAGATGGCACAAACGCCTTGAAAGTCAACCAGTTAGAGTATTTGATATTTCAAACTGATGCGCTACCAATGTTTTTGGTTGGTTGCGATCATTTATGTATTTGACCCACACCAACCACTAAATTACATTCTGATTTACGGCATGGGGCATCATCCAACACAAGGAGTGCCCATGGCCAAGAGAAAAGACAAACTCACAGAACCTAATCTCCGACGACTTCTCGATGAAGCCAATACGTTTCGTTTGCGCCTCCACGGCTTTCAAGATGGTCTTGCGCCCTTCAAGGATGACTACAACGCTATTGCAAAGGTTCGAGCAGCAATTGATGAGATGGCAGAGGAACTCACCGGAGAACCGGAATATTATCGTGCAAAGCAATTTAACGGCTAACAATGAGCCACCATAGAAAATCTGGCGTTCTAACTTTACCTGTCAAAAAATCAGTTTTGCGAGACCGGCTACACGCATCCAAGCGCTTCAAACGCGCGCCGGGTGGTCAACCCGCCCCGTCGGTGTAGTCTGACATAGAAAGTTAGAGTAACCGGGAACTGGTGGGATTATCCGGGAAGTGGTGAAAACTACAAGGAACACAAGGGTTTGAGGCAGGTTGCGTGGGAAAAAGGCCAGATCAGATTTTGACACACAAATTTTGACTTTTTGCATAATAGTTGTGTTGGCGGCAAAACGCGGTGGATTTTCAAACTAGTTTCAAATGGGCTTTGAAACATCTTCGAAGCAGGCTTGAACATGTTGCTGGAAAAGGCTTTCAGGATTTGAAGGTTGTTGGTGCAGTACAGGCAAACTGGTGCTTAGCACAGGAAGAAATCCAAAACTAACTTGGCACTCGGTTCCTTGTTTCATATTTTGGGTTCTCGAAGTAGGTAAATATCCATTAAAATCAAATAGTTCTAACAATTAGATCAAAATTAAAACGAAGAATTCGAGTGATTTTAAGTGGGAACTCGATATTGACTGAATCAATCAGAAACTGATAAAATTAGAATTGGAGTGGGGCATCATCCAAAACAAGGAGGGCCTATGTTAAGAAGGATGCTGGCTTCCGTTTTTATTCGGTTCCCTCCCATAGCAAACACACTCGCGACTCCTTATAACTCAAAGCCAAGGTTTGTTTTGCCCACAGGTATCCAATCTTCAAATTCAATATCTTTCACGGCTAGATCATCAGGTTTAATTGGCCGAAATGGATTTGCAGTTTCTGCCATTCTGTTAATAAGCTTTTTTCTGTTTTCTTCTGATTGTCCATCCCACCAATCAGGAGCAATCAAGAGATTTTCAAATTGGTTAAACATCAGGCGAATTAGACCGGATGTCAGATCATTGTCATCTAAAGCATGCAATGAGCTAATAAACTGCTTACAAGGTTCGTCACCGGAAGCCATCCATTGGAAAACAACATAGCCTTTACTGCCAGAATGAAATGAAGAACATGTCAAACAATGGGCTTTGTTCTTCAAATTTGTGAGGTCTTGAAGCTTATTGCCATCATAATCATAGGTGGGCATCCATGCAGCAGAGCACATCACCGGTGGGGCGTTTTCAAATTCAATTACATATGCTCGGACATCATCAAAGTTGCCACTTATCAACGCTTTATCATGCTGTTCTTTGATGTCACGAATGTCCCTTACGCCTATGTCCGTTGCATCGCTGAAAGCAGAGTTGAAATTTTGAACTGCTTTCTGAATTTTTTTACTCCTACCTCGGCCTAATAAACCACGGAACTCCCGCATATTTGCTGACGCACTTTTTGTGAATAATTCGCGCGAAATTGCACGGTATCCAAGCAAAAAACATTTCTCGATTTCAATTGCAAAATCTTCCTTTTCAATTGGAGCAAAAAGCTTGTCATCATGTGCAGAACAAAAGCCGGTGAAAGTTGAAGCCCTATTTATACCAGTGAGTACAGGTTCCAACTTTCCATTGTTACGTTCGAGATTCTCCATACTGGGAATGAACGCGTATACATGACCATCTTTGCTAATCTTCTTTAAACTTGATGACTTTGAAACGGTATGCGCTTTGACAATTTGACCGCTGCAATCAGCGTGCCATGCCTTCGGTGATGAGCAGAGTTTTTTACCGAACGATTTTCGCAACTCCGCCCCCGCCTCCCAAAGTTTGATGGGTTCGGCATCTTTGCGATTTAGATGACAGTGTTTATATTTTTTCCCAGATCCACACGGACATGGCTTGTTCCTGTCGCGGCCTTTTCCCAAGCTAACCTCAAATTTTTACTATTTCGACTAGTTAGTGATTGTGGGTTGTTTATACGAACTATCTTTATATTACATATTGGTGGATTTTCATACTCGTTTCAAACTAACTTTGAAGCATAGCCAGACTGCGTCTCAGAAAAACGCGACCAAACCAAGAATCATGCCGGCGACGCTGAGAAGGCTATAGATCCAGTGCTCGGTTATAAGCTCGAGCAATGCCGCTGGATGGATGCCATGTATTTCCGTCCACGAGGCATTAGTTTTTAAGGTTCCATCAAGAGTACGATCCAACAGGTTGGCAATCACATCCACCTTCCGGAGGGTAGACTGGTGCAACTTCACATATTCCTTCTTCTCAAATGCTTTAGCTTCTCCCGCGCCATTCAGAGTGTCTCTAGCGGTGATATGGTTCATATCCATCAAACTGTGGAGTCGCCCCGAATTTCCATGTGGTGCATACTTAATGCCAAACAGTGCGACTAGTTCACGGGCAAGATCCAACTTTTTGTCGTCAGAAATAGCAGTAGGCTCGCCTTTCAACACCATGAAACGATGCTCGATAGCCTGAAAGCCATAGTTAATATCTCGCATGTTCCAGTGAACGAACGTGTAGTCAGGCTTCGTTTTGAGGAACGCGAAGAATTGTGAGAGCATATCCTTTTCGAGTTCATCGTACTTCGTATCAATATCCGCCTGCGCTACCCCCATCAATTCTGCTGATTTATGGATAGAGAATGACGAGGTTTGGCCGCTGGAAAATTGGCGGACCGCGATTGAGGTGACACGGGGCGTCCTTCCATCCTTAATGTCGTAGAATGACTCGCATGAATAGTGGATCACCAAACACCTATCGCGCTTATTGTTGATGGCGTCTAAGCGTTCATGCACCTCTTTTCGAGCGCGCAATCTTTGGATTTCTTTTCCCATTTACTGACCTAAGGCTATATGAATAAACATAGTATCTTCTACTAAAGGCTCGACTTTCTTCTCTACAGTATCTGAACTTGTCAGCTATGGTCCTGATTTAGCAACTACATACTTCTCGATGCTTGCCGCAGTAGCCGCAGAACTTTTCTCGAGTGTTATACACGACAGCAATACGAACGTTTTTGACGATTCCTTTTTTAAAATTTTGGCCACACATTCTGCAATAATTGTGTCCAAATTTCTCGTTGGAATCGCAGTCTCTACATCTCGAC